>DXZU01000027.1 GCA_019419525.1 Collinsella sp.
CTGCGGAAACGCGGGGACCGTTCAGGCTGTTGCGTTGAGATTGAAAATCAACCTACAGAACCGGATGGGCGGTACGGGTAGTCGAATGGACGGCGGAGGTTCTTATGCGGCGGAGGCGTTCTCATCGTCTAGCGCGGCAAAGAGTTTTTTGCCGTCGAGCAAGCGCGTGCTGACGTTTTTCATGCGGCCGATCTCTACGGTACGCAACGTGTCATCGGCGCCTCGGGCGTCATAGACCGTTCCCAGCAAATACGAGATGCCGTCTCGTTGCTTGATGGCAAAGGGGCGGAGTGTCATCCGTGCTACTTCGGTTTCGCCACGTGCCGTGACGCTCGAAATATCAAAACTCACCGTGGTTCCGTGGTCGATGGCCTGCTCGATGAGCTCGCAGGTGTCGATGCGCTTGACGGGCGTGCGCGTGGCCTTGGTGGATTTGCTGCCGGCACTTGGAGCAGGCTCGGGTGCATCGAGGTAGCCGCGAACGTCGGCGCTCGCCATAGCGACCAAGTGCTGCGCCATGCTTTTTCGAATGGCGATGGGCGTAGAGCGGTTGCGCATGACCATGCCGTGGAGCCGGATGATTTCCTCGTCGGTGAGCGGGCGGGTCAAGAGCCGATACCCCACGCCGCGCTTGTACTCAATTTCGTATCCGGCATGGCGAAGTGCGGAGATGGCGGTGTAGATGCTGCGCCGCGCCGCCGAGATGGGCATGCGGGCGGGGTCGTCGGGATGGGCGAGGCGCCGGATCAACTCATCGGAAAGCATGGCCTTGTCCTCGCCGGTGTTCTCGCTTAATAGTTGCAGGATGCGAACGGCGCGATAGGCAGCCATCGAGGCGGCGCCTCTCGTTGTGGTGTCGTAGGTTTCAACAGCGGCTTCGGTCATGGCGCCCACGTCCTTTCCGTTTTGGGTGGCGACGGTATGGAGCCTAGGGCGCGAGGTTTTCCCAGGGGCGCAGGGCGCTCTGGGCGGTCGGTAGTCGTCGGCAAACGGCAGTTCGAGTTTTCAACAGCCCTGCTCGACTGACCAAAAACTTGCCAAAAGTTTGACGGATGCTGTTGAAAAAAGCGTCTCTCGACCGATGTCGAGAGACGCTTGTGCGATGAGCGTTGGCGTGTGGCGACGCGAGCTAGCGTCCGACGATTAGAAGTCGGCGTTGCCCACGGTGCGCGGGTGCGGCAGGACGTCGCGGATGTTGCCCACGCCGGTCAGATACATGACCAGGCGCTCGAAGCCCAAGCCATAGCCGGCGTGCTTGCAGGAACCGTAGCGGCGCAGGTCCAGATAGTACTTGTACTGCTCGGGATTCATGCCCAGGTCCTTGATACGGGCCTCGAGCAGGTCTAGGCGCTCCTCGCGCTGGGAGCCGCCGATAATCTCGCCGATGCCCGGCACCAGGCAGTCGGCGGCGGCGACGGTCTTGCCGTCCTCGTTCATGCGCATGTAGAACGCCTTGATCTCGGCCGGGTAGTCGGTCACGAAGGTCGGGCGCTTAAAGTGCTCCTCGGTCAGGAAACGCTCGTGCTCGGTCTGCAGGTCGATGCCCCAGCTGACGGGGTAATCGAACTTGTGGCCGGCGGCGACGGCCTGCTCCAAGATCTCGACGGCCTCGGTGTAGGTGACGCGGGCAAAATCGGAGTTTGCCACGTGGTTCAGGCGCTCGATCAGGCCCTTGTCCACAAACTTGTTGAGCATGTTGAGCTCATCGGGGCAGGTGGCCATAACGTCCTTAAGGACATACTTGAGCATGGCCTCGGCATTGTCCATGTAGTCGTTGAGGTCGGCAAAGGCCATCTCGGGCTCGATCATCCAAAACTCGGCGGCGTGGCGCGTGGTGTTGGAGTTTTCGGCGCGGAAGGTGGGGCCAAAGGTGTACACGTCGCCAAAGGCCATGGCAAAGTTCTCGGCATTGAGCTGGCCGGACACGGTAAGGCTCGCGTGCTTGCCAAAGAAGTCCTGGCTCCAGTCGACCTCGCCGGCCTCGGTGAGGGGCGGATTTTTGGGGTCGAGCGTGGTCACGCGGAACATCTCGCCGGCGCCCTCGCAGTCACTCGTGGTGATGATGGGGGTGTTGACGTAGACAAAGCCCTGCTCCTGGAAGAAGCGGTGGATGGCGGCAGCCGCGACAGAGCGGATGCGGAACACGGCACGGAATAGGTTGGTGCGCGGGCGCAGGTGCTGCTGGGTGCGCAGGAACTCGACGGTTGCGCGCTTCTTCTGCAGCGGGTAATCCGGGGCGCTGACGCCCTCGACCTCGATGGAGGTGGCAGAAAGCTCGAAAGGCTGGGGCGCATCGGGGGTCAGCTTGACGGTGCCGGTGCAGATGAGGGCGGCCGAGACGTTTTGGTGGGCGATCTCGTCGTAGTTGTCGAGCGCCTCGCGGTTCATGACGACCTGCAGGTCGCGGAAGCAGCTGCCGTCGTTGAGCGTAACAAAGCCAAAGTTCTTCATGTCGCGGACGGACTTGACCCAGCCGGCGACGGTGACAGTCTGGCCGCCGAGCGACTCGGCATCGGCGTAGAGCTGCGCGATTTTGGTGCGGTTCACGTATCCTCCCATAACGGTTGAATGATAGTTATCCATACAGTTCGATATTCTAGCAGCTCGGCTCATTTGGGCTATACAGATAAGGCATTGGCGGGATGGTTTTTCAAACGAAAAGCGCCCGCGGCCAAATGGTCGCGGGCGCTTGACGAGGTGCCTTTTGGCTGTGTGGCGCGGGGCCTGGCTACTTGGTCTTGGCAACCAGCAGCGGGTCGCCAAGCTTGACGAGCGGGTTGCCGCCGATAAGCGTTCCAGACTCGCCGACATGGTCGATGCTCTTAAGACGATCGAGCTCGGAGACGATGACGGTCACGATGTCCTCGTGACCGGCGGCCTTGATGGCCTCGCGGTCGAAGCTGATGAGCGGCTGGCCTGCCTTGACCACATCGCCCATCTCGACAAAGCGGGCAAAACCTTTGCCGTTCATTTCCACGGTGCCCAGGCCGACATGGATGAACACGCGCAGGCCGTCTTCGGTAATCATGCCGATGGAGTGGTTGGTGACGGTGGTGGCACCGATGCGGCCGTTGGCGGGCGCATAGATGGTGCCGGTAATGGGCTCGATGCCATAGCCCTGGCCAAGCATGCCCGAGGCGATCGTCTCGTCAGGGACCTCGTCCAGGTTGACGAGCACGCCGTTGACGGGGGCATAGATGACGCCTTCGCGGGTGGCGAAGCTTGCTGCGGGCGGAACGGACGCCTCGCCCGTCGAGGTGAAGGTGGACTTAAACGAATCGAGCAGACCCATAGTTGCCTCCAACTTAAATAGGCGCATATCGCGCGCTTGGTTTGCCGGAAACGTTTCATATATGTTTCGCGGCTTGGTCAACGCCCCCTATTTTACGCTGCTCAGCGATACCTCTGAGCTGGGATTATGTGATATATCAGTTGAAGGGAAACTTATTGCTGGAGTGTTTCTGCGCCACGTGTTCAAGTGGGGTACGCTTGAAGGCGAAAAACAAGGGCGCATAATTTGCGCGAAGGGAGCACATATGATTGTCGAGAACCAAGCGCTGTGGGGCGAGGAACCGACCGAGGAATATCCGGCGACGTTTACGTATTTGGGTGCCGAGCCGCTGCCCGATAAGCCGAATGGCCGCCGCCCTGCTGTGATTATCTGCGGCGGAGGTGCGTTTACGCATATCGCTCTGCATGAGCAGGATCCCGTGGCGTTTGCGTTTTTGGATCACGGTTACCAGGCCTTTGTGCTCAACTATGTCACGAGTGACACGGGCGATGTGAGCTTTCCGCACCCGCAGGCAGACCTTGCCAAGATGGTCACCACGGTGCGCGCCAACGCCGACGAGTGGCATGTCGATCCCAAGCGCGTGTGCGTCGTGGGGTTCTCGGCGGGCGGCATGATCTGCGCTTCGCTGGCAACGCAATGGAAGACTGGTCCCTTCGCGGGCCTGGCAGGGGCGCGTCCGGACGACATTCGTCCCGATGCCGTGGTGCTGGGCTATCCGCTGCTCGACTTTGCCTATGTGCGCGACATGCAGACGCGCGACCCGCGCATCGACCTGCGCGTGCCCAAGACGGGCGGCAAGACGGGGCGCGATCTGCTCAACGACTACCTGTCGATGGTGACGGGTGACGAGGCAACTGACGAGCATCTGGCCGACATCTGCCCCACCACACACGTTTCGCGCCAGATGCCCCCGACCTTTGTGTGGGGCGTGTCCGACGATAAAACGGCGCCGATCGCGCAGGTCTATCCGTTTGCGCAGCGCATGGCCGAGGAAGGCGTCGTATGCGAGATGCACGTCTTTGACCAAGGTGGTCACGGCCTTTCGCTCGGCAACGCCAACACCGCGGTCGACAACGAGGACAAGCAGGTGGCGGTCCGTCCTTGGATTCGCCTAGCCTTCCGCTTCCTGGAGCGCCACGGGTTTTAGTTACGGCGTTTTACCAAACGCCGTAACCACTCGACGCTGCAAGCCCGCCAGGGTGGCAATCTGTCGATTGAACATCGGTGTGTGTTCGCGCTATCATGCGTGGTTAAATGGTTAGCCATGGCAAACGGTTAGCCAAGATAAACAAAATGCAACGCCCTGTGGGCGCCGGGGGAGGAACGCGGACGTGAGACTCGACACGCTCGAGATTGGAAAGGACGCCGTTGTCGCATCGGTGACATCCGACGATCAGGCGCTTCGACAGCATATTTTGGACATGGGTCTAACGCCGGGCACCGAAGTTACCATGATGAAGTACGCCCCCATGGGTGACCCGCTCGAGATCCGCCTGCGTGGCTACGAGTTGACGCTGCGCAAGGACGATGCCGCTCGCATCGAGCTCGTGGGTGTTCACGACACCGATGCGGGTCCGCGCGCTAACGCCGCAATCGGCACGACGGAGCATCCGGCCCTGGGCGAGGGGACGTATTCGCCCCGCGCCGCGAAGACGGCCGTGCCTGAGGGCGCGCCGCTGCATTTTGCCCTCGCCGGCAACCAAAACTGCGGTAAGACCACGCTGTTCAACCAGCTTACGGGCTCCAACCAGCACGTCGGCAACTTTCCCGGCGTAACGGTCGACCGCAAAGACGGTACCATTCGTAACCACCCCGAGGCGAGCGTTACCGACCTGCCCGGCATTTACTCTCTGTCGCCGTACACGGGTGAGGAGATCGTGAGCCGCCAGTTTATCCTGGATGAGCATCCCGACGCCATCATCGATATCATTGACGCCACCAACATCGAGCGCAATCTGTACCTGACGCTGCAGCTTATGGAGCTCGACTGCCCCATGGTCATCGCGCTCAACATGATGGACGAGGTGACGGCCAACGGCGGCGCCGTGGACGTCAACCTGCTTGAGAGCCTGTTGGGCGTGCCCGTTGTCCCCATTAGCGCTGCCCGCAACGAGGGTATCGGCGAGCTGGTGGATCATGCCCTGCACGTGGCACGGTTCCGCGAACGCCCCGGTCGCCTGGACTTCTGTGCGCCCGATGGTCCAGACGGCGGCGCGCTGCATCGCTGCATTCACGGCATCGCCAACCTTATCGAGGACCATGCCGCGACGGCGCACATTCCCGTGCGTTTTGCGGCGACCAAGCTGGTTGAGGGCGACGAGCTGGTGACCGAGGCACTTCACCTGGATCGCAACGAGCTCGACGCTATCGAGCACATCATTACCCAGATGGAGGGCGAGGCCGGCACCGACCGCCTGTCCGCGCTGGCCGATATGCGCTTTAGCTTTATCGGCGACGTGTGTGGGCGCTGCGTCGTCAAACCGCACGAGAGCCGCGAGCACGTGCGCTCCGTTAAGATCGACCGCATCCTGACGGGTCGCTACACGGCCATTCCGGCGTTCCTGGTGATTATGGGCCTTGTCTTTTTGCTGACGTTTGGCGTGATCGGTGCGGCGTTGCAGGGACTCATGGAGGACGGTATCGCGGTCATCATCGCCTCGGCCGATGCGGGTCTCAAGGCGTTCGGAACCAACGACGTGGTGCGCTCGCTGGCTGTCGACGGCGTGCTCACGGGTGTGGGTAGTGTGCTGACCTTCCTGCCGATTATCGTTGTGCTCTTCTTGTTCCTCTCCATTCTGGAAGACTCCGGCTACATGGCGCGCGTGGCCTTTGTCATGGATAAAGTGCTGCGTCGCTTTGGCCTGTCAGGCCGCAGCTTCGTGCCTATGCTCGTCGGTTTTGGCTGCACCGTGCCGGCTATCATGTCGACCCGTACGCTCCCATCCGAGCACGACCGCAAGATGACGGTCATGCTCACGCCGTTCATGAGCTGTTCGGCTAAGTTGCCGGTCTACGGTCTGCTGTGCGGGGCGTTTTTCCCGCAGGCGACAGTTCCCGCCATGGTCTCGCTCTATTTGATTGGCATTGCGGTCGGTTGCATCGCGGCTTTGTTGCTCAACCGCACGGCATTTAAGGGCGACCCGGTGCCGTTTATCATGGAGCTTCCCAATTACCGCCTGCCGAGCGTCAAGACGACGGTGATGCTGGCATGGGATAAGGCCAAGGACTTTATTACCAAGGCTTTTACCATTATCTTTGCCGCTACCGTGGTCATCTGGTTCCTTCAGACGTTCGACATTCGCTTTAATGTGGTCGCCGATCAGTCGCAGAGTCTGCTTGCGGGCCTCGGCAGCATCATCGCGCCGGTGCTGACGCCGCTTGGGTTTGGCGACTGGCGTGCATCCACGGCGCTCGTCACCGGACTTATCGCCAAGGAGAGCGTCATCTCGACCCTCACGGTACTTTTGGGCGCGACCTCGCCCGCGGCACTGTCGACCATGTTTTCGCCGTTCACCGCCTACGTGTTCCTGGTCTTTACGTTGCTGTACCCGCCGTGCGTGGCTGCGATCGGCGCCGTCAAGAGCGAGCTGGGCGCGCGCTACGCCGTTGCCGTGTTCGCGTTTCAAGTGACGGTCGCCTGGATCGTGGCGTTTGTCGTGCATTCGGCGGGCATATTGCTGGGGTTGGCTTAGTTATTTATTGACGGCGCAACCTCTGTGTATCGAATTGTTTTCGGCCCCGCATCTGTTGCTGACGGATGCGGGGCCGTTGCTATATAATCGCCTCCGCTCAAAATGATTGGAGACGTTATATATGAGTCAGGCAAGGCAAGACGGCATCACGCTCAGGCAATGGCTCCCGCTCGTCGGGCTCACCTGCTGTGCGTTCGTGTTCAACACGTCGGAGTTCATGCCCATCGGCCTTCTGACTGATATTGCTGCGTCGTTCTCGCTCACCGAGGCCCAGGCGGGGACCATGATCTCGGTCTATGCCTGGGGCGTCATGCTGCTGTCGTTGCCGCTCATGGTGTTCGCTTCGCGTTTCGAGTTCAAGCGGATGCTGCTGGGCGTGCTTGCCGTGTTCTCGCTGGGCCAGTTCCTGTCCGCCTTGGCGCCGACCTATCCCATCTTAGTCTGCGCGCGCCTGGTGGTTGCCTGCGCGCACGCCGTGTTCTGGTCGGTCGCCTCGATCATGGCGTCGCGCCTGGTCGACACCCGCCATGGGGCGCTCGCCATCAGCATGATCGCCACGGGCTCTTCCATCGCACAGATCTTCGGCCTGCCGCTCGGCCGCGCCATTGGCCTGGCCGTGGGCTGGCGTATGACGTTTGCTGTGGTCGGAGCGCTGTCTGCTGTCGCGGTCGTCTACCAGGCCACGGTGTTTCCTGCCATGCCAGCGGGCGAGCGTTTTACGCTAAAGCAGCTGCCCGAGCTGCTCAAGAACCCGTTCCTCATCGCACTCTATGTGGTCACGGTGTTCATGGCGACCGGCTATTACGCGGGCTATAGCTATATCGAGCCTTTCCTGGCTCAGGTCGCGCATGTCGACGCAAGCGCCATCACTATGACGCTGACGGCGTTCGGCTGCTCTGGTCTGCTCGGAAGCTGGCTGTTTGGCCGCCTGTTCGATGGGCATCGCTTCCCGTTCCTTGCAATTACGCTCTCCGGCGTGCCGGCGGCCCTGCTGCTCATGGGTCCAGCCGCATCGTCGCTCGCGGCAGTGCTTGCCGTCTGCGCGCTGTGGGGCTGCTGCGCCACGGCCTTTAATGTGGCGTTTCAAGCCGAGCTCATCAAGTACACGCCCGCGGATTCGTCGGCTGTCGCCATGTCGATCTTCTCGGGCCTGTTCAATCTCGGTATTGGCACGGGCACCGCGATCGGCGGCGCCGTGGTTTCGGGTCCCGGTATCGCTTGGATCGGCTTTGCGGGCGGGGCGATCGCCGTCGTGGGCGTCATCCTCGCCATTACGGTGCTGTTCCCGGCCATACGCCGCGCCAAGCCCGTCGCCTAATCACGTCCCCTCATCAGTTGCGGTGGAATAGTTCTTGTTTAAGGCCTCTGAAGACCCAAGCAGGAACTATTCCACCGCAACTTATTTTGGGGAAGAGGATACAAGCTGGGCATACAATGGGTGGCGTTGCGTGAAGGATTTCTGGGAGGCTGTTATGTGGGCATACGAGACGACGTTCTATCAGATCTATCCGCTGGGCTTTTGCGGAGCTCCGCACGAGAATGCCGCGCCCGTTGCCGAGGACGAGCTCGCCCAGGTTGCCAACGCCGCGCCCAATCCCGACGCTCCCATCATGAAGATCGCCCAATGGGCCGACTACCTGCAGGAACTCGGCGTTGGCGCCGTGCTCATCAACCCGCCGCTCGAGTCCGATAACCACGGCTACGATACGCGCAGTCTGCGCCATATCGACCGTCGCTTGGGTGGGGATGCCGACTTTGCCGCCGTATGCGACACGCTGCATGCCCACGGCATCCGCGTGGTGCTCGACGCCGTCTTCAACCACGTCGGTCGCGGCTTTTGGGCCTTCCGCGATGTGCAGGAGCGTAAGTGGGACTCGCCCTACAAGGACTGGTTCCACATTAGCTTTGACGGCGACTCTTGCTATGGCGACGGCTTTTGGTACGAGGGCTGGGAAGGTCATTTTGAGCTTGTGAAGCTCAACCTGCAAAATCCCGCTGTGGTCGATTACCTGCTCGAGTCCGTGCGCCGCTGGGCCGAGGTCTTTGGCGTCGACGGTCTGCGCTTGGACGTCGCCTATATGCTCGACCGCGACTTTATGCGCCGCCTGCACGCCTTTACCCGTGAGCTCAAGCCCGACTTTGTGCTGATTGGTGAGACGCTTCACGGCGACTACAACCAAATCGTCAACGACGAGATGCTCGGCTCCTGCACCAACTACGAGTGCTACAAGGGCCTGTACTCCAGCTTTAACTCGGTCAACATGTTCGAGATCGCTCATTCGCTGCATCGCCAGTTTGGCGGCGACCCGTGGTGCATTTATCGCGACAAACACCTGCTGTCGTTTGTCGACAACCACGACGTGCCGCGCCTGGCAAGCATCCTCACCGACAAGTCGTGCCTGCGCCCCGCTTATGGCATGCTCTTTGGCATGCCGGGCATCCCGTGCGTCTACTATGGTAGCGAGTGGGGAATTGCTGGCGAAAAGGGCGGCCCCGATGGCGACTGGGCGCTGCGCCCTGCGCTCGATGAACCTGCGCCCAACGAGCTGACGGCCTTCATCACGCAGCTCGCGCACCTGCGCTCGGCTGACGACGCGGCGGCCCGTGCTCTTAACTACGGTGCCTATCGCAACGTGGTGATCCAGAACAAGCAGCTGCTGTTCGAGCGCGCCTGTGACGGCGCGACGGTGCTCGTGGCGGTGAACGCCGTGGGCGAGCCTTACACCTTTGGCGCCGGCGAGCTCAACGGCTCCTTTGTCGATCTGCTTGCCGACGACGCGCTCGCGGTCGAGCTGACGGGCACTCTCGAGCTTGCGCCCTACGAGGTGCGCTATCTGTTGAGGGCCTAGATCATGGCGGCGTCCGACGAGGGCTATCAGCATATTGAGCATGGGTTTGAGCCCGTGTTCGACCAGCGCTCGCGCGTTTTGGTGCTCGGGTCGTTTCCCTCGGTGCTTTCGCGCGCCAATGCCTTCTACTATGGCAATCCGCAGAATCGCTTTTGGCGCGTGATGGCCGCGTGCCTCGGTGTGCCTGTGCCGCCCAACGAGGGCGACCCCTTGGCAGACAGCGAGCCTGCGACGCTCGACGCCTCGATTGCCGCCAAGCGGGCCATGCTGCTGAACGGCGGCGTGGCCCTGTGGGATGTGATTGAGAGCTGCGACATTAAGGGCTCGAGTGACGCGAGCATTCGCAACGTTGTGCCGGTACATATCGAGCGCATTACCGGCGCAGCCCCCATTGAGCAGGCGATATGTAACGGTGGTACAGCTGGCCGGCTCTACAAGCGCTATCTACAAGAACGCACCGGGCTGCCCGCCATCGTCCTGCCCTCGACAAGTCCCGCCAATGCGGCATGGCGTCTGGAGCGTCTTGTTGAGCGTTGGCACGAAGCCGTTGACTGGGCCGCCCTGTAATTTAGATATCTGATTGAGCATGGGCGCCGAGGCGTTTGATGATGACGCGCCAGATTGGTGCGGGCACGGCGGGCCTGGCACGCACCATGCCGTCGGCATCGACGCTACCGGCATTGCCACCGCCAAGCAGCTGCGCATGCTCAATGGAGCAGCCCATGCGTACAGCGCCCACAAGCTTATCCATCGCTTCCGAAAATGGTCGGCGCAAGACGCCCATGCGTGGGGAATGGCGAAGCGCCGCGATGCCGCTGCCGGCACAGATGACAACGCCGTCGCACCATGGCAGGTCACGTAGAATGCATGCCCGGTACAGGCGGTCGAGGACTTCGTCCGCCTGCTTGTTGTTTTTGGACGCGGCCTGGACGACGACATAGATGCGTGTCTCTGTATTCCCAAGGCGATCGAGTAACTGCTCGGCAGCGATCATCGCCTCGTCGTCAAATGCATCATCAACAGCGAGCACCATGCCATCGGCGGCGGCATCGGCACCGTCCGCCTTCAAGTTGACTGGGCGGGGGAGTACGGTGCCAGAAAGCTGGGCATAGGCGGCGATGGCATCCTGGAGGTCCCAGAGCAAAAACTCAAGATCGGCGCTCTCGGGAATACTGACAAACGCGATGTTATACAGCGTTTTTGGTATATCGCCGTGTGCGGTCGTCTCCATGCCGCCTCCTTTCCGGTTGGTTTCCGTTTAGGTTACACCGTCTGGCGGCGTCTCGCCGCGCTATCCTAGTGCAACCCTTACGAAAGGAACGCCATGCGTCTGCCCATGAATACCTCGCTTGCCACGCTCAAGCCCTCCGGCATCCGTCGGATCAATGCGCTCGCCGCCCAGCATCCGGGGTGCATCGCGCTTGCGCTTGGCGAGCCTGATTTTCCCACGCCCGATGTGATTAGCGCCGAGGTGACCGCCGCGCTGGGCCGCGGCGACACGCACTATCCGCCCAACAACGGTCGCCCCGCCCTGCGCGAGGCGCTGTCTGCCTACATGGGGGACGCGGGCCTTACGTTTTCGGCCGACGAGGTCATCCTGACCGACGGAGCGACCGAGGCCCTGTCGGCATCATTTATGGCTATGCTCAACCCCGGCGACGAGGTCATTATCCCAACGCCGGCCTTTGGCCTGTACGAGAGCATCGTCGTGGCCAATCATGCCAAAGCGGTCTTTTTGGATACAGAGCCTGCACAATTCCAGATTGACGAAGACGCACTTCGTGATTGCGTGACACCGGCGACTAAGGCCATCGTCATCTGCTCGCCCAACAATCCCACGGGTTGCATCCTCGACGCGGCGTCGCTCGACGCCGTGGCGCGCGTGACAGACCAGACGGGCATCTACGTAATCTGCGACGACGTATATAACCGCCTGGTCTACGTGGACGGCTACGAGCGATTTGCCCAGCGTCACCCGGAGCTTCGCGATCAGACGGTAGTTATCGAGAGCTTCTCCAAGCCCTGGGCCATGACCGGCTGGCGCTTAGGTTGGCTCGCAGCCGCAGCCCCCGTCATCGCCGAGATCGCAAAAGCTCACCAATACCTAGTATCGAGCGCCGTCTCCTTCGAGATGGACGCCGCAGCCCGAGCCCTGACCGTCGACCCAGCCCCCATGCTCAAAGTCTACCGAGCCCGCCGCGAACGCGTGCTCGCAGCCTTAAGCGCCATGGGCTTCGACGTAGTGGAGCCGGCGGGCGCCTTCTACGCTTTCCCGAGCATCAAACAATTCGGCCTAACAAGCGAAGACTTCTGCATCAAAGTCATCAAAGAAGCCAATGTAGCCCTAGTTCCCGGAGACTGCTTCGGAACCGAAGGCCACATCCGCTTAAGCTACTGCGTTTCCGACCAAGATCTGGACGAAGGCCTAAATCGCCTGTCCACCTTCATTTCGACCTTATAGCCCAGCGGGACGCAACACATCAGCCCACCGACATAAGGATTATGCGTGGGGCGCGCCGGCCAACGGACACGAGGATTCGCAGTAAAGTTACCGTAGCTCCGGCCGGGAGGGGCAGGGCGAGTTTTCCGTAGATTTCGCACGAGCCGAAGGCCACTTAATGTGGCCTTCGTGCGAGCCCAGGACTTGACCGAGCGGAAAACTCGCCCTGCCCCTCCCGGCCGGAGCGTATGCAGGGTTTGTGTGCGAATCCTCGCGCCCGTTGACCGACGCCGGGGTCCCCGCCATAATACATTCGGTTCACGCACGAATCCGCTGCCAGAGACAGCCGGTGCAAACGGGCATCGCCCGCGAGCTTAATGGGATATCCCGCCAGCCGAGGTGGTCGAGTAGATATGTCTTCTCGCCCCCGTCGCTCATGCAGCGCGGGGGCTTTCTTTTTGGACATGCCCCCGTCACGTCCTTGTGGCGGACCGTGCCCGGAAAGAATTCGAGGAGGTGTAATTCATGCCCCAGCAGTACAAAATCGACAAGGTTGCAGAGATCGAGTCCCGTATCGCCGAGAACGCCGGTCTGTTCGTCGTCAACTACAACGGTCTGACGGTTAAGCAGGCTCAGGAGCTGCGTCATCAGCTTCGCGAGTGCGGCGCCGAGATGAAGGTCTACAAGAACAACCTGGTCAAGATCGCTCTCAAGAACCAGGAGCAGCCCGAGCTCGACGAGATCCTCGCCGGCCCCGTCGCTTATGTGTTCTACGAGTCCGAGCCGGTCGAGGCCGCTAAGGCCCTTAAGGACTTCTCTGCTAAGTCCAAGGGCGTCCTTGAGATCAAGGGCGGTATCTCCGACGGCAAGGCCGTTTCCGCTGATGATGTTAAGGCTATCGCCGAGCTGCCCACCAAGGATCAGCTTCTCGGCCAGATCGCCGGTCTCATCTCCGGTTTCGCTCGCGACATCGCTGTCTGCGTCAACGGCGTTTCCTCTGGTCTCGCTCGTTCGATCCAGCAGGTCTCCGAGCAGAAGGCAGCCTAGTCGCTGTTTTCACCCGCGGCGGCAACGCCGCACCCCTGGCGCATTCGCGCCGTGTTTTAACTGATCTCCGTGCACAGACACGGAAACCGAAAGGACTTAGAAATGGCTAAGCTTACCACCGATGAGATCATCGATGCTCTTAAGGAAATGACCCTTCTCGAGGCTTCCGAGCTCGTTAAGGCTATCGAGGATACCTTCGGCGTTTCCGCCGCTGCTCCTGCCGCCGTTGTCGCCGCTCCCGCTGCTGGCGCTGCTGAGGCCGAGGAGAAGACCGAGTTTGACGTCGTGCTCGAGGGCTTCGGCGACAACAAGATCCAGGTCATCAAGGCCGTCCGTGAGCTCACCAACCTTGGCCTGAAGGAGGCCAAGGAGGTCGTCGAGGGCGCTCCCAAGGCTGTTCTCGAGGGTGCCAAGAAGGAGGACGCCGAGGCTGCCAAGGAGAAGCTCGAGGCTGCTGGCGCTGCTGTCACCCTCAAGTAATCAGGCTTTCTCGCCAGATTTCTTTGCAGACGGGGTTCGCATTGCGAGCCCCGTCTTTTTTGTTTTGGCCCCTCATTCCCATTGCTCGGCACGCAGAACACCGTTGTCTTCGCCGTGCCAATCTCGTTACCGCTGGGGCGTAAAATTGCACCATTCAAGCAATAATTTGCGTTGACCTGCTGAAGAATGGCGCTTGCCTGCATTAACGTTAATTAACAGCGGTAAGATAATCCGGTATCGCAATTTGGTCTGCGGCCGGTGAGCCGCATGCACGGGCGCTATTTGCGCCTGCGAAAGGATCCCTGAATACTATGAAGGCAATCATCCCCGCCGCCGGTCTTGGCACGCGTTTTCTGCCTGGCACCAAGTGCACGCCCAAAGAGATGCTGCCGGTGCTCGACAAGCCGGTCATCCAGCACGTCGTTGAGGAGGCACTCGACCCCGAGGAGGTCGACGATGCCATTATCGTCACCTCTCCCGGCAAGCCTGAGCTGCTGAGCTATTTCCAGCCCGATCGCTCGCTCGAGAACCTGCTTCGCGAGCGCGGCAAGGATGCTTATGCCGATGCCGTCGCCCATGCGGGTGGTATGCCGGTCGACTTCCGTTATCAGTACGAGCCCAAGGGCCTTGGTCACGCCATCCGCTCTGCCGCCGACGCTGTGGCAGGGGAGAACTTCCTGGTTCTTCTGGGCGATTACGTTGTGCCCAACCGTGACATCTGCGACAAGATGCTTGCCGTCTCTAAGGAGCATGGTGGCGCTTCTGTTATCGCCGTTGCCGCGTGCGCTCCCGAGGAGGTCAGCCGCTACGGCGTTATCGCCGGCGATCGCGTGGGCTCTCTCGAGGGCTTCGAGAATGCTGCCGACGACGAGCCCGGTGCCGTTTGGCGCATCGGCGGTCTGGTCGAGAAGCCCGCTCCCGAGGCGGCTCCGTCCAACCTGTACATCGTCGGTCGCTACCTGCTGAGCCCGCTGGTCATGGACCTGCTGGCCGACCAGCAGGCCGGTAAGGGCGGCGAGATCCAGCTGACCGACGCTATGGCCCGTTCGCTCGATCGCGAGGCCATGTACGCTGTCGTCATCGACCCGCTGTCGGGCTACGACACCGGTACCCCGTCTGGCTGGATGGCCACCAACGCTCTTATGGCTGCAAGCGATTCTCGCTTTGCAAGCGCCTTCTGGGACGCCATCGACGAGCGCGGCGGCTTGATGCGCAAGTAAGCCTTCGGGCATCGACATTTACGGGTGCGGACTTCGGTCTGCACCCGTTTTTTATTCGGGCAACAGCTTGGCCCCGGAAAGCGCGTCCCACAATTTGATCGAATTCTGGGACGCGCTTTCCGGTTGGAGCCCCTAGCGGAAACTGCGACCCGGAATTTCGGCTCAGAACGGGATATGCTTTCCCAAACAGGGCTCAACCGGAAACTGCGACCCAGTTTGAGGCCTCAAAACGGGATGTAATTTCCGTCCGGCCAACCCTCGCCGCCATTCTGCCGCTCAGAGGCCCGCACCAGCAGGCTCGTTCACATAAAATATATGAACAGGTGTTCGATACATACCCATCAACCTGCACCTTTTCTGTCGAAAAACTTTGCTACTCCAAAAACTCAATCGCGTCAAGGCTTTTCTTGCTCAACGGTCGGTACCTGATAAACTATTAGGTTGCGATAACTGGCGAAGCTATGCCTCGCCAACCCACCGAGCATTTCCGTGAAGGAGGAAAAACCTGGTGACCTACGCATACACTGCCACTGAGCGCAAGCGCGTCAGCTTCGGGAAAATCCCGGAGGCCATGGAGCTCCCCAACCTTATCTCTGTTCAAAGGGAATCCTTTGAGCGTTTTAAGGACGAGGGCCTTCGTGAGGCGTTCAAGGAATCCAGCCCCATCCAGAGCCAGAACCATGTTCTCGAGGTTACCTTCGGCGAGCATCAGTTCGGCGACCCCGCGCACACCGTCGAGGAGTGCCGCGAGAAGGACATGACCTATCAGGCTCCGCTTCTGACCGACGTCCGTCTCACCAACAAGGAGACCGGCGAGATCAAGGAGCAGCTCGTCTTCATGGGCGACTTCCCCATGATGACCGATCAGGGCACCTTCATCATCAACGGTACCGAGCGTATCGTCGTCTCGCAGCTCGTCCGCTCCCCGGGCGTGTACTACAGCTCCGAGATGGATTCGGGCAAGCAGATCTACAAGGCCCAGATTATCCCGTCCCGCGGTGCCTGGCTTGAGTTTGAGGTCGACAAGCGCGACCAGCTCATGGTCTCCATCGACCGTAAGCGCAAGCAGAGCGCCACGATGTTCCTGCGCGCCCTTGGCATCGCCGTCACCAACGACGACATCATCGAGCTGCTCGGCAACTCCGATGTGATCAAGCGCACCCTGGAGCGCGATACCGCCCTCACCCGCGAGGACGCCCTCATCGAGATCTACCGTCGCCTGCGCCCGGGCGAGCCTCCCACCGTGGATGCTTCCCGCAGCCTGCTCGAGGGCCTGCTCTTCAACCCGCAGCGCTACGATCTGGCCCGCGTCGGTCGTTATAAGGTCAACAAGAAACTTAACCTCACCACCGAGGAAGAGGTCACGGTGCTCACCGACGAGGATATCGTCGCTACGCTGCGCTACCTGCTGTCCCTCGCTGCTGGCGAGCAGGGCTTCAAGGTCGACGACATCGACCACTTTGGCAACCGCCGCATCCGTACCGTCGGCGAGCTCGTCGCCAACCAGTTCCGTATCGGCATGAGCCGTATGGAGCGCGTCGTCCGTGAGCGCATGAGCTCCCAGGACATCGATGAGATCACCCCGCAGTCGCTCATCAACATCCGCCCGATCGTGGCCTCCATCAAGGAGTTCTTCGGTTCCTCGCAGCTCTCGCAGTTCATGGACCAGGCGAACCCCCTGACCGGTCTGACCCACAAGCGCCGTCTGTCCGCACTCGGCCCTGGCGGTCTTGCCGGCCACAAGTCGGGTTCCAGCCGCCGCACTAACGTGCCGACGGCCGTCCGCGACGTTCACAACTCGCACTACAGCCGCATGTGCCCGATCGAGACCCCCGAAGGCCCCAACATCGGCCTGATCGGCTCGCTCGCCCTCTACGCCCGCGTCAACGAGTACGGCTTCATCGAGGCTCCGTTCCGTCGCGTCGAGAACGGCGTTGCCACCGACCAGATCGACTGGATGACCGCTGACGAGGAAGAGAAGCACGTCATCGCGCCGGCCAACACGCCGCTCGATCCCAAGACCAACGAGTTCATCACGACCGATGCCGAGGGCAAGATTGTCCGTCCGCACACCGTGATCGCCCGTACCCGCGACTTCGACGGCTCCTTCGGCGCTCCCGCCGACGTGCCTGTCGAGGACGTCGACTACATGGACGTCTCGCCGCGTCAGATGCTCTCCGTCGCAGCCACGCTGATTCCGTTCCTCGAGCACGACGACGCCAAGCGTACGCTCATGGGCGCCAACATGCAGCGTCAGGCCGTGCCGCTGGTTCACCCTGCCGCTCCCTATGTCGGTACCGGCATGGAGCGTCGCGCCGCCCTGGACTCTGGCGAGGTCACCCTGGCCAAGAACGCCGGCGAGGTCATCTTTGCCGACGCTTCCAAGATTATCGTCAAGCATGCCGGTGGCATGGACGAGTATCACCTGGCCAAGTACCAGCGCTCCAACCAGTCCACTTGCATCAACCACCGTCCGCTCGTGCGTGTCGGTGACACCGTTGAGCAGGGCGAGCCTCTGGCCGATGGTCCTTCGACCGATCATGGCGAGCTTGCACTGGGTCAGAACCTCACCGTGGCATACATGCCGTGGGAAGGCTTTAACTACGAGGACGGTATCGTCGTGTCCGAGCGCCTGGTGGCCGAGGACCTGCTGACGACCATCAACATCACCCGTCACGAGATCGACGCCCGCGACACCAAGCTCGGTCCCGAGGAGATCACCCGCGAGATCCCGAACCTCTCCGAGGACATGCTTGCCAACCTCGACGAGGACGGCATCATCCGCATCGGCGCCGAGGTCGGCCCTGGCGACATCCTGGTCGGCAAGGTCACACCTAAGGGCGAGAGCGCTCTGACCGCCGAGGAGCGCCTGCTGCGCGCCATCTTCGGTGCCAAGGCCCACGACGTCCGCGATACCTCCCTTAAGATGCCTCACGGCGCTTACGGCCGCGTCATCGATGTCGTCCGCTTTAGCCGCGAGAACGGCGACGACCTGGCCCCCGGCGTCAACGAGCAGGTGCGCGTCTACGTCGCCCAGCGTCGTAAGATCCAGCAGGGCGATAAGATCGCCGGCCGCCACGGCAACAAGGGTGTTATCTGTAACGTTCTGCCGGTCGAGGACATGCCCTACATGGCTGACGGTACCCCGATCGACGTTATCCTCAACCCGCTGGGCGTTCCTTCGCGTATGAACGTCGGCCAGCTGCTCGAGTGCCACCTTGGCTGGGCTGCTGCCTGCGGTTGGGATACCGAGCAGGCCGACTCCGACAAGTACGTCCCCGGTCCGTTCTTCACCGCCACGCCCGTCTTCGATGGCGCCAAGGAGGACGAGATCGCCGAGGTCATTCGTCGTGCCAACAAGAACATGCTCAACAAGGCCACCGCTGCCTTTGGCGATCACATGCGCCCCGAGTTCGTCACCCAGCTTGACGAGCGCGGCAAGACCCGTCTGTTCGACGGCCGTACCGGCGAGGAGTTCCGCGAGCCCATTACCGTGGGTACGTCCTACATCCTCAAGCTCGGCCACATGGTCGACGACAAGATCCACGCCCGTTCGACTGGCCCTTACAGCCTGGTTACCCAGCAGCCTCTGGGCGGCAAGGCCCAGTTCGGCGGCCAGCGCTTCGGCGAGATGGAAGTTTGGGCACTGTACGCTTACGGTGCTTCCAACGTCCTGCAGGAGATCCTGACCGTCAAGTCCGACGATACCGTGGGCCGCGTCAAGACCTACGAGTCCATCGTCAAGGGCGAGAACGTCCCGGTTCCGGGTATCCCTGAGTCCTTCAAGGTTCTCGTCAAGGAGATCCGCTCCCTCGCGCTGGACATCGAGCCCATGCACGATGCCGACGAGGACGCCTCCGCCCCTGTGACCGCCGAGGAGACCTCTGCTCTCGACGACCTGGCTGCGCTCGCCGGCGTTGACACCGACGTCGAGGCCCAGGATGCCGAGACCGCCGAGGCACCCGAGGCTGTCGCCGCCACGACCACTGATAAGGAGTAGTTGACTGTGGCAGATTTCGAAGCTACTGATTTTGACTCGGTAAAGATCTCCCTTGCCTCCGCCGACCAGATCCGTTCCTGGTCGCACGGCGAGGTCAAGAAGCCGGAGACCATCAATTACCGTACCCTCAAGCCCGAGAAGGACGGCCTGTTCTGCGAGAAGATCTTCGGTCCCGCCAAGGACTGGGAGTGCTCCTGCGGCAAGTACAAGGGCATCCGCTTTAAGGGCATCGTCTGCGAGCGCTGCGGCGTTGAGGTCACCTCGGCCAAGGTGCGTCGCGACCGCATGGGCCACATCGAGCTCGCCGCTCCCGTGTCCCACATCTGGTACTTCAAGAGCCCCACGAGCTTCCCGATGAGCCGTATGCTCGACATCAAGTCCAAGGACCTCGAGAAGGTTCTGTACTTTGCCAGCTACATCATCACCGAGGTCGACTACGAGGCTCGCGAGGCCGACGCTGACGACCTGCGCGAGGAGCTCGCCGCCGATCTGGAAGAGATCGATGCCGAGTGCGCCCGCCAGATCGAGTCCCTCAAGGAGCAGGGCGACCCCGAGAACTTTGACGAGTTCTCCGACGAGGAGCCGCTGACCCCCGAGGAGATCGCCTCTGGCATCGTTGACATCGAGGAAGAGTGCAAGGACGAGAAGCAGCTCCGCACGGACGCCTTCAACGCCTTCATGAAGCTCACCGAGCGCGACCTCATCTCCGATGAGCCGCTGTTCCGCGAGATGACCCGCTACTACTCCATGTACTTCAAGGGTGGCATGGGTGCCGAGGCCGTCCGTGACCTGCTCGCTGCCATCGACCTCCCCTCCGAGGCCGAGAAGCTCAAGGCCATCATCGCCGACGAGGATTCCCAGAAGCAGAAGCGCGAGAAGGCCGTTAAGCGCCTCGAGGTCGTTGACGCCTTCCTGAAGGGCGGCAACAGCCCCGCGAACATGATCCTGGACGTCATCCCGGTCATTCCGCCCGATCTGCGCCCGATGGTCCAGCTCGACGGCGGCCGCTTCGCCGCGTCCGACCTCAACGATCTGTACCGTCGCGTGATCAACCGTAACAACCGACTCAAGCGCCTGCTCGACCTGGACGCCCCTGCGATCATCGTGAACAACGAGAAGCGCATGCTCCAGGAGTCCGTGGACGCCCTGTTCGACAACGGCCGTCGTGGTCGCCCGGTCTCTGGCCGTGGCGGTCGCCCGCTCAAGTCGCTCGCCGAGGCCCTCAAGGGCAAGCAGGGTCGTTTCCGTCAGAACCTGCTGGGTAAGCGTGTCGACTACTCCGGCCGTTCGGTAATCGTTACCGACCCCAAGCTGCTGCTGCACCAGTGCGGTCTGCCCAAGACCATGGCGCTGGAGCTCTTCAAGCCCTTCGTCATGAAGCGCCTGGTCGAGCTCGGCAAGGTCGAGAACATCAAGGGCGCCAAGCGCGCTATCGACCGCGGCGCCACCTTTGTGTGGGACATCCTCGAAGAGGTCATCGACGGCCGCGTCGTGCTGCTCAACCGTGCACCGACCCTGCACCGTCTGTCCATCCAGGCCTTTGAGCCGGTGCTGGTCGAGGGCAAGGCTATCCACCTGCACCCGCTGGTCTGCTCGCCCTTCAACGCCGACTTCGACGGCGACCAGATGTCTGTCCATGTGCCGCTGTCCAGCCAGGCTCAGGCCGAGGCTCGCGTGCTCATGCTCTCTGCGAACAACCTGCGCTCGCCGGCATCCGGCAAGCCGGTCAACATCCCTTCGCAGGACATGATCATCGGTGTGTACTACCTGACCCAGGTCCGCGACGGTCTGCCGGGCGAGAACCACGTGTTCGCAAGCTTCGACGATGCGCTGCACGCCTATGACTGCCGCTCCGAGGTCGACATGCAGGCCAAGATTCAGGTCCGTGTGTCCGCTGCCGACGCCAATGTCATCAACGAGGACGGCACCCGTATCTTCCGCGTCAAGAACGGCAAGAACGAGTTTGTCGACTACGACGTCACCGGCAACAAGACCGCGCGCTTCGAGACCTCTATCGGCCGCATCATCTTCAACCGCCAGTGCCTGCCCGAAGACTATGAGTTCATGAACTATAAGATGGTCAAGGGCGATGTGGCCAAGCTGGTTGCGGACTGCTGCGATCGCTATCCCGAGGCCAAGGTCGGTCCGATCCTCGACGCCATCAAGTACTCCGGCTTCCACTACGCTACCCGCGCCGGCCTCACCATCTCGGTGTGGGACGCTCTCATCCCTGCCGAGAAGCAGGAGCTGCTCGACCGCGCCCAGGCCAACGTCGACCAGATCAACGAGTACTTCGAGGAGGGCTTCATCAACGAGACGGAGCGCCACATCGAAGTCGTTAACGAGTGGACCGCTTGTACCGATAAGGTCGCAGCGCTCATGCTCGACTTGTTCGACGAGGAGAACCCGCTCTACATGATGGCCGACTCCGGCGCCCGTGGTTCTAAGACCCAGCTGCGTCAGCTCGGCGGCATGCGTGGCCTGATGGCAGACATGTCTGGCGAGACGATCGACCTTCCCATTAAGGCGAACTTCCGCGAGGGCCTGCTGCCGCTCGAGTACTTCATTTCGACCTACGGCGCCCGTAAGGGCCTGGTCGATACCGCATCCCACACCTCGGACTCTGGTTACCTGACCCGTCGTCTGGTCGACGTGGCCCAGGACGTCATCGTCCGCGAGGAGGACTGCGGTACGCACGAGGGCGTCACCTACAACCTCATCATCCCCGGCACCACCGACCTCAACACCGACCTCGTCGGCCGTTGCTTCATCGAGGACGTCGTGGCCCCCGATGGCACCGTGCTCTTTGAGCAGGACGGCTACATCGAGAAGGTCGCCGACATCCAGAAGATGGTCGATGCGGGCCTCAAGAAGGTCAAGCTTCGCGCACTGCTCACCTGCCGCTCCAAGTACGGCGTGTGCCAGAAGTGCTACGGCTGGGATCTTTCCACCCGTCGTCCGGTCGCCATCGGTACTGCCGTCGGCATTATTGCCGCCCAGTCCATCGGCGAGCCCGGTACGCAGCTTACGATGCGTACCATTCACTCCGGCGGCGTCGCTGGCGTCGACGATATTACGCAGGGTCTGCCTACGGTCAGCCGTATGTTCGATATCGTCGGCAACGTCAACGAGAAGATCCTGGGTCGCGAGGCCGAGCTGGCTCCGTACTCCGGCCACCTCTCGATTAAGCCCGAGAAGTCCGAGTACGTGCTGACGCTCACCGACTCCGAGGATCACACCCGTGTCCTCGACGAGCGTCGCGTCCCCGCTTCGGTGCGCTTCATGCCCGAGATCGAGGACGGCTGCGAGGTTCGCGCCGGCGACCAGATCACCAAGGGCTTCGTCAACTTCCGCAACCTGCGCAAGTTGACCGACATCGAGTCGACGATGCACACCTTCGTCGAGAGCGTCAAGGACGTCTACACCAGCCAAGGCGTCGACCTGAACGACAAGCACATCGAGGTGCTCGCACGTCAGATGCTGCGTCGCGTTCAGATCACCAACCCCGGCGACTCCAAGTACCTGCTTGGTCAGTACGTCGACCGCTACGAGTTCGCTGACGAGGTCGAGCGCGTTGCCCGTCTGGGCGGTCAGGCTCCCGTGGCCGAGCCCGTCATCCTGGGTACGCTCAAGGTCGCGTCCAACATCGACTCCTGGCTGTCGAGCGCTTCGTTCATCCGTACCGCCGGCGTCCTTACCGAGGCTGCCATCGAGGGCAAGGTCGACCACCTGCTCGACCTTAAGTCCAACGTCATCGTCGGTAAGAAGATCCCTGCTGGTACCGGCCTTAAGCCGTATGCCAACGCCAAGTTGACGTATCGCACGGCCGACGGCTATGTCGACATCGACGGTCCGGCTTCGCCCAACGCCAAGTCGCTGCCCGAGTGGGCTCCGGTTGAACTCAAGGATCTGGACGAGCAGCTCCCGCAGCAGCTCGACTGGGCCGGCTACGACGAGTTCGGTGGTGCTGACGGTTCGTTCACCCGCAACGGCCATACCATCTCCGCCGAGAAGGCTCGCCTGTACCTGTTCGACGACCTGGGCGTGTCGCAGCGTTGGACCAACAAGTTCAGCGAGGTCGGCATCGAGACGGTCGGCGACCTGGTCGGCAAGTCCGAGGAGGATCTGCTGCGCATCGATGGTATCGGTGCTAAGGCGATCGAGGAGCTCCGTGACGGCCTGGAGGCCCACGACCTGCTCTACATCCTCGAGAACAACGACGACGTTGCCGACGAGGAAGACCTCTCGCAGCTGCTGCAGATGGTCTTTAGCCCCGACGGTCCGGACGATATCCTGCTGGGTACCTCCGCTCCGACGCATCACGCCGACGCCGACGAGGAGCTCCTGGGCGCCCCGATCGACGACAAGAAGGCTCCCGCCAACGGCGCAATCAACGAGGACATGGCGTCCCTCGACGAGCTGCTCAACCAGCTCGTGGACACCGACGACGCCGAAGAGGCCAAGGACAACGACGAGGAATAATTTCCTAGTACGTTAACCGCCCTTCCAAAGACCCGCTTCCCAACAGGGGAGCGGGTCTTTTTTGGTGAGGAACGTTGCCCCGACGAGCACGTCGGATTCCCGGAACGGGCGGCCCGCTGTTAAAGTTTGTCGCGAGTTCCGCACGCAAAGGAAAGCACTTAATGTGCTTTCCGTCTTGTGCGGGACTGTAGAGCAGCAAACTTAAACAGCGGGCCGCCCGTTCCGGGAATCCGCCCCCGCGCACAGAAGGGGATTCCTTTTGCCAATAAGGGACAGGTTTATTTTGGTAGGTTTTTCCTGCTTGGATTTGAAACATTTCGTTCGGCCAAAGCGTATCTATGGTGAGGACCTCATCAAGAACCATCAGCGTCACCGGGAGGTGATTATGGAAGAACAAGCTTTTAGACAGGCGGTTGAAGACCACCGTGATGTCGTGTTTCGGATCGCCTTGACGTACCTGCGCGATCGCGCCGATGCCGACGATATTGCCCAAGATGTCTTTCTTAAGTTGCTTAAAAGCGATGGACACTTTGAAAGTTGGGAACATCTTCGCCGCTGGCTTATCCGGGTCACGATCAATGAATGCAAGTCTCTCTTTCGAAAACCGTGGAGGCGCGTGGAGGATATCGAGAATCTGACCGATTCGCTCTTGGCGGCGCAGGACGAGACCAAGGCCGTCCTATTAGACGTCATGCGGCTTCCGGAACGATTCCGTATCTCCATCGTGCTCTATTACTATCTGGGCTTCTCGACTTCAGAAATTGCCGAGTTACTGCATGTGCCAGCCGCGACCGTTCGAACGCGTTTAGCTCGCGGCAGATCGAAGCTCAAGTTCATCCTAGAGGAGGGCGACCGTGAAATCCAACCAGATCAAGCAGGCCTTCGAGTCCGTCCAAGCCGATAGCGATCTTGCTGACCGTGTTCTTTATGCCGCTGCTGGCGAGCCGCTTCGCCGAAAGGGTCACGCGAAGCCTCTGTATGTTGCCGTAATCGGATGTCTTGCCGGAGTGCTGGCGACCGGAGGGGTCGCCTACGCTGTTGTCAATTCCAGTTATTTTGCCTCTGCCTGGGGAAACCATGGCAACGGAGAGTCCGTTACCTGGACAAATGGCGGCTCGTCGGGGACGAAATATACCTACACCAGAGAGTTTGGTGATGGTATCGCGCCCCAAAGCCTGGAGGGTGCAGTCCAGAAGGTCAATCTGTCCGTCGAGGGCAACGGCTATACGCTCGACATTCATGAGATGGCAATCGACGAGAACGGTTGCGGTGCTGTGACGTTTACATTGTCCAATCCGAATGGCGTTAACTACTACAAGCCGGCGGCAGAGCTTGGCGAACTTGTTCTCTATGGTGAAGAAGAAGGGGGCGTCAGTACACCCAGCATGAACTTCGGCGAGCAATGGGCTGATACACGCTGCACCATTGATAAAGACACATCAAGCGACACGGTCATTAACGGCACGATGTACTTTGCATCTTGGAATCGCGATCGAGATTTACGACATGCGGTCACCTGGAATATCAGTTGGACGGAGGGCAAAGGTGAGGATACGAAGGTGATCGAGGTATCGACGCCAGAGTTTAACGTCGGAGCGCACGTCGATACAAAAGAACTCCGCTCCGATGACTCGCCTCTCGAGATTAGCCCGTTTTCCATCCAGACGCACATCGATGATCTGGGCATTGACGCGGTCACGAAAAAGTTGACCGTTACCTACAAGGATGGATCGGAGCAGATTATCGAAGACGATGCTGCAGGCGCGTACAATTCTTATTTTTCGCTGACGCGCAATAGCGGGGAGAACATCTCGGTTCCGACAAAGCTGATCAATGTCGATCAAGTGGTCTCGGTAACCCTCGAGGGCACGAGGTACACATCAACAGGAGAGACCGAAACAGAATTACCCTTTACCATCGTCTATTCGTAAGGCTTGAGGCCGCTTCCCACTAGGGGAAGCGGCCTATTTTGCGTTATATGGACGGTTATTTTGAGCGATATTCGCCTGAATTTCGGAAGTATGCGGCAAAATCTCGATGGGCCGACCACACCGCATATACTCAAGCGCTCTACCTGCGGGTTTATTATCGCAAAACCCCGGCGTGCTCGGCAGGTCCAGAATTTGCCGCATACTTCCGAAAGCGCCGCCGATTTCCCTATGACAGATGAGGGCGGATCACCGCTGGAGCGCGACGTTTCCGCAGATAAAACCGATCAAAACAAACCTTTCCCTTTTTGGCAGGTAACGTTGCCCCGACGAGCACGTCGGATTCCCGGCCC
>DXZU01000028.1 GCA_019419525.1 Collinsella sp.
GCAACGCGTTGCGCTGAGTCCTGAGGCTGTTGCAATGAAAATGAGAATCAAGGTCGGGTAAACATATCGCCATTCATCGGTTACGGGTGTTTTACTATTGCGCGCCCGTGCTATGCTGAATTGGTCTTTTTCTCATTCGGTAACGAAAGGACCGCCCATGCCTACTGACATCGAAATCGCACGTTCTGTCACGCCGCTGCCTATTACCGAGGTGGCCAAGAACGCCGGCGTCGACGTTAAGCACCTTATTCCGTACGGCTTCGACAAGGCTAAGGTCGACTATTCGCTGCTCAACGAGCCGACCGATCACCAGGCCAAGCTCGTCCTCGTGACCGCTATCAACCCAACGCCTGCGGGCGAGGGCAAGACCACCACGACCATCGGTCTGGCCGATGGCCTGCGTCGTCGCGGCGTCAAGAGTGCCGTGGCCCTGCGCGAGCCTTCGCTCGGCCCCGTCTTTGGTGTTAAGGGCGGTGCTGCCGGCGGCGGCTGGGCTCAGGTTATCCCCATGGAGGATATCAACCTGCACTTTACCGGCGACTTCCATGCCATCGGTGCTGCCAACAACCTGCTGGCCGCCATGCTCGACAACCATATTCAGCAGGGCAATCAGCTTGGCATCGACGTTAAGCGCATCACTTGGAAGCGCGTCGTCGATATGAACGACCGTCAGCTGCGCCACGTCATCGACGGTATTGGCGGTAAGGCCCAGGGCGTGCCGCGCGAGGACGGCTTCGATATCACCGTCGCCTCCGAGGTCATGGCAATCCTGTGCCTGTCTACGAGCATTAACGACCTCAAGGAGCGCCTGGGCGAGATCGTCGTCGGCTACAGCTTTGCCGGCGAG
This sequence comes from Collinsella sp., assembly GCA_019419525.1. Classification (GTDB taxonomy): domain Bacteria; phylum Actinomycetota; class Coriobacteriia; order Coriobacteriales; family Coriobacteriaceae; genus Collinsella. The sequence goes on from DXZU01000028.1 coordinate 848, forward strand.
CCCGTCCGTGCCCGCGACCTTAAGGCCCAGGGTGCCATGGCCGCGTTGCTTAAGGACGCGCTCAAGCCCAACCTGGTGCAAACGCTCGAGGGCACGCCCGCGTTTGTCCACGGCGGTCCCTTCGCCAACATTGCCCACGGCTGCAACTCTATCATGGCCACGCGTATGGCGATGCGCTTTGGCGATGTCGCCATTACCGAGGCCGGCTTCGGTGCCGATCTGGGTGCCGAGAAGTTCCTCGACATCAAGTGCCGTATGACGGGCGTTCGCCCCAGCGCCGTCGTGGTCGTCGCGACCGCTCGTGCGCTGAAGTACAACGGTGGCGTCGCCAAGGCCGACCTCAACGAGGAGAACCTCGAGGCACTCAAGGCCGGCATGCCCAACCTGCTGCGTCACGTCGACAACATCCAGAACGTTTATGGTCTGCCCTGCGTAGTCGCCATCAACCGCTTCCCGACGGACACCGAGGCCGAGCTTGCGCTCATCGAGTCCGAGTGTCAGAAGCTCGGCGTCAACGTTAAGCTTTCCGAGGTCTGGGCCAAGGGCGGCGAGGGCGCGCTCGAGCTTGCCGATGAGGTCATGCGTCTGATTGAGCAGCCGAGCGAGCTCAAGTTTGCCTATGAGGACGGCGCCGATGTGGCCGACGCTCTTGAGGCCATTGCCACCAAGGTCTACCGCGCCGACGGTGTTGACTTTACGCCGGCCGCCAAGCGCCAGCTCGCCGAGCTGCGCGAGAACGGCTTTGGCAACCTGCCGGTGTGCGTGGCCAAGACGCAGTACAGCTTTAGCGACAACGCCAAGGCCCTGGGCGCTCCCGAGAACTTCCGCATCACGGTGCGCGAGCTCAAGGTTTCCGCCGGTGCCCACTTTGTGGTCGCACTGACTGGCAGTGTTCTGACCATGCCGGGCCTGCCCAAGGTCCCTGCGGCCGAGAACATCGACGTCGACAACGACGGCAACATCACCGGCCTGTTCTAAGCCTGCTGCCCATAGCTGCTTGTCCGCCCCGCCGTGCCCACAAGGCCCGGCGGGGCTTTTTTATCCTTAGGCCCGCGCATGTCTTGTAGATACCGACGGGCTCTGCCCATCATAGGCTTTTGCGCGGGTAGAATGCATGGATAACTTGATGCTCACGCGCGACGGAAAGGAATCGTTGCATGGATCAGGACAAGACAACCGTGATGGGCGGCTACGGCTCCGCGCAGGCTGGCGATAGCGCCGATGCGACCCGCGTTGTTCCCAACCCCGGTTATACCGACCCCGCCGCGACGCAGCCTTCTGCCGAGCCAACCCGGGTTATGGGCTATGGCGACACAGCGCGGGATTCTTACGCTGCATCTTCGCAAGGCCCCTATGGCAACGCAACTCCGGACCCGTTTGATTACGCGCCGCAGGATTCTTATGTCGTCTCGACACCGAATCCCTATGATGACCTGCCGCAGAATCCCATTCCGCAGCCTCAGCAGACGACGTATATGCCTCGCACGGCGCAGCCTCGCTACGAGTCACGCGAGCCGTATCGCGAGTACCCCAAGTCGATTCCGCAATATGGCGAGGACGAGGAGAAGAAGCCGTCGCGTTCGTCGAGCGTGATCAAGAAGATTCTCATCGTGCTGGCGATCTTCTTTGCGCTGTCGGTTGTGTTTGCCATTGTGTCGGGCATGATCAACAAGCGAGGGAGTTCAACGGCCGATACTACTGCCGAGCAAACCGAGTCCGCCTCGTCTAGCACCGTCGATCTGAGCGATATCCCGGGGCAGTACTGGTCCAACGCCAAGAAGCTCCTCAAGTCGCGCGGCGCCGATCTTTCGAATGCCGTGGTCCTGACTGATGATGGCTCAACGCCCGTCGTCGATGCCAACTGGGTCGTTACTTCTGCTTACTATAACGACAGCGGCAACCTCGAAATTCAGCTCACGCACAAGAACAGCTCGGGCAACTCGTCCGACGGCCAAAGCGGTACCGACAGCTCGAGCTCCAATACGCTGGAGGACTTGAGCAACAAGGCACAGGAGCTTGGGGATAAGGCCCAAGAGCTGGGTGATACGGCTCAGAACCTGGGCGACACCGCTCAGAACTTGGGCGACATGGCGACGGATGCCTGGAACGCCCTACAAAACGGCATCTCGGGCGCGCAGGGAAACTAGCTGTTAAGCGGGCTACAGCTGCTCGGCCGGACGCTCGGGCGAGCTGAAGCCCGAATCAAATGTGACGACGCACGAGACGTTGGGCCGGCGCTCGTGCACGATGCGCGTGACGAGCTCCAGCAGCTCCTCGTCGGATATATTAAAGCCGTCGGGACGCACCAGGTCAAACGAAACGAACCCGTCGTGCTCGTGCAGGTCGTGGATGGAGAGTGCGGGGTCGATCTGCATGATGCCGCGCTTGACCCAGCCGCGCAAATCATCGCCGGTTGTCGCGATGGGGTCGCAGTGCAGCGTGATGTCAATGCCCATCTGGCGCTTGATGTCGTGCTCGATGGTGTCCAGGATCTCGTGATGTTCAAACGCGTCGCCCTCGCCGGGCATCTCCACGTGGGCGCTGGCAAACTGACGACCGGGGCCGTAGTCGTGCACCATCAGGTCGTGTGTGCCCAAGACCTGCGGATAGGACATGATCTTGTCGCGGATTGCCTGGACGAGCTTGGGATCGGGCGCTTGCCCCAGCAACGGGCTGATGGCGTCGCGCACCAGGCCCATGCCACTGATGCAGATGAAGACGCCCACGCCCAGGCCCGCCCAGCCGTCGAGGTCAAAGCCGGTCGTCTGCGAAATAAGCGCTGCGGCCAGGACCGATCCCGAGGTGATGACGTCGTTTTTGGAGTCCTGTGCTGTGGCGATGAGCGTCTCCGAGTCGATGCGGTCGCCCAACGTGCGGTTGAACGCGGCCATCCAGAGCTTAACGAGCATGGACAAGACGAGGGCGGCTAAGGAGAGCACCGAATATGCAGTGGGGGAAGGCTTGATGATCTTAGTGACCGACTCGAGGATCAGGTTGATGCCGACGGCGCAAACCAGGACGGCGACGAACAGACCGGCTAGGTACTCGTAGCGACCGTGGCCATAGGGGTGGCCTTCGTCTGCCGGGCGGCTGGCAAGGCGGAACCCGAGCAGGCTCACGATGTTGCTCGAGGCGTCGGAGAGGTTGTTGAAGGCGTCGGCGATGAGCGAGACAGAGCCGGCGAGCAGGCCCGCGATGCCCTTGGCCAGGCACAGAGTGATGTTGAGGCCAATGCAGATGAGGCTTGCGGCGAAGCCCGCGTTGGTGCGGCAGGAGGTATCGACCGGCTCGCCCTCGCTGCCGGGAACAAGCGTATGTACCAGCCGATTTACAAATAGCATAGCGGTCGTCCTCACAATCATGTTTAAGGGGATAGTGTAGCTCGCGCGGAGGCGCTGTGCACCGATGCTCAGAAAATGCAGTAATGGTCTGCCGGTGCTAACGAGCGAGCCTTCTCGTCTGCCTGGGTGGTCCATTTTGGGCCACATGGGTATGGGCATGTGCCTGTTTGCTCGACATGCTTAACGTCGATAGCCCCTGTGCAAAGGAGGACGTTTCCATGGACGAGATGTTTGCCATTAAATGTCAAAACTGCGGCGGCCCTATGTACTCGCACCAGGCTAAGCGCAGCTTTGAGTGCGCCTATTGCGGCGCGGTCATTCCGTGGCAGGCGGACGCCGGAGAGCCCAAGAGCGCTTTGGGCATTCGCCATACGCCGTTGACGGTGGTGGATGGACTGCTCAAGCTCACGCATGTGTCGCAACTCGAGCGCCCGGAGGACCCGGACTGGTATTTCTTCAATTCGCACTGGCGCAATCAGTCGGTTCTGGAGCATCTGCTGTGGGAAGACCGCGGCACGGCGCAGGAGTTCCAAGAGGCCACGTATGTGAGCATTCCTTGCCCCTTCTGCGGAGCGTCCTTTGAGGGCGAGTCAACGCAGCGTGTGTTTGAGTGCCCGTCCTGCGGCAACAAGATCGGCATTGCCGACCTGCTCAAGCCGGGGACGTTTAGCAAACGTCTGACCATGGGTGTGGGTGCGGAGTATGTGCCGGAGCAGGGTATTCCCTGCGAAATCTCGCCGCAGCAGGCACGTGCCAACGCGCTGCAGCTGGTGCGCCAGTACCCGGATGCCTTTGCCGGGCACGACGTGGAAGACGCGATCCAAAACGACATGATGCTCTTCTATTTCCCCATGGCGCTGGCGGACCTGCGTATGATGGCGAGCTTCCCGGGCAAGGGCCTGAGCAAGGAGACCCTGGTGTACTACGAGGTGCTCGACTGGGCATACCCCAGGGCAAACTACCTGGACGTTCGTCTCATGGGCATTTTGGAGCCGTGGGACTATGCCAAGGTTGGGCCGTTTGACCCTGCCATGCAGGAAGGTGACTTTCGCGTCGTCTCCGTCGATGCGTCTGCCAAGGACCAGGTGGTCATTGATAAGCTGGCGCTCGACGTTGCGGGCAACGACGCCGAGGTTGTACTGGGGCTCAATAAAAAGAGCATCCGCACCTGGGCGCGCAAGGCTCGCAAGCATAAGGACGGTCTGGTGATGGTGCCGGTTTACTTTGTCGACCGTCCGGCAACGGACAGCCGCGACGGCGAGCAGGTGCGCATCGCCGTGAACGGCCAGACGGGCCGCGCGGCCGCGGTGGTGTTTAGCGACAAGCACGAGACGCATATCGTGGCGCCGCTCAACCTGAGCCTTCATCTGTCCGGCGAGAGCACCGTGCACGCCACGCCCATCGAGGTCAAATACGTTAAGTCGCCGTTCCTATACCAGATCGTACGCCGCGGAGGTGGCGAGCAGCCGCGGCAGGTGGCAGCAGCAGCCGAGGGTTGCTACCGAGAGGAAAAGCCCAAACGCCGCGGTCTGCTGGGTGCGCTATTTGGGAAGTAGGGGAGTGGTGCTGGTTGGTCTTATGACGCGATAGCCAGGGGTACGGGGCGGTTCGCAGGAGTGCGGGCTGCCCCGTTTTTGTATTGCGGGGATATGGCATCCGAATGGCCGTAGGATCTCAGCTAAATGGCTATTTAGAAGAGCTGGCGGACGGCATGTTCCGACGGCACTTCGGGGGGCTAACAGACAACGCTACTCTGGCCGATTTTGCCAATGTCACAATGGGTCAATCCCCGGCAGGCAGCTCCTATAACGAAACGGGGATTGGAACCATCTTTTATCAAGGTCGCGCCGAATTTGGCTGGCGTTACCCCACTCAGAGACTAAGCACTACGGAGCCCAAGCGCATGGCAAAAGCGGGAGATGTCTTGATGAGCGTGCGCGCTCCCGTGGGCGACCTAAACTTGGCGTACGAAGACTGCTGCATTGGACGCGGGCTAGCTGCAATCCACTGCGACTATCCATCGTATGGTCTCTACCTAATGCGCTCACTCCATAAGAAACTTGACGCCTATAACGGTGAGGGGACTGTATTTGGCTCGATAAACGGCAAAGCTCTAAATGGACTCCCCATTGCGTTACCCAACAATGCAGCGATACGCGCGTTTGAAAAAGAAGCCACGCCCATTGATACTCAGATCCGAAACAATGAAGTCGAATCGCGGGCGCTTGTCACCCTTCGCGACACATTGCTTCCTAAGCTTATGTCGGGCGAGATTGACGTCTCGAAGGTTGACCTCACACAGCTAAATAGCCATTTACTTCACTATGTACAACGCGCCGTCCACACTGTGGCTATCGTACTCGACGAAAGGAGCAGCGTGGAAACCGTTATCAATACCGTGCTTTCGGAAATGCAGGGCCTTCTCGACCCACACCAGCTCAAGCATCTAGCCATTACACTTAGGCAAACGCTTGGACCAAAACAGGCAGAGCCAGGGCAAGACCTGCTCTCGCTATTTCTCACCGCTAAAGAAGTTGAGGGATGCTCACCTAAAACTATTGCATACTATGAGGCAACTTTGCGGCATATGAACGCGGCACTTGCTAAGTCCTATACGCAGGTCGAAAGTGATGACCTGCGGCGCTATCTCAATGATTACGAGACGGCTCGCGGTTCCAGTAAAGTCACAATCGATAATATACGTCGCATTATGTCGAGCTTCTTTTCGTGGCTTGAGGATGAAGACTATATTGTTAAAAGCCCTGTAAGGCGTATTCGCCGCGTCAAAACTGCTCAAATAACCAAAGAGGTGTTAAGTGACGAGGAGCTGGAGATCTTGCGAGATGCATGCGAATCCAAGCGGGACCTTGCCATCGTTGATCTTCTCTCTTCGACCGGCATGCGCATTGGCGAGCTTGTACGACTCGACAGGAAGGACGTCAATTTGCATGAGCGCGAATGCCTTGTAATGGGAAAGGGAAATAAACAGCGCCCTGTTTACTTCGACGCGCGTGCCAAGTTGCATCTCACGGAATATCTTGCGAGCCGTGCCGACAAGAGCCCTGCGCTTTTTGTCGCACTCGATTCCTCAGCTCGACGTATTACGGTTGGGAACATAGAGCTCCGCTTGCGTGACCTAGGCAGAAGCGCTGGCGTCAATCGCGTTCATCCGCATAAGTTTCGCCGTACGCTTGCTACCCATGCTATTGACAAAGGAATGCCCATAGAGCAGGTGCAAAAGCTGCTAGGCCATGCGAAAATAGACACCACCATGCATTACGCCATGGTAAACCAGAACAATGTAAAGGCTTCGCATAGGAAGTATTTGGAATGATTGCCGAAAGTGAAGAAGTATGCGTTGAGGATCTTATTGATGAGATTGCCATGGGACCCTTCGGCTCAAATATTAAGACTGATTGCTTTGTCAACTCCGGTATTCCGGTATTTAATGGATCGAATCTAACTGGCTTTGAGACGAACGACACTGCGCTGCGCTATGTCACTCCTGAAAAAGCAAATTCCCTGGGCAACGCATTGGCCTCGCGTGGCGATATCGTAATAACACACCGTGGAACGTTGGGCCAAGTCGCGATGGTCCCCTATGACTCCAAGTATCCTCGCTACGTCATTTCGCAAAGCCAATTTCGCATTCGCTGTAATGACAAGGTGCTACCGAAATTTTTTGTCTACTATTTTCATACTCGAGAGGGGCAATGGCGGTTACTTTCGAATAAAACGCAAACTGGCGTTCCGGCGTTGGGGCGTCCAACGAGTACTTTTCGCAAGCTGTCAATGCCATTGCCCACTTTTGAGAAGCAAGCAAAAATCGTTCAGGTGATTGATACCATCCAAAAGATAATCAAGAATAACTCAAAGCTAAATGGCTATTTAGCTGTGCAGTGTGAGGCAATTGCTGAACGCGCAACAGGTGAAAATACCGTCCTGGAGTCGCTGTGCGACTTAGTGACCGAGAAAGCCGATTGCAGCGAAGCGGACTTCGATACCTATGTTTCTACCGAGTCCCTCCTCCCTAACAAAATGGGCAGGCAGATAGCGTCGTCCCTACCTCAAACAGGGAAAGTGACGGTTTATCAAGCTGGGGATATTCTGATCTCCAATATCCGCCCCTATTTCAAGAAAATTTGGTACGCGGACCAAGCTGGAACGTGTTCCGGCGATGTTCTCGTATTTAGGGCAAAGCAACCAGAATGGGCGGGCTACCTTTATTCTTGCCTGCGCAATGATTCCTTTTTCGACTTCGTCATGAAGGGGGCTAAAGGCACCAAGATGCCGCGAGGCGACAAGAAGCAGATGCTTACCTACGTAGTCAGCGCCAGCCCAAACCAATTGGTAATCGGTTTCATGGCATCGGCGCTCAAGCACATATCAACCGCAAACAAAGAGAGTGAACATCTTGCTGCTCTTCGTGACGCCCTTCTCCCCAAGCTCATGTCCGGAGAGGTTGACGTCTCAAAGGTCAATCTCACGCAGCTAAATAGCCATTTAGCGTAGTGTTGAGTCGGATTTTATTCGAGATAGAGTCGCATAGTGTAACGATTGAGTCTTGCGTCGGGCGATCGGGCAGGGGGATTGGCATCTGTGCGTAAGTTTTAGCATTGATATTGCCTCTGGTGCTGCCGGTGTTAAAAGAGGCCACCCAGTCCCAATAAGCTTTCGACTGGGCATAGTATTTGACATAGCGAGGATTAACTTTCTTATCGTCCAGCGAGAAGCGAATTAAGAAGCCCGCGAAGGCAAACTCGCCGTCGCGAGAATCGTAGTAATAATTCCTTCCGGTACTGTTGCCCGTTCTGGCGAAAACGATATCGCCATCTCTCAGCATGTATTTGTAAGCGGCGGGGTCGTCTACAGATTTGCGGTCGTTCCAATTCAGGGTGCCGTCGTCGTTGATATCCGTAATACGAAGATATGCAGGTAATTCCGCATCATAATCAACTGCCGAAGCGGCGATACCGTATTTTCCGTCGCCGAGACTGAGTTCTCCAAGAGTCGCAACGCTAAAGTTCATATCCAATCGCCTCCAGATTCTTCTTAATCTGCTCCTGCAGGCGGTTGGACTCTTCAAAGCACTTTGATATTTCGCTGGTTAGGCGTGCCATCTTCTCCTCAAACGGCTCACCGTCGTCTTCGACCTCGGCAATGCCTACGTAGCGACCGGGCGTCAGGATGAAATCTTGCTTGGCGATTTCATCCAAATCTGCTATGGCGCTCAACCCCTTCACGGGCTCGAACTCGCCCTTGCGGAAGGAGTCGAATGCGGATGCAACTTTATTGATGTCCTCTTCGGTAAACTCGCGTAGTTTGCGAGAGACCATGGTGCCCATTTCGCGGGCATCGATGAATAGCGTCTTGCCGGACTGAGCCTTCTTCTTGTTCAGGATCCACAGGCACACGGGAATTTGGGTGCTGTAGAACAGCTGCCCCGGCATGGCTACAATGCCCTCGACCAAATCGTCCTCTACGATAGCGCGTCGAATATCGCCCTCGCCGCTCGTCTGGCTCGAGAGCGACCCGTTTGCCAATACGAGGCCAATCTTGCCCGTGCCGTTAAGATGCCAAATCATATGCTGCATCCAAGCGAAGTTAGCATTGCCCGTGGGCGGCATGCCGTACTTCCAACGTACGTCTTCCTGCAGCGCTTCGCCGCCCCAGTTCTTGAGGTTGAAGGGTGGGTTTGCCAACACATAGTCAAACTTTTCATTCTTGTGCTGGTCGGCGCTGAAGGTGTCAGCATAGTTGCCCAAATCGGCCTCGATGCCGCGAATACCGAGGTTCATCTTTGCGAGCTTCCACGTGGTAGGGTTGCTCTCCTGGCCAAAGATGGTGATGTCCTGTACCACGTTGCCGCCATGGTGCTCGACGAAGGCGGCGGACTGCACGAACATGCCTCCGCTACCACAGCAGGGGTCGTACACGCGACCGTGGAAAGGCTGGAGGATTTCAACCAGCGTGCGCACGATGCACGACGGCGTATAGAACTCGCCGGCGTTTTTGCCTTCCATTGATGCGAATTTCTGCAGGCAATATTCGTATGCTCGCCCTAACAGGTCTTTCTCGCTCTCGTTGTCGGTCATTTGTACATTTGTGAATAAGTCGACGACGTCGCCTAAACGCCGCTTGTCTAGTTCGGGACGAGCGAAGTTCTTGGGCAGCACGTCCTTGAGCTTGTCATTCTCGCGTTCGATGGCGCGCATGGCATTGTCGATGATCTGGCCAACTTCGGGCGTATGTGCCGCCTGTGCGATATTCGCCCAACGTGCCTCTTCGGGAACGAAGAAGACATTCTGCTCCATGTAACAGTCGCGATCTTCTTCGTCGCCGTAACCTTCTGCGACGAGTTCTAGGTAACGTTCGTCAAAACGGTCCGAGAGGTACTTCAGGAAAATAAGGCCTAATACGACGTTTTTGTACTCGGCAGCGTCCAGGTTGCCGCGCAGCACGTCTGCGGCGTTCCACAATTGGTCCTCAAAGCCAACGTCGGCCGTGTTCTTCTTGGTGTCCTTAGCCTTGCTTTTAGCCATGCTGTTTTAACTCCCTATGCTGCATTGTCGGCCCAGAGTTCGCACTGATCCATCACGGTGGCCAGTGCCGACTCCATGCCCTCTGGCGGATACTTATGATGTTTGAGCAGGCGCTTAATTGCAACACGCATGGCAGCGCGAGCACTTTGCTTTTTCTGCCAATCGACCGTGCGCATTTCGCGCATCTTCGCAGTAAGCTCCTGCGTGATGGCGACCAACTCGTCATTTTTCTCGCGATAGTAATCAGCGACTGCCTGCGGTTGTGTTAGCGCCTCGTAAAACGCAAACTCCTCTTCGCTAAGCCCAAGCTCCTTTGCCTTTTGGTTTTCGGAAAGCATCTCTTTCGCCATCTTGAGCATTTCTTCGAATACCTCAGCGTTGGTGAGCTGTCCATTTAGATAGCTATTTACCATGCTTTGCATGAGTTCCGAGTACTTTTTTGCCTGCGTTATGCTCTTCCTGCGGTAGCCCTTAATCTGGTCGTCGATGAGTTTTTTCAACAACTCGTAAGCCAAGTTCCTCTCTTTCATACGCGAGAGGCTCGACAGAAACTTGGGATCAAAAATCGAAACCGTTTCGTCTTCCACCTTAAACAGGTCTATTACGCCGTCGGTATGGACGATGTTCTGTTCGAGTAGCGCATTGATACGCTCATTTACCTGCTTAAGGGTAAGTTTGCCTCCGTTTTTGCTGCGGGCGCCGCCCTGCTCGGTGAGCTGAAGGATGAGCTCTCGAACAACCTGGAAATAGCCAGCCTCGATGCGCTGCATGTCTGTTGCGCGACTTTTGGCGAGTCCATAGGCTTTGAGCATGACTCCTGCCTGCTCAACAAAGTCGCGGGCAGCATCTTCGTCGCCGGGTGCAAGGATATGATTTACTCCACCCGTTATGAGTTCGCTTCGACGTGCGGCGGACTCGGTGCTCATGAATTCCGAATAATCGTATCCGAACATTTTGTCGCGACAGACCGCCAGCTTTTCCAAGAACTTAGGATAGGCGGTTTTCCCGATATCCATGTCGCCGTATTTCTTTTGGTCGCGCTTGGTGTAGTCCTTCATGGCGCGTTTAAGGGCGTTGGCTATGCCTACGTAGTCAACAAGCAATCCGCCAACCTTGTCTTTGTATACTCGGTTTACGCGTGCGATTGCCTGCATCAGGTTATACCCGCGCATGGGTTTATACACATACATGGTGGCAAGGCTCGGCACGTCAAAACCGGTGAGCCACATGTCTACGACGATTACGATTTTAAGCGGGTCGGCGTCATCCTTAAACCGCTTTGCCATCTCCTTCACATGGGCCTTATTGCCTACAACGTCGAACCACCACTCGGGGTCTTGATTGCCCATGGTCATGACAACGCCGAGCTTGCCCTCGTCCTTCCAAGAGGGTCGCAGCTCGCATATACGTTGATATATAGCCATGGCAGCGGGGCGCGAATACGCAACGATCATTGCCTTGCCGGTGAGTTCGTGCGCACGGTTGGTCTCATAGTGCTCTACGATGTCCTGACATAGGGCATCGATGACTTCGGGTGCACCTAGAACGGCGTCCAGATTTGCAAAGTTGCGCTTGCTTGCGTCAATGGTTTCGGCGTTAGCCTGCTCGGTGAGCTTTTCGTACTCATCATCAACTTTTGCAAGGATGCCCTGATCCAGCTTGAGTGCGACGACGCGGCTCTCGTAGAACACGGGTCGAGTTGCATCGTCCTCTACTGCCTGAGTCATGTCGTAGACGTCGATATAATCGCCGAAAACCTCGCGAGTCGATCGATCTTCGGCAGAAATAGGGGTGCCGGTAAAGCCGATGAAGGTCGCATTCGGAAGGGCGCGGCGGATGAGCAACGCGGTGCCCGTGTGCTTCTTACCGTCACGGTCGTATTTCTCCTCGAACCCGTATTGTCCGCGGTGCGCCTCATCTACCATCACCACGACGTTCTTGCGCTCGGAAAGGGCGACGGCCTCTTCCTCGAACTTCTGCATGGTGGTGAAAATGATGCCGTTGGCGCGGCGGCTCGAGATCTGCTGCGCAAGATCGGCGCGGCTCTGCGCCTGAACGGGCGTCTGGCGCAGGAAATCTGAGCATCTGGAGAACTGTGCGAACAGCTGCGAGTCGAGGTCGTTGCGGTCGGTGATCACCACGATGGTGGGGCTGTCGAGTTTCTCTTCGAGCAGATGGGCAAGGAAAACCATCGAAAGCGACTTGCCCGAGCCCTGCGTGTGCCAGAAGACGCCGCCCTTGCCGTCGCCGCCGATGGCCTCATGCACGCTCTCGAGTGCCTTGTTTACCGCGAAGTACTGATGGTACCCCGCGAGGATTTTCGCGTCCTCGGAGAACAGGATGAAGTTCTTCAGGATGTCGATGAGCCGCTCCTTGGGGAACATACCGTCCAGAGGCGTCTTCCAATCGGCGTACTGGGTGGCCTCGTAGCTTCCATCGACGCTCTTCCACTCAACGAAGCGCGACTCGTTGGCGGTGATCGTGCCAACCTTGGTGTGAAGCATGTCGCTGGTGACGCAGAAGGCGTTGTACACGAAAAGCGATGGAATCTGTCGTTTGTAGTTTTGAATCTGTTGGTAGGCATCTTCGCTGTCAGCGTCGGCACGAGCGGGTGACTTCAATTCAAAGAGAACGAGCGGAAGCCCGTTGACGAATACGATGACATCTGGACGTTTGTTGGTGCCACACTCGATGTAGGTCCACTGGTTAACAACGTGGAAGCAGTTCTTTTCGGGATTGTCGTAATCGACCAAGCGCACGATGTCCGTATGCTCTTCTTTGCCGTCAAACCAGCTTGTCTCCACACCGTTCTGGAGCATGTCCATAAAGATGCTGTTCTTGGCGATGAGGTCGCTGCCCTCGATAGTTATTGAGGCCTCAATCGCTCGTCGATTGAGCGTGGGGTTAATGCCCTCAATAGCGGGCCCAATGACGTCAGGTAGGAAGGCGTCGTCAAACGCGTCGGAGGAACGAGCGGCATCAGGTCCATAGAGGTGCTCGTACCCCAGGCTCGTTTGCAAGTGGTCAATGATGCCTTGTTCGAAAGCATCCTCATTAAATGACGTTGAGGAGCTGTAGTCGACAGCAATCATGCGCACTCCTTACCTTATGCTTCTTCGACGTTGGTGAGCCTGTCCACCATTGCATTCTAGCAGTTAATCTTGCATATATTGGTATATCTGACACCCGTTAGTTGCCATTTGACTTATCGGTTGACCGCGCCAGAATGACAATTGGTGGCAAGGCTCTCTTACTTATTAAACTGGCTCCTATTTACAGGCGCTCGTGTTGTGACAGTTGCTCAAGCGCTTGCTTGAAGCTGTTGTTGGTGATCTTGAGATCGTTTCCCGCTTGCATTTTAATGAGTGTCGAGCCGGAGGCGATGGCGGACGTGGTGCGATGGTGCCAAGAAAAGTGCCTAGACCTGGGCGAGGAACCGAGGCCGCGGGAGCTTTTATATTTCTTTGATCGCATGGATTGTCTGTTCTGTTGGCCGCGCCGGCGTTGTTTCTTTGCTCTCGTTCGCGCGGAATCCACTTGTGGCGGTAGGTGTAAATAAACGGCGGAGCGGCTGGAAAAGAGCCGCCTCGCTGGATAAAATCAGGTTGTGCCGCGGAACCCGCTCCTCAGTCGGTCAACTTTGGAAGCGCGGGCAACGCAGGTTCTATCGTCTTAAAGGGTCGGCTGCAACTGACCCTTTTCCATGACTCCCTTCGCTATCCGTTACTGCTTATATTCCCGCCAGATCGAGTAGAGGTTCCGGGCAATGCCGGTCACATACATCGAGAGGCGCCGGATTTCAAGAAACAAGTTCATAGGCTTCACCCCAACCAGAGATGGAGCGTTGCCCGTAGGCGGATTCCGCGGCGGTCAAGATTTCACCTCACAGGCCGCGGTGGGAGACATCCTACCCCCATGGTTTGGAACAGTGCCGATCTAACGGGCAATCAAGTCTCTAGCACTCTTTGAATTGAGCAAGCATCTGTTCGAAGAAGCATAGTTCGGATGGCTCATAAATGAGCGAACCGCCGTCCGCGGTCCTGTAGAGCCCGCAGGGGAGGTAACGCCCGTCGGGGAGGACGTAAAGGCATTCTTCCTCCCTCAGCCCCGCTGGGAGTATCGGGGTCTCGTTTTCGTCCATTTGGAACTCATCGATATTCGCGATCTTCCTCTCCATGATGCCTCCTACCTTATTTCTTGAATGGCGCCCTAAAACAAGCAGCCCTCAATCAACTCTTTGCCGCGCAGGGTGTCGATCCATTCCCGTGGAATCGCGTCGATACCGTATACCGTGCCAGCGAGCGCACCTGCGACGGCTGTGGTGGTGTCGGTGTCGTCGCCCAGATTGACGGCGGCAAGGACGCAATCTTCGTAACTGTTGGTGTTGACAAAGCACCAGGTAGCGGCTTTAAGCGTGTCGCGCACGAAGCCACCTGACCTGATTTCCTGCTCAGGCACGCCTTTCAGGTGGAGTGCCCACGAGGGGAGCGCGTCGTTCATCACGGTCCTCATCAGCTCGACAAATATGACGCATGCATCGGTTGACGTTCTGTGGGCGTGCGTAATCGCGGAGACCTCGCTGACCTCTTCGTCTGTCGCATCGGTGAACGCCAGGGGCGCGATGCGCATGAGCGATCCGTTGCCGTTGTCGCGCTCGCCGGAGCCTCCTTTGCCGGTGTGCAAGGCGCGGGCGGTTGTGCCGCCGTAATCGAAAACGCCGTCGATCGTATACTCGCCACGGGCAATCCAGCTTACGAACTTGTCGCGCATGTCCGCGGTGTCAATGTGCCCGAGCTCCCTAATCGAGTCGCAGGTAGCAAGCGTCATAGATGTGTCGTCGCTCCAGGTGCCGGCGGGTTGCCCATGCGTGCCGTAGCCGATCATGCCCGTGCATTCGAACGTGCCGCGGGGCCTGAACTCGTAGGGAACGCCCAGCACGTCACCGACGGCAAGCCCATAGATGCAGTCGCGCAGTGTTGTTTTCGGTCTGTCTGTCATGGAAAGCTCCTCTTATCCCGGGTGATGTGGAGCGCCGTCGGGGGTATCGGTCGCAACGTGCCGCTACCCTTGCGCTTCGCCATTAGTCGCTTCGTTGATGGCGCGGTACTCGGCACTCAGCTCGCGCGCCAGTTCTTCCTTGCTTGGAAGATACGGCAGGTATTTGGCGGCAAACACTTGGTCGTTGTCTTCGGGTAGCGTGTACTCGACAATCGAATCGCTTTTGTCCGCGCAGAGCACGATGCCTATGGGCGGATTGTCGCCTTCGTTCATGAGCTCGCGCGTGTAGTAGTTCACATACATTTGCATCTGGCCCAAGTCCTGGTGCGTAAGATCGTCCGTCTTAAGGTCGATAAGCACGAAGCAGCGCATCAGATAGTTGTAAAACACAAGGTCAATATAGAAATGGCGCCCATCAAAGGTGATGCGCTTTTGGCGCGCCTCAAAAGCGAAACCACGACCAAGCTCCAGCAGGAACTTCTGAAGATGCGTGATGAGCGCCTGCTCTAGATCGCTCTCGCGAAACGCAGTATCGTCCGAGAAACCTAAAAACTCAAGTACATATGGGTCGCGGATGATATCCTCGGGGCGACGAGCCGGGGCGCTCTTTTGGATTTCCTGGGTGACGGCCTCCTTGTCCTTGCTGGCAAGTAGGCGCTCGCGGAACATGGTGTTGATCTGGCGTTCGAGCTGGCGCGTGCTCCAGCGAGAGTCGGCGCATTCGTTCATGTACCAGTTGCGAGCTTCGGGGTCAGGAATGCGTATTAACCTGCGGTAATGTGTCCAGCTCAATTCGGGACGCAGTGAGTCCCGAATTGGAAACGCAAGATAGAACTGACGCATTTTGCGCAGCTCTCTTGCTTCAAAACCTTTACCAAAATCCTTAGTAAGTCTGATTGCGAGGGCCTTGAGCAGCGCCTCTCCATACTTGGCGCGCTCCTCTCCGCCCTGCTCGTCAACAATGCTCTTGCCGATCTCCCAATACGCCTCAACCATCGCAAAGTTAACGGCGGTATAGGCCTTGTCGCGAGCGGCGTTGAGAATTGAGGAGACCTGCTTGTAAAAACCTTCGGGCACGATTGCCGATTCTCCACGGTTTACCAGTTCGCCCATCACTGTCGCCCCACTTTCCTCTTGTGGAATGCATCTTGATTGCATTTAGTTTAAAGCCTCGCGCGGACACGAATTGCTTTGCTGTCTGGCACCTTCGCATGGGAGCCTTGCGGTGACTAAAATGTGGCAATAGAGACAGTTTTAGCGAACCCCACGGGAGTGACGCGTATGGACAACAACACGCTGCTATTCCAGGACAAAGGTTCGGGTAGGTTTAAAGACGTCAAGATCTACCCCAATCGTATCGAGGTGCTCAGGAAGGGTACTTTCGGCGGCAAGCACACCGAGATTGTCTATCTTAAGGACATCACGGGGGTCAACAGGATCAAGGGCCGCGACGTTTTCCTACGTAACAGGCTGTTGACTGCTTGTGTCTTTAGCCTGAGCAGCCGCTCCCAAGCTCAGGAGTTCGTGAATGCGCTGAACATGGTGATGTAGCCGATAACGGCGTTCGGTCCAAGGTAAAAATCGGGGCGCAGAACGGTATTCTGCGCCCCGATTGAGTTGATGCGCCCAAAAAACTGGCTTGCCTATTCGTTAACGTCCTCGGTATTGTCGCGGTCACTGGCAAGCATTGCTGCGCCGGCGACTGTCGTCGCCATGGCGGCAGCGGCGAGCCCGGCGGCAATGCCGGAACCGTCGCCCGTGTTGGCGAGCTTTCCGCCCGAGCCCTTGCCCTTGTTGCCCTTACCATTCTTATCAGCGCTGTCTGCGTTGGAACCCGTGCCGCTGCCGTTGCCGGCGCCGGTGCCGCCTGCACTGCCCGAGGCCGCTACGGTAAAGCTTGCGGCTCCGTCGCTGGCGAGCGTGTAGTTCTGCGCCGCGTCGCCCAAGAGACCGTTCACGCGCACCCAGTACGTTCCTGCGGCAAATGTTTCGCCCTCGGCCATTGCCGTGCCCGGAGCGCCGTTCGCGTCGTGCACAAACTCGAGCTGGGCCGTGCAGGCATCGGTTTCGAGCTTGCCCTCGAGTGATGCCGCAATCTTGGCGCGCACGTCTTCGCCGGCCTTAAGGCCTTCGAGTCCCTCAAAATGGGGCGTCAGCGCGCGTGGATCGATATCGATGGGCACAGAGCCCTGCAGCCCCGTAACGGTCTCGTTGCCCAGGGCGTCGACATCCACGTATTCAATGGCAAACGCATGGCCCGAAGCTGTCGCGTTGAGCGCGTTGCTGCTGTCGGCAAGGCGGAAATGACCTTCGCCAACGGTCTTGCCATCCTGGAATGAGGCATCGCTCAGCGAGTCGCCGTACGTCATGCGCATGCGGGTCGGGAGATAGTACGGGAGATAGTACGAAGCCGTCTGCTTGTGCTCCGTATCGTAATTGCGCTGGTAGATGCTCCGGGCCAGCGCCGCATCAACAAAGTCGGATGCGATGATGCCAATGTGCTTGAGGTAATCTGACTTTGTATCCTCGGTGCCGCTGGGGTTGATGTACGGGCTCTTATACAGATGCTCGTTGACTACTCGTGCCGAGGTAAAAGGATTGCCTCCGTGCGACAAGCCCGTGCAGCTGGTGTAGTTGATAGACCAGCAGCGCTCCAGGACTTGCTCCTTGGCCCCGTTATCGTCCTCGACATCTACCTCGTTGCGCGTGCGCCCGGTCGTTTCCTTCAGCGCATTATCGACCCAGCTGAGCTTGTCGGTTCCCGTGAGTTTGTACTTGTCCTGGGCGTATACCTTGGTGCAATAGGGCTCTTTGTCGCCTGTTCCCCCGCGGCTTCAAAGCCCCGCGCGTCTTGGACGAGACACATAGTGGCGCTGTCGGAGTGAGCCTTGATCTTGTCATCCCATTCGGTAAGGTCGAGGCCCCACGTGTGGCCGCTTACACTGTTGCCGGCGAGCCTAAATCGACGCAGCAGAACGATCTTTCCGCGCACCTCGTGTAGCGTGGGGATTCGGCTCGACGTATAGAACAGTTTGGGGTTGTCGTCCAAAACCTTGGCGAAAGCCGTCGTAACACTTTCGTCGGTAGCCTCGTCGTTGCCTCGTGATACAAGCATGATGAGCGCTTCTGTCGGGTTTTCGTTCAAAAACGTTTTGAAGTAGCCTATGACATCGGAAAGATGCATAAAGCACGCGTCTTTTTTGAGCAGGTAGTAATCCCCGTGGTCGATACCGGGGTCGTCGCCCTTTCCGAGCCGGATATCAAAATAGCGAATGCCTTCGAGCAACTGCGTGGGAATGTAATCCTGCTGGCATTTTACTTGCGAGGATTGGGGCTCAGTGTCGTTGTCCACGCTGCAGGTGCCCGAATCGTGCGTACCCGGGATGCTCAGCTCGTCGAGGAACTTGTTGTCGTCGACGTATTTCATCCAACATGGCCCATCGACGTAGCTGCTGTACGTGATCCAGTCGAGGCTGCTAACCGTGGCATCGTTCTTTTTCATGTCGTAACCGATAAGTTCGAGCTCCCACGGAATGCTCTTACTCTTATGGCAGATCTTATTGTTGTCCTGGTCTTCGCCGTTCGATTCTATTGCCAGGTACTTAATGTCTTTTTTCTCGGTTTCTTTCTCGACCGTGCGGTCTCGGATGATACAGGTTCCGTTTGATTGACGCTCGAACGCAAAAGCGCGGCTGGGCTTGTTGTCATACTCGCCGCCCCATACGTGGATGACCTTTCCATCTTTGTCAGAGTCGTCGTCGACCGACCAAATGCTGTAGCCCGTCTTTTTATGCTCTTCGAAATTGAGCAAGGTGCGGATAGCATACCAGTTTGTATCGTCATTCTTGGTCGTTACGTTCTCAAGGATGAGCTTGCTGGACGTGCCGTCGTTAAACAGGTGGCAGACGTTGCCGCGAACGTTGCCGTCTTGGTTGACGCTCGCGGTGCGAAAATAGCCCGCGGGGCGAAGGCGAATGACGAACTTGTCGAGGGTGGCCGCCGGTGTGGGCGTGTCTTCTGCAAATGCCGCGCGCATGGGAAGGCCCAATCCCGCGGTTTCGGGCAGGCTTGCAAGCGGCGACAACGCCGCAAGTCCTAGGCCCAGCGTAAACGCTCGACGACTGATGGCGTGGTGTTCGGTCATAACTCCTCCATTCGCAGGGTGCGGTAATGCGCTCATTTTGGTCACTATACTGCCCGGATGTTTAAAGGTGTCGGCTTAAATTGTGTGCGCGGCGCTATAAATCGGCGGGCGGACGTGTTTGGGTGCTTGCCGTTTTCGTACCGTTGCCACATTTGGGGTGGTTCCGGCGTCCGGCATCCTCGCGTTCGTCAGGTGCCGGCATAAGAAAGGGAGGGTCGGTTTACCGGCCCTCCCTTAGTACGAAACGCTGGGGCACCGTCGCTTGTTTGCACTGCGCCCGTGTTTCCCGCTGCGCTCGCCAGTTGCTTAGCGCTTGATCTCGATATCGTCGAGCTTGACGTCCATGGCCTCGGTCTTGGCTTCGGCGATGTCGTCGGCAAATTCCAGAGACTTCATCATGGTCTCGACGGCGTCCTTGTGTTCCTCGACATTGTCGATGCTCACGTAAACGCTGCCGCCGCCTGCTTCGGTGAAGTACTCAGTCGTTACGCCGCCCGAGTGTGTATAGGAAGCGTTGCGCCAAGTCTTGCCGTTGTACTTGACGGGATCATTCTCGGTCCACTCAAAGTTGGCCTTCCATTTGGCCTCGTAGTCGAACAGCTCGTCAGCGTTCTTGTCAGAGTCGAAGACAGGGATGAAGCGATCGCTGGCGTGCTCGCTCTCGGTGAACTTAAACTGGGCCCTGTCGGCGGTGTCGCCGGCAACGTCGGTGATCTCGACGCCCTCGGGCACCTCGACCTTAAACCAAATGAAGTCGGTCCTCATATCCACGGCTGGCTTTTCTGCGCCGCCGCCACCGCCACTGCCGGTAGCGCCGCCGCTTCCGCCGCAACCCACCAGGGCAACCGCGGCAAGGAGACTGATGCAGAGTGTGAGAATCGCAAAGGCCTTCTTTTTCATGGTCGTGTCCTCCTCGATCTGTAACCGCCCATGGATTACCTGCCTTTACTGTACGCGTGGACGGCTCGCTAGGGTGGGCCATGTGTCCCATTCTGAGGGCCGGATTTGCGCCGTTAAGTGGCAATATGTGCGGTCGCAAAAGAGGGGAGGGCCGATGCTGTCGGCCCTCCCCGGGGTGAGGTGCCCGTTGATTTAATGGGGCGCGCGTGCGTGGGCGTTGCCCCAACAGGTTCCTTGTTTATAGATATGCCTCAGTTTTTGACGTCCGGAAGTCTCGAAAGGTGGGCCATGTGTCCTATGTTTGCGGTGCCGACGCCTATCGTTCGTCATAGAAATCCGCGATGGCCAGGTGCGCTGACGCTCATGTACTTATGGGCTAGACTTAGCACCATTATGTGATTGATGCGGTCGGTCGGCGGTTGCCACCCGACCGATGTATATGACTTGAAGGTGCGTGCGTATGAGCCAAGAGATGATGGATAAAACATGTCGAGAGTTTGCCGAGGCGCTTGCCGCACGCGAGCCGGTTCCCGGCGGCGGTAGCGCGAGCGCCTTTGTGGGCGCGCTGGGCGCCTCGCTGTGCGGAATGGTTGCCCGCTACGGTGCGACCAATCCCGCGCTTGCTGATCGTGCGGATGACCTGGCGCGCGCGTTTGCTCAGGCTGATGAGCTGTCCCAGGAGCTTGTCGAGTTGGTTGCCGAGGACGTTCGTGCCTACGGGCAGGTGTCCGCGGCGTACGGTATTCCGCGTGACGATCCGGCTCGAGCGACCGCGATTCAGGATGCGCTGCATGTGGCCGCTATGCCGCCGTATCGCATTATGGATGCCTGCGGGCGTGCGCTGGCGCTGCTCGAGGACATGGCCGACAAGGGTTCGCGTCAACTGCTGTCCGATGTGGCGTGCGGCGCCGTGTTCTGCCGTGCCGCTATGCAGGGCGCGAGTTTGACGCTCTTTGCGAACACCACGTCTATGAAGGATTGCGCTCGTGCTGAGGAGCTCGAGACGGCGTGTGATGAGTTGCTCGACACATGGTTGCCGCGCGCCGATGCGCTGGCGCGCCGCGCCTCCGACGCTGCAAGGAAGAGAGGATAGTCATGGCTGAACTGCTGAAGGGTGCTCCCGTTGCTCGCGCTTTGATCGTGGAACTTGCTGCTCGCTGCGCAGCCCTGCGCGAGCGGGGCGTTGTTCCGACGTTGGCTATCGTGCGTGTAGGTGAACGCGAGGACGACCTATCCTACGAGCGCGGTGCGCTCAAGCGCTGTGAAAAAGTGGGGATTGAGGCTCGTCGCGTTTTGCTTTCTGCCGATGTTTCGCAGGACGAGCTGTTGACGGCTATCGAGGACATCAATGCCGATTCGGCTGTTCATGGCTGTCTGATGTTCCGCCCGCTGCCCGCCGGCCTTGACGAGGACGCGGTTGCCGCGGCACTCGATCCTGCCAAGGACGTTGACTCCATGACGCCGGCTTCGCTGCTCACCACGCTTTCGGGGCGCGGCGAGGGTTTTGCCCCCTGCACAGCCGAAGCCGTGCTTGCTTTGCTGGATCATTACGGCGTTGAGCTGGATGGGGCCAAGGTCGCGGTCGTTGGTCGGTCGCTGGTGATTGGCCGTCCCGTTGCCGCCATGCTTACGGCTCGCAATGCCACAGTGACGACGTGCCATACGCATACGCACGACCTTGCTGCCGAGTGCCGTGCTGCCGACATTGTGGTTGCCGCCGTTGGACGCGCGCGTACGATTGGCGTGGATGCGGTTCGAGAGGGCCAGACGATCATTGATGTTGGCATTAATTGGGACGAGGCCGCTGGCAAGCTGGTGGGTGACGTCGATTCTGATGCTGCGGAGCCGGTCGTTAACGCCATCACGCCCGTGCCGGGCGGCGTGGGCGCTGTGACGACGGCGATCCTCGCCAAACACGTGATCGAGGCGGCCGAGCGCGCATCGAAATAGGCGTTTTGGGCTGTTTGAGGGGTTAGCTCTATACCCCGTGGACAAAAAATGCCAAATATGAGTACTGTTGCCAAGATAGTCACATATTCTTTAGGTCAAATAGGCTCTCTAACGATATTTATTATCGATAAAGAGCCTATTTTATTGGACCTATGAGGAATTACATCATCTAATTTTTGAACAAATGTAGACTTTTGACACCCATACGTAGCAAAATTGATGTTACTAAATTGGTGACAGTACACACATTTGGCATTTTTTGACCACAGGGGGGTGGCGCGCGCAGACGTGGTGTAAGAGCGTCCCGAGGTCCGTCGCTGCAAGTC
>DXZU01000029.1 GCA_019419525.1 Collinsella sp.
GACTTGCAGCGACGGACCTCGGGACGCTCTTACACCACGTCTGCGCGCGCCACCGCACTTTTGGCCTCTGGCACCGATTTTTGAGGCCATTTGGCTGCCACCAAACTGGTAACAGTACTCATATTTGGCCTTTTTTGACCACCGGGCTTCCGGCAGACCCCAAAAGCGGGCCCGAATCGCTCGATTCGGACCCGCTGGGGGTAGCGAGCACAATCGAGGCGTAAGAAGCAAGAGAGGGCCATCGCCTAGAATCGTCAGCGCCTAGATATTCAACGAGAGGAAAGACAATGGTCCGCAGCGACATGCTACCCCAGCCGGACCGGGGGCTCGGCCTCGACCGGCCCCAGACCGAGGCATTTCACCGACGAGTTCAAGAGGAAGATAGTCGATCTCCACAACGCCGGAAAGCCCAGGCGCGAGGCCATGGACGAGTGCGACCTCGACAAGAGCACCGTGGAGAGGCGGGTCAAGTCGATAAACGAGACCGGCTCGCCGCGCGCCGCCGACAACCGCACACCCGAGTAGAACCGGATCCTGGAGCCCGAGCGCGAGAACCGCAGGCTCCGGATGGAGGTCGACGTCTTAAGACGAGCGGCGCCAGCATACGCTCGGAAGTCAGGGCCATGGCGGCCAACGGGGGGGCCGCTGCCCCATATCGGCGCAGCGCTGGCATCGAGGCCTTCTGACCTGTGTCAAGATTTCGGACACGCAAGCTCGAGGAATCAAGCGGCCATAGGCATGGCCTCGGGCTTGGGCTCGGTTCTCTCGAAGAAGGCCGCCATGGCCTCGGCCGGCACCTTGTAGCCGATCGTCGAGCGGGGCCTTCGGCGGTTGTAGTACGCCTCGATGAACTCGACCACCGCGTGCTTGGCGGAATCCCTGGTCGGGAAGCTGCGCCTGTAGTACATCTCGTTCTTCAGCGTGGCGAGGAACGACTCGGCCACCGCGTTGTCGTGGCAGTTGCCGGTGCGGCTGCAGGACAGCCGCACGTCGTTGTCGCGCGCCCATTCGGCCAGAAGCCTGCTGGTGTACTGGGCGCCGCGGTCGGCGTGGAATATCGCGTTGCCGGCCA
Source organism: Collinsella sp. (assembly GCA_019419525.1). Classification (GTDB taxonomy): domain Bacteria; phylum Actinomycetota; class Coriobacteriia; order Coriobacteriales; family Coriobacteriaceae; genus Collinsella. The sequence goes on from DXZU01000029.1 coordinate 1,073, forward strand.
CGTAGCCGCGCGATTTGGCCGACGCCAGCGCCGAAACCACGATGTCGGCGGTCATGCGCTCGGAGAGCGACCAGCCCACCACCATGCGGGTGTTGAGGTCGATGACCGTCGACAGGTACAGCCATCCCTCGCCGGTGCGCAGGTAGGTGATGTCGCCCACGAGCTTGTAGGTTGGAACGGGACTGGTGAAGTCGCGGCGCACCAGGTCGGGCCGGGGCCTGGCCTTCGGGTCGGGGATGGTGGTGCGCTTCCTGTCGTTGGGCGTGCAGCCGCGTATTCCCAGCTCGCGCATCAGCTTGCGCACCCTGTACAGGGTCAATCCGGAGAACTCGCCGGGCAGGAAGCATTTCACGAACCGGAAGCCGAACCTGCGGTCCGACTCCAGCCACACGCGCCGGACCGCCTCGCGCTCGGCCGACCAGTCTTCTCGCGGGCAGCCGTTGGAGAGCCACGAGTAGAAGCCCGATCGGCTCACGCCGAGCACGCGGGCCATCATTTTCACCGGGAATTCGGCCTTCTCCGCCAACATCATCCGGTAGCATGCGGCTACGCCTGGCTTTTGGCGAAGAAGGCCGCAGCTTTTTTTCAAGAAGGCGTTCTCCATCTCGAGCTCGCGCATGCGCCTTTTCGCCTCGCGAAGCTCGCGGTCCTCGGCCTTGGGGTCGGGCCCGCCGGCAAGCTCGCGCCGGCGGTTCTGCACCCACTTGTTCACGGTCTTGGAATTCAGGCCCAGTTCTGCGCAGCATTCCGTTATCGGCCTGCCCGTCGAGATGATGTAGTCGGCGGTCTCGCACCTGAACTCGTCGGTGTACTTGGCGGCTGGGTTGGACATAGCATACCGTCCTCTCGGTCGTCGATGAATGCATTCTAAAGGATTGGGCCTCTAGCATGCGTGTCCGAAAAGACGATACAGGTCAGACAACCCAATCAGACGTCGTCTCGAGCGCGTCCTCTGCACGGTCGACCGTGCTTCTGACCTTGGCGCCCTGCTTGAACCACGAGCGCAGGTCCTCGAGGGTGCTGCCCGCTGCATACACCTTGATTTTTCGACCGCCCTTCGTAGTCACCGTGCAGCGGTCGCCGCTCTCGCTGTTCTCGTGCGCCGTGACCTTCTTGAGGTAATCGCGACGGAACGCCACGACGCGGGCATTGCTGATCTCGATGAACCAATCATCGTCGACAAGCGAAGTGCCCGTGGTACCTCGACTTGCCATCTCCTCGGCGAAGGAGAAGCCGAGTTCGCGCTCCTGCCTGCCGATCTCGAGGATGCCGCGGGCGGGCATACTGAGCATGAGCAGGGGCAGGAGTCCCCCTATGAACAGGAAGAGGAACGGGACGAGCAAGAGCAAGCGGGCTCCGGCATCGGTGAAAACAGCCATGAAGGCGATCACGAGCGAGAAGACGAGCGCCATGCCGTTGAAAACAATCGTCAACGGCTTGATGGCAGACCAACACAGGCCCGCCTTGGTCATGGGACCGTCGACGGCGTCCGAGACTTCGATGCCCTCTTCCTCCAGACGGGCGAGGAGGTTGAGCGAGCACACCCCCTCGAGGCTTATCGAGCAGAACTTCCGGTCGCCCTCGAACAGGTCGATCCTCATCATCTGCGTGTGAAGCGTTGCACGGGTGATGTGGCCAAACGTCGTCTCCTTGCGGATGCCGAAGGCGTTACGCGAGAGAATTCGCTCACCGTCCACGTCGATGCGCGGGATGCTCAGCAGGGCCCAGATGGCCATGCCCGCGAGCGCCATGGCGTGACCGAACCACACAAGTTCGTGGTCCCACTCGCCCAACGAGACGCCCTGCCAGACGTAGACACCCAGCATGAGCAGTTCGAACGCGACGGCGCAGCAGGCGATGATCGTGCGAATGGCAGCGGGCATGCGCACCGTGAAGCGATCGAGGCTGTCCGTCGCCTCACTGCGCTCGCGCGCGCCGCGACGGGCGACCCATGCAGTGAGCGGACCGACGATGAACACCACCATCGCCACGCGCAGGAACGATTCGAGTATGTCGCCCATATTAACCACCATCCCAATAGAAAACGTGAATTTGGGAGACTATGGCAGAGCGAAGCGATCTGCACGGCATCGTCCGGGTGTTTTCGGCATACGGTGGAAGCTGGTGGGGGTCGGCGCCGCAACCGGATACGCATTCGGCCTTGCCAACGCCGTTGGCGGCGAGCTTTTCGCCCGACAGGCCTACCCGCTCGTCGTGCATCTGCCGCTTGTCGTCTACCTGTGCGTACGCTATCGTCTGAGTCCCCTGCTCGCCATCCTGGGCGTTACCAGTGCCTACCTGAGCTGCCAGTTTAGCAACTGGATGGGCATCGCCGCATTCGCCGCCACCGATTCGCAGGTCGCGTACTTCGTGGCGCGCATCGTCACCACACTCGGCGTCTTTGCCGTCTTGTTGCATTGGGCAAGCGACATCGGCCCCCGCCTGGCGATCAAAAGCCCCACCGAGCTGGAGATTCTGCTCATCCTGCCGCTCGTCTACTACATCTTCGACTACGCCACCAACGTCTATACCACGCTCTTCCACTCGGGCTCGGTAGTAACCGTTGAGTTTTTGGCGTTCGCCCTCTGCGCGTTCTACCTTATGTTTCTTGCCGTCTACCTTCGCGAATACGAGGCAAAGGAAATCGCCGAGCGCGAGCGCTGGATGCTCGCGACCCGCGACAGCGCGGCCATCAAAGAGCTCGAAGCCTGGCGCCAGTCCGGACGCGAGCTCTCGGTTCTCCGTCACGACATGCGCCACTACCTGCGCGGTCTAGCGGCCCTGATCGAAGAGGGTCACACCGATGAGGCGCTCGAACGCATCGACGCGCTCTGCGAGACCAACGATCGCACCGCCGTGCGCCGCTACTGCGCCAACGAAACGGTCAACATTGCGCTCTCGTCGCTTTCCGCGGACATCAACGCACACGGCATCACCGCCGACCTGCGCGCCGCCGTGCCCGAAACCGTCCACGTGGGCGATGTCGATCTGTTCAGTGTGGTATCGAACGCACTGGACAATGCCATCGCCGCGGCGAGCGCCGCCCCCGAAGGCAAGCGGTTTGTCGACCTGGACCTTCGCTACGAAGACGGCCAGCTTCTATTGCTGGTTTCCAACACGTTTGGCCGTGCGCCGCACATGGTCGACGGCATGCCCGTGGCTCAGCACACTGGGCACGGCTTTGGCACCAAGAGCATTATGCTTGCCGTCGAGCGCATGAACGGCAACTGCCAGTTCCGCATTAACGGCGACCGGTTTGAGCTGCGCGCCGTGATGTAGGGGCTGCCGCCAGCCTCGCTACAGCGGCGCAGCCGCCGGGGTCAGCTGCTTGATGTAGGCCCACATGCGCTGCTTGGCGGCCTTGTCGGTGAGCGCCGCCTCAAAACCGTCGAGCGCCAGCACGCGGCGCCCCTGCACATGGGCGACCAGGCCGGGCTTGAGCATGGCAGTGTCAAAGTCATCAATCGCCACAAGCATATCGGCATAGGTCTCGCGCATGACATCGGCCGCGCTGTTGTCCAGCAGCAGCACCGCCTCGGGGTCTAAGGTCTCCAGCGCCTCGCGGAACAGATCGCACGTCAGGGCCTCGCCCGCCGCGACCGCTCCGTCGCCCGCGCCGGCGACGCTTGCCAGCACGCAAAAATCCTCGGGGGCATATCCGATGGCGCCGAGCGCCTTGCGCAACGCGGCGCCATCCGCGCCGGCAGCCAGCTCGCCGCCCGAGCACTCGGCTTCATCCAAATCGCCTTTGACCAGCACAATCGGCGAGCACGCGTTGCCCGCGATACGCACACCGCGATCTGCAAGCGACGCGAGCTCCTGCTCGGTCGCCTGAGCGATGGCTTCTTTTTTCTGGCTTTGTGACGTGGGCATGCGCTCTCCAATCGTTTGCGTGCCCACCATTATATAAAAGAGCCGCCCGCGAGTGGTTGCTTTGCGGGCCGCTGGGTATAAGCACGGTCGTACTGAGTTTTACGCGGCCGAGCCGCGTCACATTATGGAGGTCACCATGGCTGACATTAAGCAGATTACCCCCGAGAATTTCGATTCCGTCGTTAACGACAGCCTTCCCGTGCTGGTCGATTTTTGGGCACCCTGGTGCGGTCCCTGCCGCTCGCTCTCGCCCATCGTTGACGAGGTTGCCGACGAGCTGGCGGGCAAGCTTGCCGTTGCCAAATGCAACGTCGACGACAACCAGGACCTGGCCATGAAGTATGGCGTCATGAGCATCCCCACGCTGATTGTCTTTAAGAACGGCGAGGAAATTGACCGCTCGGTTGGCGCGCTGCCCAAGGCGAGGCTGCAGGCGCTGCTGGAGAAGCACCTGTAATACGCTTGTTACTTACCCGCCGTCCATGAGCGCTTTTGCACCGCTCGCCGGACTTCTGGATGCACCGAGTGCAACCACGGATAGTATGGTAGTCACAAACAGCCCCCAGTGAACGGGTGCGGGTCGCACAGACTCGCACCCGTTTTCTTATGCAGCTGCGCGCAGAGCGGGCGTAGTAAAATCTGAACCACTGAACTACCCCATACAAAAGGAGATTTCCCATGCATGATGTTGGAATGAACATGAGCCAGCTTGCCATGAGCGTCAAGCAGGTCGACGACACCATCGAGCTCGCCCACGAATGGAGCCATCAGTTGCTGCATGCGACCGAAAATTTTGACATGGAGCGCATCGGCGCCAAGCTCGAGGCGGCCATGGCCGCGTTGCACGAGGCGCATGACGCGCTCGAGGGCTACGAGGAAGCCATCGAGGCCGACCACAACTCCGTCGGCTCCGTGAAGCTGGTGTAACGTGGCCGAACACGAGCACGGCTGCGGGTACGAGCACGAGCATCCGCACGGGACGGACGGTGACGCGGGCTGCCACTGTAGTGGTTCCGGCTCCGAGCTGGTCCGCTTTTCGGTTACCGCACCGGACGACCTGCTGCGCCGTTTTGACGAGCAGATCGCGCGCCGCGGCGACGTGGCCAACCGCTCCGAGGCCGTGCGCGACCTGATTCGCGCCTCGATCGCCAAGGAGCAGATGCGCACGCCCGATGAGCATGTTATCGGGTCGCTCACCATGATCTACGACCACCATACCGGCGACCTGACGCGCCGTCTGGACGAAGTGCAGCACGACTACACCGACGAGATCGTATCGACCATGCACGTGCATCTGGATCACCACAACTGCTTGGAGATTCTGGCGCTCAAGGGTCGCGGCGAGCGCGTCTACGAACTAGCCGACCGTCTGCTGGGCCTGCGCGGCGTTAAGCACGGCGAGCTCACGTGCGCCGCCACCAAGCAGAGCCTGGGGCTGTAGCGGGATTTCCCGCAGCGCACCTGCCAAATAGGGACAGGTTTGTTTTGGCAGGTTTAGAAGTTTTACCTACCAAAACAAACCTGTCCTTTTTTGGTCGGTTTTGATGAGGGGTGTCGCATGCGGCATGTGCATATTCATGTGACGGGCACTGTGCAGGGCGTTGGCATGCGACCGTTTGTGTATCGCGAGGCCATGGCGCATGGCATTTGCGGATGGGTGCTCAATGCGGGCGACGGCGTGCATATCGAGGCGCACGCTCCGGCCGATGCGCTCGATGCTTTTGTTGCCGCGCTTTCTGAGCATGCGCCCGCGGCGGCTCGCGTTGAGCGAGTCGATATTGCGGATTTGGGGCCTGGCGGCTGGAGCACTGCCGATGAGCGGGACTTTCGCATTGTGGCATCGCAAGATCAGACCGCGCATACCACGCTCGTCTCGCCCGATATCGCTACCTGTGACGATTGCCTGCGCGAGTTGTTCGATCCCGCCGACCGACGCTATCACTACCCCTTTATCAACTGCACTAACTGCGGGCCGCGCTTTACCATCATCCGCTCGCTGCCTTACGATCGAGCGGCCACCTCGATGGATTGTTTTCCCATGTGTCCCAAGTGCGCCGCGGAGTATGCCGACCCACTCGACCGGCGTTTTCACGCGCAGCCCGATGCCTGCTTTGATTGCGGGCCGCATATTACGTGGCGCGAGGCTGTGAACGGCGATGCGTGCGGGAATTCGTCCGCGACACCGGCCGTCGGCACCACACGCGAGGTCAGCGACGCCATTATCGACCGCTGTGTTGAGTTGCTGGCCAACGGCGGTATCGTCGCCATCAAGGGGCTGGGCGGATTTCACTTGGCATGCGACGCCTCCAACGAGCAGGCGGTAGCCGAGCTTCGCCGCCGCAAACGCCGCAGCAACAAGCCGCTTGCCGTTATGGTGCGCGACCTTGCCGACGTTGAACGCCTGTGCCATGTCAGCGACGTTGAGCGCGGCTTGCTGACCGGCAGCATTCGCCCCATTGTGCTGCTGCGCCGACGTGCCGTTTGCGAGAGTGGAGATTCCCCCGACGCCCTCGCGCTCGCGCCGTCCGTCGCGCACGACCTTCCCGAGCTCGGTGTTATGCTCCCCTACACCCCGCTTCAGCATCTGTTGCTTGCCGCGGCAGAAGTCTGCGGTATGCACGCGCTCGTCATGACCAGCGGAAACCTGAGCGAAGAACCCATCGAGACCGACGACGACCATGCCTGGAAACACCTCGTTGCCGCCGGCATCGCCGACGCGCTGCTCGGTAACGACCGCGCAATTCTGTCGCGCTACGACGACTCTGTGGTACGCGTGGTCGACGGCGCCGTTATGCCCGTTCGCCGTGCTCGCGGATATGCGCCCCAGCCGCTGCCGTTGCCGGCGCTCGACGGCGCTCCGCCCTGCATGCTCGCCTGCGGGCCACAACAAAAGGCCACGATTGCGCTCACGCGTGAAGGGACGAACGGCGAGGCAACCTGTTTTGTGTCGCAGCATATCGGCGATGTTGAAAACGGCGAGACCTTCGATGCCTGGAACGCCGCGCGCACGCGCTTGGAAGATCTCTTTGACTTGGCACCCGCCGCCTTGGCCTGCGATTTACACCCCAGTTATCTATCGGGCCAGTGGGCGCGCGAGCAGGCACGGGAGCACAATCTGCCGCTCATCGAAATCCAGCACCATCATGCGCACATCGCAAGCGTGATGGCAGAAGCGATTGTTGCAGGCCAGCTTGCGCCCGAGGCGCGCGTCCTTGGCATCGCCTTTGACGGCACCGGTGCCGGCACCGATGGCACCATATGGGGCGGCGAGTTTCTTGTCGCTGGCCTTGCTGACTTTGAGCGCGCAGCGCATCTGCGCACTTGGGCCCTACCCGGTGGCGTAGCGTCCGTACGCGACGCTCGACGCAACGCCTTTGCCCTGCTCAGTGAGCTCGGCCTGCTCGAGCACCCAGGTGCCGCTCGGCTTTTGGACAGCCTCGACGAGCAAACGCGCCGCGTGACAGCCACCATGATCGAGCGCGGCATCAACAGCCCGCGTACCAGCAGCATGGGGCGTCTCTTTGATGCCGCGGCAGCAATTCTGGACATCTGCGACAAGGCAACCTACGAGGGCGAACCCGCCATCGAGCTTGAGGCCGCCGCCTGGCGCGCGCTCAGCAGTGAAAGTGTCTGCCCCGCCGGCAATATAGCCGGCTTCTCCGTAACCGAATCATCCCGTCCGGACGCCTGCCATGTTCTAAACTCCAGATCGCTTATTGAGGCGCTTTTGGAGGGAATCGAGGCCGGCATTTCTGTCAACAGGCTCGCGCTCGACTTCAACGTCACCATCGCACGCGCGTCGGCCCACATCGCAAACGAGATCTGCGCCCGTGAAGGCCTCGACACCGTCGTGCTCTCGGGCGGCGTGTTCATGAACCGACTTTTGCTTCGGCTCCTTACCCACGAACTCAAAGACGCCAGTCTTGCCGTCTTGGTCTCCCACGCCGTGCCCGTCAACGACGGTTGCATCGCCTACGGTCAGGCCGCCATCGCTCGCGCTCGCCTCGCGCAGACGGCATCGCGATAGGCTGTTTTGCCAGCCTGCGCGCCGCCGTCTCACAGGTGTAACGCGTTTGCTCGTGACTCCCGCGAGCGCTACCATCAACTGATGGGTAATTAGGCGCCTATCCAGCGCAAAACGTATAAAAGGGGAACATTATGTGCCTTGCCGTTCCCGGTAAAGTGGTCAAACGCGACGACGACCTTAAGGCGACCGTCGACATGATGGGCATCGAGCGCCCCGTTTCGCTGCGCCTCGTGCCGACGGCACAGGTAGGCGACTATATTCTCGTGCACGCCGGCTTTGGCATTCAGATTGTCGACGAGCAGGAGGCGCAGGAGACGCTCGACCTGGTCAACACCATGACCGAACTGGCCGAAGAGGACCAACTGGCCAGCAACCCGGCCGAGGCATACTAGTGGCGGCCGGACAGCCGGCTCGCTCCGGTATCGACTTTTCGGCATTTCGCGATTCCAAGCTGGCCCGCGAGCTCATCGAACGCATCCGTGAACTCGTCGGCGACCGCACCATCAACCTTATGGAAGTCTGCGGCACGCACACCGTGAGCATCGGTCGCTATGGCTTTCGCTCCATTATGCCGGCGGGACTCAAGCTGCTGAGCGGCCCAGGTTGCCCCGTCTGCGTTACCGCCAACCGCGATATCGACCATGCAATCGCGCTCGCCAACATAGACGGCGCCATCATCACCACCTTTGGCGACATGATGCGCGTGCCCGGATCGTCCACCTCACTCGCCGCGCAAAAGGCAGCAGGGTGCGACATTCGCATCGTCTACTCCCCGCTCGACGCGCTCGATATCGCCGAGCAAAACCCCAATCGTCCGGTCATCTTTATGGGTGTGGGCTTTGAGACCACAACGCCCACCATCGCCGCCGCCATCCTGGAGGCAGACGCGCGCAGGCTGCAGAACTTTTCGGTCTATTGCGCCCACAAGACCACGCCGCCGGCGCTGCGCGCCATCGCCAACGATCCCGAGACCACTATCGACGGCTTTATCCTGCCGGGGCACGTCGCCACCATCACGGGACTGGCGCCCTTTAGCTTTTTGGTCGACGAGTTCAATACCCCGGGCGTGGTCACGGGATTTGAGCCGGTCGATATCCTGCAGGGCATCTGCATGCTGGTCCAGATGGTTGTCGAGAGCAGGCCGGCGATCGACAACGCCTACCGCCGCGGTGTCAATGCGAACGGCAACCCCGTGGCGCGCCAGCTGGTCGAGCAGGTGTTTGAGCCGTGCGACACCACATGGCGCGGACTGGGACCGATTGCGGCTTCGGGTCTTTCCATCCGACCCGAATTCGTGCGCTTTGATGCCGGCGCCCGCTTTGACGTACCCATTGAACCGACGGTCGAGCCACGCGGCTGCCGCTGCGGCGACGTGCTGCGCGGAGCCATCACGCCGAGCGACTGTCCTCTGTTTGGCCGCGCTTGCACGCCCGAACACCCCGTCGGCCCCTGCATGGTGAGCTCCGAAGGCAGCTGCGCGGCGTACTTTAGATACCGCGACTAGCCCGGACGCTCCCGCGTACCGGCACCACCCACGATTGGAGTTTTCGATATGTCCCGTAATGCCACCGATAGCACTGTCCTGCTGGGCCACGGCTCCGGCGGCCAGATGATGAAGCGCATTATCGATGAGGTCTTTCTGGATGCCTTTGGGTCGCCCGAGCTGCTCGCGGGCAACGATGCCGGCGTCGCCGCGCTGCCCGCAAGCGGGCGAATCGCCATGTCGACCGACAGCTTTGTGGTAACGCCGCAGTTCTTCCCCGGCGGCAATATCGGCCGCCTCGCCGTATGTGGAACCGTCAACGACGTCGCGACCTCGGGCGCCAACGTGCGCTACCTCTCATGCGGCTTTATCCTCGAAGAGGGCTATCCCATGGACAAGCTGCGCCAGATTGTGCAAACCATGGCCGAAACAGCGCGCGAGGCGGGCGTGTCCATAATCACCGGCGACACCAAGGTGGTCGAGCGTGGAGGTGCCGACGGCGTCTACATCAATACCGCCGGCGTGGGCGAAGTGCCCGCGGGCGTAGCGCTCAGCGGTGCAAACTGTCGGCCCGGCGATGTCATCCTGGTGTCGGGTACGCTAGGCGACCACGGCATCGCCATCATGAGCCAGCGCGAGGGCTTGGCGTTTTCGAGCAACATCGAAAGCGACGCCGCACCGCTCAATCATCTGGTTGCCGACGTGCTCGCCGCCGCCCCCGACACCCGCTGCTTCCGCGACCCCACGCGCGGCGGCCTGGCATCCACGCTCAACGAGTTTGCCCAGGCCAGCGGCGTTGCCATGGAGATCGACGAGGATGCTGTGCCCGTGCGCCCCGACGTGCAGGCCGCCTGCGAGATGCTCGGCTACGATGTGCTGCAGGTGGCAAACGAGGGCAAGATGGTTGCCGTGGTGCCGGCCGAGCAGGCCGATGCCGCGCTGGCAGCCATGCGCGCCGCGCGCTACGGCGAAAACGCCGCGATTATCGGTCGCGTGCTGCCGCTTGCCGAGGACACCCGTCCCGCCGTGCGCGTACGCACCGGCTGGGGATCGACCCGCATCCTCGACATGCTCGTAGGAGAACAGCTTCCGAGAATTTGCTAGGGCGGAACCGCACGGTCGGCGCGATGCGGCTTGATATCCCTGGAGATGTTCAGATTCCAGCCACGCCAGACACGTAAGCCCAGTATTATGAGGTGCGTTTTAAACCCAATGACGGGAGCTTTCATGGCAGCAGCTTTTTCCCATGTGATTTTTGATTTAGACGGCACCATCCTCAACACGCTCGAGGACCTGGCGGCCGCCGGCAACCATACCTGCGAGACGCACGGCTGGCCTACGTTTGCCGTCGACGAGTACCGCTACAAGGTGGGAAACGGCATGCTCAAGCTGGTTGAGCGCTTTATGCCCGCCGAGTATGCGGGCGACGGCCGTATGTTTGAGCAGACGCTTGCCGAGTTTAGGGCTTACTACGGCGAGCACAAGGAGGACCACACCGCCCCCTATGACGGCACGATCGAGATGCTCGACCGCTTGCGCGCCGCGGGTGTGCAGCTTGCCGTACTCACTAACAAGGACCACGTCTCGGCGGCTTCGCTTATCGAGAAATACTTTGGTTCCGAGCGCTTTGCGCTGGTGCAGGGCCGTGTCGATGCGTTTCCGCCCAAGCCCGAAGCACCCGTCACGCTGCATGTGATGGAAGAGCTGGGTGCCGATCCGGCAACCACGCTCTATGTGGGCGATTCCAATGTCGATATCCTGACCGGCCACAACGCCGGCCTTAAGAGTGCGGGCGTCAGCTGGGGCTTCCGAGGCCGCGCAGAGCTCGAAGCAGCCGGTGCCGACTACGTGGTTGACACGCAGGAAGAGCTCGCGGCGCTGATCCTGGGCGAGTAACGCCAGCGCTGCCCAACCCAGCCGCCGCAATGCCGTTGCGCGGAAAGTAGTCGTTGGGGACGTTCTTAAACGACTGGTCAAACAATGGCAACGTCGCAGGTAGAGGACGGACAGACACTATGACCCAATCCGAGGGCACTAAAAAGATAGGAGCCCCCGCTCGT
>DXZU01000003.1 GCA_019419525.1 Collinsella sp.
GAGCGGGCAAGGTGCCTTGAAGTGAGGCGGCATTGACCTTCTGGTCATGCCGCCGCAGTTGAAAGGCAGATTGCCGCTCTGGCGGGTTTGCAGCGTCTGCTGGTTACGCGGTTTGGTAAAACCGCGTAACTCTACAGTTCAGTCACGACAACGTTGTTGAAGATTTCATCCCAGCGGTCCATGACCAGGTGGCCGGTCTTGGGATCCATGGCGTTGAGCTTGCCGCAGGTATTGGCGGTCTTGAGCACCGTGACATCGTCGGCACCAGCAGCAATGGCATGCGCAAAGCCGGCGATGGTCGAGTCGCCGGAACCCGTCGCGTTCACAGCCGCAATCGCGGGCGTCTTGGCGCGGAACGCGCGACCCTCATGGAAGCCCACCGACCCGGCAGCGCCCATCGATACGACAACCCAGGGGATACCGGCAAAGCGGCCATCGGCGGCAAGCGCCTCGCGCAGGGCATCGACATCATCGGTCGTAAAGGACGTACCCAGTAGGCCGTTAATCTCGGTCAGGTTGGGCTTTACGAGCTCAGGCTTAGCGTCGGACTCCAGCGCGGCCTCCAGCGATGCACCCGAAGTGTCGAGCAGCACCTTGGCGCCCGCCTCCTCGGCAATCTTGACGAGCTCGGCATAGTAGCCAGCATCGACGCCACGCGGCAGCGAACCCGAAAGCGTCACGACGTCCGCCTTCGCTGCAAGCTCGGCGAACTTTGCCGTAAAGGCCTCGAGCTCGGCAGGCGCAATCTGCGGACCGCTCTCCAACAGCTCGGTCTGATTACCCTCGTGCAGAATATTCAGGCAAATGCGCGTCTCACCGGCGATGGGCACAAAGTCGTTCTTGACGCCGTCGGCATCCATAAGCTCGGCCATATAGGCACCCATGTGGGCGCCGAGCAGGCCGGTCGCGAGCACATCGTCGCCCAACTGCAGCAGCACGCGGCTCACGTTGAGACCCTTACCGCCAGCGGTCTTTTCGGGCGTCACGCGGTTCACGTCGTCGATGATCAGCTTGTCGAGTTGATAGCGCGTATCGATCGACGGGTTCATGGTAACGGTCAGAATCATGTTGAACTCCTGTTTCCGGGGCACGACGTGTGCGACCCCAAACATACGATAGCTCTTTAAAGGATCTCGATCTCAAAACCGCGGGTGACGGTCTCCCCCGGCTTGGCAACCAGGCAGCCACGCTTGTGCTCCAGAATATCGTCCTCGTCGGAGCAGGTGGACAGGCAGCCCCACGGTTCCACGGCCACAAAGTCGCCTTCGGGCTTGCTCCACACAATCAGGTACGGCATATCGCGGAACGTTAGGCGCACGCCCTTGTCCTCGGTTTTCTTGGTCAGCGTAACCACGCGGCTCTCGAGCACGTCAAAGATGGTCTCCGCGAAGTCGAAAAGTTCGTGGGTCAGCGACAGGTTCTGGCCGATCATGGGGTTCTTGCTGCGATGCTCAACATCAATCAGGCCCGTCGAGGGGACGGCAGTACAAAGCTCGGCGGCCTCACGCTGCTCAAAACGGAGCTCGTAATCGTCATAGGACTCGCCCTCGTCGAGCGGGCACGTAAAGCCGGGGTGACCGCCCACAAAGAACGGCATGTCCTCGGTACCCTCATTGGTCACCTCGTACGACACGGCCACCTTTTCCGAATCGATCGCGTAACGAGCAACGATCTTAAACGGATACGGATACTGCTCGAGCAGCTCGGCGTGGTCGGCAGAGCTTAGGCTCAGCGCAACCATGTTGTCACCCTGCTCCTCGAGCTTCCACTCCTGCTTGCGGGCAAAGCCGTGGCGGGCAAGCTTGACCTCGCGGCCGCCCATGGTCATCGCGCGACCGTTACGAAGGCCGCCGCAAATCGGAAAGCAAATGGGCGCCTGGCCCGACCAGACCGAAGGATCGCCCTGCCACAGGCACTCGCGACCGTTGGCTTTAATCGAAGTGAACGATCCGCCAGCCGTGCTCAGTGTCACACGAACAGAACCGTTATCAAGAACAAACTCCATAGGAGCCTTCCCTTTCGTACGCCAGCCCGCCGAGTCAGTGGGGCTGATAGAAAACCGGCCCGCGCCCCCTCACAGAAACGCGAGCCGTCAATTGAAAAGCTGCAGAATGCCAGGGACCGCCAAGAGCGAAGCACTCAAGCCAAGCAAGCAAACGTGTTATCGGAGCAACTTGCCAAACCAAAAGACTTCGCCGCAACAGAGGTAACCCCGCAGGTCACCTCAACGTCAGCGAGAAGCCAGCTGGTGAGGCAAGGTGCCGTGAAACGAGGCGGCGTTGACCTTCTGGTCATGCCGTCGAAGCTGAACGGCAGATTGCCCACCAGATGGCTTCGCAGCGTCGGCCGGTCCGGCGTTCGGTAGAACGCCGAAACCCCTTAGTCGTGATACTCGCCGCGGTCCCACTTCTCGAGGAACTCGTCAAAGAAGTGCGGGTCAGCCTGAGCCTCGGCGTCGGCCTTATTGCAGGCGTCGATCTTGGCAATCAGGGCATCGTGCTCGGGGGTCTTCTCGTAGGGCTCCTCCAGGAAGGCAAGCATAATGTCGGCCATCAGGAACTCGCCGGTGATCTTGCCGCCAAAGCCCACGATGTTGGCGTTGAGCTCGCGACGGGCATACAGGGCAGAGGTCATGTCGCGGACCAGGGCGCAGCGGGCGCCGGGAACCTTGTTGACGGCGTTGGTGATGCCGATGCCGGTGCCGCACAGGGCCACGCCAAAGTCGGCCTTGCCGCTGGCGACAGCCTCGCCCACGGCCTTGCCGTAGATGGGGTAATGCGTACGAGTATGGCTGTAGGTGCCGCAGTCGAGCACCTGGTAGCCAGCCTGCTCCAGGCGGTCGGCCAGATAGATCTTCTCGTCCGTAACGATATGGTCGCAACCGATTGCGATGGTCTTCTTCATCAGAACGTCCTTTCGTCTGAATTCACAAGTTGAGGTAGAAGTTCGAGTTCTCGGTGGCTCTCGTTAGGCCATCTTGTTGAGCATGTCGACACGGATCTGGTGACGACCGCCGGCGTACTGGGCGCGCAGGAACTCACGGGCGATCTTCTTGGCGACCTCGGTGCCCACAACGCCCGGGCCCATGGTGACCATGCGCGAACCGTTGTGCTCGCGGGTCATGTAGGCGGAACGCTCGTCGGAAATGTTGGCAACGACCATGCCCTTGATCTTGACGGCAGCCATATAGGAACCGACGCCGTACTTATCGAATGCAAAGCCCTGGGAGTCCTTGTGCTCCAGCAGGTCCTTGGCAACGGTGGTCGCGGAATCGACAAAGTCCGCGGCAGGGGTCTCGGAATAGTCGACGACCTCGTGACCGTCGGCGATGAGCATCTCCTTGATGGACTCCTTCATCGACATACCGTCGGCATCGGAAGCGATTACAACCCTCATGACATCCTCCTTGAGAGATACGCAGGCGCGTAGTTTCTGTTTGGAAGTGTTGAATCGCGTTCAGGTCCGGGCATCTGAATGTGCGGTTCTTCACTGTTCATGTTTATTTGAACACATTCGAACATCAACTGCAAGAATTATTTGTTTATCTTTGTTCTTTTTTGACAAATACCGTTTACGGATGATTGCTGGCCGTTTGGGCCCGGCGCGGACGTAGCGACCATGTGTTCAACAAACAAAAGGGCGGCCGAGAACGTGTCTCGGCCGCCCTTCGGCAGTATTCCCCGGTATATACAGCTGTTTTAGCTACTCGGACTGCCCGCCCTTTTTGGCGTGCTCGGAAGGAGCACTCAAGAAACGACCCGTCAAATAGTTCGCCGGGCCGGAAATATCGATCCCCAGCAGCACGTGGCCCAGCCACAGGAACGCCACGAGCACCAGCAGCGGGATAACGCACGAAGTCACGATCATCACGATGACGCCTTCAATCAGATCGGTCACCTGCCGCACGATCTCATCGGTCATCTGCTTGGCGCCGCTGGTCACCGACGTAACAAGGCTCGATGCCCCATCAGTCAACTGCTCGAGCACGTTTTTGGACTCCGTGGTCTCGGATTTTTTCTTGTTCGATTTTGAGCTGGTCTCGGCTGACTTGTCCGTGGTGTCGGCCGCGTCCGCAGCGTCCGCAGCCTTTTGCTCAGCTTGCTCAATACTTACGCGATACGTTTCATCGACCTTCTGCGACACCCATACGCTCGCGGGCACGAGCGCCATGCCGATCACGGCAACCACCAGCACGCGCGTCGCCACACGGCGCAGGACAGTGCTCGTGCTCCAGCGCCCGTGAATGCCGAGCGACACCGCAAAGAGCACCAACGCAAACGGGATTAAGATGCCCAGGCCGACCGACCACAAAATGGTTAGCAGGTATTTCTCTAGGTAGAGCACGGCAAGCACGATACCAAGGTTGCCTGAAAGCTGCGCGAGCTGCTCGGCAACCGGCGTTCCCGTATCGCCCGGCAGCGCGGTAATGCCCGCAGACAGCGCCACGCACGAGGTCGTGAGCGCCAGTACGTTACCCTTCTTTTGGTCGATGACCTCGATGGTGGAGTCCCAAGTTTTGGTATCGGCGAAATGCGGACGAGCCACAAAGCCCGACAGCAGCGCCAGGACCACAAGCGCAACGATAAAGCCAATCTGCAGCTTTTTGTTTGCGCACACGACATCGGACAGGCTGGGCTGCAGCTCGGTTACCGTCGTGTGCTCGGTTATCTGGACAGGACGCCCATGAGCCATCTCGTGCGCGTCTCTTTTTTGTATTGACCCGTTATCCGGCATTTGGATACCTCCTCAGTCCGGCGTTTAATGCGAAAGGAAGTATACCCACCGAGCAAAAATCGAACGGGAGGACGAACGGAGCGCACCAAGACTGTCCCCAATGACTAGTCGTTTAAGAACGTCCCCAATGACTAGAATAGGGATTGTTTTGCGCCCGTCGGCCCCTATTCAGTCCCTATTTCACCGCAACTTGGAGGAGGACAGAAAAAGCCCTGCCGCGGGTAGCGGCAGGGCTTTTGGAAGGGAACTTGGTTGTGCGGGCTCGTTAGGCGAGCTTGGCCTCGAGCTCGGCGATGCGCTTGTAGGCATCGATGGTAAAGCGGGTCTGCTTCTCCAGGATCATAGTGGTCATGAGAGTGTCCTGAGCGTGAGCCATGATGAAGGTCATCTCCATCTCGCCACCGCCGGCCTCCTGCGAAAGCAGCTTGGTCTGCGTGTCGTGGGCACCGATGAGCGCATCGCTGGCATCCTTGTGCAGCTGCTCGGCCTTCTCAAAATCACCCTCGCGAGCAGCATCGAGCGCTGCAAGCAGATCGGTCTGGGCGTCACCTGCGTATGCGACGATCTCGAATCCAACCATCGAGATTTCTTCTTTGGTTGCCATATTGCGTTCCTTTCACATATGAACCAATGGAGAGCATCGCGTCCGGGCATACGCGCTGCGTTCTGTATGGCAGAAACATTAACATTCAAACAAAAAAGAACAACGCAAAACATAATTTCAAGCTATGAACGGTCAATTTTCGCCCGTGAACGGTTTCCAAACCATTTCGAACAATATCAAACATGATTAACGGAAACCCAAACAGGACCGCGCCCTAGCGCAAATCGCGCACCGTATCGCCCTCTACGAGCACGCCGGGGATCAGCATGTGCTCCACGCCAGACGCACCCCCCTCGGCACCGGCGATCTTATCGACTGCCCACATGCCGACACGCCTGTTGTCAAAGCGCACGGTGGTCAGGCGACGGTCGGGCACGATATCGCCCAGGCTGTCATCAACACCCACCACGCTCGCGTCCTCGGGCACACGCCTTCCGCGCGATTCGAGCCCGCGAATGCAGCCGTAGGCCATGGCGTCGTTGGAGGCATAGATGGCAGTACAGGTCGGATCGTCCGCCAGAGCCTGGCCTGCGGCATATCCGCTCTGCGCCGTCCAATCGCCACGGATGAGTCGCGGCAGCTCAATACCATGCGCGCGCAATGTCTCGCGCCAGCCCTCCTCGCGCTGCATGCCCGAAAGCGAGCGCTCGGGACACGAGATAAAGTGCACGGTCTTGTGCCCCTGCCCCAGTAAGTACTCGACAACCTGGCGCGAACAATCGAACTGATCGTTATCGACCGTCGAGCACAGCGGGTGCTCCAGCATGGTAACGAGCACCGTCTGCATACCAGGCAGCGGCTCAAAGGTGCCAAAGTCCGCCGGCATGCGATTCATGATCACAACCATACCGTCCACTGGCAGTGCGCTCATGCGCGACGATGCGCTCTCGAGGGTATACGGATGCCCGTCTACTTTAGTAAGGGTGATGGCATAGCCATGTTTGTCGGCCGCGGCGGCAAAGCCCTCCATACGGTCGAGGTTGCCGGTACCGGTAATGTTGAACATGGCGACGCCGACGGTCTTAAACTTGCCACGGCGCAGCGATCGACCGGCAAAATTGGGGCGATACCCCAGCTCGCGCATGGCGGCACGCACGCGTTCCTTGGTCTCGGGGCGCACGCTGGGAGAATCGTGCACGGTACGCGAGACCGTCTGCTCCGAGACGCCCGCGAGACGCGCCACATCCTTAACGGATACCGATTTTTTAACAGCGGCCATAGGTCGATCTTTCTATGTCAACGATGCCATTGGTGGCACCTTGCGCAGTCATTTTTACCGCCTTCAAGTATATCCAACGCCTCCCCCACCATACGCTCACCACCCAAAACCTACCGTTCACCGACATTTTTGCTTCACCGAACGGCTTTTGTCACCCAAATGTTAACGTTGCCATTGTGCAAACATAGAGCCACCGGGCGGCTCAAACGTTTACGCATAGGGAATCGACGGTCCACAGGCACAGGGACCACCGGTTCGCTTCTTTTTTTGTGTCGCAAAATGGCAACGTCAACATTTTGGCAACCGAAAGTCAAAAGCTACCATCGTTGCTAACCCACCGACTCTTAGGAGCATTGCATGGAGCAACTCATCGCCATCATCGAAAAGGGCCAGCCCTTTTTCAACGCGATCGCCCGCAACAAGTACCTCAAGGCGATCCGCGACGGCTTTATCTCCGTCATCCCCATCATCATCTTCTCGTCCATCTTCTGCCTGGTAGCCTCGGTCCCCAACATCTGGGGTTTCTACTGGCCCGATGACATCAACAATGCCCTGTGGAAGTGCTACAACTACTCCATGGGCATCCTGGCCATCGCCTGCGCCGCCACCACCGCCAAGCACTTCGCCGACGCCCAGAACCGCGATCTGCCCAAGAATAACCAGATCAACTTTATCTCGTGCATGTGCGCGGCCATCATCGGCTTCCTGCTCCTTTCGAGCGACACGATCGCCACGGACGCCGCCAGCGGCTTCAACACCACCCACCTTGGTTCCAAGGGCCTGCTGACCGCCTTCATCGCTGCGTTTGTGACCGGCATCATCTACAAGTTCTTTATCAAGCGCAACATCACCGTCAAGATGCCCGAGCAGGTTCCGCCCAACATCTCGCAGACCTTTAAGGACATCATCCCCTTCTCCGTCTGCATCACCGTCTTTTGGGTCTTTGACATCGTCTTCCGCGCTGCCTTTGGCTTCTGCTTTGCCCAGGGCGTCATCCAGGTGTTCCAGCCCCTGTTCACCGCTGCCGACGGCTACATCGGCCTTGCTGTGATCTACGGCGCCATGAGCCTCTTCTGGTTCGTGGGCGTCCACGGCCCCTCGATCGTCGAGCCCGCCATCGCCGCCGCCCTCGTTGCCAACATGACCGACAACCTGGCTGCGTTCCAGGCCGGCCAGCACGCTTCCGCTGTCTTGACCCAGGGTGCCCAGTACTTCGTCGTCTGCATGGGCGGCACCGGCGCCACGCTCGTCCTGGTCTTTATGTTCTGCTTCCTGGCCAAGTCCCAGGAGATGCGCGCCGTCGGTAAGGCCGCCATCGTCCCCGTGTGCTTTGCCGTTAACGAGCCGCTGCTGTTCGCCGCACCTATCGTGCTCAATCCCGTCTTCTTTGTCCCGTTTGTCTTTGCCCCGATCGCCAACATCTGGATCCTCAAGATCTTTATCGACTTCTTGGGCATGAACGGCTTTATGTACACCCTGCCTTGGACCGTCCCCGGCCCCATCGGCACCATCATGGGCCTGGGCTTCCAGCCGCTCGCCTTTGTGATGCTCGCCCTTATCCTGGTCGTCGACTTCGTTCTGTACTATCCGTTCTTCCGTGCCTATGACGCCCAGAAGTGCGCCGAGGAGGCCGAGATCTCCCAGGAGGAGCTCGCCGCCAAGAACGCCGAGAAGGCCGCCAAGCTCAACGATGCCTTCCAGGGCAAGGCTGACGCCAAGAGCGTTGCCGCCGGCGCTGCTGCCGAGGCCGTGAAGGCCGACTCCCCCGCCGCTTCCGCAGCACCCGCTGCCGAGACAACGACCGCCAGCGACCTCAACGGCAAGCGCGTGCTCGTGCTCTGCCAGGGCGGCGGAACCTCGGGCCTGCTCGCCAACGCGCTGGCCAAGGCCGCCAAGGAGCGCGGCATTAACCTCGAGACCGCTGCCGAGGCCTATGGCAACCACGTGGACATGCTCCCCGACTTTGACCTGGTCGTCCTGGCCCCGCAGGCCGCAAGCTACCTGGCCGACCTGCAGAAGGACTGTGAGCGCGTGGGCAACAAGTGCGTCGCCTGCCGTGGCAAGCAGTACATCGAGCTCTCCCAGAACGGCGACAAGTCTCTCGCCTTCGTGAGTGAGCAACTTTCGAAGTAAGTAACGCCCAGGGCCAGCCGACCATCCAAGACCGGCTGGCCCTTCGATTTAGACGATTGGATCATCATGTCCGTTAATCCTGCTAGCGTCACCAACCCGCCCGCGCAGTTTCCCGAGGACTTTGTCTTTGGCGGCGCCACCGCTGCCTACCAGGTAGAGGGCGAGACCCGCACTCACGGTAAGGGCAAGGTTGCCTGGGACGACTTTCTGGAGGCCCAGGGGCGCTTCTCCCCCGATCCCGCTTCGGACTTCTACAACCAGTACCCCGTCGACCTGGAGCTGTGCGAGGAGTTCGGCATCAACGGCATTCGCCTCTCCATCGCCTGGAGCCGCATCTTCCCCAACGGCACCGGCGAAATCAACCCCGAGGGCGTCCAGTTCTACCACGATCTCTTCGCCGAGTGCCACAAGCACCACGTTGAGCCGTTCGTCACGCTGCATCACTTTGACACGCCGCTTCCCCTCTTTGAGAAGGGCGACTTCCTCAACCGCGAGACCATCGACGCCTTTGTGGACTTTGCCACCTTCTGCTTTAAGGAGTACGCCGACCAGGTGACCTACTGGTTCACCTTTAACGAGATCTGGGCCGACGCCTCCAACACCTACATCGAGGGCACCTTCCCCGGTGGCGTCAAGGCGCATCTGGCCGAGGCCTTCCAGTGCGAGCACAACATGATGCTCGCCCACGCCAAGGCCGTGCTGGCCTTCCACAACGGCGGCTTTAAGGGCAAAATCGGCGTCATCCAGTCGCTGGAGTTTAAGTACCCGCTCAACGAGAACGACCCCGCCGACATCAAAGCCGCCAACAACGAGCACGTGCTGCAAAACCAGTTCTTGCTCGACGCCACCTTCCGCGGCGACTATGCGCCCGACACCCTCGAGTGCGCCAACCGCCTGGCTGCCGTCTCGGGCGGCACCATCGAGATCCTAGACGAGGATCTGGAAATCATGCGCGAGGCCGCGCTCTACAACGACTACCTGGGCGTTAACAACTACCAGTGCCGCTTCTTGAAGGCTTACGACGGCGAGAACGACCTGCACCACAACGGTACGGGCGAGAAGGGCACTGGCCGCTGGCGCGTTAAGGGTATTGGCGAGCATGTGAACAAGCCTGGCATCCCCACCACCGACTGGGACTGGATCATCTATCCCGAGGGCCTGTTCGATCTGCTCGTCTACATTAAGCAGCGCTACCCCAACTACAAGCAGATTTTCATCACCGAGAACGGCATGGGCTACAAGGACCCCTACAAGGACGGTTTTGTGGACGACCAGCCGCGCATCGACTACATCGAGCAGCACCTGCGTTGGCTGCTCAAGGCCATGGAGGTGGGCGTCAACGTGGGCGGCTACTTCCTGTGGAGCCTGCAGGATCAGTTCTCCTGGACCAATGGCTACAACAAGCGTTACGGCTTCTTTTACGTTGACTTTGAAACCCAGAAGCGCACGCCCAAGGCAAGCGCCTACTGGTACAAGCACGTGGCGCAAACCCGTCGTCTGGACTAGTGGCTGGCGGGGTTGCCCGCTCACACAACCTGTCCCCATTTCTCAGCCGGGGGCGGCACGTCACACGGCGCGCCGCCCCCGGCCTTTTTGGGCGGTTCGGGGTCCGTTTGTCTCAATCTGTAACATCTAGCCGAGTTTTTGGGTCCTAGCTGTTACAGATTGAGACGAACAGGATTGCTCTTTCCGAAGAATCTAAATCTGTAACACGTAGCCCGCTTTTGACCGTCTACCTGTTACAAATCGAGACAGACGGAGTAGGACCTAACCCCGTATGTCCCTAACAGTCGAGCGTTCGACCAGCGTGCTCGGCACATGAATCGCCTCGATAGACGAGCTCTCTCCAATCGCCGCCTCAAACGCAAGCTTACCGACACCGCGCAAATCAAATCGCAGCGTCGTCAGCCGATTGTGAGGAACAAGTCCCTCGAGTGCGTCGTCGATACCAACCACGCTCACGTCGTCGGGCACGGACAGGCCCGCGTTCTCGAGCGCGGCGATAACGCCCAGCGCCATCTGGTCATTTGCCGCAAGCACGGCAGTCGGCGTCTGCGACCCGCCGGCAAGCACCTCGGCCGCAATCCGCTCGCCCATGGCGTACCCACTGTCCGCACTCCAATCGCCACGCAGCATCGGAGCGGCATCGACATGAGCACGACCCAGCGTATCGCGCCAACCGGCCTCACGAAAACGCGAGGAAATCGAGTTTTCCGGACCCGCCACAAACCGCATATTCGAGTGACCATGTTCCAGCAGATAATTGGTCAACAGCTCGCACGAACCATACTGGTCGGAGTCGATCGTCGTGCAGCGCGGATGCGCATACATGGACAGGATGACCGTTCGCACTCCCGGCTGGGGAACAAACTCCTCAAAATCGGGAGCCATGCGGTTCATGTTGAGAATCATGCCGTCGACGGGTCGCTCGACCATGCGGCGCGAGGCATCGGCAAGTGCATAGGGCTTGTCGCCGCCCATCTCGATCATAGTGACGGCAAAATCATGCTCGCGCGCCGCTTGCATGATACCCTCGAGCGTCGCCAGGTTACCGACACGTGTGATGTTGTACATGCACAGGCCAATAGAACGATACGACCCGCCGCGCAACGCCGCTCCAGCAAAATTGGGACGAAAGCCCAGCTCTTCCATGGCGGCCAGCACACGCTTGCGCGTCTTTTCCGTCACGTTGGGCATACCGTTGACCACGCGAGACACAGTCTGGCGGCTCACGCCAGCGAGCGCCGCAACCTCTGCCGCGCTCGCCGAACGACCATTCCTTGTCTGCTGATCCATGCCTTCCACGCTAACCTGCTTCCCAACTATTCCCCGCGCCCATGGCGCATCGTACATACATTGATAACGTGCTCATGATACCCGAGCCATATACCACAACATGAAAACTTCTGTCAATCAAAACCGCTTACCGAACAAATACAACCGTTCGCAGCTGTTTGAAGTTGTTTTGTTTCTATACATCCCAGCCGGATGTTAACGTGCTCATTGTCAAATGTTCACGTGCTCATTTTGGTTCTAATCATTTTAAGATAGTGTTTATCGGGCTTTTTCACCGCTGAACGCTAACCAGGGAGCCTCCTGAGCGCAAACGCACAATATCGAACAGCGAGACGAGAGGGTGTATGCATATGTCTTTGCTAAACCGCGTACAGCAGCTGCCGAAGGGCTTTGTTTGGGGCGCCGCAACCGCCGCGTACCAAACGGAAGGTTCCACGAAGGTGGCAGGCAAGGGTAAGACCATGTGGGACGATTACCTTGTCGCCCAGGGTCGCTTTTTGCCCGACCCGGCCAGTGATTTCTACAACCGCTACGAGGAGGATATCCGCCTTTCTGCCGAGCATGGGCTCAACGCCATTCGTGTGTCCATCGCCTGGACCCGCATCTTCCCCAACGGCGACGATGCCGAACCCCTCGCCGAGGGCGTTAAGCACTACCACGAGCTGTTCGCCTGCTGCAAAAAGTATGGCGTCGAGCCCTATGTGTCCCTGCATCACTTTGACTCCCCCGCCGCCCTGTTCAACCAGGGCGACTGGCTCAACCGCAAGACCGTCGACGCCTATGTGCGCTATGCCGAGTTCTGCTTCCGCGAGTTCCGCGAGGTCAAGAATTGGTTCACCATCAACGAGCTCATCAGCCTCTCGCACTCCCAATACATCCAAGGCAACTTCCCGCCCAACCATCACTTTGATGTGACGAGCGGCATCCAGAGCCAGCACAACGAGCTCGTTGCCCACGCCCGCGCCGTCAACCTGTATAAGGATCTTGACGAGACCGAGCACCTGGGCGGACGCATTGGCATGGTCAACGTCCTGACGCCGGCATATCCTGCCACCGACTCGCCCGCCGACCAGCACGCCGCCGACCTGTACAACGCCTTCTACACCGACTTCATCATGGACGGCGCCTTCCTGGGTCACTACTCCGCGCGCACCCTCTCACTCATCAACGAGATTCTGCGTGCCAACAACGCCACACTTACGGTTGAGGACAGCGACATGGAGGAGCTCGCCAAGGCGGCGCCCCGCAACGATATGTTCGGCCTCAACTACTATCAGTCGGCGTTTATCGCCGCCTACGATGGCGAGTCAACCAACAGCTTTAACGGCACCGGAGACAAGGGCACCTCGTGCTTTAAGTTTAAGGGCGTCGGGCAGCAGGTCGATATGCCGGGTATCCCCACCACCGACTGGGATTGGCTCATCTACCCGCAAGGCCTCTACGACACGCTCAAGCACATCAGCGCCACCTATCCCAACCTCCCCGTCATCTATATCACCGAAAACGGCCTGGGCCACAAGGACCCCGAGCCCGACGCAAACGGCATCGTCGCCGATCCCGAGCGCATCGACTTTGTCGACCAGCACATGGAGAAGGTGCTCCAGGCGCGCGCCGAGGGCGTCGACGTCCAGGGCTACTTTATCTGGAGCCTGCAGGACCAGTTCTCGTGGGCCAATGGCTATAACAAGCGCTACGGCCTGTTCTACATCGACTTCGACACGCAAAAACGCTACATCAAGCAGTCGGCACTCTGGTACAAGGAGCTCGCCGACACTATGGCGGACGCGCAGTAGCGCATCGCCTCGCTTTCCCCCGAGAAGGGAGCGGCCCTATGCGATACAAACCCAGCCGCCCCCCTCTCTCCCCCTGGGACCGGCCCCGCCTGCACCCGGGCTTTTAGCAAGCGGGAGACCATATAGGTTTTCAACGTCCATGCCATTAAGATTTCATGCAAAGAGGAGCGTGAACTATGGAATCGATCGTTAAGTTCTTGGAGAAAGGTCAGCCGTACTTCGACAAGGTCTCTAAGAACATCTACCTTCAGGCCATTAAAGACGGCTTTTTGGCAGCAATGCCCATCATCCTGTCTTCTTCTGTCTTCCTGCTTATTTCGACCCTGCCGGGCGTTGTCGCCACGGTCGGCGGCTTTACGCTGCCCGACTGGTGGAACGTCGACGTCGTGAACTTCTGCAACAAGGTTTACAACTTCACGATGGGCGTCGTGGGCATCATGGTCGCCGGCACCACCGCAAGCGCGCTGACCGGCTCCAAGAACCGCCGCATGCCTGCCGGCAAGGCCATCAACGCCACGAGCACCATGGTCGCCGCCATGTGCGCTATGCTCATCTTGGCCGTTACCCAGACGAGTGCCAAGATCGACGGCGCCGATGTCTCGGTGTTCTTTACCGACAACATGGGCACCAAGGGCCTGCTGAGCTCCTTTGTCGCCGCATTTGCCACGGTCAACATCTATGCCTTCTGCATTAAGCGAGACATCACCATCAAGCTGCCCAAAGAAGTCCCCGGCGCCATCGCCCAGAACTTCCGCGACATCTTCGCCTTCAGCTTCTCCATCCTGTTTGTCGCCGTCATCGACGTTATCTGCCGCACCTGCTTGGCCGTCCCGTTTGCCAACGTCATCTCCACGCTGGTGAGCCCGCTGTTCGCCGCTGCCGATTCCTACGCCGGCCTCGCCCTCATCTGGTTCATGATCCCTCTGTTCTGGTTCATGGGCATCCACGGCCCCTCGGTCGTTAAGCCTGCCCTCAACGCCGCGCTGTTTGGCAACATCACTACCAACCTCGCCACGCTGCAGGCCGGCGGTCACCCCGCCCTCGCCCTGACCGAAAACTTCGGTAACTACATCGGCGAACTCGGCGGCACCGGCGCCACGTTCATTGTCCCGATTATCTTCCTGCTCTTTATGCGCTCCAAGCAGCTCAAGGCCGTCGGCAAAGCCTCTGTCGTGCCCGTGATGTTCGCCGTCAACGAGCCGCTGCTGTTCGCCGCGCCCATCATCCTCAACCCGTACTTCCTGATCCCGTTCCTGTTTGCCCCCGTGGCCAACGTCCTCATTGGTAAGTTCTTCATCGACTTTTTGGGCATGAACGGCTTTATCTATGCCATGCCGTGGGCACTCCCCGGACCGATCGGCACCTTCATCGACACCAACTTCCAGCCGATCTCTCTGGTCCTGGTTGTCGTCCTGCTGGTCGTTGACTTCTTGATCTACTACCCGTTCTGCAAGGCCTACGACAACGTCCTGTGCAAGCAGGAGGCCGAGACCCTGGCCGAAGAAGAGGCCGAGGAGACCAAGGCCGTCAAGACCGCTGCCGCCCCCGCCGTTGAGGCTCCTGTTGTCGAGACCGCTTCTGCCACTGAGGCCTCCGCAGCTCCGTCCGCCCTTAAGGGCAAGGATCTGAGGGTTCTGGTTCTGTGCGCTGGCGCCGGCACCTCTGCACTGCTCGCCAACGCGCTTAAGGAAGGCGCCGACGAGCTGGGCATCGACATTACCGCCAACGCCGGTGCCTACGGCAGCCACTACGCCATCATGGACCAGTACAACGTCATCGTCCTGGCTCCGCAGGTTCGCACCTATTACAACGAGATGAAGGCCGACACCGACCGCCTGGGCATCACGCTGCTGTCGCCCAAGGGCAAACAGTACATCGACCTCACTAAGGATCCCAAGGGTGCCGTCGCCTGGATCGAGGAAAACCTCGAGGCATAAGACGCTGACACCACCTGCCGCTTGCAGACAATAAATGGCCCGTGCATCGATGTGTGATGCGCGGGCCATTTTGTTTAGACCGCACCCGTCCTCCCGTTCATCTCAATCTGTAACATCTAGCCGAGTTTTTGGATCCTAGCTGTTACAGATCGAGACAAACAGAACGCCCGAGCAGAAATATCTCAATCTGTAATATTTAGCTGAGTTTTTCGGTCCTAACTGTTACAGATTGAGACGAACGGGCCGAAAAACCCTACGCCCGCAGGTCCTTTACGCTGGAACGTTCGACCAACACGCCCGAGACGAGCGTACGGCTTCTGGAGCTCGGGGCTTCCAGACCTGCGACGACCTCGTTAAGCGCACGGACGCCCAGCTCGCGGTGACGGAACTTCACCGACGTCAGAATCGAGTTGGGAATCGTCTTGTAAAGCTCGTCATCAAAGCCGATCACGGACACGTCGTCGGGCACACCGAGCCCTTTGTCACGTAGAGCCATCATCACGCCGTTTGCCATGCAGTCGTTAGCAGCGAGGACCGCCGTGCAATCGGCTTTATCGGCAAGCACAAGGCCCGCGGCATAGCCACTATCCGCATTCCAATCGCCTTGCAGAGGCTCGGGCGGCTCAATGCCATGCGCCTCGAGTGCCGCTCGCCAACCTTTCATACGGCACTGGCTCGACAGCGCTTCTTTCTTACCAGAGACGAAGTACACGTTCTTGTGCCCGTGATTCAAGAAGTACTCGCACGCCATGCGCGCGCCGCCCTCTTGATCGTCACTGACGGTGGAGCAGGTAGGATGTTCCATCGGTGTGATAATCACCGTCTTGAGGTCTTTCGGTGCCTCAAAAGTATCAAAGTCATCGACCATCTGACGCAGGTTGAAGATCATGCCATCAACAGGCAGCTGCGACATCCTACGCGCCGCTTCGGCAAGGGTCATCTTCTCCCCCGCCCGCTTTTTGATCATCGTGAGCGCAAAGCCGCGTTCTTCGGCGGCATCTGCGATACCGTCAATCATGTCCACGGCACCGCCCGACAAGTGGAACAGCACCACGCCGATGCACCCGTAACGGCCCAACTTGAGCGAACGCGCGGCAAAGTTCGCCCGGAACCCGAGCGCTTCCATTGCGGAATGGACCTTATCGCGTGTCGACTCTCGCACGCTACCGGGCTCGTTAATCACACGCGAAACCGTCTTGAGAGAAACACCCGCGGCAATCGCCACATCGTTCATTGAGACATTTTTCTTGTCCATCGTTGCCACTACTTCTCCACTCGGTTCTCTATCGCTTGTTTTTTGCGTTCTAGCATACACCACCTGCCTGACTGATAAATCAACCGTTTACCGGACAATATCGACCGCTCACCCGTATATCCTTGTTGCTCTTCCAAAAATGTCTTACGTTGTCATTAACGAAATGACAACGTTGTCATTTCGCAATGCCTTCCTTGAGCAGGAAGGTTTCCGGGCAGTCCTGACCATCCATCGACGACCAGTTCCATCCACATGCATCGCGCATCAAGTAGCAAAGGAGCTCTATGGACGCCATCGTAAAGATGCTTGAAAAGCATCAGCCGTTCTTTGAGAAGATCTCGAGGAACATCTACCTCCAGGCTATTAAGGACGGATTCCTTGGGTGCATGCCCATCGTCCTCACCTCTTCGATCTTTCTGCTCATTGCCACCCTTCCCGGCGTGGTCGGCATCACGCTGCCCCAGCCGCTCATCGACTGGTGCAACAAGCTGTACAACTTCACCATGGGTGTCATGGGCATCATGGTTGCCGGCACCACTGCCAAGAACTTCACGGCATCCATGAACCGTCGCATGCCCGCCGGCAAGGTGCTCAACGACGGCTCCACCATGGTGGCCCCCAGTGCAGCATGCTGCTGCTCGCTGTTACGCAGTTCACCACCAAGTTCAACGGCTCCGAGCTTTCGGTCTTCGATTGCACCAGCATGGGTACGCGCGGTCTGTTCTCGGCCTATATCGCCGCGTTCATTACCGTGTGGGTCTACAAATTCTGCGTCTCGCGCGATCTGACCATTAAGCTGCCCAAGGAGGTTCCGGGCGCCATCGCTCAGAACTTCCGCGACATCATCCCCTTTGGCGGCGCCGTCATCATCTGCGGCATTATCGATGTCGTCGTGCGCAACCTCATGGGCGTTCCGTTCTCCGAGCTGCTTATCAAACTGCTCTCCCCGCTCTTTACCGCTGCAGAAACCTATCCTGGCCTTATCCTTATCCAGGCAGCCACCGCGTTCTTCTGGTTCATCGGCGTCCACGGCCCCTCGATCGTCCAGCCGGGCATCGACCCCATCCGTCTTGCCAGCCAGGCCGAGAACCTGCAGGTTCTGCTGGCCGGTGGTCACCCCGCCCATTCCCTCACCTTCAACATGTCGCTCGTGGGTGAGTTCGGCGGCACCGGCGCCACGTTCATCGTGCCGCTTCTGCTGATTCTCTTTATGAAGTCCAAGCAGCTCAAAGCCGTCGGTAAGGCCTCGATTGTTCCTGTTGCCTTCGCTGTCAACGAACCGCTGCTCTTTGGCGCGCCGATGATCCTTAACCCCTACATGCTCATCCCCTTTGTTGCCGCCGGCTGCGTCAACGTGAGTGTTGCCAAGTTCTTTATCGACAACGTGGGCATGAACGGCTTCTCCTTCGTGGTGCCTTGGGCTACCCCTGCCCCCATCGGCATCTTCATCACCACGAACTTCCAGCTTATCGCCCTGGTATTTGTCGCGATCATCATCTTGCTGGACGCCATCATCTACCTACCGTTCTTGAAGGCATACGATAAGCTGCTCTGCGACCAGGAGGCCGAGCGCGCCGCCGAGCTGGGTCTCGAGTCCGATGGTGCTGCCACCATCGCCGCCAACGCCTCTGCGCCCGCTATCGAGCAGACTACCGTCTCCGTCGAGCCGACCGCCGCTGCCGCCGACAGCAAGCCTGTCGCCGATCAGCCCGAGCCCGCCGCCGACGCATCCGCTAAGAAAGATGTCGACGGTCTGAAGGTCCTCGTCCTGTGCGCCGGCGCCGGCACCTCTGCCATGCTTGCCAACGCCATCAAGGAAGGTGCTGCGCAGACCGGAGAGAACATCGCTTCCTCCGCAGGCGCCTATGGCCAGCATACTGCCATCATGGATCAGTACGACGTCATCGTGCTCGCCCCGCAGGTTCGTAGCTACTACAACGACATGAAGGCCGACACCGATCGTCTGGGCATTAAGCTGCTCGCTCCCCGCGGCAAGGAATATATCGACCTTACCCGCGACCCCGCTGGCGCCATCAAGTGGCTCCGCGAGAACCTCGACTAGTTTCCTCCCTCTGTTGGTGCCCGGATCCCCAGTTCGGGCACCCTCCCTATTCGTATCCCACAGAAAGGATGACTCATGACCAACCCCATGCAGTTCCCCGACGGCTTTGTGTTTGGCGGCGCCACCGCTGCTTACCAGGTTGAGGGCGAGACCCGCACGCACGGCAAGGGCAAAGTGCCCTGGGACGATTTCCTGGCTGCTCAGGGTCGCTTCTCCCCCGACCCCGCAAGCGATTTCTACAACAAGTATCCGGTCGATATCGACCTGTGCCAGCGCTTCGGCATCAACGGTATCCGCGTCTCCATCGCTTGGAGCCGCATCTTCCCCAACGGCACTGGCGAGATCAACCCCGAGGGTGTTGCCTTCTATCACGAGCTCTTTGCCACCTGCAACAAAGCCGGCGTTATCCCCTATGTCACGCTCGATCACTTTGATACGCCCGAGGCCTTTTACCAGGACGGCGGCGAGGGCTTCCTGACGCGCACGACGATTGACGCCTTTGTCGAGTACGCCAAGTTCTGCTTTGCCGAGTTCACCGAGGTCAAGCACTGGTTTACCTTTAACGAGATTCCCGCGACCGCCGAGGGCAGCTTCATCGTCGGCAACTGGCCGCACGGCGAGAAGTACCGCCTGGACAAGGCCTTCCAGCTCATGCACAACATGATGGTGGCCCACGCCAAGGCTGTCGTCGCCTTCCATGAGGGCGGCTTTGAGGGCGAGATCGGCATTGTCCAGAACCTGGAGCCCAAGTATCCCCTCGACCCCAACAACGCCGCCGACTGCGAGGCCGCCCGCATGGCCGACGTCATCAACAACCGGTGGGTACTCGACGCCACCTTCCGCGGCCACTATGCAGCCGACACCATGGAGGCTGCGACCAAGCTGGCCCATATCGCCGGCGGCGAGCTCGACGTCCGCGACGAGGACATCGCCGCGCTGACCGCCGCGCTCCCTTACAACGATTGCCTGGGCGTCAATACCTACAAGTGCCAGTTCCTGCGTGCCGCCGAGGGCGAAAACGACATCAACCACAATGGCACCGGTGACAAGGGCTCCTCGCGCTGGTTCCTCAAGGGCGTTGGTGAGGCATGCGTGCGCGAAGGCGTACCCACCACCGATTGGGACTGGATTATCTATCCCGAGGGCCTCTACGACCTGCTGCTCCGCATTAAGAACGATTACCCCAACTACAAGAAGATTTACATCACCGAGAACGGCATGGGTTATAAGGACGACTTCGAGGACGGCTTTATCGACGACGCCCCTCGCATCGACTACATGCGTCAGCATCTCGCATGGATCCTCAAGGCGATTGACGGCGGCGTGAACGTCGACGGCTACTTTGTGTGGTCGCTGCAGGACCAGTTCTCCTGGACCAACGGCTATAACAAGCGCTATGGCCTGTTCTACATCGACTTTGAGACCCAGAAGCGCTATCCCAAGGCGAGCGCGTACTGGTACAAGAACGTCGCGGAGACCGGCCTGCTCATGGCCTAACTTCAGCCGCGTATCCCCTGTCGGCCGCATGCGAATCCCCCACGGGTTCGCATGCGGCCTTTTTTGTTTTTGGTGAGCCCGAGCAGGCCGTTTATCTCGATCTGTAACATCTAGCAGGGATTTTCAATCCTAACTGTTATAGATTTAGACGAACGGGCGACCAGGGCTGAAAGATCTCAATCTGTAACACGTAGCCCACTTTTAACCGTCTAACTGTTACAGATCGAGACAATAAGATAGTCAAATCCGAACTTTCCAAGCAGTTATAAAGCATGGTTTCTAGTTTTCGGTATCACGAACATACTTTCGGTATCATTTAATGGTATTATGATATCGAAAGTATGTTCGTGATACCGAAAGGAGCCGCATGCGCCAGTTCGATTACACCACAGTCCCAGCGGAACTCGAAGCAACTCCAATCACCAACCTCCTCCTCTCGATACGCGAGCATAAAGGCCGACAGCTTGCTCTGAGTCAAGTCAAACCCGAGCTTCTATCGTCCCTAATGGAGGAGGCTAAGATCCAAAGCACCCGATCCTCCAACGGACTTGAAGGAATTGTTACCACCCAAAAAAGACTCAAAGCGATCATGGCGTATTCCGCCAAGCCAAGCTCCCGCGCAGAGGAAGAAATCGCTGGATACCGAGATGTGCTGTCGCTTATTCACGAGCAACACGATTCCATTCCCGTAACGCCATCGGTCATTCTGCAGTTGCATCGTGACCTCATGGCGCACACGGCAATCTCGTATGGAGGCCATTGGAAGGATAGCGATAACGAAATCGTCTCCATTGACGATCAAGGTAATCGATTTGTGCGCTTTAGGCCCCCTTCGGCTCTAGCAACCCCGGGACTTATTAAAGAAGCCTGCCAGTCCCTCAACGATGCTTTATCTCGCCAAGTTTGCGATCCCCTCCTTATATCGCTCCGCTTTATCTTCGATTTTGTCAGTATTCATCCCTTCAACGATGGCAATGGCAGGATGAGCCGGCTCCTTACAACGCTGCTGCTCGAAAAGACTGGATACGACGTTGCGCGTTACATCAGCATCGAACGACTTATTGAAGACAACAAAGCGCTTTACTACAACGCCCTCGCTGCAAGCTCCACTGGATGGAATGAAAATCAAAACACCGAAGCACCCTTTATCCGTTTCATGCTCGGAACAACCCTGGCCGCCTACCGACAGCTCGAACAGCGTACCTTAATTGAATCAAGCACTCGTCCCATGTCGAAGCAAGCGCGCATCGCCGTTCTATTTCAACAGAGACCCGGCGTCATTAAGAAATCAGACATCCGATCCAACTGCCCCGATATCAGCGAGGTTACCGTTAAACGAACCCTCAGTCAGCTTGTTAGTTGCAGCGCAATCGAAAAAACAGGGGCGGGTCGTTCGACGGGCTACATACTCAAAGACGTCCATGCTCTAGAACTATTCTTGCAATCCACAATACCCGATAGCGAGGCCGCAATAACAAAAGAGGCCCCAAAGGATAAGCTCCTTGAACGTGTAAGCCACGCCGAGGATGAAAGCAGAGAGGGGCTCTATGAAGACTACGATTCATTCTCAAGGGACATAAAGACGAAATACGGAGTCTAGTCATATCCCAGAATAGCCTCATCCTTGTTGCCCAAAATTATTTGCGCGTCATTTTAAAGCGGTACCCCTGCGCCGGCTGGGGGGGGCAGAAGTATCGTCTGCCGATCCTGCTGGAGTCGGCAATCAGATAGCGCGCATCGGCCTTGCTAAAGGCGAGCTGCTGGATGCGGCCCTCGTCCATGTTGGACGTGGACACGTCGCCATCCAGAATGCCGTTGGCACCGATAAACGCCGTGTCAATCCCTAGTGCGCGCAGGGCATCCTCGGCCATGGGGCCCACAAAGGCGGCGGTGCGGCGACGGTACATGCCGCCCACCAGGCACAGCTCGCAATCCTCGCGCGCCTCGAGCAGACTAAAGACCGAAAGCGAATTGGTCACATAGATGGAAGGCAGTTTGTCGGTGACTCGGAGAGCGCCAATGCGATCTCACGACGGTTGCGTTCATTGTCTCAATTAGATACTCAATCAGAACCACCCTTAAAAAGGGTGGTTTGCTCTTAGGGTATAACCCACGGGC
>DXZU01000030.1 GCA_019419525.1 Collinsella sp.
ACGAGCGGGGGCTCCTGTCGTTTCCGTGCCCCTGGATTGGGTCATAGTGTCTGACTTATGCTCAGTCTGCAACTCAATTCAGCTCCAAGCAAAAAGGCCGAAGTCCCGAAGGGTTTCGGCCTTTGCTTTGTCTGAAGTTCAAGCGCAGTTTATCGATTCTCAATTGACCCGATGTTTTTTAGCTCGATGGAGATGAGGCCGTTAGGCTCATTGACGAACTCGATGTACTCGGAGTTGGAACCCATCTCGGCCGGGAAGCTGATCTCGATGCCCGTGTCGGTACGGATCTTGTGGTTGCGCACCGCCGCGCGTTCGACCTGCTTGCGCTCCACGGGCACACGCTCAGGCACCTTCTCCTCAGTCAGTGCCGCGCGCACGCTCTCCTTGATAACCGGCTCGTCCTCAAAGACCTCATCGACGATATCCCAAGGGGGCAGTTCCTCGTCATCCTCAACTTTCTCGGCAACAGCAGCCTTAACCTTGGCGAGTGCTACAGCCGTGTTGGCACCGTGCTCCTCGGCGACTTCCTCGACCACACGCGTCACGGTGTCGATGACCTCCTTGCCCGATACCCCCGTGTCGCACTGCAGCAGGCCATCGGGAATGAGCATGCGATCCTCGCCGGCAATCTTGCGCTTCTTATCCACATAGCCGATCTCCATGGTGCTTGCACGCACGATTGCATAGCTCGGCACCTTTTGCGAGGGATTCGGCAGAATGGCGTAGTGGCGCGCAATGTCGTTGCGCACCTCGCCCTCTTCGCGACCCACCTCGTGCATAAAAGCCTGCTTGGAGCCCAGCAGCATCACGGCAAACCAGCGGGCATCCTCATCGTCATCAAAGTCCGCCACAAGCACGTCAGTGGACTCGGCTTTCTCGGCCTTGGTAAGTTCGGAAGAGATGAACTCCGCAATCTGCTGAGACAGATCCACGAACTCACGCTCACCAAAGAAATAGCCCTTGAGCTCGCCGCCGAATGCGGAGTTCTCGGCAAACGTGGCACGCTTGTTATCAGCCGAGGTACGAGCGCGCCGCAGGTGCGTGGTTACGAAATTACGCACGGTGCGGCTCTCGATATCGAGCTCGCGCTGGCTCATAACGTTGACGGCAGAGTCAAAGTCCAGGATATGCAGAATCGCGTGATTGATTTTCATATACGGCATTCCGTTCTAGATCGATTTCGGCACGAACCAGTATAGCGGTCGAGCCCGCCCCAGGCGCATCGAAGATTGGCGCATCGGGGACAGGTTGCTTTGTATCAATGGCTAGCGCAGGAGCTCGGACTGCCAAGCCTCGAGCTGTTCTGCCAAACTCTTGCCGGCAGCGGGCACGTCGATCTGGGGTCGTTTGGGCAACAGTGCGCATTTAAGGATCGCCACGATGGTCTGCGAGATAAAGCGTCGCGTATCTTTGTCAAAGCCTTGCGCAGCCTGGAGCATCACGGGCAGACTCTCACGCAGATTTCCTGCGATATCCGCAAACCGTTCGGCGTCCGTAGCCTCAAACACGGAGAACAACGCATCTACAAAACGCTCGCGCTCGCTAGGTGACACTGCAAGCAGCATCTCGCGAATGGAGCCATCAACGTATCGAGCACCGGCGGACAGGCGCTCACAGTATACGAAGTCGCAACCATCAACCACCCAGCTAAAGGGATTGTGCTGCAGCAGGCTGAACTCGGTGCTCTCAACGATGGCATAGTCCTCTTGTGTCTCGAACATCATGCCGAAGATCGACGACCGAGGTAGCGTCTTGTCGATTCGACCGGAAAGATCGGCAAAGGCGTTGCCGTTCAGAAACTCCTCGACGAACCCTGGACCATCATGGGAATACGCCCGTTCGATTCGCTCACGGGCGACATCGGAGCACATCGCCGCACCGTACACCGCAAGGTTTCCGCCCTTGGAATGACCTCCGCACAAAAGCGGCCCGTCGATCGCATCCGCCGCCTCGTCCACATAACGCGCCGCGGATTCCTGGGCCGGCACAGG
This sequence comes from Collinsella sp., assembly GCA_019419525.1. Lineage (GTDB taxonomy): Bacteria > Actinomycetota > Coriobacteriia > Coriobacteriales > Coriobacteriaceae > Collinsella. Next base: position 1,992 of record DXZU01000030.1, read on the forward strand.
ACACCGGAACGCCATGTTAAAGTCCTCTTTCCAGCCCACAATCGTGCTGTCGGTCCCCCGGAAGGAAAGATAGCTAAACCCCGCCGGAAACCGGAACGCCATGGCTGCAAACTGCTCCGTCGCCACCACATCGCTCACGGCACGATAGCCGCAAACGTGCACGCCGCGGTATCTGGGATTTGCTGCCACAGCCTCCAACAAGGCCCTGCTCCCCTCCGGATCCCACAGGTCGCCAATCATGTCCCGGTAGCACTCGGCACGCAGCAGCTCGCGTACGTCTAGGCCCTGCCAGTTCGTCAGCTCCGCCATATCACCCGGCAAACGCAAATAGGACAACCACGCAAAGACCAGGCTATCCACCGCGCAGAACGGCCGCTCCTCAAACGGATCAAATGCCGTCTGGGCATAGGTCAAAAAATTAGGCGAATCCGACATGGCCCTCCCATCAACTATGGTGCATTGGGGTCAGGTTGCTTTGCACCAAAAAGGCGCCCGGGCCGTGTGGACCCGGACGCCTTTCATTGTAGCCTGTTGCCCAAAAGAGCTTGATTTAGCAGGAGAAGTCGACGCTGTCGATGATGTCCTTGAGGGCCTTGGCAGAGGCGGTGAGCTCATGTTGCTCGTCATCGTTCAGCGGCACGGGGACGCGGCAGACGACGCCGTCGCGACCAACGACGGTCGGCATGGAGATAGCAAGATCGGACAGGCCATACTCGCCCACCATGAGCGAGGAGACGGGCAGAACGGTCTGCTCATCGCGCATGACGGCAGTGCAGATGCGCTTGACGGCCATGGCAACGCCATAGTAGGTAGCGTGCTTCTTCTCGATGATGGTGTAGGCGGAGTTCTTGACGTCCTCGGCGATACGCTTCTCGGCAGCCTCGTGCTCCAGATGACCGTGAAGCTCGCAGAAGGTGTTCAGCGGCACGCCGGCAACCTGAGCGCTGGACCAAGCGACAAACTCGGAGTCGCCGTGCTCACCCATGACGTAAGCCTGAACGTCGCGCGGATCGACCTCGACGTGGGCGCCGAGCATCTGCTGCAGACGGCCGGTGTCGAGCACGGTACCGGAGCCGATGACATGGCCCTCGGGCAGGCCGGACATCTTGATGGCGGCGTAGGTCAGAACGTCGACCGGGTTGGAGACGATGAGCAGAATGCCGTCGAAGCCGGACTTCTTAATCTCGGGGATAATGGACTTAAAGATGTTGACGTTCTTGTTGACCAGGTCCAGACGGGTCTCACCGGGCTTCTGGGCAGCGCCAGCGGTGACGACGATCATGGCGGCGTCGGCGACATCGGAATAATCGCCGGCGTAGATCTTCATCGGCTCGGCAAACGTCATGCCGTGCGCGATATCCAGAGCCTCACCCTCGGCGCGGTTCTTGTCCACGTCGATGAGGACCATTTCGGAGAACAGACCGCTCTGCATCAGCGCGAACGCCGAAGACGAACCGACGAAACCGCAGCCGACAATAGCGACCTTCTTCTCGTTAACCATTAGAAACTCCCATCTCTCTCCACAAGCAAGCCGCCCGGGAACGACCCAAGCGGCTTGCCGTAATCCCAATATAGCCAATCGGGACTTTGATTATGCGCCTATTCGCAGCCAAAAATCGACCGTTTACCGAAATTGTTTGCAGAATTCGTAAGATAACTGCCCGAAATCGGTTTCGAACTATTGACGCGTCTAAATGTCTTTTTAATACAGACCCGCCTCGCGAATAGCCTCGACGGCCAGAGCGATCTGATCGGGCGGCAGGACCAGCGCCATGCGCACGTGCCCCTCGCCCGAAGGCCCAAAGCTCGCACCCGGCGTCACCACAACGCCGGCCTTCTCCATGAGCTCCTCGCAAAACGCCATGGAATCGGTACGGCCGCCGGGAAGCTTGGCCCACACAAACATAGAGCCATGCGCGTTGGGACGCTCCCAGCCCAGCCCCTCAAGACCGTCGCACAGGGCATCGCGACGCTCCTGGTACTTCAGACGCTGCGCCTCGACCTCATCGCGCGGGCCGTTCAGGCAGGCGATGGCAGCCTTTTGAATCGGGAAGAACATACCAAAGTCGATCTGGCCGCGCAGCTTGGCAAAGGCAGAGACCACGTCCTCGCGGCCGACCAAAAAGCCGATACGCGCACCGGTGACGTTAAACGACTTGGAGAGCGAGAAAAACTCCACGCCCACCTCGAGCGCGCCGGGATACTGCAAGAAGCTGCCGCCCGGCTCGCCGTCAAACACGATGTCGGAGTATGCGTTGTCGTGCACAATCAGCAGGTCGTGCTCACGGGCAAAGGCGATGATCTCCTCGTAGACCTCGGGCGTGCCCACCGAGCCCACCGGGTTGGCGGGCAGCGACACGATCATATACTTGGCACGATCGGCCACCTCGGGATCGATGCCCGCCACATAGGGCAGGTAGTTATGCTCGGCAACCAGCGGATAGTACTCGAGCTTAGCATCGGCGATCTTGGCGCCCGCCTCAAAGACCGGGTAGCACGGATCGGGCACCAGGATGGTGTCGCCCGGATCGAGCAGGGCCAGACCCAAGTGGCCCACGCCCTCCTGCGTGCCGTTGCACGACTGCACCATAGACGGCGTAATGCCCAAAACGCCAAAGCGGCGCTCATAGTAATCGCACACGGCTTGCTTGAGTTCGGGCAGGTCGCGCAGGGCATACTTCCACATCTCGGGGTCCTGGGCCGCTTGCGCGAGCGCCTCGACCACGTGGTCGTACGGCTTAAAGTCGGGCGTTCCCACGCTCATGTTGTAAATGGTCTTACCCTGAGCCTTCAGCGTGAGCAGCTTGTTGTTGAGCGAGGCGAAGACCTCCGCGCCAAAGCGGTCGAGACGCTGCGATGCCTGCATGGTGCCACCTTTCGATATAAAAACGCGGCGCTCCGACAAGAGCGCCGCGCGATACGGGCCATCAGATTGCAAAAGTGTAACGCTTGCAAACCCCGTATTGGTTCAATTTAGCCAACCTTAGTCAATTGGATTGAGTGCGTCGATCTGCGCAAGCCACAGATGCGAGCTGGCGTCACTCGGCATACGCCAATCGCCGCGCGGGCTGAGCGTCACCGAGCCCACCTTGGGACCATCGGGCAGGCAGCTGCGCTTAAACTGCTGGGCAAAGAAGCGACGGTAGAACGTACGCAGCCACGTGTGGACGGTCTTGGCATCGTAGACACCCTCAAAGCTCTTGAGCGCCATGCGGTAGATCTTGCCGGGCTCAAAGCCAAAACGCAGCAGGTAGTAGAGGAAGTAGTCGTGCAGCTCGTACGGGCCCACCAAATCCTCGGTCTTCTGCGCAATCTCGCCGTCGCCCGTGGGCGGCAGAAGTTCGGGAGACACCGGCGTATCGAGGATATCGAGCAGCACCTTGGCGATGCGCCCGCCAAAGACATCGGCCGCATAGCGCACCAGATGGCGCACGAGCGTCTTGGGAACGCTCGAGTTGACGGCGTACATGCTCATATGGTCGCCGTTGTACGTAGCCCAGCCGAGCGCCAGCTCCGACAGGTCGCCGGTGCCGATGACAAAACCGCCAGCCTGGTTGGCCAGGTCCATCAGGATCTGCGTACGCTCGCGGGCCTGGCTGTTCTCGTAGGTCACGTCCTGCACGGCCGGATCGTGCTCAATGTCCCTAAAGTGCTGCTCCACGGCCGCGTGAATCGAAACCTCGCGGAAGCTCACGCCCAGGTCGCGGGCGAGCGACTCGGCATTCGACTTGGTGCGATGCGTCGTGCCAAAGCCGGGCATGGAAACCGCCGTGATACCCGTGCGTGGCAGTCCCAGTGCATCGAAGGCACGCACGGTCACAAGCAGTGCCAGCGTGGAGTCCAAGCCACCCGAAAGACCGATGACTGCAGCCTTGGTACCCGTATGGGCAAGGCGGGTCTTGAGGCCCGCAGTCTGCAGATTGAGAATAGTCTCGCAACGCTCGGCCAGATCACCGTGGTCGGCCGGCACAAAAGGCGCGCGAGGGAAAACACGGTCGATATCGCAGGCATCGCGCAGGACAGACTCTTCGGCCAACACGCCCTCAAAAGAGAACTCAACGGTCGTGGCCTCCGGCGCATCGTCCGCGCGCGTCCACGTCGTCGAGCGACGGCGCTCGGCAACCAGACGATCGAGGTCGACATCGGCAACCGCCATGTCGCAGGTAAGCAGTTTGGTGGCGGCCAGCTTAGAGCCGTTTTCGTAGATCAGGTTCTCGCCCGCAAAGACCATGTCGGTCGTAGATTCGCCCTCACTCGCATCCGCGTAGGCATAGGCGCAGTACAGGCGCGCACTCTGGTTGGAGATGAGGCTGCGGCGGTAATCCGCCTTGCCGATAATCTCGTCCGAGGCCGACGGGTTGAGGATCACCGTCGCGCCAGCAAGCGCCATCTCGGTCGAGGGGGGCGCCGGTACCCACAGGTCCTCGCACACCTCGACACCCAGCACCAGATCCTCGGCACCTTCATCGCAGCAGCGGTAGACAAGCCCCGAGCCAAGCGGCACCGGACCCTGACCAGCAAATTCAATCCACACGGGATCGGCCGGCGCCGGAGCAAACCAGCGGCGCTCATAAAACTCTCCGTAGTTGGGCAAGTACTTTTTGGCCGTAAGGCCCAAAAGCTCGCCCGCACAGCACACGGCGGCGCAATTGTAGATGTTTTCGGCCACCGCGACGGGAAGACCGATGGTAAAGACGATCGGCAGCTCACGGGTTTTATCGAGAATGCGCACGAGCGCCGCCTCGCAGGCATGCAGCAGCGTGCGGTTATGGAACAGGTCGGCCGCGGTATAGCCGCACAGGTTGAGCTCGGGCAGTACCAACGCGCGAACGCCGCGCTCGGCAGCCTCACGAACAGCCGTCAGCGCAACCTCGGCATTGCCCTCGACATCGGCCACGCGAATCCGCGGCGACGCCGCCGCCACACGCAAAAAGCCATCAGACTGAGAAAGGTGAAGATCCATAAGAATGCTCCCGTGCGTAGACGCCATTCATAACAATTAGCAAGCCTTATTGTAGTTCAACCGCCGGGTGCAACCGCATCCCACCAACTTGGTGAGCTATTGATGAGTTGATGGTATCTGTTAAATGACACGTACGATTCACATCTGGTGGGTACCCTGATGGCTACACAAAACGAAGCAGATTTACATCGGGAGGACCCCGTATGACAACCAAGTACACCGACGCGCCGCGCACGCGTGTCATGACGCCGGCCGCACTCAACAACGGCGTTCACGAGAACCATTCCATCGGACAGACCATGGCCATCGCGCCCAAAAAGGGCCTGTTCGATGACATTTCCATTCCCCAGATCATCGCCGGCGCCGCAGCTGCCGCCACGAGCGTGGCGCTTGCTTCAAAGATCGGCATTGCCGGCTCGGTGATTGGTGCCGCTGTGAGCTCAGTCATCACTGTTGTGTCCTCGCAGGTCTATCGCCACTTTATCTCTGCCAGTGCCGAGGTCATCAAAGGCACGCACGCCGCCGTCGACTACCCTACCGGCGCCTACGAGCCCGTTGAGCCCAATGTCGAGGAGCACCTAGGTGGCGCCGCAACCACGCAGGAGATGCGCCAGGTTGCGGGACGCGCGACCACGGCGCGCGTCGCTCCCAACAGCCTGCGCGCCAAGGCGGCGGCTGAGCGCAGCCAGACGCAAAAGAAGGTCATCGTCTTCTCGATCGCTATCGCCATCGTCGCGGTCATCGCCTGCGCCGGCGCCATCCTTATCACCACTGCCGGTGAGGGTCTGGGCGAGCGTCCCGAGCCAATCCTGTCGTCGCGCACGACCGAGAGCGATGCAAATGGCACCACCCAGTCGCAGGATCAGCAGGCACAGACGGACGATACGCAAGACAGTTCTACCTCTGCCAATTCGTCCTCGAACACCCAAAACCAATCGCAGGGCGTCGATTCCTCTGCGAACAACAGCGGCACGCAATCCGGCACGACTGACTCAAGCCAAACGACTGACGGCTCTCAACCGAGCACGGGCGACCAGGCGAATGGCAATACACCGAGTACGGGATCTACCGACAACAGCAACACCAACAGCTCGAGCGGAACCGCGTCCGGCACGGCATCTGACAGTTCAAGCCAAGGCACGACATCGGGCAACTAGGCACTGCATCCCCAGATAGGCAACCTGTACAACGGGCGCGAATCGACAGCGGTTCGCGCCCGTTTGCCTTGGGCGCCGTCATGGCGAGCGCCATGCGATGGTAAGATGCTTTACATGTGTAAAGAGGAGATTTGCCATGAGCAAGACAATAGTTAGGCCCATGCTTTCGCTGGGCAACCACATCTATCTGTATCGCCTGCTGCGCGATGCGATTGGGTGTGGCAAGCAAACGTTTATGACGCAGGTCGAAGAGGCGCTCGCCGCCGGCGATATGACGGCCTATGACCTTGGCTTCGATTCCACGCGCGAGCTGCTCGAGGAGCTCGACGACTACATTAAGCTGACCGTCTTTAAGGGCGGTCGCCTGTATGCCACGGTCATCGCCAACGAGGCATGGGATGCCGCACTTGCCAAGGGCGAGGACAAGCCCAAGGCTACCAAGGGCGTCAAGCAGTCCTACAAAAAGAAAAAGCGCGGCGAGAAGGACCTGAAGGCCGTGCGCCCCAAGCACGTTAAGCGTCCCGAGCCCGAGCCCGTGATTGAAGCTGTGCCGAAGCCCGGGCCCGAGGCAGAGATCGAAGTCGCTATTGAGGTAGCAGTAGAAACCGAAATCGCCGCCACGACCGATCCCGAAGTCATGTCAGAACAGGAAGCCGCTGCGGAGCTCAACGAGGCTCCCAAGTCGACAACCGAAGAAGCCACCAGCCAACCTGAGACGCCTGCGTTCCAAAACAACGATGTCTTTGGCGACGAGGCCGAGGACGATCAGTCCGACGAGCCCGCCGATCAAGACACTACCGAATCGGTGCCGGAGCCCGAGACGCCGCAGCCCGCCATCTCGCTTACGGTCGTCTATGACCCCGAGAACGCAAACGCCGGCATCACCACCATGGCGTCCACGCCCATCGAGGCAAAGCCGAGCGTCGAGAACGAGAACGCGACGCAGGTTGAGGTTGAAACTGCAGCTGCAGACGCGCCCGTCACCGTGGAGCCCGTAGATTCCACGATCAAGCCGGAAGCGACGCCGGAGCCCGCACCCGTCATCGAATCCATGCCCGCCGCTGCTTGCGACCAAATACCTGCATCCGTACCGGCTTCGGCACCCGCAGCGGCCCCAACCCCCGCACCCGCAGCACCGACCATCCCCGAGGACTTCCCCATCGATTTCGCAACCGAGGTCTTCTGCCCCGGCCCGCTTCTGCACCAGCTGTCGACTTATCTCCCCTACGGCGCCGATACCCTCGGCATCGTCGGCGAGTACTACTGGATCGCCCGCGAGCGCGGTACCATCGAGGCCGCGCGAAACCGCGCAAGCTTCCCCCTGCGCTATACGCAGGCCGGCGAGCGCCGCGAGGTTACCGTGCGCATTCGCCGCAACACCACCGGCGGTCTCGGAGCCGCCTGGACCATCGATAAAGTCGAACCTTCTACCAAGTAACAAAAAGGGACGATAACCCTCAAGGTTATCGTCCCTTTCTCATTAGGTCACCTGAGCTCGACTAATCGCGCGTCAGCTTGCGGTGAATACGATGCGGCTGGGCTGCGTCCTCGCCCAGGCGCTCGATGCGGTTGGCCTGATAGGCCTCGAAGTTGCCCTCGAACCAATACCAGTTGCCCGGGTTCTCGTCGGTGCCCTCCCACGCCAGGATGTGCGTGGCGACGCGGTCTAGGAACATACGGTCGTGGCTAATGACCACCGAGCAGCCCGGGAACTCGAGCAGCGCCGCTTCGAGCGAGGACAGCGTCTCGACGTCGAGGTCGTTCGTGGGCTCGTCGAGGAGCAGCAGGTTGCCGCCCTGCTTGAGCGTAAGCGCCAGGTTCAGACGGTTGCGCTCGCCGCCGGAGAGCACGCCAGCGCGCTTCTGCTGGTCCTGGCCCTTAAAGCCAAAGCTCGCCACATAAGCGCGGCTCGGAACCTCGGTCTCGCCGACCATCATGTGGTCCAGGCCGTCCGAGACGACCTCCCATAGGTTCTTATCGGGGTCGATGCCGGAACGGTTCTGGTCGACGTAAGAAATCTTGACGGTCTCGCCCACCTCGAGCTCGCCCGAAGTCAGCGGCTCCAGACCCACAATCGTCTTGAACAGCGTGGTCTTACCGACACCGTTGGGGCCGATGACGCCCACGATGCCGTTGCGCGGCAGGGTGAACGAAAGGTCATCGATGAGCACGCGACCGTCGAACTCCTTGTGCAGGTGATGGGCCTCGAGCACCTTATTGCCCAGACGCGGGCCGACAGGGATGCGAATGTCAGTCCAGTCGAGCTTCTGGCTAGCGCGCGCCTCAGCCTCCATCTCCTCGTAGCGGGCCAGACGGGCCTTGTTCTTGGCCTGACGGGCCTTGGGCGAGCTGCGCACCCACTCGAGCTCGGCCTCCATGCGCTTGGCGAGCTTGGCGTCGCGGTTGCCCTGTGCCTCGATACGGGCGGCCTTGGTCTCCAGATACGTGGAGTAGTTGCCCTTGTAGGGATAAAGGTGGCCGCGGTCGACCTCGCAGATCCACTCGGCAACGTTGTCCAGGAAGTAGCGATCGTGTGTGACGGCAAGCACCGCGCCCTGGTAGTTGTGTAGGAAGTGCTCGAGCCACAGGATCGACTCGGCGTCCAGGTGGTTCGTGGGCTCGTCGAGCAGCAGCAGGTCGGGAGCCTCGAGCAGCAGCTTGCACAGGGCCACGCGACGGCGCTCGCCACCGGAAAGCACATTGACCGGCATGTCGGAATCGGGTAGCTGCAGGGCGTCCATGGCCTGGCCGAGCTTGGAATCGATATCCCAGCCATCGGCGGCGTCGATCTCGTCCTGGAGCTTGCCCATCTCGGCCATGAGGGCGTCCATGTCGCAATCCGGGTCGCACATCTCCTCGCCGATCTTATTGAAGCGATCGACCTTGGCGATCATGTCGCCAAACGCCATGCGCACGTTCTCGATGACGGTCTTGTCGTCGTCGAGCGGCGGCTCCTGCTGCAGGATACCCACGGTGTAGCCGGGGGTAAGTCTGGCATCGCCGTTGGAGACTTCCTCGATGCCGGCCATGATCTTGAGCAGGGTCGACTTGCCCATACCGTTGGGGCCCACGACACCGATCTTGGCACCGGGGTAGAAGCTCAGGGTCACGTCGTCAAGGATTACCTTGTCGCCATGGGCCTTGCGAGCCTGATACATTTGGTAGATAAACTCCGCCATATGCCTGTTTTATCCTTTCTACCTGCTGTTTCCCTATTCTTGATTCGCTTTAGTGGAAACGAAATGAGGAAACCAGCTCTGAAACTTAACGAAAAAGGGGCATGGTTGCCCACACCCCCTAATACTACCTGGGAAAAGTCCCCCAGAACATACTATGAACTGCGTACGCTAGTTTTCCGCAACCTTAGCGAACGGCTCGCTGCGATTTACGCCACAGCAGATACGAATAGACGTAGGCAGCTCCGGCTGAACCAAACGCCAGAACCGCAATCACCGCGGCAACGACTTCACTCGAAAGCACCGCACCTGCCACGCCCATCACAATCAGGCCAATACCCAGCACCATAAAGCAGGCGCCGCCAAAACGCTGCGTACGGCGCCAGTTCTCGGGATCGGCAAGCGCCCAAGGCGTCTTGATACCGAGCGTATAGTTCTGCTTCACACGCGGCAAGTAGTTGCCTACGTCGATGAACAGCAAACCGATAGCACCGGAAATCAGCACGTTGACCGAACCGACCGCCGGCACCACGCCCCAGACCGTAAGCTCTCCCAGCCAGCTTATGGCGCACATGAACAAGGTGAAGGCGATTACGAAGCCCTGATAGAACTTGCCCGAGGTTCGATATGCCTCACCTTTGGGATCGATGCGCGGCACCACGCAGAACATTGCGAGAAGCGCCAGAGGCAGCACGCCGAGCGCGGAGGCCATCCAGCTAGGACCCCAACCATCGACGGCGCCGTTCGCGCCCCAGTGCGTGGGAATCTGCGCCGGCAGGCTCGGCATCACCATGAGGTGCGCTACGACATTGGCGACGCACAGAACGACCAGCGCAATCCACACGCGCGACGATACCCCCGTGGGGTGAATGCCCTTGTTTTCGTTATTCATCCTTATCACCTTCCGTGTTTGTAAAGCCCATAAACCAGCCAATCAAGTCCTGCATGACGGTGGTGTTTAAGCTGTAAACGATGTTTTGGCCATGGCGCTCGTCGGTCACCAGCCCGGCGTTTTTGAGCGTCGCCAAATGATGGCTCAATGACGGCTTGCTAATGTCAAAATGCTCGGCAAGCTCCCCGGCCGTACAATTGCCCTCGCGCAGCAACTCCAAAATGCGCCGTCGCGTTGGATCGGCCAGCGCCTTAAAACCCTCTCCCGGCATAGAACCTCCTCTCGCTATCTCTCGCGACGTGCACACTATACTCATTATTTAGATGTTTGTCTAATTATCTAATAGCAATGTTATGTATAGAACATTCGTTCGTTTTTAGATACAATGGGTCCAGAAGCAGATGGGCCAGCTCCCTCTTCCCAAGAAGGAGATGGACTATGAGTATTGATAATGTCCTGACGTTGTTATTGCTTGTAATCGCGGCTGTGGAACTCGGCATCCACATAGGAGGTCGAATGAAATAGCCGCCCCCGCGTAATGCGAAGACGGCCACTTCTCACGCTACAAACGTGTTTGGGAGTTGGCCAACCCGCTGCAACGGGTGCCATCTGCTTCATCTTATGCGAATCCTTGCCTCATTTCAACAAGCCCCTAGGGCTCAAATGGAATCGCGATAATACCTATAATGGTGATAGCTAAAACACGATTCGCTTCCCCATCGGAGGATGTCTATGACCGAAACCGCTGCTCTCGTCGAGACACGCGACACCAAACTCGAGATCATCATGGGCCGTGAGGCACTCGATAGACTCGCCAACGCCACGGTGCTGGTGCTCGGCTGCGGAGGCGTGGGCTCTAACTGCTGCGAGGCACTTGTCCGCGGCGGCATCGGTCATTTTGTGATTCTGGACAAGGATATCGTCGCGCCCAGCAACATCAATCGACAGGCCATCGCCTTTCACAGCACCGTCGGCAAGCGCAAGGTTGACGTGATGGAAGCCATGATCCACGACATCAATCCCGCCGCCAGCGTTATCAAGCGCACCGAATACCTGCTGAGCGACAACATCGACGAGTTCTTCGCGAGCGTTTCTGAGCAGACGGGTGGCAAGCTCGACTACGTCGTCGACGCCATCGACACCATCTCGGCCAAGCTCACCATTGCCAAATATGCTCAGGACAATGACATTCGTTTGGTTAGCTCCATGGGCGGGGCCAACAAGCTCCATCCCGAATGCCTGCATTTTGCCGACATTTTTGACACCGCGCGCGACCCCATGAGCCGCATCATGCGCAAAGAGTGCAAAAAACGTGGCATCAAGAGCCTTCACGTGCTGTTTAGCTGCGAGGAGTCGGTAAAGACCCAGCCCCGCGACCCTTCCAACATCCACGAGCGCACCGAGCTGGGAACCGCGAGCTTTATGCCGCCCATCATGGGCCAGATGATCGCCGGCGAGGTTATCCGCCAGATCAGTGGCCGCGGCACCGAGCGCGTGCGCGCCGATGGCCAGCGCCTAGACTAGCGGAGCGCGCCGAGATGGAGCCCCGGTTATTTGATGCACACTGCCATCTTGATCTAATGGCTCACCCGGACGCCGTTGCCGATGAGGCAACGGCGCTGGGCCTGATTCTATTTGACTGCGGCGTCGATCCGCACGACTTTGCACGCGCCAAGAAGCGCGCCTGCGGCCGTTCAAATATCTTTGCCGGCATCGGCCTCCATCCCTGGTGGCTCGCCGACGGACGATATGGCAACGCTGAAATCAATCTGCTTTGCGAAGTTGCTGCCCAAGAGCGCTATATCGGCGAAGTCGGACTCGACTTTTCCGCGCGCTTTGCTGGAAGTGAGCCGCTACAAATACAGGCATTTGACCGGCTCTGCGATGCGCTCGTGCAGCATCCTCTTACCGGGCGCGTGATATCAATTCACGCCGTTCGTTCGGCGGGAACCGTACTGAACGTCCTCGAATCGCATGGACTACTCATCCCAAACTCCGACTCCCCCGTTATCATCTTCCACTGGTTTAGCGGCACTTCGGACGAACTCGTCCGCGCGCGAAACGCAGGCTGCTATTTTTCCGTGAACGAGCGCATGCTCGCCACCAAGCGCGGTCGCGAATATGCCCGACAGATTCCACTCGACCGTCTACTGCTCGAGACTGATGCGCCGGCCGAGCCAAACACAGAAACAAGCGTGCAATCGCTCATCAGATCGCTCGCAAGGACCTCGATGCGCATTGCCTCACTCAAAAACTGTGACGCAAAGCGCATCGAGTCGGTAGTTTTAGCAAATGCGCACTCTGTTTTTGACCTTCGCTAACCCCTGTGGGCAAAAATGCCAAGGGACATGCGAATCGCACAACGCAGTCCCTATTGACAGGCAGTACAATTCGGCAGCATTACACCAATTCGTGCATGAGATCACGGTTGCGTGCATACAATTCGTCAAAGATATGACGGCGCGACGCATATAGCTCGTGGGCAGCCATATCGGGCACGATTGTTTGTGCAACGCCAAGGACTTGGGCGAGTTCATCCCATGATGCATAGGCGCCACCTGCGAGAGATGCCATGATGGCATCACCGAAGCATGCGCCCACCGAAACCTTGGCAACCGAGACCTCGCGCCCGCATACGTCGGCGATAGCCTGCATCCAAACTGGATTCTTGGTTCCACCTCCGACAAGCATAATGCGCCCAATTGGCAGTCCATGCTCTCGCTCGATAATGTCGACATGGGATGCAACGGTATACGCGACGCCTTCCAAGGCGGCGCGAACCATATGGGCTCGCGTATGCCTTCCGGTCAGGCCAAAGAAGACGCCACGCGCCTCGGGATCATTGAGCGGAGTACGCTCCCCCGCAAAGTACGGCAGACACAGGAGCCCATCGGCACCCGGCGCCACATCGGCGGCATCATGCGCCATAACCGAATATGCATCGGGGCCACCGTGGCCCTCGGCCTCTACGGCGTCGCGATACAGCTCTTGGCGCAACCACGATGTGAGTGCACCCGCCGTATTGGTCCCCGCGCAGATCCCGTAAGTTCCGGGAATGATAAACGTTCCTGGCCACAGGCGGGCATCATCGACCATATGATCAGCTAAGTAGATGAAATACGCCGTGCTCCCCAACTGAACCATCATATCGCCGGGACGGAATACACCCGTCGAAATGGCCTCGGCACCAGAGTCGCCCGTTCCCACCAAGACAGGTGTCCCCGCCACGAGCCCCGTCGCCTCAGCCGCACGCTGCGTAATCACCCCGGCAATATCGGTAGCCGACATTACCTCCGCCATCTGGTCAGGCCGGCAGAAACGAGCACATTCCCGAGCATCAACCTTCCAAGTGTAGCGATCGTATAGGGGAAGAAAATCCTCCGCCAAGTAACGGTCCACCGTAAAACGCCCCGTCAACTTCGCGCACAGAAACGATGACGCCGTCAGGAACTTCGCAGCGCGTTCGTGCACCTCGGGCATATTCTCCTTAAACCACAAGATCTTTGGAGCAATATCTGACGAACAGGGATCGTGCCCGAAAAGCTCGCGTGCGCGATCTGGCCCATATTCGGAAAGAAGCTCGTCAATCTGCGGCTTCGAACGTGCATCGACTCCATATAAAATCGCGGGCGCCAGCGCGTTGCACTCGGTATCGACCGGTACGCAGTCGCAACCCAATGCGGAAAGGCCCACGCATCCGATCTGCGCCGCATTAACCCCCGATCGCACCATCAGCTCGCGTGACAAGCGGCAAAAATCGCCCCACCAAACTGCCTCAGCATCATGCTGGTACCATCCATCACACGGGTTGTCCGTCTCATGTCCACAAGAGGCTTGGCAAACGATGTTGCATCGATTATCGATTAAAACGCCTTTAGAGGCGCTTGTCCCAATATCAATACCCAGATAGAGCGCCATAGGTGCCTACTCCCCTCGCGCCGTACGAGCGGTAGCCATAAAACGAACCACCCGCTCAACATCAACCGGGGCATCCAGCTTTCCGTCGCGCTTTAAGCACGTGCCGACAAACGCGCCATCGTAGTGAGCAAATACGTCAGCCACGGTATTTTCGCGACAACCGGTGCCACATACCACAGGCACTTCGCCAACACGATCGCGGACCTCGTCGGCAAGCTCGCCCGAAGCGCCACGACCGGCAGCCGAACCGCCGATGACCATCGCATCCGGTAGGCAATTAAAGAGAAGTGAATCGGCAATGTCCGCAGTCGTGCGGTCGTTGAGATAAACCTCCCCCTCGCTCGTGATGAAGTGAAAAAGCTTGAGGTCGTCCAAGCGCAGCGCCGCCTTGCGACGAATGGTGTGCGCGAAATCTCGGTTAATCAGCCCGAGATCACCGGCCCAGGCACCGCAAAAATTGCAGCGCGTAAACTGCGCATCGACGGCAGCGCACAGCTCGATTGTGGCATCACCATCGTAAATAGCCTCAGCTCCCCAAGGAGTCGACAAATCATGGGACAGAGCCCCGATTACATAGCCCATCGATGCAAGGGTTGAGGGAGAAACGTGCTGCTCATAGGGCATCGAGAGCTCATTGGTAATCAAAATGCCATCGACACCGCCCTGCTGCAACGCTTCGAGATCGCGCTTGGCGGCTTCCACGACCTGCGATACGATTCCACCCGGATAATACAACGGATCACCTGGCAGAGGACGCAGGTGCAGCATTCCGATAACTGGCTTTTCGGTCTTGAACATCGAAGTTAGAAACGACATAACGTGCTCCTTAATAGGGTTATTGCAGGGACGTTACTCCCCCAGCACCTCGACGTACACTTTTCGCTTCTGCGGACCGTCAAACTCCGCAAGATAGATGTTCTGGGCACCTCCGCACACGATGTGGCCATCTTGGACGGGAAAGAAGCAACTGTTTCCACAAATCATGCTCTTGATATGCCCACAGGAGTTGTTACCGGTGGCTCCATAGCTCGGCAGGAAGTGTGCATGCGCATAGGGGGCATCGAGTGGGGCGATGCGATCAAGCGTCTCCATAAGATCCGTCTCCACGCAGGGCAGCCCCTCGTTTACCACGATTCCGCAGGTCGTATGCGACAAAATAATCGCTGCCAAGCCATTGGTCACCGAGCTGCGTTCGATGGCAGCGTGCACGTCTTCGGTAATATCGATGAACTGGTCCGGAGCAGTCGATAGATAGCTCAATGTCTCGAGCGTCACCATGTTCACTCATCCCCTTCAAGAAAACGCAGGGCATTACCCCAGTAGAGCCTTTCTCGCGCATCATCGCGCATGGGCACGGTATCGAGCGCCCGCTTGAGTTTGAATGCACGGAAGCGCGGCGTATTACTGGCGAACATCACTTGGTGCGATAGCGCGCGCTCATACCACAGCGGCCCCATATCGACCGTGAAAAGACGCTGCATCATCTCCTCGGGCGAATCGATGTAAGTGATAGAGGTGTCCGCGTAGCAGTTGGGATACTTGAGCAGCATCGCCACGGTCTCGCGCACCCAGGGCCAGCCAAAATGGGTCAAACTAAAACGCACATTTGGATGCGTTGCGATTGTGTGCTCAAATGCAAGCGGGTTACTGCGCGAGAGCTCTGCGCCCGGCTCCCAAGACATACCGGCATGGAAAACCACCGGCTTGTTATAGCGCTCGCACAGTTCGTAAAGCGGCTCGGCCACAGCATCATCGGGGGCAAAACCCTGCTTTGCAGGATGCAGGCAAAGCCCCTTTGCCCCCAACTCGGTAAAGGCGCGCTCCAATTCGTCTGCGGCACCGCTCACCTGCGGGTCTACGCTCGCAAATCCCCACAGACGATCGGGATGTGCGGCAACCAGCATGGCAATCTGGTCATTGGTGCCAAAGTGCCCTCCGCATGCCGTGGTTACATCGAGCGGCATGAGCACGCTCTTCTGCACATCGCAGACGTCCAGCTCGACTTGAAGCTCATCCCAATCCATGGGGCCCATATGCCCCATACCAAATTCTCGTGACCAAAAACCGAATCCATCAGGCTCATCACCCGGCGTACAGATCTCGCCGTAGAGCATAGGATGGACCAACATGTCGATAACCATTTCGTACTCCTTTCCAGGCATTTGACCCTAGTACGGCTCAAACGAACCAATCACTCGGGACGACAGCTCAGCGCCCGCCTTCATACACGCCGGAATATCAAGGCCATCGATCACGCCCTTGGTAAACCCGGCGATATACGAGTCGCCGGCACCCACGGTATTAACGACCTTCTCCGCCGGCACGATCCCGCACTCATAGAAGCGCTCACCGTCATAGGCAATGCTTCCCTTCTCGCCAAGCGTGGCAACCGCAACGCGCGGCCCCAATTCCTGCGCGTGACGTACCCAGTCCCGCAGCTCCGGAGTGTCATCTTCAAACGACATAAATGCGTAGTCAACGTAGGGAAAATGATTCTCGCAGGCATATTCGGGATCTTGGCTGAACACCGAGAAGTCCATAACCACCGTCTTGCCCGCATCATGCCACTCGGGCAGGAGGTCCAAACAATTGCCAAACAGGTCGGTATGAATGATGTCATGCTCTAGGATAAACGCCCGGTCATCTTCATTCGGACGATATGTCTCCATTACGCCATCGATTGCCTCGAGATGCACGCGATCGACGCCGTCTTTCAATGCCATGAGCATCACCGAGGTGTCGCCATCCTCCACCCGCAGATGAGAGATATCAAACCCCTCGGCGGCCAGCGCCTCTCTCATCTTGTCTCCGTACTCGTCCTTGCCGACAACCGACACGGCGGATACCGAAACGCCCATTCGTGCAAGATGGATACCCCAGTCAATGCCATTACCAGTCGGATAGAACACGCCGATGTTTTGATAGACGTCCGCACAGCAAAAACCAGCCGCACACGCTTTAATACCCATGGTCTTCTCCAATGTTCAAAAGGGGACCCACCACATGGCGAGCCCCCTTTTCGCGTTTCGCTTATTGTTTTGCATCGGCTGTCCAAGGCCTCATAGCCAGACCGCCGCACGCTTTCTTAAGCTATTCGACGATTGGTGCTCCGTGGCCCCAAGAACCTTCCATGCCGCACACGGTCGAGGCAAACCCGGCAGCAAAGTCGAGCGCGCGCTCGATGGCCTCGGCGCCACCCTCACCACGCTTGGCGGAATCGAGATAGCACATCAAAAACGAGGTGAGGAACGAGTCGCCCGCCCCCATGGTGTCCTTCATGTCCGTTACCGGTTTAGCCAGCTGGCGGTAATAACGCTCGCCGTCGTAAGCGATGCAGCCCTCGGCGCCCGCCGTAGCCGACACAAAACGCGGACCCAGATCCTTCACCCATGCCAGACGCTCGCGAATCTCGTCCTCACTCGCGGCATCCGCCGCACTAAAGAAAGCAAAATCGACGTAGGGCGCAATCTGCTCGTAGTACTCGTCGGTGGAGTCGTCCGAAAAGTCAAAAGAGACCGTGACGCCCGCAGCCTTCAACTTGGGCAGCTCGCGCTCGGTGAAGCAATAGTTGCCCGAATGAACCACATCGAACTGCTTCATGTACGAAAGGTCAAAGCGATCGAGAACATAGCGCGCATCGCCACGGATACCGCCCTCGTTGGAACCGAGGAAGACACGGTCACCGTCAACGACGGTCACGCGAGCCGCTCCGTTCTCGCCAATCATCTGCTCGCACTTGTCAAGCTCGATACCCTCATCCTCGAGGCTTGCAATGACATGCTCGGCAGCGGCGTCATTGCCAAAAATGCCCATGTATGCAGAGCGTGCTGCACCGCATTTCTTGGCATAAACGGCGAAGTTCACCGCATTGCCGCCGGGATACATGGTTTGGATATGCTCGTAGCGATCGACGACGTTGTCGCCAAATCCGAGCGCGTTAACGTTAAATGCCATGGCCTTTGCCCCTTCTAGTACTCGACAACACCCATATAGCGACGGAAATCGGGATCGTGATCAAACACCTTGCCGCGTGCAGCACGCAGCTCGCAGTTCATGGCGTAGAACAGCACCGGGTCCAGATAGGCACGGACGCTCGCCGGCACGGCTTCCATACCGTACTCCTTGGCATCGAGCACCATCAGCGTATCGGTATGCGTCTTAAGGAACGCAAGGGCGCGCTCGTCCATAGCACGGCACTCGCTGGAGCCCATCTGCAGGAAGTAAAAAACGCCATCCTGAGTAGCCTCGAAGGGGCCGTGGAAGTACTCGGCAGAGTGGATGTAGCTGCAGTGCTGCCACTGCATCTCCATAAGAGAGCAGATAGCGAAACCGTAGGTCTGGCTAAAGTTGGGACCGCTGCCCAGAATGTAGAAGAACTCGTGCTCCTGGCAAAGCTTGGCAAAACGATCGCCTAGCTCGGCATTTACCTTCTCACGTGCCGGGGGAAGAATCTTATCCATCTCGGCGATACCGGCATACATATCGGCAAGATCGGCGTAGCCCTCCTGCTGATCGAGCAGCTCGGCCGCAAGCGACAGCGAAATGCCAGCGGGGACCTCGGCCTGCGGCACGCCCTCGCCCCACGGGTAGACCCACGTGGTCCACTTGCCGGAGTCAATCTTGGATCCAGCGTTGTCGGTCTGGGCGATCACCGTAGCGCCGGCAGCAAGGGCAATCTCGCAGCCCTCGACGACCTCGGGGGTGTTGCCACTGTGGCTGCAAGCAATGACCAGGGATTTCTCGCCCAAGCGGCGCGGGCGCATGATATCAAACTCGCGAGCCGTATAGATATACGAAGTGAAGGTGGTTGCCTCGCGCTGCAGAAGCTCATGAGCCGGGATCAAATCGATCATGGAGCCACCGCAAGCAATCCAGTAGACGCTGTCGAACTTGCCCTTCTCGGCAATTGCCTCTTTGATCAGATCGTGTGCGTTCATATCCAGTTCCTTTCTTGTTTGGTCCGCAATCAATGACGTTGGCTGCGTGGCCGATAGTTGTTTTAGTCAATCAGATATTTCTCGAATGCGGCCATGTTCTTGGCATCTGCCGCCGCCGGGTCATCGTAGTAACGCCCGTCCGTGATTTCCTGGCCCAGCATGCCATCGAAACCATGGGCATTAAGCGTGGCGACGAAGGCGTCCATATCGTGCTTGCCATCGCCCCACACCAGATGGCCATACGGGTCACCGTCGATAAAGTGCATCTCGTGAATTGCCCCATCACCAAAGGCGGCAAACCAGTCCTCGAGCGTCTCGCCCGCAACGCCCATCGCGGTTGTATCAACCATGGGCTGTAAGTACGGGCTCGCGACCTCGTCAATCATGCGCTTCGCATCGGAAACCGTCGTTACAAGGTTGCTCTCCTCGGGACGCAGGCTTTCCATCGTAAGCACCAGACCGTGCTCACCGGCATACTCCGCCAGAATGGACAAGTGCTCGCGGCTGCGCTTCCAGGCTTCCTCGCGGTCCTCGTCCCAGTCGCCCCAGCCCGAGTTGACGGACATACGGTCGCACCCAAGTACCTCGGCAAGCTCAATGCCGTGCTTAAAGTACGCCAGGCTGCGCTGTTCATGCAGCGGTTTGCGTGCGCAGTACTGCCAAGGATAGACAACATTCTCGGGACACAGAGTACGATACCTAAGCCCACGGTCTGCAGCCTTTTTCGCCAGGACCTCAGCCTCAAAGTAGCCCGTGTGGTCGAGCGTCACATGCGGCTCCGCACACCACAGCTCAATGGACTCAAAGCCCAAACGCTGCTGCACATCAAGGAAGTAATCGAGCGACCACATGATGTAGTGGATATTCATGCCCGCAATCTGTTCGCGGCGCAGCGTCGGTTTGGATTCAGACATCTTATGCCTCCTTATTTCGATCGAACACGATTTGTCCGTCCGACATCGTCATATCAACCGAAAGATCGCGTGCGTCGCGATAATCGAGGTCGAACACATCCCGATCGAGCACGCAGATATCGGCAAGCTTGCCGACCTCAAGCGTACCCAGTTCGTCTTCGCGCATCAAATCGTACGCGCCCCCGGCAGTCCAAGCACGCAAGAGCTCGACAAGCGTCAGCGCGTTGGCCTCATTCACGGGCAGTCCATCGTCGAAGTATCCACCGCACGCGCTGTAGATTGACTCGCCCAGGCTCGGAATCAGCAGTGGCAAATCCGTACCACAGCACACCGTGCATCCGGAATCTTCCATGCCGCGGCGATTCCAGCTGTGCAAAAGTCGCGTCTCGCCAATTTGTCGACGCATCATCGACAGGCAATCCTCGCGCCGGTCCAGCGTCAGAATCTGCGGATAGACCTCGCAAATTCCACCTAACTTGCCAAACTCGACAAGATCGGTCGGGTCAGAGTTCTCGAGATCGGTAATCGCATGGCGGCGAAGCAACCGTCCATGCTCGTCTCGAGGCAGCGAGGCATAGAGCGCCACGGTGCGACGAACGGCGCCATCGCCCTGGCAATGCAAAGAATATCGGAAGCCGTCAGCATCAATTGCACGCAGCTCGTTCTCAATCAGATCCCACTCGGGCTCCTCGACAACCGTCTTGCCGGCAGCTCCCGCATCGGCCGTGTCCTCATAGGGGTCAATCATCTCGGCAAACCCCGCCCATACGCCGCGATCGGTCATACGGTTGAAGCCAGAAAAACGAACGAACGGTCCCCGAAAGCGCTCTCGTGCCTCGCGAGCATACGACAGATTTGCACCGGCACCCACCGGCTGCGACATCATAGAGACGCGAACCGTCAGCTCACCAGATTCCTCACGGCGAGCCATTTCGTCGGCAAAACCGTAGTAGTCATCAAACGCCATCTCCTTGATGGCGGTAACGCCGCGCTCGTTAAGCATGCTCATGTAGTCCGAATACCCCGCACGTACCTCGGGCAGCGCGAGGAAATCGCTCATCATGCGCCAGACCTTCTCGGCATAGCACGCCTGGGGTGTGAAGCCGTATCGCGCACTGGCGGCAGCATTGAGAACGCAGGTCTCCGCACCCGGTGTAAAGCAGACGACAGGGATATCGCCAAAACAATCGTCAAACACAGCTGACGTATCTGCGTTCTCGGCATCCGATGCCAACGTTTCGGGCAGGTTGCGGCCAAAAGCCGCCGCGCAATCCGGATGATCTTCTTTCCATGCACGCAAGAGCGACACGGCCTCTTTGGCATCGGCGATGCCGGACAGATCAGACCCCAACGTCCGCAGCGCCCAGCCTGTATAGAAGGTATGTACATCGATCAGGCCAGGCATGACGGTGCGGTCGCCCAGGTCAACTACCTCGTCCGCCTGGGTCAAATACGAAGCTGCCTCACACTTGGTGCCAACCGCCTCAATTCGATTGTCACGGACCGCTACGAAACCTTCAAACGGCAGGTCCCCCGTACCGGTAAAGACGCTCTTAGACGTCAGGACCGTCAAACGATCAGACATCACAACCACCTACGCCGGAAGCATGCCAGAAATTGCCGTTACGATCAGGCCAAAGACGACCATGAAGATGAAGAACTTCCAAATGGTCTTCCACCATTGGCCAAACGAAATCTTAGCCACGCCAAGGCCGGCAACCGTCATGCCCGCCACGGGACTGATGGTGTTGATGGTCTGGTTGGCAAACTGGAGCGCGGTAACGGCCGCCTCGGGATTGAGGCCCATGAGCTCGGTCAGGGGGCCCATAACGGGCATGGTGAGTGCCGCCAGGCCAGAACTCGAGGGAACCAGCAAAGAGAGCAGGCCAAGGACGATATACATAAACGTGGTGTAGACGGCGGCGGGTGCACCGGCGAGCGCAGTAGCGAGCGCCTGGAGGATGGTGTCGATGATCATGCCGCCCTCGGCGATGACCAGAATACCGCGAGCGATACCGATAACGATGGCGGCGTACGCAAAGTCGGCGAGACCTTTAACGAACTCCTCAGCAATCGTCTGCTGGTCAAGACCGCCCAGGATACCGGCAAGCAAGCCCATGCCAAGGAACACGGCGGAAATCTCATTCATGTACCAACCCTGGGTAACAAGACCCCAGACGATAATGCCCATACCGCAAGCAAAATCGATAAGCACGAGCTTCTGACGGGTAGTGAACTCTTCCTCGATGGAGGCATCGGTCACGGAAAACTCGATACGCTTGAGCTTATCGTCCTCGTACGTAATGGACGACTCGGGGTTTTTCTTGACGCGCATGGCGTAGCGCATGGCCCATGCGATACCGACGGCAGTGAAGATGACCCAAGAAACGGCGCGCAGCCACAGTTGCGGATTGCCCTCGATGCCAATGATGCCCTGGGCGATCAGAACATTAAACGGATCGATGGTCGAAGCGCAATATCCCAGGTTAGGACCAAGGAAGCAGATGATGAATGCCGTCATCGAGTCATAACCGATACCCATCATGATGGGAATGAAGATGGCATAAAACGGCAGGGCTTCCTCAGACATACCAAACGTGGTGCCGCAAATGGACAGCAACGTCATCGTGATGGGAATGATGAGGATGTCCTTGTTCTTGAGCTTTTTAATCACACGGCTCATGCCGGCATTCAAAGCGTTGGTCTTGGTGATGATTGCAAACGACCCGCCAATCAGTAAGACGAACGCAACGACGTCGGCAGCCTCCTGGATGCCCTTAGTGGGCGCTTGCAGGACCGCGAAGATATCCTGACCCAGATTGATGGTCTCGCCGGTCTCGGAATCGGTGTAGTTCTTATCGACCTGTTCATAGGTTCCAGCAACGGCGACTTCACGCTCGCCCGCCGCTGTCGAAATCATCTTGCGCTGATACTGACCAGAGGGAACGATCCAAGTCAAGACCGCAAAGACAACAATCAGCAAGAACATGATCGTATAGACATGCGGTAATTTGAACTTAAAACGTCTGTTTGTCTTCTTCGCCTTCGTATCTGACATAGATACCTCCAAAGAACTCGAGACTGCATCGCATCTCGCCTCAACGTTTGCACAAGGCAAACGTTCTATGACGTTCTATAGATTACCAGCAGCTTTTCTCGTCATCAAGATAATTTCAAACTGATTGCCGCAACGCGGTTGAACGGTTGCGTTTGCGCCCTGAACGGTATGAAAACGCCCGGTGAGATGATTCACCGGGCGTTTCCATACGCAATGTCCTAGATGTCAAAAACGTAGCGAGACCCAACGATCCGCTGACGACCGATGATAAACGGCCGCCGTTGCTCATCGAAAAAGAAGGCTTCCATATAAAACAAGGGTTCGCCAACGGGAACTGCCAACAACCGAGCGACCTCGGGCGACGCGCACGCGATCTCAAGCGTGCATGGGTCGGTAAACGCGGGCGTGCGGCCCGTCCGGTTGCGCACGAACTCAAAAATGGATTGGTTAGATAGAGGTGCCGTTGATAGATAGGCGTTGTCCTCGTAAACATATATGTTGTTCTCGAGCATGACAGGGACGCCATCGGCAGCACGCACGCGCTCAACGCAGATCAAGTCAGTTCCAACGGGAACACCAAAGAACTGTGCTTCGGTGGAATCCGCCGGCAGTATCTTTCTCGAAATGACGCACGCCCCCGGCTCCATTCCGTTAACGCGGCATGCGTCCGAAAAACTCTGGACGTCATCCTTCTGGCGAATCTTGCGTTTGAGCTTGGGGGCATTGACAAACGTGCCTTTCCCCTGTCGCTTCGTTAGATAGCCCTGCTGGACGAGCTCCTCAATAGCGCGTCGCACGGTAACGCGGCCAACTTTATAGCTCTCAGCCAATTCGAATTCGTTGGGTATCCGCGCACCTGCCTTGTAGGCACCGGAGTTGATTTCGTTTTTGATGATATCGATAACCTGTTGGTACAGCGGTATCGCTGCTTTACCGTCAGTTAGCCCTTCAGTCGGTGGCATATACCCTCTCCAAGCACAATTAAGTCTAAAACGGGCTTAAGGGCATTCAACAAGTCCTTAAGCCCGCATTGGCTTAAAGTATGCTAGGTGTCGCACCAAAATGTCGGCTATTTACTCATCTGACCCGAAAAACGCGCAACTACCGCGCTCCTAAGAAAGCGTGAGCAGCTCCGGCAGCTGGTCGATAATCTTGTCCGCAGCATCCTGGCTAAAGCCAAAGCGCTCCTCGCGCTTGGCAATGACCGTCAGGCCGGCTCGCTTACCCGCGGTAATGCCCGGAACGGAATCCTCAACGCAGCAGCAACGGACCGCAGGCAGCCCCAACAGGTCCAGCGCATGCAGGTAGATGTCGGGCTCGGGCTTGCTCTCCTTAAACTGCTCGCCGCTCACCACATACTCAAAGGCATCCGACAGCCCGCATGCATTGAGCACTTCCTCGATGCTATCCATGGGAGACGAGCTGGCAAGCGCCACGCGAACGCCGCGGCGCGGCAGCTCGCGAATCGTATCCACAGCGCCCGGGTTAATCAAAGCCTGGTAGTCACGCGGACGCTTATGCGCCCACTCGTCCCAACGGGCCAATGCTTCCTCGCCAGTGAAGTGCCCTTTACCGGCGCGCTCAAACCAATCGACCAGCATATGCAGGAAGAACTGATGTGAGGTACCAACCTGCCCGTTCAACTCCTCTTGGGTCAGATTCAACCCAAGCTCCTTGGCAAACGCGGCAGTCTCGCCCAGGTAGTAATACTCGGTATCGACAATGACGCCGTCCATGTCAAAGATAACGGCGTCGAACGGAAATGCGGACACGGCACCCTCCCTAGCAAAAGGGCGCCCGCAAGCGGACGCCCGAACCATGCACTATCGGCGATTCTAACCCAGCAGCTTATCCAGCGCCACCGCAATACCGTCTTCGTTGTTGTTGGCGGTCACCATCTGGGCCACGGCCTTGACTTCATCGACAGCGTTACCCATGGCGACGCCGGTACCAGCCCACTCGATCATGGACTTGTCGTTCTGGCCGTCGCCAAACGAGACGACCTCGCTGGCATCGATGCCGAGCTTGGGCAGGGCACCCTCGAGCGCACGGGCCTTATCGATACCGGGCGCCGTGTACTCAAAATACCAGTCGGCCGTAAACATGCCCGAAAGCGTCTGCTTAAAGGGCGCATACATCTCCTCGTAATGCGCCTGCAGATAGGCCGGGTCGCCCGCAGTGAGTAGCTTGTCCACGGGATAAGCATCAGCGACCTCATGCAGGCTCTCCACCTCGCGAATCTTAAGATCGCACGCGTCGCGCTCATACTTGACAATATTCTTCTGCGAGCCGTCAGGCAGCGTGATCATGCAGCGGTACGAATCCTCGACGTGCAGATCGCGACCAAGCGAAATCATAGGGATCACGTCAAAATTACGCAGGTGATCAATCAGACGGTGCAGCTCGTCAGCCGGCATGGCCTGGTCAAAAAGGACCTCATCGGTCTGAGCGTCGACCACATGCGCGCCATTAAAGGCAACCAGCAAACCGTCATGGTTTTGAAGGTCGAGCTCCTGGGCCAGGGCGTGCAGCCCCCATGCGGGACGGCCCGAAGCCAAGATGAGCTTAATACCCGACTCCTGCGCCGCGAGCAGCTTCTCGCGCGTACGCGGGCTGATGACCTTTTGGTCGTTGGTGAGCGTACCGTCGATATCCATTGCGATGGCTTTGATTGCCATATGTGCCTCCCTGTCATTGAGCAACCTTGTCTGAGCCATCATACAGAACACCCACGGCGGCGCTGTTTGCAACGGGAAAAATGTCACATTGTCCCAAACATGAACGGCGTGCCTTCGACGATTGCGATGCCCGTCGAGGCGCCTCCCGATACATTCCATTCTATCCAGATAGCAAAGGGCCCGCATCCCAACGGATACGGGCCCTTGTCGGCTATGCGTTAGTTTTCGCAGCGAATCCTACTTACGGTGCGCGCGATAGAACTCGATGAGCGCCTGGGTCGAAGCGTCCTGCTCGGCCTTGGCGGCGTCGTCGTGGAAGGCAGGGGTGATCTGCTTGGCAAGCTGCTTGCCCAGCTCAACGCCCCACTGGTCGTAGGAGTCGATGCCCCAGACCGTACCCTCGACAAACGTGATGTGCTCGTACAGGGCGATGAGCTCGCCGAGCGCGAACGGGGTCAGCGTGTCGCCAAAGATCGAGGTCGTCGGACGGTTGCCCTCAAAGCAGCGAGCCGGGACGATCTGCTCGGGCGTGCCCTCGGCGCGCACCTCATCGGCCGTCTTGCCAAAGGCGAGCGCCTTGGTCTGGGCCAGGAAGTTGCCCAGGAACAGCTCGTGCACGTCCTGGCCGTTGTCGGTTGCAGGGTTGGCGGTGTTGGCGAAGGCGATGAAGTCGGCCGGAACCACCACGGTGCCCTGGTGCAGCAGCTGGTAGAAGGCATGCTGGCCGTTGGTGCCGGGCTCGCCCCAGAAGATTTCACCGGTGTCGGAGGTCACGGCGCTGCCGTCCCAGCGGACATGCTTGCCGTTGGACTCCATGGTGAGCTGCTGCAGGTAGGCCGGGAAAC
Source organism: Collinsella sp. (assembly GCA_019419525.1). Taxonomy (GTDB): domain Bacteria; phylum Actinomycetota; class Coriobacteriia; order Coriobacteriales; family Coriobacteriaceae; genus Collinsella. The sequence goes on from DXZU01000030.1 coordinate 28,530, forward strand.
GGTGCAGGTACTGGCAGTACGGCAGCACGGCGTGGCTCTTGGAACCGAAGAAGTTGACGTACCAGACGTTGAGCAGGCCCATCAACGCGACGGCGTTGTTCTCGAGCGGCGTGTTGCAGAAGTACTCGTCGATGGCGTGGAAGCCCTCGAGGAACTGCTGGAAGCGCTCGGGGCCGAGCACGACGATCAGCGACAGACCCACGGCGGAATCGACGGAGTAACGGCCGCCAACCCAGTTCCAGAAACCGAAGGCGTTGGCCGGATCGATACCGAAGGCCTCGACCTTGTCGAGTGCAGTGGAGACGGCAACGAAGTGCTTGGCCACGGCCTCGGCGTTCTGCTCATCGGAGCCGTCGATGGCGCCCTGGGCCTTGAGCTGCTCGAGCATCCAGGTCTTGACCTCGCGGGCGTTGGTGAGGGTCTCGAGCGTGGTGAAGGTCTTGGAGACGATAATCACGAGCGTGGTCTCGGGATCCAAACCCTTGAGCTTCTCGGCCTGGTCGTTGGGGTCGATGTTGGAGATGTAGCGGCAGTCTATACCGGCGTCGGCATAGGGGCGCAGAGCCTCGTAAGCCATGACCGGGCCCAGGTCGGAACCGCCGATGCCGATGGACACCAGGTGCTCGATCTTCTTGCCGGTAACGCCCTTCCACTCACCGGAGCGCACGCGCTCGGCGAAAGCATACATGCGATCGAGGACCTCGTGCACGTCGGCGACGACGTCCTGACCGTCAACGATGAGCTGGCCTTTCTCGCTCGCCGGACGGCGCAGCGCGGTGTGCAGGACGGCGCGGTCCTCGGTGGTGTTGATGTGCTCGCCGGAGAACATGGCGTCGCGGCGCTCCTCGAGCTTCACCTCGCGGGCAAGATCGCACAGCAGCTTGACGGTCTCATCGGTCACCAGGTTCTTGGACAGATCGAAGTGCAGGTCACCGGCGTCAAAGCTCAGCTTGTTCACGCGCTCGGCATCGGCGGCGAACCAGGCCTTGAGGTCGATACCTTCAGCCTCGAGCTTCTCCTGATGAGCCTCGAGCGCCTTCCAAGCGGCAGTCGACGTAGCATCGATAGGTGCGGCAACAGTTGCCATAGAGTCCTCCTCAGCATACGAGCGCACGCCTCCATGCGCCCGGACATTCAGATGCCACTATTCTAGCGCAGGTCAAGACTATAATCAGCGAGCGTTGCCAATCGGCCCCCAAACGGCAACCGACCAAAAAGGGACAGGTTTATTTTGGCAGGTCAAACGCTTTACCAGCCAAAAATAACCCGTCCCTTTATGGCAAATATTAGGCCGCGGCGCAGACGCTACCGAGCAACTCACGCAGAGGAGACCCGATGCCCTCCAGCAGTTCGGGCGCGATGATGGCAAAAACGGGAACCTCGCCGGCCCCCACGACGGCAGGCACCTTGCCCTCCGAGACGATACATCCATAAGGGACAAAACCGTCTTCGCCGACATCGAGCGCCGCCATGCGACGGGCGAGCTCGCGCGCAAAGCCGGCAGTATCGGCATCGCCAATCGCCAAGACAAAGTCCACGCCTTCGTCGGTCGCCAGGGCCACGGCTTCGTCGATCAGCTCGTCTCCTCCGTCGCCTTCAACCGAGCCGCAGCGGAAAAGCACGCGCTCGAGCAGGGCGCGATCAACCGAGCCCAGCGCCGCCGAAACGAGCTCATCACGCGTGTGCTTGTCGCCTCCCAGCACGACCAGTGCCTTGGTGCCGCCATAGTGGGCAACCAATCGCCCGCACCAGCGAGCCACATCCCCATCCGCAACCAAGCGCGTCGGCATACCAAACCCATAGTTGACCATTATCCCCACAACCCTTCCGTGCTTTATGGTGGTATCAATCGTTAGCCTCATGCTGCGAAGCGAGCTTTTCCGAGCTGTTACGCACTCTTTAGGGCTGCGTTAAAAACCCGATGCAGCCGCACGACCATACCTGCCAAAAAGGGGCAGGTTTTGACGGTGTCCGGTCGAGCAGGTATTATCGAACAGGTATTCGATAAGAACATGTGTTTGATGGGAGGCTCGGATGGCGCACGAGCAGCACACCTACATCTGCATCGACCTCAAGACGTTTTACGCCAGTGTCGAGTGCGTCGACCGCGGACTCGACCCACTCACTACGTGCCTGGTCGTTGCCGACGAATCGCGCGGGCGCACGACCATCTGCCTCGCCATCACACAGGCTATGAAGGACCTCGGGATACACAACCGCTGCCGTCTGTTCGAGATTCCCGACGGCATCGACTGCATCAAGGCCGTACCGCGCATGCAGCACTACATGGAGGTGTCGGCGAAAATCTACGGCATCTATCTGGAATACGTGAGTCCGCAAGACATTCACGTCTACTCCATCGACGAATGCTTTATCGACGTGACGCCCTATCTGGACCTCTATCACACCGATGCGGAAGGGTTCGCCTGCACGCTGCGCGACGAGGTCTTGGCGCGCACCGGCATCACGGCGACGGTCGGCATCGGCCCCAACCTATTCCAGGCCAAGGTAGCGCTCGACATTACCGCCAAGCACGTACCCAGCCGCATCGGCATACTCGACGACGGGACCTTTCGCAAGGAGATCTGGCCCCATCGCCCCATCACCGACATCTGGGGCATCGGCCCCGGCGTGGCGGCCCGTCTCGAGAAATACGGCGTCTACGACCTGATGGGCGTCGCCGCACTCGACGAGAACCTGCTCTACGACGAACTCGGCGTCAATGCCGAATATCTCATCGACCACGCCTTCGGGCGCGAGCCGACAACCATCGCCGATATCCAAGCCTATCGCCCGCAAGCAACCTCGACCACCACAGGACAGGTGCTCTCGAAGGGCTATGCCTACGAGCAGGCCTACACCGTCTTGCGCGAAATGGTCGACAACGCCGTGTTGGATCTAGTCGACAAGCACGTGGTGTGCGACAGCATCTCGCTCTTTGTGGGCTATGCAAGCGAGCGCGCCGACATACGCCGGCTCAACGCCAGCGGCACGGCGCAGTATATAGACGGCTGCGGGCACCTGCGCTCGAGCACATCGAGCATCGAACCCACCGCAACTGCCGGCCCCGAGCTCGCGCCCCGTGCTCCCAAGCCCGTCCAGCGCGATGACGAAAGTCGTCGTCTGGTGCGCGAAGCGCAGGCAATCGATGGCATCTTTGTGGGCGAACACGGCGGCAAACCGCGTGGTGGCTATGCCGCGCTCTTTGCGCACTCCAACGCCTCGCGAAAGCTGCCCGAGCGCACTAATTCGTTTAAGAAGATCATGGGGTATTTCGATGACCTTTGGGCACAAACAGTCGATCCCAAACGACCGGTCAAGCGCATCAACCTGGGATTTGGCAACCTCATGCCCGAGGAATTTGCCACCATCGATCTGTTCAGCGATATCGAGGCCGATGAGCGCGAGCGCGACCTGGCGCGCGCCGTCCTGGCCGTGAAAGGCAAGTACGGCAAGAACGCGCTCGTCAAGGGATTAAGCTTTACCGCCGGCGCCACCGCGCGCGAACGCAACGGCCAAGTTGGAGGACATCGTGCCTAAACCCAAGCAGCAGCCCGTGCGCCCGCCGACCGCCTTCGAGCGCCTGGCGGACCCCGAGGGCAGACGCCGCGCCGCCGACCCCAACCTCACTGCCAACGGTGCCGTGCGCGCCAACCGCGCCGCACAGTTTATGCCCTTTGCCGCCCTCACGGGATACTACGAACTCGTGCGCAAGCAGGAAATCACCGTCGAGTCAAAACGTGAGCTCACGGAAGAAAAAGCCCTCGTACTTTCTAAAAAGCTCGAGGGTCTCAAACGTGGCGACTTGGTTCGTGTCACCTATTACGATACATACGGCTATCGCAGCCGCACCGGCATCCTCGACGAGGCGCTCCCCGCCTTCAAGCTCCTCAAGCTCCGAGGCATCGCCATCGACTTCGACGACATCCAAGACATCGAACTGCGCGGACGAGCCTAGCCAAGGAAGCGCATCCAGGGCGGCGCTTACAGCGTCATGACGTAGTAGCCCGCGTCTTTCACGGCCGTCTCGAGGACACCACGATCAACCGGCTGCTTAGAGCGCACGCGTGCCGTGTGGTCCGCATACGTCACCGTTGCCCACACGCCATCCAGCGCATTGAGAGCATTGGCTACGTTCTGAGCGCAGCCGTCACAGTTCATGCCGCCGATGAGCAGCTCATCGCTATAGGGATAGTGTGACGCATCGGTATCCACCACAACAACCTTTTTGGCCTTCTTGCCGCTCGTACCATCGCTGCAGCAACTCTTCCCGTGTGTCGAAGCGGCAATGCGACGCAGTCCAAAAAACATGCCGACGGCAATGACGGCCAGCACGATGAGATTCGCAGGGTTGAGCAAGTCACTCATGCGCTCCCCTTTCAAGTAGCACTATCTAGATACCCCCATGGGGTGCCCCCATCTTAACCCAAAATCATGTCTGTTCGGTCAATTAGTTTCCCTCTTCAAACTTTTTTGTTGACCATGGCTTACTTTCGTGTATAAGTTTTCCTAGGCTAACAGTTTAGATCCGTAAGGAGCGCCGTGACTCGAACCATAGACATCCCAACGTTTCAGGCGGCAGTCGTGCGCAACTGCTCTCCCACGCTCGCGGGCATCAAGCCGGCATCGCTCTTTACCTATCCAGGCACCTACGCCCACGGGGACGGCTCGACCACAACCGAAACCATTGCAGAACGCCGAGCACGCCTGCTCAACGTTATCGCCCAGTGCAATCGCGAGCTTGACCCGCTCGGCATCCACCTGAGTGTTTTGGTCTGGCGGCCCTGCGGAGCGCTCGTGTACGCGTACCGAGCCAAAAGCCTCACCACCTATTTCGCAGACCCTCGCGTCCAAACGGCGCTCACCTCGGAAGGCTACGACACGAGAGACCCTTCGGCATGCCTTGTGCATTTGGCATCACGCATCACGCTCGCGAGCAATAACGTCGCGGAATGCGCCTGCAGCCAGACTCGATGCGCACTACCCCAGCAAGCTAGCTGCAGCAAAGACTGCACCTGCGAGTTTCCGCACGAAATAGGCTACTTCCTTGGATATCCCTACGACGACGTGCACGAATTTATCGTCCAGCGCGGCGAGAACTACAAGGTCTTTGGGGCCTGGAAGGTCTACGCAAATGTCGAGCAGGCGCTTGCGACGTTTGATGCCTACCGTGCCTGCACCCAATACTTCACTTTTATCTATCAGCAGGGCTGCAGCCTGGCGCAACTTGCCCAGGCAACCCGATAGAACGTACAAGCCGCGGCAAGCGCCGCACGACCGAAAGGACAAAACATGAGCAAGATCGCCGTCGTCTACTGGAGCGGCACGGGCAATACCGAGGCCATGGCAAACCTCGTCGCCGAAAGCGCCACGTCCGCGGGTGCCGAGACTGAGGTCATCCCCTGCGCCGACTTCTCTGCCGACAAGGCCGCCGAATATGATGCCTTCGCCTTCGGCTGCCCCGCCATGGGCTCCGAGGAGCTTGAGTATGACGAGTTTCAGCCTATGTGGGACGAGGTCAAGGAGACCCTCGGCGACAAGAAGGTCGTCCTCTTTGGCTCCTATTCGTGGGCCGAGGGCGAGTGGATGGACAACTGGAAGGCCGACGCCGACGAGGCCGGCGTCAACGTCGTGGACTCCGTCATTTGCTACGATGCGCCCGACGATGAGGGCGAGGCGGCCTGCAAGGCCCTCGGAGCCGAGCTCGCGTAACGAAACCAGGCCTCCAAAAGAGCCTGTATCACAGCGCATCCCCATCCCTACAAAAGAGCGGGGGCTGGATTCAAGTCCAGCCCCCGCTCTTTTGTAACGGTAGTTACATCAACCGGCTACGAGATATTTCCCAAGAACGCCTTGGTGCGCTCGCTTTTGGGATGATCGAAGACCTCACTCGGCGTACCCTCTTCCACAATGACGCCGCCGTCCATAAAGACGACGCGGTCGGCGACATCGCGGGCAAAGCCCATCTCGTGCGTCACGACGATCATGGTCATGCCGTCGCGTGCCAGGTCGCGCATGACACCCAGGACGTCGCGCACGAGCTCGGGGTCGAGCGCCGAGGTGGCCTCGTCAAAGAGCATGACGTGCGGGTTCATCGACAGGGCGCGGGCGATGGCAACGCGCTGCTGCTGACCGCCCGAGAGCTGGCTCGGCATAAAGTCGATACGCTCGGCAAGACCGACCTTGGTCAGCTCCTCGACGGCAATTTTCTCGGCCTCTTCCTTGCTGCGCTTGAGCACCTTCTGCTGCGCGAGCATGACGTTCTTTTTGACTGAGAGGTGCGGGAACAAATTGAACTGCTGGAACACCATACCCAGATGCGTGCGCACCTTGTTAAGATCGACGCCCTTGGCACACACATCCACGCCCTCAACGACAATCGAGCCGCTCGTGGGATGCTCCAGGCGATTGATGCAGCGAAGCATCGTCGACTTGCCCGAGCCCGAGGGGCCCAGGACCACAACGACCTCACCCTTGTGCACGTCCAGATCGATATCACGCAGAACCACGTTATCGCCAAAAGCCTTTTGGAGGTTCTTGATGCTGACAACGACCTCGTTGGAATTCGTTTCACTCATGACAGGACCTCCTTACAGACCGGCGATATGATCGGCGGGCGTCGCGACAACCTGTCCGGCGCTCTTGGTGGGACGCTTCTTTTTGGTTTCGGCCGTCCCCAGAAGTCTCGCCTCAAGACCGCTCACCAAGCGCGCAAGCGGCAGGGTAATGACCAGATAGAACAGAGCGGCAACCACATACGGCGTGATGGAGCCCGTCGTGGCCACGATGGTGCGGGCGTTCATGACGATCTCGACGACACCCACGGCGGCAAGCAGCGACGTGTCCTTGTAGAGCAGGATAAACTCGCTGGTCAGCGTAGGCAGGACATTGCGGAACGTCTGCGGAATCATGACATAGAGCAGCGTCTGGAAGGCATTCATACCCAGCGAGCGAGCAGCCTCGTTTTGGCCCTTGGGGATCGACTGAATACCGGCACGGAAGATCTCGCACAGGTACGCAGACGAGTTCATGGCCATGACGATAACACCCAGCACATAGTCGTCCACTTTGACACCGGCCAGCGGCAAGCCAAAGAACGCAATGTAGATCTGCAAGAACGCCGGCGTGCCGCGGATGATATTCACATAGATGCCGGCAAGACAGCGCAGGATGCGCGACTTAGAGATGCGCATGAGCGACAGGGCAAAACCGAAGGGAATTGCCAGCGGAAACGCCACAAGCACGATCGAAAGCGACATGAGGAAGCCCTTGAAGACGATCGGCAGGCTCTGGACCAAAATGACCGGGTTCAGGAACAGGCGCAGGAACATATTGGAGTTCCAGACCTCGACCCACGGCTGCTCTTTAAGGTCGGCCAAGAAGCTATCGAAGGCCGTCACGCCCTTGATCTCCACCGACGGAATCTTGGAGATCTTCTTGGTCGACCCGTCGGCGAGCGTATAGGTGCCGCTAAAGGCCTCATCGCCGCCCTCGACGGGGAAGGTCACGCCGTAAACCTCGACACGGAAAAAGCCGCCGGCAGGCGCCGTCTCGCCAAAGTCAATCTTGAGCGTCTGGCCGTCAGCCTTGCACGTGGGCTTCATGGGCGTACGATCCATGAGGTCCTCGCCCGAGAGCATCGTCAATCGCGTGTCATCGGTACCAAACGTCGTGCCGTCGACAAACGTCAAAGAAAGACCGCTCAGCTCCTCGTCGGCATCGGCCTGAACTTCCCAGGTAATGCGCGTCTCGGTGCCGCCGACCACATCGCTGCCCGAACCGGTGTTGGGTCGGGCGGTAATCTTTGCGGTCTCAAGCGCCTGGGCGGTCGTGGGCGCATATGCCCCCGCGCACACCAGCGCGAGCGCCACGGCCATGACGCAGGCTAGCTTTTGGAGCATCAAGGGCAGTGGATGGCTCTTGCCCATGGCTCCTTGGTTCAATCGAGACAAGGTGGCTCCTAACGTTTAAGTTGCCGACATAACGGGGCGGGATGACGCCCATTCAAGAAACGCAAAGGCCCTCTCCGCCAAAACGGAAAGGGCCCGCGTGCAATCAAGTGGCTATTTTACTTGATGTTGTACTTAGACATAAGGGCGTCAACGGTACCGTCATCGGTCAGGTCCTTGATAGCCTGGTTGATGTCGTCCTTGAGCTTAGTGTTGCCCTGGTTGATGGCGATGGCGTACTCCTCGCCGGTGCTGATCTGCTTGATGGTCTGGCAGGTGTTGAACTGCTCGGCGGTCAGCTGGCTGGCAACGGAGCGGTTGGTGACTACGGCATCGCCCTTATCGGACTGCAGGGCGCTGAAGCACTCGGTGGCGTCCTTGTAGGGGACGATCTTGGCCTTAGGGAAGTTCTCCTGGGCAAAGGCCTCGGCGGTCGATCCAGACTGGACGATGATGGTAGCGTCGGCGTTGTTGAGCTTCTCGCTGTAGTTGTCGGCCGTGATGTCGGTGTTATCGACCTTGGTCACGATAGCCTGATCGTCCATGTAGTAGGAATCGGAGAAAGTGACTTCCTTCTCACGCTCGGGCGTGTCGGTGATAGCCGCGATGGAAACGTCATACTTGGCGCCCGAAGCAACGCCGGGGACGAGCGTGTCGAAGTCGTTGTTGACATACTCGACATCCAGACCCAGCTTGTCACCGATAGCCTTGATGAGCTCAAGGTCAAAGCCCTGGTAGTCGCCGTTGTCGTCCTTGTACTCAAACGGAGCGTACTCGGCAGAGGTGCCGACGGTCAGCGTACCGTCCTTGACGAGCGCGTACTCCTTGGAGCCATCGACCTTCTCGACCTTCGCGTCGTCAGAGCTGCTGGAACCGGCATCGGAACCAGAGGTGGCGTTGGACGAGCCGCAACCCGTCAGTGCAAGAGCGAGTGCCATGGCACCCGTGGCGGCAAATGCGCCAAGCTTCTTAAGCTTCATGATCAGTCTCCTTCCGGTGACCTCGTTTGATTCAGAGGTCTGCAAAAACTGTTGGCTATTATGCACCCGGAATTACGAATCTGCAATGAGAAAATCGATTGAAACAAACCCATAACGTGAATGGAATACTCTACTTTGTGACAGTCATTACTGCTGCAATGACCTTAATAGTCTAATTTCATCTGCATAACCTGCAAGTTCGTTCGGAGTCTCCAAAATGAACGGCAGCGAACGCAAACGGCCATTCGATACAATATTCTGCATAACCTGCATACCGCCACCAAATTCCTCGCTGCCAAGGTATCCCTTGCCGATGCACTCGTGACGATCTTTATGGGCGCCACAAGGGTTCTTCGAATCGTTGATATGTACGGCATGCAAGCGATCGATACCCACCACGCGGTCGAACTCGTCGAGTACGCCGTCCAGATCATGGATGATGTCGTAGCCGGCATCGCTCACATGGCAGGTGTCCAAACAAACGCCCAGCTTATCGGACAGCTCGGGGCGCTTGTCGGCAACGCCCTCGATGATGAGCGCCAGCTCCTCAAAGCTGCGGCCCACCTCGGTGCCCTTGCCGGCCATGGTCTCGAGCAGCACCGTCGTCTGCTGGCCCTCAAACATCACCTGGCACAGGGTGTCGACAATCATCTGAATGCCGGCGTAGGAGCCCTGCCCCACATGCGCACCGGGATGGAAGTTGTAGTAGTTGCCGGGCAGCGGTTCCATGCGCTGCAGATCCTCGGCCATGGCCTCCAGGGCAAACTCGCGCGCCCGCTCCTTAGCGGAGCAGGGGTTATAGGTATACGGGGCATGAGCCACAAGCGGGCCAAAGTCGTTTTGCTCCATAAGCTCGCGCAGGGCCGCCACGTCATCCATGTCAAGGTCTTTTGCCTTGCCACCGCGCGGGTTGCGCGTAAAGAACGCAAAGGTATTGGCGCCAATGGACAACGCCGTCTCCCCCATCGCCCGATAGCCCTTCGTCGTCGAAAGATGACACCCGATCGTCAGCATCTCCAACTCCCCCTCATCAGTTGCGGTGAAATACGGTCTATTGGTGCCTTATTTTGGCGCAAACAGACCGTATTCCACCGCAAGATATAAAAGGGGCATCAGGGGCACGGTCCGCCGAGCCCCCTTGAGCAGCAGCACCGCAGCCTAGAGCGTCAAGCAAATCGCATCGATGATCTGCGCGCAGCGCTGTGTGGCGGCAAGGGGCATGACGGGACTCTCGAGTTTCCCCGCCCGGATGAGCTGAGTCGCATGCGAAGCTTCGCCGTAAAAAACATCGACCTCAAATGGGGCGTCGATTTCGAGCACTCGACCGTCGGAGTACTTCACATGGGCGAGCTCGGGGCGATGGAGGCGCTCGATTTCCAACGAACTCCGTTCGCAGGCAATCGTTAAGCGGCTTTCATATGCTGCTTTGCCGTCGCACACCATATGAATGGGTATACCGCCGACACTCATATGAATCTCATCGGCCCAATCCACGCGGCCGCCCGATACGTCACGCCAGCGAACTTCACGAGACGAAACATCGCACGCACCCGCAAGCAAATCCTCAAACCACCCGACCGCATAGCAGCCCATGTCATATAGACAGCCGCCCTGCAGCGGATCAAGCAGATAGCCCGAAGGAGACTCGCCGTAATCGAGCTTTTGCACGCTTTCAATCGAGACGATACGGCCAAGCTCACCCGACGCAAGCAAGTCTTTCACGCGAGTGCGCATCGGGCAAAACCGATTCTTCATCGCCTCCATAAACAGCACGCCGCTCTCGCGAGAGGTGGAGGCGATCGAGAGAGCCTCTTCCTCACTCAAAACGGCCGGCTTTTCGCACAGCACGGCCTTTCCGGCGCACAGCGCGCGACAGGCCCAACGCGTATGCATGCCATGCGGAAGAGCCAAGTAGATTGCGTCGACATCGGGGTCGGCAATCAGCGCGTCATAAGCCGCATCGCCGCTATCGTCGGCCGAGGCATGGCCATGCGCAGCATCGATCGAAAACACTCGGCAAAATTCCTCGACATGTGCAGGAGTGCGACCGGCCGCAGCCACCAGCCGTGCCCCGTCGACCTTCTTGAGCGACGATGCAAATCGATGAGAAATGTGCCCAGCGCCCAAAATGCCCCAACGAACCTCACGCGAATCATCACATGAATTCCAATGGCCCACGACAGCCCCCTTCAGTTGCGGTGGAATAGTCCCTGTTTAAGCCCTATTCTGCCGCAAACAGGAACTATTCCACCGCAAGTTATAAAAGGGTCACGAGGAGCGCGTTTTGCCGAAGGCCTTAAGCACTGCCGTCACGGGTCCAGGCTGGAAGCGTCGGCGCACGTCATCGAGACGCTCGGGGATATCGATATGCTGTGGGCAGTGGCGCGCGCATTTGCCGCACTTGACGCAATTGCTCACCAGCTTGGCCTCGTTTGTACGCACCGCGCTCGCCGTAAAGTATTGCGACAGCCCTGTAAACCAGCTGTGCGCATAGCTCGCGTTGTAGGCGGCAAAGCAGCCGGGAATACTGATGCCCTTGGGGCACGGCATGCAGTAGCCGCATCCCGTGCAGGGCACACGGTTTGATTTCTCAAACTCCATCAACACACGCGCGATGGCATCGAGCTGAGTAGCTGTCATCGAATCCGGCAGGGCCCGATCGGCCAACGCCGCGTTCTCATCCACCTGCGCGGTATCGGTCATACCCGAAAGCAGCATCGTCACCTGAGGATGATTCCACACCCACGAAAGACCCCAGGCGGCAGGAGTGCGCAAATGCGGGTCACGAGCGCCATCGAGCACGGCGCGGGCCCGCGGCGGCAGCTTGCCTGCCAGACGCCCGCCCAGCAGCGGTTCCATCACAAACACCGCGAGCCCGCGCTCCGCAGCCGCCATGAGCCCTGCCGTTCCCGCTTGGTAACGCTCGCCGGCATAGTTGTACTGTATCTGGCAAAAATCCCAGTCATATGCGTCAAGCATCGTCAGGAAATCAGCCGCGCTGCCGTGGTACGAAAAACCAATCTGGAGAATGCGCCCCGCCGCCTTTTGACGCGCGATCCAGTCCTCGATACCCAACGCCACCACGCGCTCCCACTGAGCGGGCGAAGTGATGTTGTGCATAAGGTAATAGTCGATATGGTCGGTCCGCAGGCGACGCAGTTGCTCGTCGAAGAACCGGTCGAAATCCTCCGCGCACTTGCACGAAGCGTGCGGCAACTTGGTCGCCAGCAACACCCGGTCGCGCAGCCCCAAGCGCTCAAGTGAGGCGCCCACGCACGCCTCGTTACCGGGATAGAGATACGCGGTATCCAGATAATTAATCCCCTGTTCCACCGCACGGGAAATGATGGCATCGGCTGTCTTCGCATCCGGATGGCCCGGCGAACCGGGAAACCTCATGCAGCCCAGACCCAGAGCAGATATTCGGTTACCACTTTTGGGGTCAACGCGGTATTGCACGGCCCCTCCCTTCGCCATCAGCGCCCCGGCAAGGCGAAACACAATGGTCACGCGGCCGAAACATCGTGGAATCGCAATCGAGAACGTATCGTAACGCAGCGGAAATCGAGCTGTCACGGCACCGCTTTAACATCAGCAAAAAGCCCGATGAAAGGAGCCACCCATGCCCGCGCTCGACCTTTGGAACCTCGCATCCCAGCTCAAAAGCACCGATTATCGCTGGGTCGACCTCACCCATACGCTCTCGTGCGACACCCCGCACTGGTTTGGCTTTGAGCCATTTGAGTCCACCAAGCTCTTCGACTACCTGCCCGGCACGCCCGAAGATATGCTCGCGCCCATGCGTTGCTTCCAGTATTCGGTCGCCTCGCAGTACGGCACCCACGTCGACGCGCCGCGCCACTTCCATGTCGATGGCCGCTCCCTTGGCGAGATCGAACCTATCGAGTTTATGCATCCGCTCTGCGTCATCGACAAGCACGAGGAGTGCGGCGCAAACCCCGACTTTATCCTGACCATCGATGACCTCAAGGCTTGGGAGGACGAGCACGGTCGCATTCCCGAGGACGCCTTTGTCGCCTTCCGCTCCGACTGGTCCAAGCTCGCCGACCTCGAAAACAAGGACGAGGACGGCCAACCCCACTACCCCGGCTGGGACCTCGATGCCATCAAATGGCTTGTAGAAGAGCGCAACATCGGTGTCATCGGCCACGAACCGGCAGACACCGACCCCGCAACCGTGACCACACGCGAGGATGCCTACCCCTACCCCGGCGAACAGTACATCCTCTCGGTCGACCGTTACCAGATTGAGGTCATGGACCATCTGGACGAGCTTCCCGCCACGGGCGCCGTCATCTTCTGCACCTTCCCCAAGGTGCGTGATGGCGTCGGATATCCCGCACGTGTCTTTGCGGTCTGCCCCGCGTCATAAGTTCCCATGCGTTTGTTCTTCTAAATACGGCCATCCGGTGCACGCGACATGGCCCGGCGGCATACAATCCATCAGGCGCCCCATACGCGGGCGCCTTTTTATGGGGAGATGATTCACATGCAGATCAACAAGGTCGCCTTCATCGGCAAGGGCGGCGTGGGCCTGCTCTACGGCAGCATGATCGCCCAAGCGCTCGGCAACGACGCCGTCGAATACGTTATGGACGACGCGCGCTTTGAGCGCCACGCGGGTGATGCGCTCACCGTCAACGGCAAGCCCTGCGCGCTCAAGTCCGTCCGCGCGAGCGAGGCGACGCCCGTCGACCTGGTCATCCTCACGGTCAAGACAACCGGGCTCGATGTGGCGCTCAAGACTATGGAACACATCGTGGGCCCCAATACGCTCATCGCCTCGCTGTGCAACGGCATCACCAGCGAGCAGAAGATTGCCGAGCGCTTTGGCTGGGAGCATACCGTTCTTGGTATTTGCCAGGGCATGGACGCTGTGTTTCTCAACGGCGCGCTCACCTTTACCAATGCGGGCGAGATCCGCTTTGGTGCGGCCGCCGGCACCGACCCCGCAACCGTTATCGCCATCGACGAGCTCTACACGCGTTGCGGCATCGCCCATACCGTCGAGCACGACATCGCACATCGCATGTGGGCCAAACTCATGCTCAACGACGGCATCAACCAGACCTGCATGGCCTACGGCGGCACGTACGGAAGCGCCACGGAGCAGGGCTCCGAGCAGCGTCGCTGCCTTGTTTCCGCCATGCGCGAAACGCTTGCGGTCGCCAACGCCGAGGGCGTTGAGCTGACCGAGGCAGACCTGACGCAGATGGTGCACCTCATCGAAGGAATCGATCCCGCCGGCATGCCCTCGATGGCGCAAGACCGCGTCGCGCGGCGCAAAACCGAGGTCGAGGAGTTCGCCGGCACCATCTGCCGTCTGGCGGCCAAGCACGATATCCAGGCACCGCAGAACGAATGGCTCTATCAGCGCATTCGCGATATCGAGGCAAGCTGGTAGCGCCCGACTCACCACGTCAACAGACTCAACAGCAAAGCCGCCGCAAGGGCACTCCCCTTACGGCGGCTTTCATCTTCATCTATAACCAGTAGTCGATGTCCCGACGGTCAGAGCTGCGACTCCGAGGCCTGGCCCTCATCGTCGCGACAAAGGACTACACCCGCACCTCCCAGCAGCGCGGCCGCAATCAGCGCGCCAACCACGATTGGAGCAGCCCCGCATGACCCCTGCATGCCCGCAATGAGCGCGGCCGTAGGACCAAGGCAACCAAGCACCAATGCGACGGCGGCAACGGCGATATCTCGAGCGTTCACAAGACCACTTCCTCCAAGAGAAAGACCTTATTTCTCATGAACTAGTGTGCCCCGCGCCCATATGCGCGGCGTACTGCCACGGTAAGCGCTCTGTTAACTCAAGCACGCACAAAAAACGAACGCCTTTACGTTGCCCAAAGGCTCGGTAAAGACGCCCGCCCGTCATGTCCTATTGGCTTATGGCAGATTACCAGCCAGTGTAGTAGTCGGTGGTTCCGGCAGCGCAGCCGGAGTCATAGACCTTGCACTCGCCCTTGGAACCGGTAAACGTAGAGCCTTGGGCCTTATCGCCCGCGGCAACGACGTAGTAACCATCGGAATCGCGCCAAAAGCCCTCGGAATCCTGCGTCCACTCGCCCGTGCGGTGGTGATACAACACGTTGCTGCTGTAATAAGTCTCGCGGCGGCCGTTATAGTTATTGACGCCGCTCGAGCGCGTCAGACCCGAGCCGTTCGCGTAATACGCAGCAGACGTATAAGACGAGCCGGAGCCGGCGTTGTAATACGAAGCCTGAACGGCCTCAGCGGCCTCGGCTTCGGCTGCGGCAGCCTCAAGCGCCTCGCGCTTAGCATCCTCGAGCGTGGCGCGCAACTCATCGAGCTCGGTCGACTTCGCGTCGACCTCCCCCATCGTCAACAGGCTACCCGCACCGTCGATGCAACCCTGCAGAACAGCGCGCTCGTCATCGGTGGCATAGTCATCGTACATGTTCATGATGATCTGAGCGCGCATCTCCAGGGAATCGCGCTTGGCCTCCATCGAGGCGTTCCACTCCTGCATGGAACCATAACCATCGCCGCGATAGTCAACGGGCTGTACCAGCGTCGTCTCGGACGGCGTAGATCCAACCGTATCGGACAGTGTTGCGGCGTGGGCATCAGTTGCACCGGCGCCCGCCAAAAGTGCCACGGTCAGAGCGGCGGAAAGGGCGGCGGTTTTCGGTTTTCGTGAATCAATCCTCATGTAGCTGGAAACCTCCGTAGTGCATTTTTGCTGCGTTTGAGCTGCGTGTGATTCGATCGCGCTGCATAGTACCCCGAGCAAATCGCGACCTGCGGTTTTACTTAAAAGGCGCACGTCAATTGCGTAAAACTCACATCCTCTTAACAGGAGTTTTCCACATCTCGATTGCATAAAGCATGCCAAAAACCCTGTTTTTGCACCCGCTCTATGCAAAAAAGGCGCCTGTGCAACCATTGTTCGCACAGGCGCCTTGAGCAGGCATTTTATGCAGTTATACCTATCGAGTCGCAAGGGGTCCTTGCACAAGTCGCCTTACTCGTCCAGCGCGGCGAAGGCCTGCTTCAGATCCCAAATGATATCCTCGGCGTTCTCGGTACCGATGGAAAGACGGATCGTGGAGGGCGTGATGTTCTGCTCGGCGAGCTCCTCGGCAGAGAGCTGGGAGTGCGTAGTGGTAGCCGGGTGCACGACGAGCGACTTGACGTCGGCCACGTTGGCGAGCAGCGAGAAGACCTGCAGATGATCGATGAACTTCCAAGCTGCCTCCTGGCCACCCTTAATCTCAAAGGTAAAGATCGAGGCACCGCCGTTGGGGAAGTACTTCTGATAGAGCTCGTGATCGGGGTGCTCAGACAGGCTCGGGTGGTTCACCTTGGCGACATGGCAATCACCAGCCAGGAACTCAACGACCTTCTTGGTGTTCTCGACATGACGGTCAACGCGCAGCGACAGAGTCTCGGTGCCCTGGAGCAGGATCCAAGCGTTGAACGGGCTGATGCAGGCGCCCTCGTCACGCAGCAGGATGGCGCGGACATAGGTTGCGAAGGCGGCGGGACCGGCAGCCTCGGCAAACGAGACGCCATGGTAGGAGGGGTTGGGCTCGGCGATCTGCGCATACTTGCCGCTCGCCTTCCAATCGAAGTTACCGCCGTCGACGATCACACCGCCCAGCGAGGTGCCGTGGCCGCCGATGAACTTGGTTGCGGAGTGGACGACGATGTTGGCACCATGCTCCAGCGGACGGAACAGATACGGGGTGCCGAAGGTGTTGTCGACGACAACCGGCAGACCGTGCTTCTTGGCGATCTCGGAGATGGCGTCGATATTGGGGATGTCAGAATTGGGGTTGCCGAGCGTCTCGAGGTAGATGACCGTGGTGTTGTCCTTGATGGCGCCCTCGACCTCGTCCAGGTTGTGGGCATCGACGAAGGTGGTCTCGACGCCAAACTGGGAGAGCGTGTGCTCCAGCAGGTTGTAGGAACCGCCGTAGATGGTCTTCTGAGCCACCACGTGGTCACCGGCCTGGGCAAGAGCCTGCAGGGTATAGGTGATGGCAGCAGCACCGGAGGCAACGGCAAGACCTGCCACACCACCCTCGAGCGCGGCGATACGGTCCTCGAAGACGCCCTGGGTGGAGTTGGTCAGACGGCCGTAGATGTTACCGGCGTCGGCAAGACCAAAGCGGTCGGCGGCGTGCTGGGAGTTGCGGAACACATAGCTCGTGGTCTGGTAGATAGGCACGGCGCGGGAGTCGGATGCGGGATCGGCGCTCTCCTGGCCAACGTGAAGCTGCAGGGTATCGAAACCAAAGGTGTGCTCGGGGTTGTTGATGAACTGGCTCATGATGATCTCCTTGATCGAACAAAAGTAAATTAATTAGAGAGAAGTAAGTCGCTGTCTCCTGATCACGCCGACGGGCGCAAACAGGAGCCCGGCATTCGTCTTGGTAAGCAATTCATATGCGGGCCTCCTTTCGCATCCCGGTTCCGTGGTCGGTTTAATTACCTACCGCCCTTGTGTGTTTTGAATAGTACGAGCATTGTTTCGCTCGGTCAATCACTTAAAAGCGCTAACCTGTTATCGGTTTTATAGATAACGCTCGAAAGGACGGCGCCGATGACCCTCCAGCAGCTTCGTTTCCTGATCGCCGTAGCAGAGTCCGGCTCAATCAATGCCGCAGCTCAACGCCTCTATACCGCTCAGTCCAACATCTCAAACGCCGTCAAAAGCCTGGAGCAGGAACTCCACCTGGAGATCTTTACGCGCTCCAGCCGCGGCGTCACGCTCACCAACGACGGCACCGAGCTTTTGGGCTATGCGCGCCAGGTCGTAGAGCAGGCCGACATGCTCGAGGCGCGTTACGAGGACGGCGGCACCCCGCAAGCCCGCCTCGCCATTTCCGCCCAGCACTACGCCTTTTCGGTCGAGGCCTTTGTCAACGTGGTCGAGCGCTGCCGGGACGACAAGTTCGAGTTCATCATGCGCGAGACCACCACGTCGCAGATCATCGATGACGTCCGCGCGTTTCGCAGCGACATCGGCATCCTCTATCTGGACGACTTTAACGTCCGCGTTCTGCAGAAGGCTTTTGCCGATGCGCGCGCGAGCTTCCATCCCCTATTCGACGCGACGGTCCACGTCTTCGTTAGCGAGCGCCACCCGCTTGCCCGCCGCCCGCAGCTGTCCCTTGCCGACCTCACACCATATACGCGCTACAGCTTTGAGCAAGGCACCTCGAACTCCTTCTATTACGCCGAGGAACCTTTTAGCTATATCCCTTGCGACCGCAACATACGAATCTCGGACCGCGGAACACTTACCAACTTACTTATCACGTCGAACGGCTACACCCTGTCGACCGGTGTCCTCTCCAATGAAATGCAATGGGGTATGGCATCGATCCCGTTAGCAGACGCCCCAACGATGCACGTAGGCTATATCATGCACGACGAGCGCAAGCCCTCTCCCCTCTTGCAGCAATACCTCGACGAGCTCAACCGCATCATCCATGCCAACTAACTGTCGGAAGACGGGGTAGAAATCGTAGATTGCTAGCCCCCGGCGGGCATGGCGCTACAATGGTCACTCACACGAAACGTACCCAACGAAAGGAACCATGTGAAGGTCATCATCTACACCGACGGCTCGGCCCGATCAAATCCGGGACGCGGCGGCTACGGCGCCGTACTCAAATACACCAACCCCGCCGGCAAGACCTTCACCTCCGAGCTTTCACGCGGCTACGCCAAGACCACCAACAACCGTATGGAACTCATGGCGGTCATCGTGGCGCTCGAGGCGCTCAACCGCCCCTGCGAGGTCGAAGTCCATTCCGATTCGCAGTACGTCGTCAACGCTTTCAATAAACACTGGATCGACGGCTGGAAAAAGCGCGGGTGGAAAACTGCCAACAAGCAGCCCGTCAAGAACCGCGACCTGTGGGAGCGCCTGCTTGCCGCCAAAAGCAAGCATAAGGTGGAGTTCATCTGGGTTAAGGGGCATGCCGGCCACGAGCTCAACGAGCACTGCGATGAGCTCGCCACCACGGCGGCCGACGGCAGCAACCTCGATATCGACACCGGCTTTAACGAGAGCGACCTGTAATAGCGTTTTCGCGCAGCTTTATATCCCCACGCGCTACACTCATCCTGTAGACCAAACAACGCAAGGGGGACGTATGCTGCGCATCGCGACCATCGGCACATCCATGATTACCGACGACTTTATCCAGGTCGTCAACGCCAACGACCAAGCCGCGTTTGTGGGCACGCTCTCGCGCGATGCCGAGCGCGGCGCCGCCTTTACCGCCGAACACGGCGGCGAGCGTAACTTCACCGCACTTGACGAGCTTGCGTCCGCCGACGACGTCGACGCCGTCTACATCGGCAGCCCCAATGCGCTCCACTACGAGCAGGCCCTTGCCTGCATCGCCGGTGGCAAGCACGTCATCGTCGAGAAACCCTTCTGCGCCACCGAAGCGCAGGCGCTGGAAGTCTTCCGCGCTGCCGAGGCAGCAGGTGTCGTGGCCCTCGAGGCCATGCGTCCCCTCCACGATCCCGCCTTCCACGCCATCGAGGACGCCCTGGGCGAGATCGCCCCCATCCGCCGCGCCTCATTGCGCTTTGGCAAGTATTCCTCGCGCTACAACGAGATTCTCGCGGGACGCGCCACCAATATCTTCGACTGCAATATGGCATCGGGTTCCCTCATGGACATTGGCGTCTATACCGTCGAGCCCATGGTCGAGATCTTTGGCATGCCCTCCGGCCTTACGAGCATGACCACTCTGCTCGATCCCACCACGCGACAGCTCACGCACGGCCCCATCGATGGCTGCGGTTCCATCCTCGCCAGCTACGGCGGTGGCCGTATCTCCGTCGAGCTCGCGCACTCCAAAATTACGAACGACCTGTTGCCCTCGCAGATCGAAGGCGAGCGTGGCACTATCCAGATCGACCATCTGTCCACGCCCCGCAACGTCCGCATCGACTATCGCGGCGACGTCGTACGCGGCTCGGCGACCGAGGCACCGCGCGAACAGGGAGACAACGGCCGCGTGCTCGACCTGCCCAAATCGAGCAACACTATGGAATACGAACTCACAGACTTTATCACCGCCATCGGCGGCATCGATAGCGTTAAGGAAGAGATTTGGGAGACCCCGGCGGGACGCCACGAGCTTGGCCACTACCGCGATGTCACACTCGTCTCACTGCGCATCATGGATGCCGTGCGCCAGCAGGCCGGCATAACCTTCCCAGCCGACGCAGGCAAGCAGGCATAGCTATGGGTCTCTTCGATACGTTCTTCTCCAGCGTCACCGGCGGCAGTCGAGAGCCTCAAAAACCATCAAACGTCGAGCTCGAGCTGCGCCGCAGGCTTACTGTGCTCGCAAGCGACGAGGCCACTCAAGACACTCCCCTGCGCTATTTCCTGCGCTGGGCGGGGCAAGTCCAGGGCGTTGGCTTTCGCTTTACCAACACCAACCTCGCGCAGGCACGCGCGCTCACCGGCTGGGTGCGTAACATGGAAGACGGCTCAGTCGAGATGGAGATACAGGGGGCTCCGGCAAATATCCTATCTCATCTCGAGGCACTTCATGCCTCCTACGAGCGTATGGGAACGCGTTTTCGCCTCGTAGACGCCCAGGCCCGAGCCCCACTTGCCAATGAAGACGGTTTCACGCCTCGTTATTAGTATTGTGTGCTAAATACGGTATCATTTACCTACGACCGTTGATAGAAAAGAGGCGAGGCGCATGGCGGTGCAAAGAAGGAATACCAGGCAGCGAAAGCTGGTTCTTGACGCCGTGCGCCAAAGCTATAACCATCCCACCGCCGACGAAATCTACAACGTCGTGCGCGCGCAGGATGACAAAATCAGCCGCGGCACGGTCTACCGCAACCTCAATCTCTTGGCCGACGCCGGCGAGATTCTCTCCATCAAGACGCCGGGCGGCAGCCGCTTCGATCGCACGATCGAGCCGCATGCGCATATCATCTGCACCTCGTGCAGCCGCGTCATCGACGTACCGCTCCCCTTCGATGCCCAACTCGACGCCAAGGCATCCGAGCAAATCGGCTGGCACGTCACGTCGCACTACACCATCTTCGAGGGTCTCTGCCCCGACTGCCGGTAGATGTTCGGGACATGCCTTAAAATCCACCTTTCTGCACTCTGCAGCAAAAAGAGATTCCTAGGCATGCCACATATATCTACTCGGCGAGCAGGCGGCGCAGTTCTTCTTCGACCGTGCGCACGTAGCGGACGCGGTCGTTGATGCCACGCATAGAGGGATTGCAGCTCTCCATTAGATAAGGATGGCCCACGACGTTGAGCATGTCGCGGTCGTTTTCGTTATCGCCAAACGCCATCATCTCGTCGGGCGAAATTCCCAGGGCACGACCGTAATCGGCAAGCGCGGAACCCTTGCCCGAACCAAAGCCGATAAAGTCCGTCCACTCGGTTCCCGACGTCATCACGTCGACACGGTCGCTAAAGAGGCGCTCAAAATACTCCAGGGCCGCCGGCTGATCCACCTCGGGCGTCTGGAAGGCAATCTTAATGACGTCCTCGTCGATGTCCTCAGGACGGTCGACCACCGCCACATCGCAGTGGACCTCATAGCGCAAATGGTCGACGAACGCATCGTTGCCGCTCATGGTGTAGAGGTGTCCCTCACACGAAAGGGTCACGTCGGCATGGGGATACGCAACCACGGCATTCGCGATATCCATAGCAAGGCTACGCTCCATGGAACGCTTGACAACGGCACGCCCCTCGTTCATCACTAGGGCTCCGTTTTCGCATACATAGGCGAGCTCATCGGCCACCGGGGCAAACAGGTAGCGCAAGCTCGCATATTGACGACCGCTCGCCGGCATAAACACGATGCCGCGACGATGCAGTTCATCGATGAGCTCAAAGGCCTCGGAACGCGGCTCGTGCTCCCCCGGATGCAGTAACGTGCCGTCCAAATCGCATGCAATCAGCTTGATTCCCTCAAGACCCATATGCTTCCCCAAAGCCTCCTATCAACAGCAAGACGGACCTTGATTGGTCGCCCCTCAAAGCCCGCCTTGCGTATACACGCGCTTAGCCGCGCGTCTTTTTTACGATGGTAAAGTCGGGAGCCATACTCACAACGGCATCCGCCGCACTCGACGCAAAGCGCCGGTCCGTATCGAGTTCACGGGTAACCACCGAGAGCCGTACGCCCTCGACGCCCCGGAGCATGCGGCCCAAAACAGGCTGCACCGGCGTATACATGCGCACGGTATGCTCGTCCGAATCGCCTCGGAAAAGCGGCGTGTGCATATTGCCGATCTCCCAGCACGCATGCGCGAGCGCAATCGGGTCCATGCGGTCGACTTCGACCAAATAAACCTCAGCGCTGCGCAGACGTACGACAACCACCACGGGCACCGCACCCGTGTGGTCGATAGCGAGCACGTCACCGTCGGCAAGACGACCGCCGTCGGCAGTATCCAGCCGAACATCGACCGTGCGCCCCAGCTCCGTCACGCCCACAAGAGCGCATACATCAGCCTGGTCCCAATCGAGCAGCAGCTCGTCAACTTCAAAGACGCCGCCCAGCTTCCGGCGAAGCAGGAGTTCATAGGACGGATCGTTGAGATTTCCCAAGCATGTCGTCGAAACCAAGCGCTCAGGCATACTCTAACCCTCGACCTCGACGAGCTCGATATCAAAGTTGAGGTCCTTGCCGGCCAGCTCGTGGTTGGCGTCGAGCGTCACGGCCTCGGGCGTTACGTCGATGACCACGGCGGGGACGGGCATGCCGCTCGGCGTGGACAGAAAAAGCTTCATGCCCTTCTCGATCTGCTCGATGTTGGGAACCTGTTCGGCCGGGAAGGTAATAACCATCTCGGGATTGTGCTCGCCGTAGGCATCGGCAGCAGGAATGTGCACGGTCTTCTTCTCGCCCACCTGCATGTCGACAACAGCGGCGTCAAAGCCCTTGATCATCTGACCGGCGCCGCAGGTGAACTCCAGCGGCTCGCCGCGATCGTAGGAGCTATCGAACTGCGTGCCGTCGTCAAGCGTGCCGCGATAATGAGTCTTGACCTTCTTGCCCTGGTTGGACATGGTAACCTCCGTGATAAGGGCGGCGCACAACGCGGGCCGCCGTGAACATATGGCGCTAACTATACCCTAGTCATACAATTCAATGACAGTTTGCAAAGAAACGCTGCAACCGGAGGAACCATGGCATATCCCGTATTTGACCTACACTGCGACACCGCCGACCGCATCGGCTGGGCCACGCTCGATCTCGACCTGCGCTTTACCGCCGGCACCGACGGTTATTTCCCCGGCGACGAAACGCATCCGCAAGATTTCGACCTCATCGAGGGCAACGCCTGCGCCATCTCGCTCGCAAAGATCGGCAACACGCCATGGGCACAGTGCTTCGCCACGTTTGTCCCCGACGAGATTCCCACCGCCCACGCCGCGCGCTTCCAGGCGCAAATCATGGCGCATATGAGCGGCCAGGCAATGCTCAACCACGACCGCATGGTCAACGTGCGCAGCGCCGCAGACATTCGCCCCGCGCTCAAGGACGGCAAGGTCGCTTGCATCCACACCATCGAAAACGCCACGTTCTTTGCCGAGGACCCCGCGCTGATCGAGGTGCTTAAGAGCCTGGGCGTACTCATGTCATCACTCAGCTGGAACGCGCAGGGACCGCTCGCGAGCGGCCACGACACCCACGCCGGCCTCACCGCCGCCGGCATCGAGGCGCTCACGCAGATGGAGCACGCCGGCATGGTACTCGACGTCTCCCACCTCAACGATGAGTGCTTTGACGAGGTTGTCGCCCACGCCACGCGTCCCTTCGTCGCCAGCCACTCCAACTCCCGCACCGTCTGCGGCGTCAAGCGCAACCTCACCGACGACCAGTTCCGCACCATTCGCGACATGGGCGGTATCGTCGGCCTCAACTACTGCAGCGAGTTCCTCTCCAGCGACGCAACCGACAAGACAGCCGCAGACGTCACCTTCGACCAGCTGGCGGCACATATCGAACACTGGCTCGACCTGGGTGGCGAGGACGTCATCGCGCTCGGCGGCGACTGGGACGGTGCCACGGTGCCCGTCTTCCTCTCCGATGCCAGCAAGATGCCCGAATTCCAGAACATGCTCTCCAAGCACTTTGGCAAGACCGTGATGCAGAAGCTCTGCAGCGACAACGCGCTTGCCTTCTTTGAGCGTTATTAATTTCACATCCCTTGAGCGGGCCGGCATGCCGAACGGTCGACATGCCGGCCCGGCTCCAATCTGAAGGACCGCTTTTGACGCAGCAATTTACGATTTTCGTATCCCGACCGGATGGGACGCCCATCCCCGTCGTCGTTACCAAAAAGTGCGTCAAGAACTTCAACCTACGCGTCACATCGAGCGGCGAGGTCCACGCCAGCGCACCGATCGGCGCCAGCCGCGAGCGTATCGAGGCATTCGTTCAACGTAACAGTGCCTGGATTGTCAACCGACTTGCCCAGCGTGAGCAACGTCAGGCGACGGCGCAAGAGCCACTCAGCCCCTCGTCCATCATTGCACTTTGGGGCAAGCCCATCACGGTACAGGACGCACTCGATCACAACTTCGCATCACCCGCACCGCGGCCCAAGCAAGCAACCTTCGCAAGGTTTATGGGTGTCGACGAGCCAGGTGGGCGCGTGCAGGCAAAGCAGCGCACAGCCCTCGACGGCCTAACGCGCAAAGAACTCCAGACCCGTATCGACCAACTCTATACATCCGAGGTCGCCGCAGCGCTACGCGACATGGTGCACGCATACGAAATCGCAATGGGCGTCACCGTGGCCCGTGTCTCCGTGCGCAGCATGAAGACACGTTGGGGCTCATGCACGCCCAAGACCGGAGCCATTCGCATCGCATGCGAACTTGCCGCCTATCCCATCGAGTGTCTCGACATGGTTGTCGCCCACGAGCTCGTCCACTTGCTCGAGCCAAGCCACAATCAGCGGTTTCACGCCCTGCTCGACACGTACTGCCCCAACAATAGAGCTCTGTCGCAGCGGCTCAAGCAGCCACCCCTCAACAAGCTCTAGCGTCGACTAGCGCACGCGCTCGATCTCGACGCCACAGCTTGCCAGGGGCAGGCCAACAGGCGCCCACGGCTTATCGAGTTTGATGCGCACACCAAGCAGCGAGGGATAACGGCGCAGCAGCATCTGGGCCGTACCCTCAGCTGCGGCCTCGATGAGCTTAAACGTATGCTCGCGCAGATAGCCATCGACATCGTGGCACACCGAGCCATAGTCAATCGAGGCGTCCAGGTTATCGTGCTCCCCCGCTGCACGCAGGTCGGCATAGAGTACCAAGGACACGATGAACTTCTGGCCCAGCGCGTTCTCCTCGGGATACACGCCATGGTTGGCAAAGACCTCGAGACCGTCGATAGTAATGCGGTCGGCATGGCGCAGATCGTCATAGCTCACGTGGGGCACCGCCGTTGCGGTGGATATTTCGCCCCTTCCACGGCGGGCGAGCTCGGCGCCTTCAGTCCTGGTTGCATTCTCGGGCAGTTTCTTGTTGCTCATCGCGATCGTCTCCTTCGTTTAGAACCCCGACCGCGCAAACTAACTACACGCGAATCGACAGGTTCTTTTTATCGTCGCTCCAGTTGCAAGCATTGCGCGCGGGGCATGCAAAGCAGGCGCGCGACGCTTTGTCGGCTGCATAGAGCAGACGCTCAAGCGGTTGGCTGTTCACGCGCAGCTTTCGATGGCCCAGAATGGCCGTCTTAATGGCTGCGGCATCGGCCGGCTCAAACGCCACGTCATCGGGCATGCCGCCGAGAATCGCATCAGCGACGCGTTCGCTTACAACATCATGGGATATACCCGATTCATACTGTTCATCTTTGCCGATATCGTGAAGAAGTGCCGTGGCGTAGATGACCTCGCGGTCAAACTCGAGCTGTTCCTCGAGATTCTTGATCCACATAATGCGAGCGACATCGAGCAGATGGTCAATACCATGGCGGCAGAAGATGCGCCCCGATTCCAACTGTGCAATGTTGCCCAGATGTCGCCGGAACAGCCCGTTGGCACAAATGTAATCAATGCGAGGCATGGCACCAAAGGGGGCCAAGCCCGAAGCCATAAAGCCGCGACGCGACGTCCCCTCATCGGTCTTCGATGTAAAGTCGTTGACGACCCTCATGCTAACGTCCCAGCATCCTAAAGAATCGCTCCTCGAGCGCGGGATCGGTCTCAAAGACGCCGCGGCGAGCGAGCGTCACGGTCTTGGTGCCGGGCTTTTGCACGCCACGCATCGTCATGCACATGTGCTCGGCCTCCATCAGCACGATCGCTCCCTGGGGAGCAAGATAGTCCATGAGGGCATCGGCAACCTGCGCACACAGCTGCTCCTGCAGCTGCAGACGGCGGGCGTAGACCTCAACCGTGCGGGCAAGTTTAGAAAGCCCCGCCACGCGACCGTTAGGGATGTAGCCGATGGCAGCCTTGCCATAAAACGGCAGCAGATGGTGCTCGCACAGCGAGTAAAACGTAATGTCGCGCTCGATAACCAAATCGTTCGAAGCGACGGCAAAGGTTTTGGACAGGTGCTCCTCGGCACTCTGGTCCATACCACCGGCGATCTCACCATACATACGGGCAACGCGCGCCGGGGTCTCCAGCAGGCCCTCACGAGTTGGGTCCTCGCCTATGCCCTCAAGCAACAGCTTAATGGCGGCCTCGACTTTTTCCTGATCGACCATCTGGGCCTCACTTTTCCGATTTCACGTTCGCGCTATGGTACCACGCCCTTTGGCATCGGCCACAAGCTACATAGTATGGGTCGAATAGACTGGATCGTCCCGCCAAAGCTCCACAGCGTCGCAAAGCGCAACGCCCTCACGCACAGCACGGGCGCGCGTGGCGTTCATATCAATCACGCGCTGATTGCTCGAGCCTCTAAAGCGCAACGAGATATCGTACAGATCCTGAACGAACGGGCCGTCCACCAACATGTCGAGGCAGGCCAGGATACGGTCCGTCACCTCGGTATGGTGACGACCACCCGGCATAAGCTCCTCGAGCACGTCGCCGGTAAAGCACCAAATGGTCTTGCCCGACCCCGCAGGATAGGCCGCACGCACGCGTTCGATAAAGTCAACAAGCCCCGCCTGATTCTCGGGCTCCATAGGCTCGCCGCCCAGAATCGTCAGGCCGTCAATAAAGGGATGATCGAGGCTCTCGATAATCTTGTCCTCGACGGCACGATCGAACGGCTCACCCGCAGCAAAGTCCCACGCGACAGAGTTAAAGCAATTCTTGCACCCACGACGGCACCCGCTCACAAACAGAGAAGTACGAACGCCTTCCCCATCAGCAATGTCGAAATACTTAATGTTCGCGTAGTTCATAGGTAACCTTCCTGGGGGTCTGGAGTATATCATCCCGTCCTCAGACATTCTCGGCCTTCGGCCTGCGAAACTGCGGGCGGGACGATATACTCCAGACCCCTCGCGAGCGATACTCAATGAACGTAGCGAACATCGAGTATAGGGTTCGAGGTCTAATAAAAACTTTGTTGCAGCTCAACCGTCATCGCAAGCAAAGCGTTGTTGCAAGTCAACTCATGTCCGCTAAGAACTTCGAGGAGTGAGCAGACCACGAGCTGCATCTCAGTTACGTCAACTTGACTGCCCCGTAGCGAGGCCCCGGACCTTTGCTCGATATGAGTTCCGCACGAACAGGAGGCGCCAGTGGCGCCTCCGTCGTGAGCCAGGACTGTCCGAAATAGCGAGTAAAGGTCCGGGGCCTCGCTACGGGGCGGCCTGGGATGGTTATTAGAGATGCAGCACGCGGTCGCGGATCTCCTCGGTTCGACCCTGGTTCCAGAACTGGGTACCGATGTAGCCGCACGTGCGACGGGCGACGTTCATCTTCTCCTGGTCACGATTGCCGCAATTGGGGCACTCCCACACCAGCTTACCGTCGTCCTCGACAATCTTGATCTCGCCATCGTAGCCGCACACCTGGCAGTAGTCACTCTTGGTGTTGAGCTCGGCGTACATGATGTTGTCGTAGATGTACTGCATCACGCGAATGACAGCCTTGAGGTTGTCCTGCATGTTGGGAACCTCAACATAGGAGATAGCACCGCCCGGCGAAAGCTGCTGGAACATGCCCTCAAACTTAAGCTTATCGAAGGCGTCGATCTCCTCGGACACGTGGACGTGATAGCTGTTGGTAATGTAGCCCTTGTCCGTCACGCCCGGGATAATGCCAAAACGGCGCTGCAGGCACTTGGCGAACTTGTAGGTCGTCGACTCCAACGGCGTGCCGTACAGCGAGAAGTCAATATCGCTTTCGGCCTTCCACTCGGCGCACTTGTCGTTCATGCGCTGCATGACGGCCATGGCAAAGGGCGTGCCCTCCTTCTCGGTGTGGCTGTGGCCCGTCATGTACTTGACGCACTCATACAGGCCGGCATAGCCCAGACTAATGGTGGAGTAACCGCCCACGAGCAGCTTGTCGATCGTCTCGCCCTTCTTCAGACGGGCGAGGGCACCGTACTGCCAAAGAATCGGTGCGGCATCCGAAAGCGTACCCATCAGACGTTCATGACGGCACAGCAGGGCGCGGTGGCACAGCTCAAGGCGCTCGTCGAAGATCTTCCAGAACTTGTCCATGTCCTGATGCGAGCTCAGCGCGACATCGGGCAGGTTGATGGTCACAACGCCCTGGTTAAAGCGACCGTAGTACTTGGGCTTGTTCGGGTCATAGTTCAGCGCGTTGGCCACGTTGTTAAATCCGTTACCGGAGCGGTCGGGCGTCAGGAAGCTACGGCAACCCATGCAGGTATAGCAGTCGCCGTTGCCCGCGGTCTCGCCCTTCGACAGCTTGAGCTCGCGCATCTTCTTCTCGGAGATGTAGTCGGGCACCATGCGCTTGGCGGTGCACTTCGCAGCCAGCTGAGTCAGATAGAAGTACGGGGAATCCTCGTAAACGTTATCGTCCTCGAGCACATAGATAAGCTTGGGGAACGCCGGAGTGATCCACACGCCTGCCTCGTTCTTGACGCCCTCATAGCGCTGGCGAAGCGTCTCCTCCACGATCATGGCAAGGTCGTGCTTCTCCTGCGCCGAGCG
This sequence comes from Collinsella sp., assembly GCA_019419525.1. Lineage (GTDB taxonomy): Bacteria > Actinomycetota > Coriobacteriia > Coriobacteriales > Coriobacteriaceae > Collinsella. The sequence goes on from DXZU01000030.1 coordinate 57,588, forward strand.
AGCCTCGTTGAGATACATGAAGACCGTCACGAACGGCGCCTGGCCATTCGTGGTCATAAGGGTCACGACCTGATACTGAATCGTCTGAACGCCGCGACGGATCTCGTCACGCAGGCGATCCTCAACAACCTCGCGGACCTTTTCGGGGGATGCGGAAACGCCGAGCTCCTCGAGCTCGCGGGCGACCTCGCCGCGAATCTTTTGACGGCTCACCTCGACGAACGGGGCAAGATGGGTCAGTGAAATCGACTGGCCACCGTACTGGGAGGAAGCAACCTGGGCGATAATCTGCGTCGCGATGTTGCAGGCGGTCGAGAAGCTGTGCGGCTTCTCAATCAGCGTACCCGAGATAACAGTACCGTTCTGGAGCATATCCTCCAGGTTCACCAGGTCGCAGTTATGCATGTGCTGGGCAAAGTAGTCCGAATCATGGAAGTGAATCAGACCCTCATTGTGAGCATCCACGATCTCCTGGGGCAGCAGCACGCGCTGGGTCAGGTCCTTGGAGATCTCGCCGGCCATGTAGTCACGCTGAACGGAATTGACGGTCGGGTTCTTGTTGGAGTTCTCCTGCTTGACCTCTTCGTTGTTGCACTCGATCAGCGACAGGATCTTGTCATCGGTCGTGTTCTTCTGGCGCTTCAGGCTCTGAACATAGCGATAGATGATGTAGTGGCGGGCAACCTCATAGCAGTCGAGACGCATAATCTCGTCCTCGACCAAATCTTGAATCTCCTCGACCGACACGGTGTGGCCCGCGTTCTCGCATGCCTCGGCGACGTTTTGCGCCGCATAAACCACCTGGCGGTCGGTAAGACGAGAGCTCTCCTCGACCTCCAAGTTTGCGGCGCGGATGGCATTGACGATCTTATCGATGTCAAAGACAACCTCGGTGCCGCTGCGCTTGATGATCTTCATCCTCTTGCCTCTTTCGCGTCGTAGTCTCATTGCGCTTCAGAGCCAAACGATGCCCGGCAGGGCGTGCCCCTGTCTTGCGGCGCCGTCGCGCAATCTGTGTTCTCGATAACCATAGGCCCTCATGCGGACAATCCTCACAGCCAATCAAGGGGCTCAAAGATCTATCCAAATGGGGCGAATAAGGTCCTCGTTCTCTGTCCGCCATCTATCATACGACAAAGACGCATCTATATCCTGTATTCTTTTTTTAGGTCAAACACAACATATAGTGTTTCAGCAGGTCAAAGCAATTGGTCATTTTGCAGACGCATTATTTATGAGGGGTTCTTGGCAAGTCGGTAAAACGTTACCAACACGGCTACCTGCATGGCAGTTATAAAACCCCCTTAGTCAAGCCGCCGACAAATCCTACTAAAACCAAGCCGCTCACGCCAAAAGAATCCAAAAGATTATGCTTGACCAACATGTTGCGGTCGAATGCCGGCGGACGGAGCGACAGGACTGCAAACGCTCGGAAGACTACAGCCCCGGCACCCCGTCCGCCGGCATTCGATAGGCGAGGAACTATTTCTTCTCTTCGTGAGCTATCGTGCGGCCGAGAGCCGCTGTAAAGGGATCGAGCAGCACGCCGGCGATAACCACAAAGGCCCATCCCTTTGTGACAAGACCTGCCCAACGCGCGAAGAACGTACGGCCTTCAATCGTTCCGAATCCTCCCTGGAAGGCAATCTCGCCAAACCCGATGACCATAAAGAGCAGAGTTGCGCCAATAACCGTACCGGCGACTTTTGCCGATGCGCTCCCCTCCTCAAAACCAAAAAAGTCTAGGCACATGCCAACCGTCTTTCCAAACAGCGGAAGCGCGCTTAACACCTCGGCGATCACCGTGGCGACCACGAGCTGCCCCCAAAACCCGTGGGACTTGTCAGGTCCAAACCGGGTGCCCCCTCGATAATGGGGAGAAATGCACAGAGCAACAAGGGGTTAAAGAAGCCATTGAGAACGCCGATGACGCGGCCGACGGGAAGCTTCATAGCCTAAATCCTTTCAGAACAATTGATAGAAAAAGGGCCGCCGGCATTTGTCGGCGGCCCCGATAAAACATGATATGCGGCAAAGCAACTACTCGAGTGGCTACTCCGCCTCGCCGCTGGCCGCCATCTTTTCGGCCTCGGCGAGCTGCGCCGGAGTCAGCTTACGATACTTAATGGCGCCAAAGACGACACAAGCCGCACAGACAATCATGCCGGCGATGAACTTCTGGTCAATCGTTGCACCAAACGGCGACGTCACGGCCTCAAACACAATGGGAGACAGCGCCATGCCAAAGTTGATGCCTGCCATGCCAATGGCAAGGTTAAACGCACGTCCCTCGGGAGCAGAGTTGCCGGCGGCAAAATTGCCCTCCAGCGGTACGTATGTCTCCTTACCAAGAGCGACGACAAAGCCCGCAACGCACAGCACCATAAAGGCGGGTGCAACCAGCGTCAGGCCCAGGCCAACGAGCGTCACGCCCCACGCGATCGGCATCGACAGGTTCTTGAACTTGGCAAACAACGGGCCCACCAAAAGACCGGCCGCAATGCCGGCGACCGTCATGACGGTCGAAGCGAGGCCAGCCTCAACAGTGCCGCCAAAGCCGCGGCCCACGACAAGCAGCGAGACATTGGAGCTAAAGAGCTGGAACGTGAGTACGAACACAAAGCTCATGACCGTGATAATTGCGACCTCTTTGGGCATGTTGGCAAACACGTTGACCTTACGCTTAGGCTCAAGATGACCCTCGGGAAGGCAAACAGCCTCGATCACGATGAAAATGATCATGATGAAGTACGCCGCATAGCTGTGAAACCACTCGGCAGAACCCAAAATGCCGGAAACCATCGTCCAGATAATGCCGCCCAGTGCAACAAAAGTGGAGTAGATGCCCATAACAAACGAGCGCTGCTTTCCGCCAAAGTAATCCGCGATAAGAGCGTCCGTTGAATTCTGCACGGCGCCGAGACCAAGGCCCATGACAGCAGAAGCCGCTAAGACCTGGCCGAGCGAGTCGTGGAACACCAGCACCGAGGCGCCTGCCAGCATCACGATAACGTGACCGACGAGCGTCGTCTTCTTCTTGGACAAGCGAGAGGCGAGCTGTGAAGAGACGAGCATGGCGGACAGCGCCATCATCAACGGGATGATGCCGATGATCATCTGAACGGCAGCGATGTTTTCGTTGGGAAACGCCGCCGCAACAGAGGCCACGATGGGAACGGGCACGAGCATGCCCATAATGCACATGGCGGCAGCATAAATGCCCACCAGGTACTTGATCTTGGTTTTATCCATGATTCATCCTTACACTTAGAGAAAAAGGTTGGGGCGGTCGGACGTCACCATCGGCCGCCCCAAACACAGCACTATCAGTCGTTGAATCCGGTGAACACGGGCTCTCCGCTGTACACGAGCGCCTCCTCGATGCCATCGAGCACGCGGCAGGCGCCAGACGCCATCGCCTCGAGTTCAAACTCGCCGGGATAAGCCGATACGGGCGCGATCCAAGAGCAGCACTCCTCAATCGAGGCAACGAGTTCCTTACTGTGGACCATGCCGCCTCCGAGCAAGATACCGTCGACGTTGCCCTTCAGCACACTGGCCATCTCGCCGATCCACTTGCAGATCTGATAGACCATCGCATCCCAGGCGCGAGCTGCGGCCTTATCGCCCGCTGCAGCACGTTCGCACACCTCGATGGCATCGGAGGTACCCAAAAGATCGACAAAGCCGCCCGTCTTCATGCAATGGGCACGGGCGACATCAAGACCGTGCTCTGCGGTGTACTTTGCGACCTCGATCGCGGGAACCGATCCACAGCGCGTAGGCGCCATGGGACCCTCGCCGCCGACGATATCGTTGCCGTCCACCATCTTGCCCTTAAGGTGGGCCGAGATAGAGATGCCGCCGCCGATATGACAGACGATAAAGTTGCACTCGTCGTATGCGCGACCGAGCTTTGCCGCATGGCGGATGGCGGTCTCTTTGAGATTAAGGGCGTGCAGGTGCACGTTTCGATACACGCCCTTAATGCCCGTCATACGTGCGAGGTCGCACAGTTCGTCGGTATCGGGAGGATTCACCACAAAAGAAGGCTTTCCCGTCTTTGAGGCAAACTCATGGGCAATCTGGGGACCCAACTGCGCCGGGTGCCGAACGCCATTCGCACCGATGCGGGCATGCTCGAGCATGACCTCGTTGATGGCATACGTACCACCGGGCAGCGAAAGCAGACCGCCGCCGCGACCGACAAAGGCATCAAAGTCCTCGAGCTTCAGGCCCGCCTCCCCCAGCGCTCCAAGGATCAGATCGCAGCGATACGGCATCTGAGCCGAAACCCCGTCGAACTGGGCAAGGTCCTTCGCATCGTGCGCAACGTTCTTGCTGAGCTTGCACTCATCACCCTCAAACACGCCCACCTTCGTGGAAGTGGAACCCGGGTTGATTACCAGAACGCGCCAGGGAGTCTTTTTATCGGACATACCTTAAGCCTCCTTAAGCGCCTGAGCGCGCACGCAGCTCATCACCACGTTGCCGACGATCTCATCGACGGGCGCAGAGCGCGAGCAATCGCACACGGTCTTCTTGAAGCCCTGAAGCATGGGGCCGTAAGCATTGGCGCCGGTCAGATTCTGGATGATCTTGACACCGATATTGCCCACGTTGATATCGGGCCAGATGACCACGTTGGCTTGGCCCGCAACAGCAGACTCACGATGCACCTTCTTGGCCGCGACCTTGGGGTTAATCGCCGAATCAAACTGGAACTCACCGTCGATGGCAAGGTCGGGACGGCGATCGTTGGCAATCTCGCGAGCACGACGTACCTTATCGACGAGTTCGTTATCCATCGAACCGTCAGTCGAATGCGAAAGCAGCGCGCAACGGATATCCCATCCGGTCAGCGAGCGCACCGTTTCACTCGACGAAATCGCGATCGAGGCAAGCTCCTCGCTCGTGGGGTCAACGCAAACGGCAGAATCGCCAAAAGCCAAAAGGCCACCTTCGCCGCCGTTCCAGTTGGGAATGTCGGCGATACCGCACGAGCTCACGGTGTCCACCCCGTCAGCAAGACCAACGATGGTCTGACCCGCCAGGATGATATCGCCCGTAGCGTTATCGATACCGGCGAACATAACGTCGACATCGCCGAGCACCTGCAAAATCAGGGCGCGCTCAAGCGGACGCGTCATACGGCGCGCGGCGCCCTTGGGCTTAAACTTGCAATCCGGATGAGAAAGATAGCGCTCGCAGCAAGCGGCGTTTGCCTCCTCGTCGGTCACATCGACAATCTCGATGCCGTCAAGGGAGATGCCGCGCTCATCGGCAAGCTCCTTGAGCTTGCCCCCGTCGCCGACCAGCACGCATTCGGCAAGATGTTCGGCGGCGATCTTTGCGACCGCCTGCATCATGGTCTCGTTTTCGCCCTCGGGAAAAGCAACGCGCATAGGCTTGGCGGCAGCCTGCTCGCGCAGGGTCTGCATCAGGTCCATGGCAGTTACTCCATCTCTTCGGCAGTGCGCTCAATAAGCTCACCGATGGTCTTCATGACCATGACCTCGCGAACGGGAACCTCGGCATCGAGTTCGTTCTCGATCATGGAGGTCAGAGCGATCATCTTCATCGAGCCCTTGCCCAGGGTCTCAAACGTCGTCTCGGGAGTCACATCGCCATCGTAGTTGTAAGCGGACTTGGCAAAATCGCAGATCTGCTGAGTGAGTTCTTCATTCATGACAAAGCCTTTCTAAAATAAAAAGAGGGGCGACCACGGCGGGCTGGAGACATGGGTCCCGCCGTGGCCTAAGAGAGGAATCGAATTGTTACAAGGGTGAAAACCTAGTCGTCAAGCTCGAACGTAAGCTCTTTGTAGCCCGGACGGTCGATAACCTTGGCATGGACGCCAACGATCTCGCCCGCCATGAGTTTTGCGCGGATCTCGGGGGCCTTCTTCTTGGTAATGCCGTAGATGACGTAGGTGTACTGAGAACCCTCGTCGATATCGACGGCGCCGTAGGCGTACTTGCCATACTCCTTGAGGTAGGGCTTGTCGTTCTGCGGACCAGGCAGGGTAAAATCGATCAGATGGCCGTGACCAGAAACCTGGACCCAATCGGTCTTGTGATAGCCGCAGGCATTGCAGGCAAGGTGGGGCGGAAACTCGACGGCTCCGCACTCGGGGCACCGGCGTGCCCAATAGATGCCCTCTTCAAGACCCGCGTAGAACTTCTTGACCACGGGCTCCATATCTTTGAGTTGCATGAGAATACTCCTTATGGGAAATCGAAAACCGCGGTCGCTTAGGCGACGGTACGAAGAATCTGGCAGCGCACGTTCTGAGAACCGCCAAAACCGCGCAGGAACGCCGTCTCGGGAACCTTCTTCATCTGGGTGGCACCGGCGACGCCGCGCATCTGCTTGACGGCCTCGACGATATCGGCGATGCCCGATGCGCCATGGGCGTGACCGAAGTTGCAGCGGCCACCGTGCGGGTTGATGGGCTTATCGCCATCAAAAGCGGTACGGCCGTCGATCGCGTATTTCCAGGCCTCGCCGCGCGGAATATAGCCGCACTCCTCGGCCGAAACGATCTCGGAAGCCAGGAAGAAGTCATTGCACATAAACAGGTCGATCTCATCGGGGCTCACGCCGGTAAGGTCGTAGACCTGCTTGGCGGCAAGCTCGGTAGCCCAGTGCTCGTTGTGAAGCAGGCCGGCCTCGACGGCAGAGGCGCCCGTGCCCAGAACCTCGATAGGCGCGTACGGGACGCCCATGGCCTTGGCCTTCTCCGTGGGCATCACGACAACAGCAGCGGCACCGTCGCACTTCTTCTCAAAGCCGGTAACGCGCAGATACTGCGTAACGCGCGGGTTGTACATACTCTTGAGATACTCATCGGCGGTATCGAACCCAACTGCCTTCGCGTCCTCCTCGACCGTGGTCTCGTACCAGGCAAGGGGATTCAGGACGGCACCGCGGCGAAGGCTCTTGGTAAGGCCGTTCAGGGCGTCATCGATCTGATCGGCGGTAAGGTCGTACTGCATCGAATACTCGTTGATCCAGTTGTCGAACGACACGCCAAAGGCACCGTCGAGCGGACGACCATAAGCGCGGTCATAGATCTTATCGAGCGACGGAATCATGACGTCGAGCGTAAAGTCCTGACGAATATGGGAAGGCATGTGCTCAACGGGAAGAGTCGAAGCCAAATCGCAGGCACCCGTAAGGACGACATCGTAGGCACCGGAGGCGACTGCCATCACGGCCTGCTCAAGGGCGACATAGCCCGTGCAGCAAGCCTCGGAATGATGGACAGAGCCCTTGGCGCGAACGCCAAACCAATCGGCAACCTGCATGTTGGGGGTAATGCAATCGCCAACGAGATACGGATTGGCGCTGCCGTGGTAGAAAAAGTCGATATCGCGGGGCTCAAGACCGGCATCGGCAATAGCCTCGAGGGCTGCATAGCCAAACGCCTCGCCCTCGCCAATGCCCTGGGTCTCGGGATGCTCCTCAAAATCCTTGAACGGGGTGCAGCCCACGCCTACAATCGAGACGCTGCGCATGTTCTTTCCGAGCGTAACCACTGAATATCACATCCTAATCATGTGAAGGTGTACGGAGTGATGGCGCAGTCCGGCCGCGAGCGAAGGTGAGAGAGCGCTCGCGGCTTTTCTGTGCCGTCACACGTTGAACTACTGCAGTGGTTCTCTTGAACGTAGCTTTAGTTTATGAGGGGTTAAACGAGACGCATGAGACAAAAAGCCCCGATGCGTCCCAACATATGGGACGCATCGTGGCTAGGCGTTCCAAATAGCAGATAAACGGACTCGTATTATTTGAGCTAATGATCCGAGATATCTATAATTCGCCCTGAATACAACCGTTTATCCCCAAATATCGACCGCTCACGCGACCGGCCTTTCAAAATCGGGAATACGTGGGTGCCAGTGACGCGACGCATCGTCGACAAAGAGCGGTGCGTAGAACATGCGATTGAGGGCGGCGGCAACGGTGCGCGCCTCAAGGTCGGGCCGGGCCTCGAGCCAATACTGAATGAGGTTATGGTGACCCGCAAGCGCAAAGGCTAGATACAGGTCGAGGTCCGTTTCATCGGAAAATGTCGAGCGAAGCCGATTGCGAAAATAGTCATGCATAAAGATCGTTGCCTTGTGAGCAAACACGGGATCGCCGTTATCGCTGTTAAGCGCCAAAACTTTCGAGCGATTAGCCTGGAGAATCTCCATGCGCTTGATCATCGTGGGCGTAGGGTCCAGCTGCGCGTCGCCAAAACGAGCCTCCAACGCAACATCGTTGATGTCCTGCATATTCTGGAGCAGCTCATCTTCAAAACGTTTAACCACATCATCGACAGAGCGATAACAGCGATAGAACGTCGATTTGGATGTATGGGCAAGGTGAAGTACCTCGGCCACCTTAATCGACTGCACCGGAGTTGTCGCCATAAGTTCAAAGACGGCATCCTCGATCCGTGAAGCGATATCGTTTTGAGCGTTCAGTGACATAGCGGCCTCCCCTATTGGCGATTGACTCCTATGCTACCCGAAAGGTGTGCTCCTTGAGGACGATACGAGGCATAGAGCGCGCCGCACAAGAAATGACGCAGCGACCGTATATCACCGACGAAGTATTCCATCCATCGGGCATACCATCTTTGCGAGGGTCAATCGAAAACCCGACGCCTTCAGCCTTGAGGATGGCCTCGATGCGCGTCCACACCTGGCTCATGCGAAGATTGCGTTCTTGCAAATTGGAGGCAGCGTTAATCCACGCGCGCTCGTCGTCGTTTGCCATACGTCCAACCGCAACGGGAGCAACCTCATCGATCGCCTCGATATCCACGCCAATAGATCCTCCGACCGACCGAGCAACATCGGAAACAGCGAGGACGGCCACGCTTCCGCCATGTGAAATGGAAATAGAGGGTGCCTCCCCATCCGCAAGCTCGATCTTGCCGAATGCAGAACGCGCAAGCTGGGTGTCGTCGAAGACACCTAGGGCGTCGCGAAGCAGCAGACCCACGCCTGCAGCTTCCCTCCGAGACGCAATTGGGAGGTCACCATTGGAGGCACGTAAGGCATAGCGTCCCGCGATTGATGCCATAGCAACGGTCTCGCTGGGATCGATCGCAGAAACGTCAACGAGATGCACGGTTATGTTCAAAATGGTCAACCCCCACTCGATTGAAATGACAAGGCTAAACTGACGCTCAGAACCGCTCTTTCATGAATCGAGGTACCTTTTCCGGCGATTTGGCGACCAAAACAAAACAGCTCAGAGGCGAAGCCTCTGAGCTGCGAACATTTGGTGGGCGTTAGAAGATTTGAACTTCTGACCTCTTCCGTGTCAGGGAAGCGCTCTCCCCCTGAGCTAAACGCCCAAATGGAGCGGACAACGGGGCTCGAACCCGCGACCCCAACCTTGGCAAGGTTGTGCTCTACCAACTGAGCCATGTCCGCTTACGAGGATTAATCTTACGTGATGCCCGCATCCTATGCAAGAACTTTTTTTGAAAAGTTTTGCGACGCTCTCGCGAGGGCATCAGTCGTCACGAAAGGCGCGAACAAACGCAGGCTCGCAGCGAGATGCCCCTACATCTCACCGAGCATGATCCAGGCAGAGCTGTCCTGCGCGAGCCTGCCGTCTGCAAGCGGTGATGAGGTGAGCAGGACCCTGCCCGCCGGCAGCTCCACGGGTGCTGCACCGAAGTTCGTCACACACGCCCAGCCGTTATCGCGGCGATAGGCGATGACGCCGCCCTCAGCGCCCTCGGCACCATCCGCAAGACCGGTGCGCCCGTCAAGATCGAGCCACGCAAGATCGTTGGCGCACCCGCGCAGCTTGCGCCGCAGCCAGAGGGCGTCACGATAGAGCGCAAGCATCGATGTCGGGTCCACTTCTTCCCTATCGGCAGCATAATCGGAAAACCATGCAGGCTGCGGCAGATGGGGCGCCGCATCGGCGTCTGCCGGCGAAAACCCAAACGATCCGCCATGCGCGGGATCGTCCGCCGCCACCCACGGCAGGGGCACACGACAGCCGTCGCGCCCCTTCTCACGCTTCGGTCCGTGCGTATTGGTCGCAGTAGGGTCTTCGAGTGCAGCCCACGGGATATCAGCCACCTCAAAAAGGCCGAGCTCCTCACCCTGATACACGTATGCCGAGCCCGGAAGCGCCAGCTCAAGCAAAAGGGCCGCCCGCGCGCGGCGCTCGCCGAGTTCACGGTCCTCGTCATAAGACGACCCGTCGCGCAAGAGCCAGTCGAGCGCAATCTGGTGGTAGCGCGTCGCCTTGATTTGCGGCAGGGCATAGCGCGTCGCCACGCGCGGCACGTCATGGTTGGAGAGTACCCAGGTCGAGGCGGAATCGGATTCGATAGCCGCCTTCAAGCCCTCCTCGATTGCAGCGTGCATGTCATCATAGGTCCAAGTGGCCTTGGCAAACTCAAAGTTGAATGTCTGGCCAAGCTCGCTGGGACGCGCGTAGAGATACTGGCGCTCGGGCAGCACCCACGCCTCGGCAACGGCGCTGCGTGGCGGATTATAGCGGTCGAACACGCGGCGCCACTCGCGATAGATCTCGTGGACCTCGTTGCGGTCCCACAGCGGATGGGTGCCGTCCTCAACCATGTCATCGCCCTCGGCGAGATGCCACCGGTCGAGGTCATCGCGGTTGAGATCCTTGGCGAGACCGTGCGCTACATCAATGCGAAAGCCATCGACGCCTCGATCGCTCCAAAACGCCAGAACATCGCAAAAGAACGCGCGAACCTCGGGGCATGACCAGTCAAAGTCCGGCTGCTCGGGCGTAAACATGTGCAGATACCACTGACCGTCCGCAACACGCGTCCAGGCGGGGCCGCCAAAGTTGGCATTCCAATTGGTGGGAGGCAGCTCGCCATGCTCGCCGCGACCATCGCGGAAGATATAGCGGGCGCGCTCGGGCGATCCGGGGCCGGCGGCAAGAGCGGCTTTGAACCACGGGTGTTGGTTGGACGAATGGTTGGGCACGATGTCGACGATGACCTTGATGCCGCGCGCGTGAGCCGCAGCGATCATGTCATCAAAGTCGTCAAGCGAGCCGAGACGTGAGTCGACATCGCAGTAGTCCGCCACATCATAGCCGCCATCGACAAGAGGCGATGGGTAAAACGGGCTCAGCCAGATGGCCTCGATACCCAGCCGCTCAAGATAGTCCATCTGCTGGGTAATGCCCGCGATATCGCCCAGACCCGAACCAGTCGAATCCTTAAACGAGCGCGGGTAGATCTGATAGATCGCGGCATCGGACATCCATGAGCGCGAAAAGGACTTTTCTGTGGCCATGGGATGTGTCTCCCTTACAACGAGGTTTTGCGAGATGCCCACGATGATACGCCCAAAGCCGACATTCGCGGCAAACAACGCCACGGCCCCGCCCCAAAACGCTCGCTCCCTCTCGGGTTCGAACCTAGGCGATGATTACGAAAAAGCCCGGCTACCGTGGTAGTCGGGCTGTTGCGCTTGGAGCGGACAACGGGGCTCGAACCCGCGACCCCAACCTTGGCAAGGTTGTGCTCTACCAACTGAGCCATGTCCGCATATGTAAAACAAAACGGGCGCCGGAGCGCCCGGATGTTGCCTGGAGGCGAAGCCCGGATTCGAACCGGGGGTAAAGGCTTTGCAGGCCTCTGCCTTACCACTTGGCCACTTCGCCGAAAAAGGACCGTTAAGAACGGTCCAAAAATGCAATGGAGCGGACAACGGGGCTCGAACCCGCGACCCCAACCTTGGCAAGGTTGTGCTCTACCAACTGAGCCATGTCCGCTTGCGGGTTATTAATTTACGCGAGTTATCCAAAAGACGCAAGTACTTTTTTCAAAAAACTTGTCTGCCGCATGTTCTTAGTAGCTAAACGAGCTAAAGCGATTGGCTAGGCACACGATTCCAGCGCTCCGCTAAACAGCTTCACCATCTGCACGCGCGTGCCGGCGCCGTCCGTACGACGAGCAACCTCCACGTTATCGACGAGCATACGCATAAGTTTGATACCACGACCGCGTTCCTCAGATGCGACCGGTTCGCTCGTTTCATCGATAGAATAGCCGGCACCTCGATCAAGCACCTCAACCACAACGCGATCACCATAGGCCTGAACCGTCAGGACGCACCCGATACCGCCCGCATGGTCATAGGCATTACCCAGCGCCTCCCCCGACGCCAATGCGACATCGTAGCGCTCGTCACGGCGCAATGGAAGCGATTCAAGGAGTTCGGCGATGCGATGTCGATAGTATGGAAGATTCTCGATACCCTGACGGACCTCGACGCTCTTACTCCAGCGAGGCAGCTCCCCCACCGGAATGGCGGGAATAGACTCCCGTGCCGGCCCCGCGACATGAAGGATATCGACAAGACGAGCAATCTCCAAAAAGCGAACAACTTCACCTGATGCATTGACGAGCGAAAGCAGGCCTTCTCGCCTCATAAGCTCACGAGCGCGCGTAAGCAGGAATGCCAAGCCCGTCGAATCGATAAAGCTAACAGCCTGACAGTTGATGACGACACGACGCACGCCCCGGTCGATCAAATTATCCAACCGTCGGCGCAGCACGGACACCGAGGCGATGTCGACATCACCCGGTGGCGTCAGAACCGCTATGTCATTCCACTCATTCATACGACCATGGTTCCCCAAAAGAGCTCACTCGATGCATACGTATCTGCAGCCGCGCAGATTTTGCCCGTCAAGCATCGCGGTCTACGATCGACCTCGTAAAAATTCAAGGGAAACCAGCGCGATGTCATCATCCAGCGCCGACTCGGTAAAGCGGTCAAGCTCGCCCAAGACCTTACCGCAAATGCCAGACACGCCCTCACCCGAGACAGAGAGCAGAAGGTCACGAAGGCGCTGCTCGCCAAAGAAAGCACCCGAGCGATCACGCGCTTCGATTGTTCCGTCGGTATACATAAACAGCATGTCACCAGGAGCGAACGTAAACACGCCTGTTTCGTACACCATGCTCTCAAAGGCACCGATCACGCCCGATTGGCACCCAAGGAGCTCCACTTCTCCCCCTCGGGTTTCTCCGCCGCCAAGCGGCGTCGACGACGGTCTAATGACCATAGTGGGAGGATGTCCCGCAGAGCAATAGGTAGCGCGACCCGCTTTAAGATCAATCTTGGCGATAAACGACGTCACAAACGTCTCGACCCTCGAAAAGCCCATGAGCATGCTATTGAGCGAGCGGGCCATGCGGGCGGGCCCCGCGCCCTCCCAGGCATAGGCCGTCAGCGCTGTCTTGACGAGCGCTGACATCGACGCCGCCTCGATTCCCTTGCCGGATACATCGCCCAAAATCATAACGGCGCAATCGTCGGGAAGCCGGACAAGCGTATAGAAGTCACCGCCGACCAACGCCGAATTTGTTGCAGAAAGGTATACCGAATCGGTCGCGATACCCGGAACGTCACCAAGCGAATTTCTCATGCCAATCTGAAGCGTCTGAGCGATATGACGCTCTTCGCGCTTTTGAGATTCACCCTCGTAGATCAGTTCAAAGTCATGTGCCAAGTGCACCAAGTAGTCATATTCAAGGTCATCAATCGGCTCTTGACTACCATCACGAAGCAGCAGCGCACGCGTCGTCGGGCCCTTCGCAACAGAAGCAGGAACAATCGCGTCGTTGCTGTGCTTGCCATCACCCTCAGAGCGCGGACGCCCCGCCTCGATGCCGGTGTCGACGTAGAGACCCTGGCAAGGCAGACCATGCGCCCTAAGCCAGCCTCCCATAGGCATCGATTCGTCAACGCGAGTTATACGGACGTGTTTAAGGTCCTCGGCACTCGTACCGCCCAAAACAGATGCCTCAAAGCCATCAGGGCCAGCCCCCAGACGTGCCGCTGGCGCCGTCGTGGAAAAGAAAAGCTTCTCGGGATCGTCCGGCAAAGCAACGCGACTGCCGCCTTCAAAATCTATGACGTAGGAGTCCAGACTGGCGTCATACTCAACAGGGCAAAAATGGCAGTTAAGCATATTGCAAATCTCGGACGATACCGCCTGGGTAGCCGCGGCGGAATCGTCTAGAAAGGTAAACAACTCATCACGTAAGACATTGAGCGAGCGGCCAAGCTCGGCCGTGCGACGAGAGCGAAGGCTCGATGCCATGCCGACCAGCTGGATAGACAGGTAATCGCAAATGACCTCGAGTACGTTAACGTCATAGGCGAGCGGTGCCTGAGGACGCTTCCAACCAACTTCCAGCACGCCAAGGATCTGCGTACCGTAAAACACGGGAAGACAGATTTCGCTGCGGTACGGAGGCATATCCTGCACGCGCAGCAGGTGCTTAGAACGATTGTCCAGGTCCATGAACATACCCGAGGCAACCCTATCGCCCTCAAGGTCCTGCTGAATCGAAAGGCGACAGGCACGAGACTCGCGGAGCACATACGTCGGGATACCCGCACCATACGGCAAAAACTCGGGCAGGTAGCTGTCGTGCAGCTCCTTGGAAACGCCGCGAAGCTTAAAACCGCCGCTCTCAGAAAAATAGATGGCAGCACCCGAGGCATCGAGGGTTCCTACAAGCTGGTTCAAAACGGTATCAAGCAAACTAGGCAGCTCATCGGAGCCCACCGTACTCATAATGACCGACAATGTGCCCGAGAGACGCTTATTCGCCACCCTAAGCTCCGATAGCGCACGTTTGAGCTGACGATCGTGGGAATACTGCTCTTCGATGCTGTGAAGCGCCACCAGGACGCGCGGCGCGCGGCGTCCAAAGATACGCGGAGGCGTAACGGAACCTGCGCGAACCAAGACGGGAATAAAGGACCCGTCGCTCAACTTGAGCATCAGCTCGCTCTCGGAGCCATCAGTTTCAAAAGGCAGACGATGTTCCGTCGCACGTTCAAAAGCGGACGAGTACAGGACGTCTTTAACATCTCCACCGACGACATCGGCGCGTTCTTCGCACATCAAACCAAGTAAGCGATTATTCACATGCAGAATGGTTCCGTCGAGCTCGCAGATAATGACAGCATCGCTCGTGATCTCGACCAATTGGGCAACGTCTGCCCACTCATTGCGCTCAAGCGTTTCCATCGTGAACCCCACCGTCTATCGGTAACAAAAAAGCCTCCGAAGAGGCTTCTCAAATGCGATGGTGTCGGAGGCGGGACTTGAACCCGCATGACCAAAAAGCGGTCACTAGCACCTCAAGCTAGCGCGTCTGCCAATTCCGCCACTCCGACATGCTATGTTGTTGATTCGCAGTTCGTTTTGTTGGACCCGCGCGTTCAACGAGGAAAATAATAACCTATGATTCGAGAGCTGTGCAAGCACTTTTTTGAAAAAAGTTTACGAATTTGTAAATGCGCTGGTAGATCCGTATGCCCGGCCCCGAATCGGTGTTGCCTCCCGGCGCGTCCTCGGGCATGTGCGATATTTTGCTACGCACTTCGTGCTGCAAAATATCGCTCCCCCTGCGGAATGCGCCGGGAGGCAACACCGATTCGGGGCCTACCAACACATACTCCAGGCACAGTTCTCAAACATGTTCTGGGGCTGATGCAAATTTGGTGGCTCGGCAAAGCCGAGCCCTTATATGGGGAGGCCGGAGCCAAAGCTCCGGCCTCACTAACTTTCCTATTAGATTAAGTGAGCGATCAAGGAATCTCACTCCCCTCTGCCGCGTTAACGCAGGGCCCGCCCTGGTGTTGCTTTTCAGAACATTCCGCAGGACGGAGGAAGCCCCGCAGCGCGCAGCGCGCAGCGGGGCTTCCGACATGTCCGAGGACGTTCTGAAAAGTAACACCAGGCGGGCCCGGACGAGAACAACCGACTACAGGTCGATGTGCGATTCCTTAATCGGGAACGGCTCGGCGAAGTGGCAGGCGCAGCAGTGACCCGGTGCGACTTCCTTAAACTCGGGAAGCTTCTCGGAGCAGATGCCCTGCGCGATCGGGCAGCGCGTGTGGAAACGGCAACCGGTCGGCGGATCCAGCGGCGACGGCGGATCGCCAGCGAGAATGATGCGCTTGCGGGTCTTCTGGATATCCGGATCGGGCACCGGCACGGCAGACAGCAGCGACTGCGTGTACGGGTGGTGCGGCTCACTGTAGAGCGTCTTCCAGTCCGAAACCTCGACCATCTTGCCCAGATACATAACGGCAACGCGATCAGAAATGTGCTGCACGACAGAGAGGTCGTGAGCAATGAAGAGATAAGCCGTACCGAACTTGTCCTGGAGCTCCTTAAGAAGGTTCAGAACCTGGGCCTGAATGGACACATCCAGAGCGGAAACCGGCTCGTCGCAGATAATCAGCTTGGGCTTCAGAGCAAATGCGCGAGCAATGCCGACACGCTGACGCTGACCGCCCGAGAACTCATGCGGATAGCGGTTGATGTGCTCGGGGTTCAGTCCAACGACGTCGAGAAGCTCGCGGACACGCTCAATGCGCTCCTCTTTGGTGCCCACGCCGTGAATGGTCATGGGCTCGGAGACAATCTCGCCGATGGTCATACGAGGATTCAGCGAAGCATAGGGATCCTGGAAGATAAACTGCATCTCGCGACGCATGTCCTTGATCTCATGCTTGCTCATCTCGGCAACATCTTTGCCTTGGAAGAACACCTTACCGGCAGTCGGCTTGGTCAAGCGCATAATGGTGCGGCCCGTCGTGGACTTACCGCAACCAGACTCACCAACCAGACCAAAGGTCTCGCCCGGATAAATCTCAAAAGAGATGTCGTTTACAGCAGAGACGACGCGCTTGGAAAAACGCTTGGCGAACATGCCGGACTCAGCGGGGAACTCCTTAGAGAGGTGCTCGACCTTCAGCAGCGGAGTGCGCTCGTTATTGTCTGCCATTTACGCCTCGCCTCCCTTCTTGGAATCCTTGCGCGTACGGGACGTCTCGGGAGCGTTCTTGAGGAACTCGGGGTCACCGGAATAATGGCACGCAGAATAGTGGCCGGACTCGGTGACAACGCGCTCGGGGCGCTGCTTGCGGCACTTATCGGTTGCATAGGGGCAACGAGGCGAAAACACGCAGCCCTCGGGCAGGTTCATGAGCGAAGGCGGGTTGCCGTGAATCGGCGTAAGCGGCTTCTTCTCATCGATGGCCTGCTCCGGGATGGAGCGGATCAGGCCCCAGGTGTAGGGGTGGCGGCTCTCGTAGAAGATTTCCTCAGCAGTACCGAACTCGACGGGACGGCCGGCGTACATAACCATAATCTTGTCGGCCATATCGGCAACAACACCCAGGTCATGGGTAATCATGATGATGGCGTTGCCGTTCTTCTCCTGCATTTCCTGCATAAGCTCAATAATCTGAGCCTGGATGGTAACGTCCAGGGCAGTCGTGGGCTCGTCGGCAATCAGAATATCGGGATCGCAGGCAAGGGCCATGGCAATCATGACTCGCTGACGCATACCGCCAGAGAACTGGTGCGGATACTCATTGACGCGCTTCTCGGGCTCGGGGATACCCACGAGGTCCAAAAGCTCGGTGGCACGCTTGAGCGCCTCCTGCTTGGAGTAGCCACGGTGCAGACGAAGACCCTCGCCCACCTGCCTGCCGATCTTATAGACCGGGTTCAAGGAGGTCATAGGATCCTGGAAGATCATCGCGATATCGTTGCCGCGAATGTGCTGCATCTCTTCCTCGGTCATTTCGAGGATGGAGCGGCCGCGATAGCGAACGTCACCGCCCTCGATCTTTCCCGGAGGCATCGAGATGAGGCCCATGATGGTCATGGCGGTCACGGACTTACCGGAGCCGGACTCACCGACGACGCCCAGGGTCTCGCCGCGATCGAGCGTGTAGGAGACACCGTCGACAGCGCGAACAACGCCATCCTCGGTGTGGAAATACATCTTAAGGTCATCGACCTCGAGCAGATGCTGGCCCTCAGGAACCGGCTGGTCCTTCAGGTCCACATAGTTCTTGTTCTTCTTCATCCTTATGCGTCCTTCATCTTGACGTCGAGGGCGTCGCGCAGACCGTCACCCAGCAGGGTGAAGGCGAGCACCGTCGAGAGAATTGCCAGACCGGGCATGATCATCATCCAGGGAGCGGTCAGAAGATACTGCTGACCGTCCTGAATCATGGAGCCCCACGAAGGCGTAGGCGGAATAACGCCCATGCCGAGGAAGGACAGAGCGGACTCGGTCAGAATGGCGCCACCAATGTTCATGGTCGCGTAGACCACGATGGAGGCGACGGAGTTCGGGAAGATGTGACGCACGACGATACGAGCATCAGATGCACCCATCGCGCGCGCTGCATCAACATAGTCGTTTTCCTTGACCGTCAAGATTGCAGAGCGGAAGACGCGCGCAATCGAAGGCCAGCCAAGAATGCCGATGGCGATAAAGACGTTCTGAAGACCACGGCCGATAACGGCGATCATGGCGACAACGAACAGCACGTACGGGAACGCCAGGAAGATGTCCGCACAGCGCATGATGATCGTATCCCAAATGCCGCCGTAGAAACCGGCCAGGGCGCCCATGACCAGGCCGATCAATGTGGAGATGGCGGTGGCCATGATACCGACAGAAAGCGAAACGCGTGCACCGTAGATAACGCGGACGAGAATGTCGCGACCGAGGGCATCGGTGCCAAACGGGTGCTCGGCACACGGAGCCAGTAGCGATGTCTCGGCCATGGTGGTCGAATCGGAAGCCGTCGGCGAACCGAGCCAGGGCTTAGCCCACAGATCTGCGGTCAGGGCAACCACAACGACGATGATGATCCAGCAGACACCGATAACGGCGAGCTTGTTCTTACGAAGACGCTTAAAAGCGTCGCCCCACAGCGTGCGGGACTTGGCGGGAGCAGATGCGACCTTGGTGGCGGTAGCCTGCTCCTGAGACTGAGAATCAGTTTCCTGCATGAGACGTACCTCCCTTAGGCCTTATCCGACGGACCGCCAAGGCGGATGCGCGGGTCGAGGAATGCATAGCTAATGTCGACGAGCAGGTTGATCACCATGACGACGACAACGATGAGCGTAACGCCGCCCATAACGATAGGCCAGTCACGCATGGTAATGGCGCGATAGACCTCATAGCCGATACCGGGCCAGTTGAAGACCGTCTCGGTCAGGATGGCGCCCGAAAGCATGCCGCCAAAGTCGACACCAATATAGGTAACGACGGGGATGAGTGCATTCTTAAGCGCATGCTTGACGATGATCGCACGATTGGAGAGACCCTTGGCCTTTGCCGTACGGATGTAATCCTGGTTCATGACGTCAAGCAGCTGCGAGCGCATAATGCGCGCAGCATAAGCGGTCGAAACCGAAGCCAGCGTAATGGTCGGAAGCACATAGTGCATCCAATCCTGATACTGAGAGCTGGAACCGCCGGCACCCGAGATCGGCATGGAGATCGCACCGCCCGTGGCGTCCTTGAGGATGACGCCAAAGAACAGCTGCAGCAACATACCGAGCCAGAAGGCCGGGACCGCAACGAGGATCGACGTGGTGAGCGTTACCAAAATATCCCAGAAGGAATAACGCTTTACCGCCGAAATGATACCCGCACCGATACCCATAATTGCCTCGAGCACGATGGCGCACGCGGCAAGTTTGACCGTATACGGATACTTCTGGGCAAAGATTTCCGTAACCGGCAGCTTGCGCTGATACGAATTGCCCAGATCGCCATGAAGCAGGCCGTTCATGTAATACAAGTAACGGTCCACGAGCGACGTTTGAACGGGGTCGCCGTTCTCGTCAAGGATCGCGTTGCCGTCCTCGTCCGTCTGGACCAGGTGATAGCGAACGCGAAGCTGAAGCTCCACCTCGGGGGACAGAGCCTTGTCTCCACCGATCAGCTTGATCGGATCTCCCGGCACGATATTCTGGAGGGCGAACAGAATCAGCGTAACGCCCAAAAACACCGGGATGAACTGAAGCACACGTTTAACGATGTACTTACCCATACCACTCCCCTATCTAGGGATTAACCTAAATGGGATGCCGATCGCCAGACCGGCATCCCAAAATTACCATCAGCCAGTTTACCCCAGGTTAGGGAGAACTGTATGTTTCCCATGAGGTCTACGTAAATACTTGACCCTCACGGAAGCTGCAAACTCTTAGGCGAGCTCAGCGGTACCCAGATCGGCGTGCTTCTGCGGATCGACATAGAGGTGCTTGATGCGATCGGAGCCGGCGACAGTGTGCGTGTAGAACATAATCGGGATGACCGGGCAGTCGGCAGCGACCATTGCGTCGGCCTCCTGCATCTTGGCGACGCGCTCCTCATCGTCAACAATAGTACGAGCCTCGTCGACCTTGGCGTCGAACTCGGGGTTGCTGTAACCAGAGCGGTTGTCGCCACCGATGGAGTCGGAGTGGAACAGCGGATACAGGAAGTTGTCCATGATCGGGTAGTCGGCAATCCAACCCAGACGACCGAACTGATAGTTAAAGTTCTGATACTGCTCGAGCAGGGCAGACCACTCGGGGGTATCGGAGACAGCGGTAACACCAACCTTGGCGAGGTCGCCGATGATGGACTCCATGATCTCCTTGTGACCGCCGTCCTGGTTGTAGGAAAGGGTCACGCTAATGCCACGATCGCCGTTAGCGCCAGCGGGAGCAACCTTGTCGAGGTACTCGTTAGCCTTGTCGACATCGTAGGCGCAGAACTCCCATGCGCCCTCCTTGTAGCCATCGATGCCCGGAGGAACAATGCCGTCGGCAGGGGTACGGGTACCCTTGAAGATGGTCTTGCAGATGGCCTCACGGTTGATGGCCAGGGAGATACCCCTACGCAGGTCGGCGTTGTTGAACGGCTCGGCCGTGGTGTTGCAGGTCAGATAGTACGTGGAAGGCTCGGCGCCGAGCAGCATGCGCTCGCCGTCTCCCATGGTGTAGCCGTCCTTGGACACGCCGCGATCCTTCTTGGCGGCATCAATCTGAGCGACGGGAACGTCGCAGACATCGAGGTTACCCGCCTGGAACTCCTTGTAAGCGGTCTCCATGTCCTTGATGACCTGGAAGTGGATGCCATCGATCTTGGCCTTGTCGCCATAGTAATCGTCGAACTTCTTGACGTTGATCTCCTGGCCATCCTCCCACTTGCCGTCCATCATGAACGGGCCGTTACCGACCGGGGCAAGGTAGAAGCTCTTGACATCGGACTCGGCGCACTCGGGAACCGGGGCCAGAGCCGGGTGAGAGGCGACGAAGGGGAAGTCGGCGTAAGCGGAAGCCAGCTTGACGACGAGGGTCTCATCGTCGGGGCAGGTAACACCGCTGAGCTCGGTAGCGTTACCGGCAAGCAGATCGTCATAGCCCTCGACCATGGAGAGGTGATAGGAGACCTCGGAAGGGCCGTACTCGGTAGCGACAGCCGACTTGGTGTTGACCAGACGCTCCCAACCGAGCTTGAAGGACTTGGAGGTAACGTCGTCACCGTTGTGGAACTTGGCCTTCTTGATCTTGAAGGTAAACTCGGTGGCGTCGTCGTTGGACTCAAAGGACTCGCAAGCCAGCGGAACGATCTCGCCCTTCTCGGCGTCGTAAGAGGTCAGAGCATCAAAGAGCTGGTACTCGACCTGAGTGCCCTGGTCCTCCTGGACATTGTAGGGGTCGATGCAGACCGGGTTGTTGATGTAGAAGTTCAGCTTCGAACCGGACTCAGAACCGGAAGCGTCGCCGCCCTTCTTGCCGCATGCGGCAAGAAAAGCCATGGAGCTCGCAGCAAGGGTACCGCCGACAAAGGCGCGACGACCCATAACGGGCTGGTGGAACATAGAATCAGCCATGCCATCCTCCTTATGAGATAGGACAAAGAAATGTTCAGTCGGACACATGTCGAGACAATCCGATCCGAACCATCAAAACGCCGCCCGTTGCTATGGCTGGTTATGCACAACGAACCAACGTTTCGCAATACAGTAGCGCATTTTAGGCACGATTTGGGGCTAATTCCGGTCAACGGTCGAGAATTTCTTTAGTTGGGCGAAGTATGTGGGGATATTTTGGCTCTGTTACAAATATGTAAACAAAAAGGGTCCCGCACTTGCGGAACCCTTTTCAAGTATTTATGTGGCTCGTGCTTAGTAGCCGACGATACCCTGCGGGAAGAAGAACATGCACAGGACGACACACACGGCAAAAACGACGGCCATAATTACCGTCAGGCGATCGAGGTTCTGCTCCATGACGCCCGTGGCAGAGCTGGAGTTATACAGCGAGCTAGCGATCATATCCGAAACGCCGGTGCCCTTACCAGAGTGCATCAGGACGAGAATCGTCAGCGCCACGGCAGAGACAGCCCAAACGACAAACAGAAGAATCTGAAACGGACCCATAGATAAGCTCCTTAATAGAACAATTCAAACTCCAGTACTGTACCACAATCCCCCGCTCTCCCCTACCTGCCACTCGGGGACGGGGTAGAAATGGCAGAAATAGCTCTTGATTTTCATCTATTAAAGTGATTTGACAGCATTTTGAACGACATAGCGTCCAAGCCCCGTAAGACGAACAATCTGTCGCTCACTAAAGCCAGCCTCATACAGCCTGCGAACAGCCTCGGCACGTTCAAATGGACCGGGAAGCCCTATAACATTATGGGGATCCATGCCGTTCAGAACTCCCCTAGCCTTGCGCTCCTGCTCAAATACCGTCATCGAACGACCAGTATTCAATACATAGGTATCCTTGCGGCCCGATTTGCTAAAGGATTCAAAATTTCCCTGTCCACCGATTAGACTAAATAGGATGCTTCGGTCCAGATGGCCGCCTTCACCAAGATAGGCTTGATAGCTGCTCCATTGGTAGCATTCCGGACGGCAACCAAGCTCAATCGGATTATCGTGAATATAGCGAATTGCTTGCATAAAATAGTCGTTAGACTCGATTGGCTTACTTTTATAGCGATCCTGAAATACAGGGCCACAGCGTCCGGTCACCCTGTTGAAAAACTGACCATAGAGGGTTCCTATGTAATGGACAATCTCCCACATATGGTCCTCGTGATCAGAAAGCAGCATATGCACGTGATTGTCCATGAGGCACCAGGCGCACAGAGATGCCTTGTACCGCGTGCATGCTTCGCCAGCTACGGACAAGAAAAACCTGCGCTGATAATCCTCTTCGAATAGATACTGCTTGCCACAGCCTCTCATCATCACGTGGTAATAGCCGTAGGGGGACTTAACTCTGGCCTGCCTTGTCATTGCTGGACCTCACAATCCACAAGCATAGTTTGCATCAAACTCTACCCAGATAGGCATTAATACAAGGTTGGCAACGAAAGAAAACTAGCCAGCGGCAAG
Organism: Collinsella sp.; assembly: GCA_019419525.1. Classification (GTDB taxonomy): domain Bacteria; phylum Actinomycetota; class Coriobacteriia; order Coriobacteriales; family Coriobacteriaceae; genus Collinsella. The sequence continues at coordinate 80,849 of DXZU01000030.1, forward strand.
CCATCACAGGCAAACGGAAAGTCAAGCTTTAGAGGAAAACTATTTCTGCCATTTCTACCCCGTCCCCAAATGGCAGAAAAAGGGGGTTGCCCGAATGTGGACAACCCCCCTTGCTAGAAAACGTTTGTTGTTTTCTATTAGGCCTCGGTGGCGAGTACGCGACCCGTCATCTCGGCGGAAGGCTCAATGCCAGCCATGGTGAGCATGGTCGGAGCGATATCGGAAAGACGGCCGTCCTCAATACCGGTGAGCTGCGCCTTCTCATCAACGATGATGAACGGCACGCGGTTGGTGGTGTGAGCCGTAAACGGATGCTTGGAACCGTCGGAAGCAACGTCAAACATGTGATCGGCGTTGCCGTGATCGGCGGTAATCAGCGCAAAGCCGCCCTTAGCGAGAATCGCCGGGACAACCTTGGACAGGGCATCGTCAACAGCCTCGACGGCCTTAACGGCAGCGTCGAAGACACCGGTGTGACCAACCATGTCGCAATTTGCGAAGTTCACGATGTAGAAATCAGCGCGATCCTCGTTGATAGCGGCGACAAGCTTCTCGGTAACCTCGGGAGCGCTCATCTCGGGCTGCAGATCGTAGGTAGCAACCTTGGGGGAAGCGACGAGCACGCGCTCCTCGCCCTCCTTGGGCTCCTCGATGCCGCCGTTGAGGAAGAACGTCACATGGGCGTACTTCTCGGTCTCGGCGGTGTGCAGCTGCTTCAGGCCATTGGCGGCGATAACGTCGGCCAGAACGTTCTCGGGGAACGTCTTGGGGAAGGCGACCTCGACGTCAAACGTCGGATCGTACTCGGTCATCGTCACAAAGTGCGAAAGCTTAATCTGCTCGCGCTCAAAGCCGTCGAACTCCTTGTCCGTGAACACGCGGGTCATCTGACGAGCGCGGTCGGGACGGAAGTTGAAGAAGATGGCCGCGTCGCCCTCGTGAATGCCCTCGTTGTGGGCAGCGAAGGGCTCGACGAACTCGTCGCCGCGCGGATCCTTCTCGTAGTAGGCCTTGATACCGGCAACGGGGTCGGTATCGGCATCGGACGCGTTGACCATGACGTCGTAGGCACGCTGGATGCGCTCCCAGCGGTTGTCGCGGTCCATGGCCCAATAGCGGCCCGAAACGGTGGCAACGCGAGCGTCGCAACCGGTCTCCTCGGAGATCTTAGCCAGGAAGGCGCAGAACTCGCTCATGTAGCCGGCACCGGACTGCGGGTCAACGTCGCGGCCATCCATGAAGGCGTGGACGCGAACGGTCTTGACGCCATGCTGGGCAGCCATCTTGACCAGAGCCTCGACGTGGTTCATGTGAGAATGAACACCGCCAGGGCTCATAAGGCCCATGAGGTGGAGAGTCTTGCCGTCAGCCTTGACGTCGTCCATAGCCTTGACGAAGACCTCGTTCTTGGCGATGGAGCCGTCCTTGATGGCATTGTTGATGCGCGAAAGCTCCTGGAACACGATGCGGCCGGCACCGATGTTGAGGTGGCCTACCTCGGAGTTGCCCATCTGACCGTCGGGAAGGCCCACGTCCTCGCCCGAAGCGCCGAGCGTGGTGTGGGGATACTGAGCGTACAGGCTATCAAGGAAGGGCGTCTTGGCAGCGGCGACGGCGTTCTCGCCATCAGCCGGAGCAAGGCCGCAACCATCCATGATGATTAGGAGTGCAGGAAGATGACGCTGTGCCATATGTCCTACTCGCCTGCCTTGACGACCATAGAAGCGAAGTCGGCAGCCTTGAGCGAAGCGCCACCCACGAGGGCGCCGTCAACGTCGGGCTTGGCGACGAGCTCGGCGATGTTGCCGGGCTTGGCAGAGCCACCATAGAGAACGCGGATGCCGTTAGCGAGCTCCTCGCCGAACATCTCCTTGAGGGTCTCACGGATAGCGCCGCAGACCTCCTGAGCGTCCTCGGCGGTAGCGGTCTTGCCGGTGCCGATGGCCCAGATGGGCTCATAGGCGACGACGACCTGCTTGGGGCAGGTGATCTCAAGACCAGCAAGGCCAGCCTTGACCTGGTTCACGACGTGCTCGACATAGGTGCCAGCCTCGCGGACCTCGAGGGACTCGCCACAGCAGAAGACAGGAACAAGACCGGCGGCAACGAGAGCCTTGGCCTTCTTGTTCTGATCCTCGTCGGTCTCGTGGAAGTAGTCGCGACGCTCGGAGTGGCCGATGATGCAGTAGGTGCAGCCAGCAGACTTGAGCATGTCGCAAGAGGACTCACCGGTGAAGGCACCCTTGGCCTCCCAGTACACGTTCTGTGCACCGAGGGCGATGGGGGCAGCCTGAATACGGTCATGGACCGTAGTGATGTCGATGGTCGGAGGGCAGACGAGCACCTCGACGCCAGCCGGAACCTCGGGCAGAGCCTGGGCCAGCTCGTCGGCGAGCTTGGCAGCCTCGGCGACGTCGTTGTTCATCTTCCAGTTACCAGCGATAAGAAGGGTGCGATTAGGCATCGAGAAGCGCCTCCACTCCAGGCAGGGCCTTACCCTCGACGAGCTCCATGGAAGCGCCACCGCCGGTGGAGATCCAGCTCATCTTGTCGGCCAGGTTAAACTTGTTGACGGCTGCGACGGAATCGCCACCACCGATGATCGAGGTGCAGTCGGCCTCGGCAACAGCCTCGGCGATAGCCTGGGTGCCGTGAGCGAAGTTGTCGAACTCGAAGACGCCCATGGGGCCATTCCAGAACACAGTCTTGGCGCCCTTGACAGCCTCGGCGTAGAGCTGCTCAGTCTTAGGACCGATGTCCATGCCCTCACGATCGTCGGGGATAGCGTCAGAAGCGACAACCTCGGGGACAGCGTCCTCGCCAAAGTGATCGGCAACGCGGTTGTCGATGGGGAGCAGGATCTTGACGCCCTTTTCCTCGGCCTTCTTGAGCATCTCGCCAGCGCGCTCGACCCAGTCCTCCTCCTTGAGGGACTGACCGACGGTCAGGCCCTGAGCCAGGAAGAAGGTGTAGGCCATGCCGCCACCGATGATCAGGGTATCAGCGGAGTCGATGAGGTGATCGAGCACACCGATCTTGGAGGAAACCTTGGAACCACCGACGATAGCGACGAAGGGGCGCTCGGGCTCGGCGAAGATGCCGGTCAGCGTGTCGACCTCCTTCTCGAGCAGGAAGCCAGCAACGGCAGGCAGGTAAGCGGCGGGGCCCACGACGGAACCCTGGGCACGGTGAGCGGTACCGAAGGCATCGAGGACGAAGACGTCGCCATAGGAAGCGAGGGTCTTGGCGATCTCGGGATCGTTCTTCTTCTCACGCTTGTCAAAACGGACGTTCTCGAGAACGAGGACCTTGCCCGGCTCGACGGCGGCGACGGCCTCGGCGGCCTTCTCGCCATAGGTGTCGGCGACGAAGGCAACGTCAAGACCAGAGAGCTCAGCGAGCTTCTTGGCGACGGGCTCGAGGGAGAGCTCGGGCTGGAAGCCGGTACCCTCGGGACGGCCGAGGTGGCTCATGAGGATGACGCGAGCATTGTGCTCGACGAGGTAGTTGATGGTGGGCAGGGCAGCCTTGATACGGGTGGTGTCGCCAACGACGCCATCCTTGATAGGCACGTTGAAGTCAACGCGGACGAGAACGCGCTTGCCGTCGACATCGATGTCGCGGACGGTCTTCTTGGTAAAGGCCATGTTTGCTTCTACCTTTCGTACGTGTCTGCCTTCCATTACGGCAGACGATTTCCTATAAAAAGGGCGCGACCTTAGGGTGTAAGCCCTATAAGGCCGCGCCCTTCTTTAGACGCTCAATGAGCTATTCGCTAAAAGCTAAATTAAGCAACGAACTTCTCGAAGTACTTGATGGTACGGACCATCTGAGAGGTGTAGGAGTTCTCGTTGTCGTACCAAGAGGTGACCTGAACGAGGGTCTGGCCGTTGCCGAGATCATTGCACATGGTCTGAGTGGCGTCGAAGATGGAGCCGTGGGTCTCGCCGATGATGTCGGTGGAGACGATGTCATCCTCGTTGTAACCGAAGGTCTCGGAGATGGTGGCAGCGTAGGCCTTCATAGCGGCGTTGACCTCGTCGACGGTGACCTTCTTGTCAACGACAGCGTAGAGGTTGGTGAGGGAGCCGGTCGGCGTCGGGACGCGCTGGGCGGCACCGATGAGTTTACCGTTGAGCTCGGGGAGGACCAGGCCGATAGCCTTAGCGGCACCGGTGGTGTTGGGGACGATGTTAACGGCGCAGGCGCGGCTACGACGCTTGTTGCCCTTGCGCTGCGGGCCGTCGAGCGGCATCTGGTCGCCGGTCCAGGCGTGAATGGTGGTCATGATGCCGGACACGATGGGAGCGAAGTCGTTCAGACCCTTGGCCATCGGGGCGAGGCAGTTGGTGGTGCAGGAAGCAGCGGAGATGATGTTGTCCTCAGCGGTCAGCGTCTCATGGTTGACGTTGTACACGATGGTGGGCAGATCGCTGCCAGCCGGAGCGGAGATGACGACCTTCTTGGCGCCAGCGTTGATGTGGGCCTGAGCCTTAGCCTTGCTGGTGTAGAAGCCGGTGCACTCGAGAACGACGTCGACATCGAGGTCGCCCCAAGGCAGGTTGTTGGCGTCGGCCTCCTTGTAAATCTTGATCTCCTTGCCGTCAACGGTGATGGAATCCTCGCCAGCAACGACCTCGTGATCGCGAGCGTAGTTGCCCTGCGTGGAGTCGTACTTCAGCAGGTAAGCGAGCATATCGGGAGAGGTGAGGTCGTTGATAGCGACGATCTCGGAGCCCTCATGACCGAACATCTGACGGAAAGCCAGACGACCGATGCGACCGAAGCCGTTAATAGCAACCTTTACTGCCATTGTGTCTCCTTTCGTAAGGCCCCCGCAAGCTACAGCGCCCGCCGTTGAGGCCCACAAACTAACCACTCGCCTAATATACCTTTTTTTTGACTTGAATTTCACGAGAATGGTCGAAATTGAAAATCAAATTTACGTTAAAACGTTTTAAAGAATAAAATAGCAGTTAAATCCGTATATACGTCGATACCTTAAACTACCTGTTTGCTTCAATGAGCTTTTCAAGTCTCAAAACTCGATGGTAGAGGGCCGACTTCGACAAGGGAGGGTCAGCCATCTCCCCCAAATCACGCAGCGACAGATCGGGATAGCGCTCGCGCAGGTCGCAAAAGACCGCCAAGGCATCCGGAAGCGCATCGCGAAGGCCACGCTGCTCGAGCTCATCGATAAGCGCAAGCTGATGTTGCGCGGCACCGGCGCTTCTGGTCTGGTTGGCGAGCTCGGCGTTCACACGACGGTTCACATCGTTCTTAACCAACTTGACCGCGCGTGCCTCCTCAATCTCGGCAACGCTGCGCTTGGCACCAATCAGCTTTAAAAGATGCTCGATTTCCTCGGCGCTCTTAATGTACACGGCATAGGACCCGCGCCGTGCGTTGACGCGCGCATGGACCCCAATCTGCTCCAGCAGATCGCAGAGCCCCCGGGCATACTGCTCGCCCTGCACCGCGATCTCCAAATGAAAGTCGCCGCGGGGATCGGCCACGAAACCGCCGGCGATGAGCGCGCCGCGGATGTAGGCAAGCCTGCAGCAGGGACGGGCAACGATGTGCCGGGGAACACCGGCGACGAGCCCTCCCCTGCGGTCGAGAATGCCCAGCAGCACCAGAGCCTTGTCCAGGTCGGGTTGATCGGGCAAGGTGATGAGGTAGTTTCGAACCTTATGCAATACAGATTTACGGACGGTGAACTCCGTTTTGAGCTTAAGGATGCGATGCGTCAGTGTGATCATCGTGCGCGCGACGGCGCCCGTCTCGGTCGCGACCGTCAAACGATACCGCCCAGAGCCGGTAAGCGAGAGCGTACCGCTCACGCGCGTGAGGGCGGCAAGCGTCGACAAGTCGCAGTATTCACATTCGGGTTCGCAGCGCGCAAGCTCGTCGCGCACCTCAGCGGTAAACGACATGCAGGCCTATGCCTTCGTGTTGGCGCGCGACAGGTCGCGGTGGGAAATGCTCACGTGATATTGGGCACCTTCCAAATAACGTGCCGTGGCCTCGGCGATGGCAACGCTGCGGTGTTGACCGCCCGTGCAGCCGATGGCGATAGAAAGCTGTGGCTTGCCCTCCGCGATATAGCCGGGCATGACCGTATCGAGCAGCTGCGTCCAAGCTTTCCAGAACTCCTGGGTCTTGGGATGGTCCAGAACAAAGTCGGAGACCTTCTTATCGAGACCGGTCATGGTGCGCATCTCGGGATCGTAGAACGGATTGGGCAGGAAGCGAACGTCGATCATAATGTCCGCCTCGACGGGCATACCGTGCTTAAAGCCAAACGAGAACACGTGAACGTCCATGAGCTGCTGGTCGGACAACTCGGAGAACGCCATGCGCAATTTGTTGCGCAGGGCAGAGGTACGCAGGCGGCTCGTGTCGATGATCATATCGGCTCGATCGCGCACACCCTGCAGCTGCAGGCGCTCGCGCTGAATCGCATCGGCCGTAGTCTCCCCCGGCTTGGCAATGGGATGGCGGCGGCGGTTTTCGCTATAGCGACGGATCAGCACCTCGTCAGAGGCCTCGAGAAACACGATGTCGCAGCTCATCTCGCGCTCTTCGAGCGCGGCGACCGCATCGAGCAACTCGTCAAACAGCCCCTGGCTACGCAAATCGCAGGTGACGGCGAGATGCCTGCCCACGCCCGTATTGATGCCGACGAGCTCGGCAAGCTGGGCGATGAGACGCGGAGGCAGGTTATCGATGCAAAAATAGCCCATGTCCTCGAACACGTGCATGGCCTGTGTGCGGCCCGATCCGGACATTCCGGTGATGATGACGATATCGGGGATGCGCTCCGAGCGCTCCGCCGCATCCATGGCATCTCCCTTTTGCATGTGCTGCCTCCCGAAAACAAGCGCGGGACCCAGCAACCCGGATCCCGCGCGGTCAATTGCCTATATTGAGTATACCGCCCCGAGCGGATACGAGGCCTGTCTTACGCCTCAAGCGCAGCCTTGAACCAACTCGTAATACTCGTGGGGTGCGTGATGGCGGTGCCGACGACAACGGCCCAGGCGCCAGCATCGATCGCGGCGCGAGCCTCCTCGGGCGTATGCACGCGACCCTCGCAAATGATGGGAAGGCCGGGGAATTCCTCGGTCGCCTGACGCAGGAGCGGCAGGTCGGGGCCATCGGCCATGGTGCAGTCGATGGCGGCGACACCGTGAGAGAGCGTGGTGGATACCAGGTCGAAGCCCATATCAACCGCACGGCGAATGTCCTCGATGGTGGCACAATCCGCCATCAGGAGCACACCCTCCTCGTGCAGCGGACGGAAGGTATCCTCGACCGTCTTGCCATCGGGGCGCGGACGATCGGTGGCGTCGATCGCCACGATATCGGCACCGGCAGCAACGCAGGCGCGGGCGTGACGCAGCGTCGGCGTGATGTAGACGCCCTCGTGTCCATCCTTCCACAGGCCGATAACAGGAACCTCACAGCGACCCTTAATGGCGGAAATGTCGGCAAGGCCCTGGCAGCGAATGGCGGCGGCGCCGCCGAGTTCGCAAGCGCGAGACATTTGAGCCATGGTCTCGGGCGTACGAAGCGGCTCGCCCATATACGCCTGAACGCTCACGACGAGCTTACCCTTCAGGGATTGAATCAAAGGATCGACGGTCATAAGGCTGCAACCTTTCTCAGAACAGCCTCCCGAGGCGCGTTGTCTCGGGAGGCTCCTACAGCAGATACGTTTACTTTAACGAGGCAAGAAGATGCTCGGCGGCACCGATGAGCGGAGCATCGCCCTCCAGAGACCCGATGAGAATCGGCGTGTCCTGGAGCGGATCGAGCGCCTGGCTGGCATAGCCCTCGTGCACCGAATCCTTCCACGTCTGCGAACGCCAATCGGGACCCTGATGAATTACGCCGCCCGAAAGCACGATGACCTCTGGATCCAGAATGTTGGCAAGCGAGCCCAAGCTGGCGCCCAGCGCAAAGCCGGCGTCATGGATGACCTCGGTCGCCTTTGCGTCGCCCGCGCGGCACAGGTCGTTCACATCGCGACCGACCGAAGGACGGCTGGGGTCGACGCGGCCAAAGCGCTCATCGTACATACGACCAATGGAAGTGCCCGAAGCAACAGACTCAAGATGGCCGGAACGCCCGCAGGCGCAGGGAATGCCGGCGGCAGCCGAGCACTCGATGTGGCCCATATGACCGGCAGCACCATGGAAGCCCTGCATCACGCGGCCGTTCTCGACATATGCGCCGCCGATGCCCGTACCGATTCCCAGGCACAAGACGGAGAACTTGCCCTTGCCGACGCCCCAGTGGGCCTCGCCCAGAGCATGAGCCTGCACGTCGCCCACAACGGCAACGGGAAGACCAAGGTCCTCGCGCAGACGCGGCCCCAACTGAACGCCGGACCAGCCGGGCATAATCTCGTTGGCATACGCGATGGCGCCCGTCTTGGGGTCGACGACGCCTGCGGCGCCAATGCCGACACCAAGAACCTCGACATCGGGGTTCGCTTCGATGGCGGCCTTAATAGACGCCTCGATGCGCTGGAAAACTGCCTCGCCACCTTCTTGGGCCTCGGTGGGAACCTCGGCTTCAAAGACCGGATGGGGCACGCTGCCATCAGCCGGGTACTCCATGATGGCAGTCGCAATTTTAGTTCCGCCGATATCGACAGAGCAGACGTACTTGTTCTCCATGTCGCTCTCCTTCGGAGATAAAAACAACTACAGGAAATGCGCCGTCAGGCTAGCCATCACAGCGCAGTAAAGGTTTTCCAGGTGTCCGAGATCGCCGAGAAACCGTGTGGCCATTGACCTAATGGGTCATGGCCACACGGTTGAACGGCAAGGTCGGGTGCCTGAGAAGCTTTACAGGAGACCGTTGTCCTGGAGGACCTTCTTAATAGCCTCGACGTTCTCGCCGGTCATGGCCTTCACCGGGCGCGGCATGGTCGGGCTGTCGAAGATACCCATGAGGTTCATAGCGGTCTTGAAGGCGCCGACGCCACCGGCATAGCCCTGGACGCCCGAGGTGACATCCCAGATGTGCGAAATCTCATTGAGGCGATCCTGCTCGGCCTTGACGGTAGCCCAGTCACCAGCCTGAGCGGCCTTCCACTGACGAACGTAGCCCTCGGGCTCAACGTTGGCGAGACCCGGGACAGAGCCGTCGGCGCCACCGAGGTAAGCGCCGTCGACAACAACCTCGTGGCCGGTGAGGATGCTCATCGGATGGCCGTTCTTCTCGTTCTCCTGAACGAGGTAGCGGAACGAGATGTCATCACCCGAGGAATCCTTGACGCCAGCAAGGACGCCCTCGGCGCCGAGCTTGGCAAGGAGCTTCCAGGGGAGCTTGGTGTGAACGCAGACGGGAATGTCATAGGCAAAGATGGGCAGGTCAAGCTCCTCGTGCAGGATGCGGAAGTGCTCCTCGACCTCGGTCATGCCCTGCAGAGCATAGAACGGGCATGTGGCGACGAGGGCATCGGCACCCAGCTCCTGAGCGACCTTACCGTGCTCAATCATGCGCTCGGTCTCGGTATCGATGATGCCGACCAGAACAGGCACGCGGTGATCGACGATGCGCACGGCCTCGGCGATAATCTGGCGACGGCGCTCGTCGGTGGAGAAGACGACCTCGCCCGAGGATCCCAGGAAGAACAGGCCATCGACGCCGGCATCGATCATGCGGTTGATGCTGCGCTCAAAGGAGACAACATCGAGCTGGTGATCTTCGGTATCGGGAACAACGACGGGAGGGATAACGCCGGTGAATTTCTGAGTTGCCACAAGAATCTCCTTAGTTGTCTGGCGGGCGGCCCTATGCCACCCACTCTTGTTGGCAGTGTCCAGGCCGTCTAGGCCAAAGAACACGGGTAGAACGTTTGGTTAAAAAAGTCGATGACTTCGTTTTCGAACGCATTGATGCGCTCATGAGCGTATTTGGCATAGATGATATGCCTCCGGTCACACTCAAGACCGTTGAATACGGCAAACTGGCCCTTGGGATCGCTCACGGCATCCATGAGCGATGTGCCCATGAGCACCGATCCACGCACCCGAGACGACAACGCCTCGAGGCCACCGGGAATTGGATTGGCAACCGCCGTGCAGGCGAGGCCCCGCTCGTCCAGAGCAGAAACCGCCAGCGCGACTCCGCCGCCAAGGCCCTCGCCCCATGCAAAGATGCGGTCGGGGTCCACGCCATCAAGATTGCGCGCCACCTTCGCCATCGCGCAACCCCAACGGACGCGCTTGACAAAAGCAGGAGAGGCAATCCCCTGCTGCAGCTCGCTGGATCCAATCGCCTCATCGTCCAGCGCAAGCACGGCATATCCCATGGCGGCAAACCTCGTCATGTGATGCCAGCCGCGCACAGGCCGATCGATGTCGTGGAACATCAGGCACAACGGCACGCGCTCAGATACTCGGGCACGACCGACAGGCTCGATCAAACGAGCGTGAATCGCATCGTCACCGCGCTCAAAGGACACCTCCGAGTAACGGGCGCAGGGGTTAACAAAGTCAATCGCCGTAATGGCCAGGCCTTGAATCTTAAGATTCGAAGCGCATGTCTCTAAATCAGAAACATCTGCTTGGACATCACCGCGCCAGTCCCGATATTCTGCGAGCCTTGACGAAACCGTTCCAGGAATTCCCACGAGTCCGGGGACAATCAGCTCGTCAACATTGCTCTCGCACTTAGACATGAGTCTCCCCTCCCTTGCAGAAAAACGGAATGATCAGATCGTCAAAATCCTGAATCTCCTCGTGGCCAAAGCCTTCAAAGAACTCATGACGCTTTTCGCAGGTCAGATTGTTATAGACCGCAAACTGCGTCGCTGGCGGACAGACGATATCGGCTGTGCCGGTGCCAAACAGCACGGGGCATTTGACCATAGGGGCAAAGTTCTTGGAATCGAAGTACGCCAGCTTGGCATAGGCTTCGTCAATACGAGTCGAGTCCTCGTCAAACCAGCGAGACCAATAGCGCAGGCCCTCGTAGGCAATGTCGTCGGCATCCAAATCCCAGACCAGGCGGAAATCTGACAGGAAGGGATAGAGGATGGCGGCGCGATTGATAAGCTCGCTGTTAAGTGCACAGGTCGCAATGCCCAAACCGCCGCCCTGCGACGCGCCGTTCACAAACACACGGGCAAGATCGATGCCCTCGAGCTCGCGAACGATACGGCACAGGATGCGAATATCTTGGTGCAAGCGGACATAGTAGAGGTTGGCCGGGTCGCCGTCGATACCGGCGACGATATGCCCGGCAACCGTTGTGCCCTCAAATCCACCAATGTCCTCGGAGGGACCTCCTTGGCCGGGGCAGTCGAGGGCGATGAGTGCCATGCCCATGCCCGCAAACGACGCCTGCTCAAACCAGCTGCGGCTTGCACCCGGATACCCATGGAACTGAAGTACCAATGGCACGGGCTCGTCCGAGACGGGTTTAAGGTACTTGGCATGCAGGCGAGCGCCACACATACCGGTATACCAGAGGTCGAAAAGCTGGCAGGTCGCGGCATCGGTGGCCGATGCCGTCTCGATCGCGTAGTCAAGCCCGACGGCGTCGGCCTCGGCCATGCGATCCTTCCAAAAGAGATCGAAATCTGATGGACGGGGCATGGCGCCTCGATATTCACCAAATTGATGTTGTAGCTCCTGAGCACTTGGCATGGCTCGTGAACCCAACCTTTCGAAATCGCAACGGAGGTGCGCCCGGCAAGGGGGCCGGGCGCACGGGAGGGAAAGCGAGGCTACTCGCCGAGCTTGGGGTGCAGCAGCGACGGCGCAGCGCCGAGCAGCATCTTGGTGTAGGGGTCCTGGGGGTGCTGGAAGACCTGCTTGGCCTCGCCCTGCTCGACGATCTTGCCGCCATTCATAACGATGATGTCGTCAGAGATATAGCGGACCGTCTGGATGTCATGGCTGATGAACACCATGGCCAGGCCGAGCTCCTTCTTAAGGTCGGTCAACAGGTTGAGAATCTGCGCGCGGACCGAAACGTCCAGAGCCGAGGTGGGCTCGTCGGCGATGATGGCATCGGGGTTCAGCGACAGGGCACGGGCAATTGCGACGCGCTGACGCTGGCCGCCCGAAAGCTGGCCGGGAAGAACCTCGGCGGCGGAGCTGGGCAGACCGGTGAGCTCCAAAAGCTCCTTGACGCGCTTCTCCTGCTCGGCCTCGGTACCCAGGTTGTGGACGCGCATGGGGTCGAGCAGCTGCTCGCGAACGACCATGCGGGGGTTGAGCGCCGTGGCCGGGTTCTGGAACACGACCGAGATGACGCGACCCATGTGGCGACGGTCCTCGGCGGTACGTTTGGTAACGTCCTTGCCCTTAAAGTAGACCTTGCCACTCGTGGGGGCCTGCAGGCCGCACATGACGTTGGCAGTGGTGGACTTACCGCAACCGGACTCGCCGACGATGCCGATCGTCTGACCGGGCATGAGCTTAATCGTTACACCCTGGACGGCGTGAACCAGGTTGGGGTGCAGAATCGAGCCGGTACGGGTCCTAAAGGTGACGTGGACGTCATCAAGGAAGATGATCGGCTCGACGCCGTTGACTGCGGTCTCGCTCATCTACATCACCTCCGCGTGAGGGGTCAAACCATTTGCCTTGAGCACCTCGTCGGGGAGCTCGGAATAGAAGTGCTCGGTGCCGGGCACGCGCTTGAAGACCGGACGGGTGTCCAGGCCAATACGCGGATGGCTCGAGCGGGGCGCGAAGCGATCGCCCTTGGGGAAATCGCGCGGGCTCGGAACGGCGCCGGGCACCTGGTGCAGGCGGCCCGAACCGCTCTCGATGGACAGAACGGAACCCAGAAGACCGCGGGTGTACTCGTGGATCGGGTTAGTGAGCAGCTCCTTGGTGGGTGCCTGCTCGATAACCTGACCGGCGTACATAACCGTGATGTTATGGGCAACCTCGGCGACCAGAGCCAGGTCATGCGAAACGAAGATCATGGCAAAGCCGAGCTTGGCCTGAAGATCGTTGAGCAGCTTGATGACCTGCTTCTGGACGGTAACGTCCAGAGCGGTCGTGGGCTCGTCGCAGATGACCAGCTTGGGGTCGCGGGTAAGGGCCATAGCGATCAGGACGCGCTGACGCTGGCCGCCGGAAAGCTCGTGCGGATAGCTCTCGAGCGTGCGCTTGGGATCGAGGCCGACGAGCTCCAAGAGCTCCTCGGCGCTGCGGGTTCCGCCGCGCTTGGTGAGCTGCTTCATCTGGGCAGAGATGAGCATGGAGGGGTTGAGCGAGGACAGGGCGTCCTGATAGACCATAGCGATATCGGTACCGCGCAGGCCGAACCACTCCTTCTTGCTCATCTTGAGCAGGTCGCGACCCTCCCAGAGAACCTCGCCGGAAAGATGCTCGTCATCGTCGGTCAGGCCCATGATGGCCAGCGTGGTGATGGACTTACCGCAACCGGACTCGCCCACCAGGCCCATGGTCTGACCAGGACGAACGTCAAAGTTGACATGGTCGACGACGTTGATATCACCGTGATGCTCAAACTGGATGCAGAAGTCACGGACCGAGAGAATCGGCTCAACGGACTCGTCGGGCACGTGGCGATCGTCACGCTTGAGCTCGACATCGCGCAGGGCGCCAAGGCGAGCGGAGAGGGACTGGGCCTGCTCCTTGTAGGCGCGAACGGGGTCGGAGACCAGCAGGTCGGCCTCGCGACGCTTGGAGGAATCGGTAGGATCCAGGGCAGCGGAGGGAGCAGCGGCCATGGCGTCGGTAATGCCCTCGGAGAGGATGTTGAGCGCCAGGCAGGTGATCATGATGGCTAGGCCCGGGAACAGCGCCTGCCACCAACGGCCGGCGAGCACGCCGCCGCGGGCGTCGGCGAGGATGTTGCCCCAGGTAGCGGTGGGCTCCTGGATACCAGCGCCGATGAAGGTCAGCGAGGCCTCGAAGATGATGGCGTCGGCGACCAGGGTAACGGTGAAGACCATGATCGGGGCGATGCAGTTACGCAGAACATGCTTGATCAAAATCCACGGAGCCTTGGCGCCGGAAACGATGACCGCGCGGACATAGTCCTCGCCGTACTCGGACACGATATTGGCGCGTACGATACGGGCAATCTGCGGAGTGTACATAAAGCCGATGGCGAAGATGATCGACGGCACGGAGTTGCCCAGGATGGAGACGAAGACGGCCGCGAGGGCGATGCCCGGGATGGACATGATGATGTCCAAGATACGCATGATCGTCTCGGAGACGGCCTTGCGCGAAACCGCTGCAAGGGCGCCCACGACCGAGCCGCAGACCAGAGCCATGGCGGTGGCGCCAAAGCCGATAATCAGCGAGTAACGACCACCGTAGAGCATACGCGACAGAATGTCGCGACCCTTATCGTCGGTACCGAAGATAAATCCGTTGCCGGGAGCCTGGCGAGCCGTAAAGATCTCGACCGGGCTATAGGGGGCAAGAAGGGGCGCCAGAATCGCAGTCAGGGCGACCAGCACCAGCACGACGGCGGCAATCTTAGAAGACAGCGTCATCTTCTTCCAGCCACCGAGCTTGAGCCCCTTGGAGGCAGCCTTCTCGAGCTGCTCGGTTTGCTTCTCTCGAATCTTTACCATAATCTACACCGTCCTGATGCGCGGGTTGATGAGCAGGTAGAGCATGTCAACCACGATGTTGATGATGATGAAGGCAAGAGCAACGACGATGACGACGCCCTGAACCAGGTTCGCCTCGTTGCCCTGAACGCCCTGCAGAATCGCGGTGCCCATGCCGGGGAGGTTGAAGATAACCTCGATGACGACGGCGCCGCCCATGAGGTAACCGATCTTAAGACCGAGGGTGGTGACCGGGGTGATCAGCGCATTGCGAAGAACGTTGATGCCGACGACGACCTTCTCGGGAACGCCGGCGCCGCGAGCCATACGGACATAATCCTTGTCGAGCTCCTCGACCATGGCGGTACGCACGATACGAGTCATCTGGCCCGTCAGCGGAAATGCCAAGGCGATAGCGGGCATGATCATACGCCCCAGATAGCCAACCGGATTCGTGGTGAAGTGAGGCAGAGCGCCCGATGCCGGGAGCACCTTAAGGTAGGAAGAGAACAGCAGGATCAACAGAACGGCAAGCCAGAACGACGGGGTTGCCAAGCCGGCGATGGAAAAGACACGGATTACTTGGTCCGGCCATTTGTCGCGATACAGTGCCGCGATGACGCCGAGCAAAAACGAAACGACCGCACCGATGGCAAGACCGATGAAGGTCAGCTGCATCGTGACGGGCAGGGCCGTGGAGATGCGCTTGGCAACGGAGTTGCGAGCAGCACCATAGGTGCCCATGTCGCCATGGATCAAATCGCCCATATAGCGCACGTAGCGCACGGGCCAGGGGTCGTCCAGACCATACTTCTCATGGTACTCGGCAACCGCCTCGGGCGAGGCACCGTCACCCAACGCCGTGTAGGCGGGGTCGGTCTTGGAGAACGACATAAGGAAGAACACCAGGACGGTGACGCCCAATGCCATGATCGGCAGCGCCACAAGACGCCTTCCAATCAAACGTAGCAAGTTGTTCACGTTCTCTCCCCTTTCTTTTGTCGGTAGGACCAACTGGTATATGAGTACGGATACTCATTACAAGACCCGAGCGACATCGTTGCCGCCCGGGTCTTTGTTTCAACTATGAGGATACGGTCCCAACGACCGACATCCTGCATATAGACTCAAGCGAGTCTTACGCCTTGACGGTCGCAACGCCCCTGAAGGACATGCTCGTCGTGCCGATGCCCTTGAAACCATCGAGGGCCTCGCCATTGGGCGCAGTGGACGGATCGTCCCAAGAAGCGGAGACGGTCTTGACGTGGACAACGGGGTACAGAACGGCGTTGTCGGCAATGATGTCGAAACACTCGTTCCACTTCTTCTGCTGCTCGTCGCCCTCGGCGGCAAGAGCCTCGTCCATGAGACCATGGAGCTTCTGCCACTCAGCGGACTCCTTCCACGGGCAACGGGTCTGCATCCAGACGTTGTCGCCGTACCACCAGTTGAGCAGCAGGTCGGGGTCGGCGCCGAAGCAGGAAGGATCGCCAGGGGCAAGGAGGATATCGTAGGCCTCGCCGCCGTCGATGGCGGCGTAGGTGGCCGGCGAGGTATCGGTCTGGATGGTCACATCGAAGCCGAGAGCGTCGAGGTCGTTCTTGACCTGGGCGGCCATGCCCTTAATCTGCTCGTTGTCGGTGGTGCGCAGGGTGATGGCACCCGGGGTGATGCCAGACTCCTCGATGAGCTTCTTAGCCTTCTTGGTGTCGGTCTTGTACACCGTGGAAGCCTCATGATAGTTGGTGAAGCTCTTGGGCAGGTAGCAGCTGGCAGCGGTGGCAAGGCCGGCGAAGGTGTTGCTGACCATCTTCTCGGTGTCGAGCGCATACATGACAGCCTGACGGACCTTGACGTTGTTCCAAGGCTCCTTGGCGACGTTGAACATGATGAAGCGGGTGCCGAAACCCTGAACGTTATCGATCTTGCAGCCGGCGCTCTCGAGCTGGTCGACGGCGTCAGCGGTAACGAGCTCCATAACGAGCGTGGAGCCCTCCTGCTGAGCGGTAACGCGAGCGGTGGGGTCGGTCAGGATGCTGTACTGGATCTTCTTATCCTCGGCAGCATACTCACCGTTGTACTCGGGGTTGGGAACCAGGGTGATCTCGGTATCGGAGATAGAGTCGTACATCCAGGGGCCGGAACCGATCGGCTGCTTGGCGCGATCCTCCTCGGTCTGGGTGGCCGGGGTAACGCGGACGATGGCCAGACGATCCTTGAGCAGGGAGAAGTTGGGGACCTTAGTCTTGACCGTCACGGTGCTGGCGTCCTTGGCCTCGATGGACTCGAAGGGCTGGAAGAACGGAGCATAGGTAGCGGAAGCGGCGCAAGCGGTGTAGGAGGCAACGACATCGTCAGCGGTGACCTCGGTGCCATCGGAGAACTTGGCGCCCTTGCGGATGGTGACCTCGAAAGTGGTGTCGTCCACAGACTTGGGATCGTCGGTGGCGAGCTCGTTGAAGGTGCTGTAGTCGTGGTAATCGATGCCGTAGAGGCCCTCGACGACGTGCCAGTTAGCACCCAGGCCCACAGCGGAGCCGGTGCTGGCGGGATCGAAGCTGGACGGAGCGTAAGCGGAACCAGCGGTGATCACGCCGCCGCCACGGTTGGCGGAATCGGTGGAGCCGGAAGCGGAACCCTCGTCGCTAGAGCTGCCACCGCAGCCAGTGAGACCAAGGCCGGCGACAGCAGCGACGCTGCCGGTGAGGCCGAGGAACGAACGCCTGGACATACCCTTGTTGATGATGGCCATGTCTTCTCCTATCAATAGAGAATCTTACTCGGGAGCACCTAGACGTGCCCCCGCGCAACTTGCGGACGATATATACCTTACCTACCGACGAACCCAACTGAGGTGCCGCGCTCGGCGACCGATACATACATACGCTTGAACGGTATTTACTACCGTTCACCGAATTCATTGACAAATGATTCGCCAGACAGTATGTATCGGCGAGGTGAGATATCAGTCTTCGTCAACCCGCAGGATAGCAGGGTTTTCGCTTGGGTTAGTCAAACGTTTTAGCGTTAATAAAACCCGAAATCAGCAGGCAATCATGGCGAAATAAATGGTTGA
The DNA here is from genome assembly GCA_019419525.1 of Collinsella sp. Classification (GTDB taxonomy): domain Bacteria; phylum Actinomycetota; class Coriobacteriia; order Coriobacteriales; family Coriobacteriaceae; genus Collinsella. The sequence continues at coordinate 98,497 of DXZU01000030.1, forward strand.
AAATCGCGCAATCATGTATATCAGTTGTTTAGGCTCGTGTTTAGCTATCGGAATGGCCAGCCGCCGCCTCGGCGCGCTCGGCATTCCATGCAACGAGCGCCTCGTGGACCGCCTTGGCAACATCGGCAGGTATGCCGCGAACTTTCGCGATCTCTTGCTCGCTCGCCGCGCGCAAACGCTTCATCGAGCCAAAATGGCGCATAAGGGCACGTTTTCTGGTGGGTCCCACGCCTGGAACGTCATCGAGCACCGAAACCGTCATGGCTTTATCGCGCAACTCACGGTGGAACGTGATGGCAAATCGGTGGGACTCATCGCGTACCTGTTTAATTAGATAGAGCGAAGCAGACCCGGTCGGCAGCACGACAGGAGTCTCGTCCCAAGGCACAAAAACTTCCTCGTCGGCCTTCGCCAAGCCACAAACTGGTATATCGAGCCCAAGAGCCTCAAGTTGCTTGATCGCAGCGGTCAATTGCGGCTTACCGCCATCGACAACGAGCAAATCGGGGCGCGAGCCAAAGCGCTCGTCGGCCATGCGCTCGGGAGCATAGCGTCGTCCCAAAACCTCGGACATCGACACGAAGTCGTTTGCCTCGTCCAATTCGGCCTGAATTTTAAAACGACGGTACTGGCTCTTGTCGGCGCGCCCGTTGGTAAACACCACCATCGAGGCGACCGTAAAGGTGCCATGCAGTGTAGAGATATCGAAGCACTCGATACGCAACGGCGGCGATGGCAGCGCCAACGCACTTTCGAGCTCCAGGAGCGCTTGATTGGTGCGGTCGTCAGCGTACCCCGTTCGCATCATGTAGCGCATGAGGGCATGGCGCGCATTTTTGGATGCCATATCGAGCAGACGGTGCTTTTCGCCACGCTGCGGCCTATGGAGATGGCAGGAACGCTCACGCTTGCCCGCAAGCCACTCCCCCAGCGCCTCCGCATCCTCAAGCTCGACGGAAAGGTTGACCTCAGCTGGAATATCAGCCGTCTCGTCGTAATAGCGCTTAAGAAAGCCCGACTGGAGCTCTTCCTCGTCAACATCAAGACCCTTGTCGAGAATGAACTCGCAGGTGCGAACTGTTCGGCCCTCGCGAACGACGAAGACGCAAGCGGCGGAGATGGTCTCCTCGCGATAGAACCCGATGACATCGATATCGACACTGGAGGGAAAAACGACTTGCTGACGATCGTCCAGACCCCTGATGACCTCCAAACGACGTTTGACGCGTGCCGCGCGCTCAAAGTCGAGCGCCTCGGCGGCATCCGTCATCTCGGAGGTCAGCTCATCGACGACATCCTTGCGATGGCCCGACAAAAAGCGCTCGACACGCTTGACGTTCTTGGCATAGTCTGCCGGGGAAATCGCGCCGACACACGCACCCGGGCCGCGCCCGACATGGTAGTCAAAGCAGGGACGCCCGTTTTGTGCGCAAATCATATTGACGATGTCTTCCTCGCCCTTGTGGGACTCGATGGTACGGCGACAACGACGCCACTCCGCACAGGATGCAGAGCAGATGGGGATAACCTTGCGCAGCGTATCTATCGTCTCACGTGCCGCACGGCTATCGGTATAGGGTCCAAAATAGCGCGTTCCCGGCTTATGACGCTCACGCGTGTATTTGATCGCGGGATACAGGTCGCCCTTTGTAATGGCGATAAAGGGGTAGCTCTTGTCATCCTTGAGGTCGACGTTAAAGTACGGATGGTACTGGCCGATCAGGTTGCGCTCGAGTACAAGCGCCTCATGCTCGGTTTCGACAACGATGTAGTCAAAGCTCGCCACCAGCTGCATCATCAGCGGGATCTTTTGACGCTCATCCTGCAGTGTCACGTATTGACGCATGCGGGCGCGCAGGTTTTTCGCCTTGCCCACGTAGATGACATCGCCCTTGGCATCCTTCCAAAGGTAGCATCCGGGCTGTGTGGGAACGCGCGAAACCTGCTCGGCAAGCGTTGGTATGTTGTCGTGACCGGCCACGCGCACCTACTTGCGACGAAGCAGCGCCGAGACCTCGGGCATCTTAAGGACGACGGCAAGGCCAAAGGTAACAACAAGCGAGGCGACACCCGCAACGCAAACGTAGCCAAGAGTAATCAGAATCGAGCCGCCAAGTGCCCCGACAAAGTGTTCAAGCGCCCACATGACGCCGGCGCCTGCGGCAGCACCTAGGCCACCGAGCAAAAGGCCAAAGAAACCGCCATGTAGGATAGATTTGACCTGAAGGCCACGCAGGCGACGACGCAGCCACCACAGCGAACAGCCGACCAAGATCACGTAGTCGACGACATACGAAAGCGCGATTGCCGGCATACCGAAGCCCAGCACAACGCCAAACAGCAGAACCGAGCCGGCCTGGCCGATGGCGGAATACAGGCAATAGCGGCTATAGGGCTTCATGTCGAGCAAGGCAGAGAAGCTCTTCTGCATCAACACGACCACGCCGTAGAGCGGCAGCGAGAGCGCCAGGTAGACAAGGTACTCGGACACCAGAGCCACGCCGGATTCATCGAACTTGCCAGCACAGTAGATCATATTGAGCGGACGTGCGAAGACAATCAGGTACAGTGCGAACGGAATCAGGAAGAACAGCATCTGGGCGACGCCACGCGAAATGCCCGTGCGAACGCTGTCGTAATCCTTCTCCTGTGCGTCATGAGAGAGCTCGGTATAGAGCGCCGTCGAAAGCGAGGCGGCAATCAGCGCGTAGGGCAGCGTGTACCACAGGCGCGCATAGGCGATGACGGAAGGACCCGTCTCGGGCTGGACCACCAGCGCGGCAGCGTTGGTGATAGAAGTCGAGACAAACATGCACACCGTGGCGAGCAGCGTCGGGATACCGAGCGCAATCGTCTGGCGCAGCGCGGGGTCCTTAAAGTCGATATGGATATGGGGATGCACGCCGTGCTTGCCAAGCGCGGGAATCTGACATGCCATCTGAACAAAGACACCGAGGGTCGTACCGGCCGCAATCAAGATGATGCCGGCACGTTCGCCAAACTGTGCGGACACGGGCGCAAAACCCATAAAGCTCGCAATGACGATCACATTGTTGAGGACCGGGGCAAACGTCGACCAGAAGTAGTCGCGGTGTGCGTTGAGAACGCCCGAGAACACCGAGCCCAAACCATAAAACAGAATCTGGATGGCAAAGAAACGGAACATGAACGCAGCGGTATCCATGCTGCCACCGTCACCCGAAAGGAACGATTGCGTCCAGATAAAGCCCGGGGCGAACACGGTCCCCAGCAACGAAATGCCACCCAGCACTAAAAGCAGAATGCCGAGCAGGTTGCCCACGTACTCGTTCGAGGCCTCGCGACCCTGCTCACGCCTCACGCCCATGTACACGGGCAAAAACGCCGTCACGAGCATGCCGCCCATCACGAGTTCGTAGAGCATATTGGGCAGGTTGTTGGCGACCTGATAGGAGGACGAGAGCAGCGACATGCCGATAGCGGCCGCCATTGCCCACGTGCGGATAAAACCGGTGACGCGAGACACGATAGTCAGGATGGTCATAAGCCCGGCAGAACGACCAACCGTGGAGTAGTCCGACGAGCCCATGTCGTCAGTGTCATCTCGCGACGAAGAAGCTTCGGATGAGGGTGTCTGAGGCGCAGATTCTTTTGCAAAATGAGCTCCGCGCTTCAATTCTTCCTGCGGCATCGCTCAGTCCTCTCTCGTAATCGCGGCAACCGTCGCCCCGCAAAATGCAATTAAATCATCGGGTGCAAGCTCGAGCTGATAACCACGCTTGCCTCCCGAAATAAAAATGGTATCCCAAAGGACGCATGTCTCATCAATGAGCGTCCGGTAGCGTTTTTTCATACCGACCGGGCTGCAGCCGCCGCGAACGTAGCCAGTCGCCGCAAGCAAATCCTTCACATGCATCATGGCCAAGGACTTCTCCCCCGCGGCACGCGCGGCGGACTTTAGATCGAGCTCGTCGGCAACAGGGATGCAGCACACGACATAGTCGTTGGACGGTGTCACGCAGACCAAAGTCTTAAATCCTTGACCGGGCTCCTCGCCAAGCTGCTCCGAAATCGCGACCCCCAGGCCCACCGACTCATCACCATCGTCTTCGTACGTATGTAGAACATAGGAAATGCCGGCGCTTTCCAGCTCGCGCATCGCATTGGTTTTTGGCGTCTTTACAGCCTTTGCCATGACATATCCTTTCCCTCGCATTCGGACGTAAAGATTAAGTATATGTCCAATTCGGCTGCATACGTCACTTCGACACAGCAAGCGCCATCGAATCACAAGGAGTCGATGGCGCCCATAAACTGAATCGCCTATTTATTGAGCATCAAGTTGAGCCTGACGCTCCCGGTCACGCCTGAGCAACGGCGCCAAAAACTTGCCCGTATAACTCTGCGGACAGTCCGCAACCTGCTCCGGTGTGCCCGAAACCACAACGGTTCCGCCGCCGTTACCGCCCTCGGGACCCATATCGATCAGACGATCGGCAACCTTGATGACATCAAGGTTGTGCTCAATCACCAGCACCGTGTTGCCCGCATCGACCAAGCGCTGCAGCACATCGAGCAGCTGGCGGACGTCCTCAAAATGAAGGCCGGTCGTCGGCTCGTCCAAAATATAGAACGTCTTGCCCGTCTGGCGTCGATGAAGCTCCTTGGCGAGCTTCACACGCTGCGCCTCGCCGCCCGAGAGCGTCGTGGCGGGCTGGCCCAGGCTCACGTAGCCCAAGCCTACATCGTACAGCGTTTGGAGCTTGCGCTTAATCTGCGGGATATTCCCAAAGAAGGCCAGCGCCTCGGTGACACTCATTTCGAGCACGTCCGAGATGGTCTTGCCACGGTAGGTGACCTCGAGTGTCTCGCGGTTGTAGCGTTTACCGCCGCAAACTTCGCAGGGAACGTAGATATCGGGAAGGAAGTGCATCTCGATCTTGATCTGCCCGTCGCCCTTGCACGCCTCACAGCGCCCGCCACTCACATTAAAGGAGAAACGACCCGGCGAGTAGCCGCGCGCCTTCGACTCCGGCGTACTCGCAAACAGCGCGCGAAGATCATCCCACAGGCCGATATAGGTAGCAGGGTTGGAACGCGGCGTGCGGCCAATCGGCGACTGGTCGATATCGATAACCTTATCGATACACTCGATGCCCTCGATTTTCTTATATGGACCCACAGGGCGCGTCGAACGGTGAATGGCATTCGTAAGGGCAGGCGCAATGGTATCGGTAACCAGGGAGCTCTTGCCCGATCCTGACACGCCGGTAACAACCGTAAGCGTACCAAACTCGATCTTGGCAGTAACGTTTTTGAGGTTGTTGGCTCGAGCGCCCGTAATTTTAAGGCAGCCGCGACCGGGCTTGCGCCGTTCATCAGGCACCCGGATCATTCGTTTGCCGGTCAGATAAGCGCCCGTCATCGACTCAGGACACGCCATGATATCGGCAGGCGTTCCCGCCGCGACTACGTGTCCGCCGTTGACGCCGGCGCCGGGCCCCATGTCGATCACGTAATCGGCGGCACGAATTGTATCCTCGTCGTGTTCGACGACGATAACGGTATTGCCGATATCGCGCAGGCGCTCGAGCGTCTTGATCAAGCGCTCGTTGTCACGCTGATGAAGACCGATCGAGGGCTCGTCCAGAATATAGAGCACGCCCATGAGACCCGCGCCGATCTGCGTTGCCAGGCGAATACGCTGCGCCTCGCCACCGGAAAGCGTCGCCGAGGCACGATCGAGCGTCAGATAGTCGAGTCCAACATCGACCAGAAAACGCAAGCGCTCCAGGATTTCCTTGACGATACGGCCGCCGATAAACTGTTGGCGCTCGGTGAGTTCCAGGCCCTCAAAAAACTCGAGCGATTCACGGCACGACAGGCAACAAACCTCGTAAATGGACTTGCCGCCCACGGTGACGGCGAGCATCTCAGGGCGCAAACGAGCGCCGTGGCAGCTCGAGCACGGCTCCTCGCGAATGTACTTCTCCAGGCGCGCCTTGGTGTTCTCGTTCGTCGTCTCGGTATAGCGTTCGTACAGGATGTTGCGAACGCCCGAAAACTTGGTATCCCACTGGCTGCGACGTCCGTCGAGCTTTTGGTAGTCGACCGAGATCTTCGTATCGCCCAGGCCATCCAAGAATGCACGACGCACGCGAGGGGGCAAGTCCTCCCACGGCGTATCGGTGCTCACCTTAAAGTGTTTGCAGACCGCAGCAAAAATCTGCGGATAGTAGTTCGAGTTGCCAAACAGGCTACCAAAGACTCCGTCGGCAATGGACTTCGAGGGGTCCTCGATCAACGCCTCGGCATCAACGGTTTTCTTAAAGCCCAGGCCGTCGCACTCAGGACATGCGCCATAGGGAGCGTTGAACGAAAAATCACGCGGCTGAAGATCGTCAATGGAGTGACCATGCTCCGGGCACGCCAAGGCCAACGAATACTCCAGCAGCTCGCCCTCGGTCCCCTCGGGAGCATCACGATCGGGCAGCATGTACACGTTTACATTGCCGTGAGCCAGCGCGGTCGCCTGCTCAACAGACTCGGCGATACGGCCCAGAGAGTTCTCACGGATCACGATGCGATCGACTACGACCTCGATATCGTGCTTGAACTTCTTGTCCAGATCGATCGGATCGTCGAGCGAGCGCACTTCACCGTCGACACGCACGCGGCTAAAGCCCTCGGCGCGAAGGTCCTCAAACAGTTTGGTGTACTCGCCTTTTCGCCCGCGCACCACCGGTGCCAGCACAAACGCGCGGCGGCCCTCCCCCGCCGCCAAGACCTTGTCGGCAACCTGGTCGGTCGTCTGACGCTCAATGACGCGGCCGCATTCGGGACAGTGCGGGGTGCCCACACGGGCGAACAGCAGGCGCAGATAGTCATAAATCTCGGTTACGGTGCCAACCGTCGAGCGAGGGTTTTTAGACGTCGTCTTTTGGTCGATCGACACCGCCGGCGAAAGGCCGTCGATTGAATCCAAGTCGGGTTTGTCCATCTGGCCCAAGAACTGGCGCGCATAGCTCGAAAGGCTCTCGACGTATCGACGCTGGCCCTCGGCATAGATAGTGTCAAATGCCAGCGAACTCTTGCCCGAGCCAGAAAGACCGGTAATGACCACGAGTTGGTCACGCGGAATGGAAACATCGATATCACGGAGGTTGTGCTCACGAGCGCCGCGAATAACGATAGAAGAATCAGACATGGAAGCTCCTTGCCTCCTATTGCATCGAATCATACTGTCGATGAGTTTAGCGCACTCGACGCGCACAGATGTTCGTAATACAAGATTCGCAGACCTTTAGCTTTGCGTATCGGGTGCTTTGTTTCTCGAAATGCCGTGGAAAGGTTACAGTAATCTACTACTGAACTTAATTTGCTGTAACAGAGGAACGTCCATGACCGAAGATATCCCCCTTGAAATCACTTCGAGCGACATGGCCAATCTGCCCATATTCATCGCCGTCCTTATCGTGGCCACCGTCGTCGTGCGCGTGTATTTTTCAATCAAACACAATGAAAAGCCGCCCATTGCCCGTGTCTTTTGGTGCGCGACGCTCCTCATCCCGCTCGGTATGGTAGCTGCATGGATTACGAATCAATTGCTCGTAAATGAGGACAATTCCCTATGGGTCCTTTCTTATTCGGCGCTCGGTGCTACCGCCGTCATACTTCTTGTCGAGCCCTTGGTTTCGGGACTTATCGACCAAACCGATCTTGCGACGGGAACGGTTGCCTGTATTTGCCGTGACATCCTTGTCATCGCCGCTGTTTCAGCGCTCTCGTTCGTTTCGCTCGAAATTGCCTGTAACGAAACGTTCTATCGCATTCCCGCCAACTCATTCGGGTTTTCCGTCGGGCTGCTCGCGACGGTTCTGCTCTCCCTTTATTTGCTGGGACAGCGTCATGGAGGCGTCATGGCCCTCGTGCCCGTCGCCTGTTGCATCCTTGGCATTGCCGAGCACTTCGTCATAACGTTTAAAGGCGAAGCCATCCTGCCAAGCGATATCTTGGCCCTTGGCACCGCAATGGAAGTGAGCGAGGGATACGAGTTTACCTTTACCGCCGGAATCGTAACCTCTCTCGCCCTGCTGGAGATTTCCCTGGGGCTTCTTTCGCTTATCCGACCGCGAAAGCTCCGTACGCCCACCCATGTCTTCCCCGCAATCGCCGCTAACCTCTGCGCTTTTCTGCTAGTGACCGTTGTGGGGCTCTCAGGCTTTTCCAGCATCGACTTGGAGCAGGCGCTGGATTTTGGATTTGACCGTTGGCAGCCCATCACCACATATACGTCTCAGGGTTTTATCACTTCGTTCACCGAAATGGTCAACGAGTTGCCCATTGAGAAGCCCGAAGGCTATACGCCCGATGAGGCGCAGAGCATCGAGCAGGAGCTCGCCGCCGCCTACGACAGCACGTATGGCTCGAGCGAGCAGCGCGCGGCTGCCGTTGCCCAGTTCAATGAAATCAAGCCGACGATTGTTGCCGTCATGAACGAGAGTTTTAGCGACCTTTCGTGCTTTGAGCAGCTCCAGGCGGCCGGGTACACCGGCCCCGCATTCTACAACTCGCTTCCCGACACACTTGTTCGCGGCACCATGCTCGCTTCGGTCACCGGTGGCGGAACGGCAAACTCCGAATTCGAATTTTTGACCGGAGCGACAACGGCCTTTGTCGGATTAGGCAAGATCCCCTATCAGCTGTATCAGATGAATGGCGTCAACAGCCTGGCAAAGGACCTTAAAGAGCTTGGGTATACCGCTACCGCTATGCACCCGCAAAACCCCGTCAACTACCATCGAGATAAGATCTATCAGCAGCTGGGCTTTGGAGACTTTCTTTCAATCGGCGATTTCGAAGGTGCGCCCTGTTACCATGCCGGCGTATGCGACTACGCCACCTACGACAAGATACTCGACCTGCTTAGAACCGACGAAGCGCCGCAGTTCATCTTTGACGTCACGATGCAAAATCACGGCGGCTACGACTATGGCACCGTTCCCGCCGAAGAGCTGACAAACTATTGGGTCGAGGGAGCCAGCGAGGGCGCCAATAGCGCGCTCAACACCTATCTCACCTGCATCAACGCATCCGACCGGGACCTCGAGTACTTTATCAACGAGCTCCGCAATATCGGCAGACCGGTTGTTCTTGTCTTTTTTGGCGACCATCAGCCGAGCGCCGCAACGACTCTCAACGACGAGCTGTAACCTCAGGAAGATACGGCAAGCCACGCTTTCCGTGTCTATCAGTCAACCTATTTCGTCTGGGCTAACTATGAAATCGCCGGCAATACCGAGCTCAACGTCTACGACACCGTCGGGGCAAACGAGATTGCAGCCATTACCCTTAATAAGATCGGCGCCCCGCTCACCGACTATCAAAAGGCCCTGCTTGCAACAAGGTCAGATGTGCCCACCATCAATGTCGCCGGCTATCTCGGTGCCGACGGGCTGCGCTACAACTTGGAATCTGAAGACAGCCCATACACCTCGACGATCGACAAGCTGCAGCGCATGCAATACCTCGAGTTCGCCAGCAAAGTTCAGTAAGCCCGCCCATTCGCTTGGGCCCATCGTATTGCAAGCACGCTCGGCCCAAATGCATCGCAAATGACTCCCGCTCGCAAACGAGGGTACAATGACGCTCGTGTCACATCACGGGGCTCCGGCCCCAACATATACAAAGGAGTCATACATGGGTTGCGAGCACGCACAGGCCGCCGGCGGACAAACGTCGCCGTCGCAATTTGAGGAGAACACGCTGTCCGAGGTCAAACGCGTCATCGCCGTGCTTTCCGGCAAGGGCGGTGTCGGCAAGTCGTTTGTCACCGGTGCCATCGCCACCGAGCTTGCCCGTCACGGCCACAAGGTCGGCGTCCTCGATGCCGACATCACCGGTCCCTCTATCCCCAAGATGTTCGGCATGAGCGGACGCCACGTCCATGCCCTTGGCAACCTCATGCTGCCCGAAATCTCCGAGCACGGCGTCAAGGTCATGAGCTCCAACCTTCTGCTCCAAAACGAGACCGACCCCGTCCTTTGGCGCGGTCCGGTCATCGCAGGCGCCATTAGGCAGTTCTGGAGCGAGACCTCGTGGGGCCCCATCGACTACCTGCTGGTCGACATGCCTCCGGGAACAGGCGACGTCGCGCTCACCGTCTTCCAGTCGCTGCCCGTCGACGGCATCGTCATCGTCACGAGCCCGCAGGACCTGGTCTCGATGATCGTCGCCAAGGCGGTCAACATGGCCGAGAAGATGAACGTCCCCATTCTGGGCATCGTCGAGAACATGAGCTATATCGAGTGCCCCGACTGCGGCAAGAAGATCGAGGTCTTTGGCAAAAGCAAGCTCCCCGAGGTCGCAGAGCGCTATAACCTCGACATCTTGGGCACGCTTCCCATTAATCCGGCACTCGCCGAGGCCTGCGATAAGGGCGAGGTTGAGACCGCGCTGCCCGATGGCATGTTGCCCAAGGCAGTCTCTGCCGTCGAGGCTATTACCCCGCACGAGACCGACGAGGCCTAAGTGAACACGAGCGCCTTCTATGACGTCCTGCTAATCGGCGGCGGGGCTTCAGGCCTCGCCGCCGCCATTACGGCCGCACGTGCTGGCAAAAGCGTCTGCATCGTTGAGCGCGATGTCGCCTGCGGCCTAAAGCTCCTTGCGACCGGTAACGGCCGCTGCAACCTCTCCAACGAATCGATTGATCCTCAGCGGTATAACCACCCCGCATTCGTCGAATCTGTCATGGGCCCCCAACCCGAACAAGAGCTTATGGGTTTCTTCTCCTCGCTGGGCATCATGACAACCTCCGAGGAAGGCCGGCTATACCCGCGCTCCCTTCGCGCAGAATCGGTGCGCGACGCGCTTCTCAACGTTTGCAACCGCCTAGGTATCACCTTAATCTGCGGAGCCAACGTTGCCTCGGCGCACAAAGTTTCCGAAGGCTGGGCACTCCAAATAGACCGTCCAGCGCGGGCGCTCAAGGCAAAAAAGCACGACGACCGAAAATCGGAGCTCCGCTCGCTTCGGAAAGCGCTCGCCGATGTCCCTCGCAAGAACGAGGCCCTGCAGGCACATGCCGTAATTATCGCCACGGGCGGCAACCCCACCGGTATCGCCGATACGTTTAGCCTCCCCCTCACTTCGCTGCACCCCATCCTCTGCCCCGTATCGGCAACGGTCGTTGGCGATCGGGCAGCACTCAAGACGTTGGATGGTCTGCGCGTCCGCGCCCGCTTGACGCTCACCCGTAACCGTAGTGAGCTCTGGCACGAAGACGGTGAAGTACTGTTTCGAACCTTCGGCATCTCGGGCGTCGCTGTCTTCAACCTCTCCCGTCGTATCCAGCGCGGCGATACGATCCTGCTCGACGTTTTCCCCGACCTCTCTAAAGACGAGCTGCTCGATATGCTCAACCGGCGCGTTAAGCTGCTCGGCGGCTTTTCGCCCCGCGATCCCCGTTGGCTCGACGGCATGCTCGCCCCGCAACTCTCCCGCGTCGTCTGTACAGCGTTCGAGCAGTGCCATCCAGGCTCCAACGATATCATCCACCTGGTCTCGATCCTCAAGCACTTTAAGTTGCTCGTCGAGGGAACAGCCGAGGAGCGCTCGGCGCAGGTCACGCGTGGTGGCGTATCTGTCGAGAGCATCTCAACACCCAGTCTACGCGCGCGCAGCGTTGTCGACGCCCCGCTTTACGTCTGCGGCGAAGCGCTCGACATCGACGCCGATTGCGGAGGCTTTAACCTTGCGTGGGCCTGGCTCTCGGGCATTCGCGCTGCAAGCAGCCTGTAGCCGCGCAGTCTATAATCAAAAACGCATTCGGGCCGTCTGGGATACCGGACGGCCTCTTTCTTGCCTCTAAGGAGACCTCGATGATCGAAATCACCCAAGTCAACGCGTCGCTCGATGAAGCCGGCGATGAAAATACCTGTCTCATTGTTGGCAAGCGAGTCGCCAAGCGCGTCCTACGTTGCAAGGACTCCGAGATCAAGTCCATCGAGCTCCACCGCAAGTCAATCGACGCTCGCAAAAAACGAGACGTCCATTTTATCCTGAGCTTTCGTGTTGAGCTGACTAGTCCCCACCTCGAGCGAGAAGCGGTCGACAGCGTTGCCGAGCGTGACCGCTCGCGCGTACGCGCGATAGAAGACGATGAGCCTTCATTCCCCTCCCCCGTCTCCGACGCACCTCAAGAACGCCCTGTCGTTGTCGGCGCCGGATGCGCCGGCCTTTTCGCTGCGCTCACGCTCGCCAAAGCAGGTCTTAAGCCCTTGCTTATCGAGCGCGGCGACCCGGCATTTCGCCGCTCGCAGACGATCGACCTCTTTCTAAAGGAGCGCATCCTCGACCCCGAGAGCAATATTCAGTTTGGTCTGGGCGGCGCGGGGACCTTCTCGGACGGCAAGCTCAATACGGGAACAAAAAATCCCGCCCATCGCCTTATCCTCGAAACCTTCGTCGAGGCGGGTGCGCCCCGCGATATTCTGTGGGATGCCAAGCCGCACATTGGCTCCGACATCCTTCCCAAGGTTGTCACCGCTATATCCCAGCGCATCGAGCAGCTCGGAGGTGTCGTCCGTTATCGAACGAAGCTCGTCGACATTCGCATCGACGCGTCTGGCGCCATCACCGGTATTGATGTCCAATCGTCCCAAGACGCCGCTTACGAGCCAATCGAGACAAAGCACCTCATCCTCGCCTGCGGGCATTCTGCTCGCGATATTTTTGAGCTCCTTAAGGACCACAACGTGGCCCTCGCACAAAAGACCTTTGCCATGGGCGTTCGCATCGAGCATCCGCAACGCGACATCGACAGAGCCCAATATGGAGCCTCGGCGGGACATCCAGCGCTCGGGGCGGCCCCCTACAAACTTGTTGCCCATCTTCCCAACGGCCGCAGCGTGTTCTCGTTTTGCATGTGCCCCGGCGGACAGGTTGTTGCCGCCTCTTCAGAACCGTGCCATCTGTGCGTCAACGGGGCCAGTCTCAATGCCCGCGACGGACGCAACGCAAATGCCGCCCTGCTCGTTAACGTCACGCCTGAGGACCTTCCCAACGATGACCCGCTCGCCGGCATCGAGCTCCAGCGTGCCTGCGAGGCGGCCGCCTATCGCCTGGGCGGTTCCAACTGGAACGCACCGGCACAACTCGTCGGAGATTTCCTCGCAGGACGCGCCAGCAAGGCGCCCGGAAAGGTAAAGCCCACCTATCCGCTCGGTGTGACCTGGACGGCAATTGACGAAGCCCTACCGCAGCATATCGTCGAGTCGCTCCGCCTGGGACTTCCCCTACTCGGAAAAAAGCTACGAGGCTACGACCGTCCCGATGCCGTTCTTACCGGCGTGGAGACTCGTTCGAGCTCACCGGTCACTGTTACCCGAGACCGAACGTGCCATGCCGTGTCGACCCCGGGCCTCTACCCTTGTGGTGAGGGAGCTGGATATGCCGGCGGCATCATGAGCGCGGCCACCGACGGCATCCGTTGTGCTGAAGCCCTGATCGCAGACCTCTAACGCACAAATTCCAGCGCGCAAAAGACATAGGCCCCGAGCTCCACAGGGAACTCGGGGCCTGTTCGCTATTTCTTAAACCGTGCACCCTGGCGTTTTCTGCCCGATGCGAACGTGGAACCCTTGCGGGCCTGCGAGCGTAAGCGCTCGATCGTCTCGTCCTCAGACGCACCCTCGAGCATCACCCGAATCTGAACGACAGCATCGCGCAGGCGCGCCGCCTCCTCAAAGTCCATAGCGGCAGAAGCGTTACGCATATCCTCTTCCATGGTTTCGACGATCCGCACAAGCTCGTCATGCGGCAGTTCTTCCAACTGCTCCGCAAGTGTCTGCTCGGGCGCCACCGTTTCCGGCACACCGCCCTCGCCCGACTCATCGGGCGTATAGAATGCGCCATGGCCAAGAGAGTCGCCCTTCGAGCGTCCCTTGGAGCCCACAGTTTTTTCGGCCTCGGCAATAAAACTTGAGATGTCGTTGATGGCCTTGCGCACTGTCTTGGGCACAATGCCATGTTCTTCGTTGTATGCCATCTGAATCTCGCGACGGCGCTGCGTCTCCTCGATGGCCTCTTTCATCGAATCGGTCACAACGTCTGCATACATGATGACTTCACCATCGGCGTTACGGGCCGCACGGCCAATCGTCTGAATCAGCGAACGGCGGTTGCGCAAGAAGCCTTCCTTATCGGCATCGAGAATTGCCACCAGTGAGACCTCGGGGAGATCCAAGCCCTCGCGAAGCAGGTTGATGCCAACGAGAACATCGATCTTGCCCTCGCGCAGCGTTCGCAGGATCTCGACACGGTCCATTGTCGCCGTATCAGAGTGCATGTAATTGACCTTAATGCCCGCGTCGAGCAGATGGTCGGTCAGGTCCTCGGCCATGCGCTTGGTCAACGTGGTCACCAGCACGCGCTCCTTGCGGGCAACGCGCTCGCGAATCTCGTCCTCAAGATCGTCAATCTGGCCGCGAACTGGACGCACGTCAATCTTGGGGTCGAGCAGGCCAGTCGGACGAATAATCTGCTCCACATCGTTTTGGCTCACCCGCAGCTCGTAGTCGCCCGGCGTGGCCGAAACATAGATAAACTGGGGTATCCTTGCCTCAAACTCATCGAAACGAAGCGGGCGGTTATCGAGCGCCGAGGGCAGGCGAAAACCGTGTTCCACCAGCGTCACCTTACGCGAGCGGTCACCTTCGTGCATGCCGCGAATCTGCGGCACCGTCACATGGCTCTCATCGATGATGCAGAGCATATCCTTGGGAAAGTAATCGATTAGGGTAAACGGCGGCTCACCCGGCTTGCGACCGTCCAGATGACGCGAGTAGTTCTCGATGCCGTTGCAAAAGCCCATCGTCTCGAGCATCTCAAGATCATAATCGGTGCGCTGCTGCAGACGCTGCGCCTCGAGCAACTTGTCGGTCGCCTTGAGCTCCGCCACGCGCTTCTCGCACTCTTCGCTGATCGATTTCAGAGCCGCCTTGACCTTCGGCTTCTCGGTCACGTAGTGCGATGCCGGCCATACGGGGATGGCCTCGTACTCACGAAGCATCTCACCGGTGACCTCATCGATCTCGGCAATCAGCTCGACCTCGTCGCCAAAGAACTCAAACCGCAACGGATGCTCGGCATAAGGCGGATACACGTCGACAACATCGCCGCGCACGCGGAACGTGCCGCGTGCCAGGTCATAGTCATTGCGATCATATTGAATGTCGATAAGTGCATGGATAAAGTCATCGCGCTCGAGCGGCACCTTCTTGTCGACGTTTGGAGCCAGACCTGCATAGTCCTCAGGAGAGCCAATGCCATAGATACACGAGACCGATGCGACAACGATCACATCGCGTCGAGAGAGCAGCGATGCGGTCGCCTGATGTCGCAGCATCTCAACCTCTTCGTTAATCGAGGAGTCTTTCTCGATATATGTATCGCTTTGCGGCACATACGCCTCGGGCTGATAGTAGTCGTAGTACGAGACGAAGTAGACCACAGCGTTGTTGGGAAAGAACTCTTTGAGCTCGCTCGCAAGCTGAGCGGCGAGCGTTTTATTCGGAGCCATGACCAGCGTCGGCTTTCCCAGGGCCTCAATAGTCTTTGCCATCGTGAAGGTCTTGCCCGAACCAGTCACGCCCAGCAAAACCTGATAGCGGTCTCCGTCCCTCACACCCTGCACAAGCGACTCAATGGCTTTAGGCTGAGAGCCTGCAGGGTCATAGGGAGACACGACCTTAAACGGCACGTCAGAGCCTTCAACGCCAAAGCGCTTAAGTTCACCACCAACGCGTTCTACTTCAAATTCCGCCATGGATACTCCTAACTCATATATCTGCAGTATACGCAGGCGGCAGGCATAGTCCTATACGAACCGATCGGGATAGAGGGTTTTGTAGCGAACCCAGGCATTATTGACACGAATCAGATACGCCTGCGTCTCGGGAAAGGTGATTGCATTATGAAGCGACGTACTCTGCTGCGCCCATCCGTCGACATTGCCCATGCCGGCGTTATAGGCGGCAATGGCACTGTCAGTCGACCCGTTAAAATACGCTAGAAGATACGAAAGATACGCACAGCCAAACTCGATATTCGTAGCCGGATCGTTAAGGTTGTCGGCCGAATACTCGCCACCGTCGACAAGGCCCTTGGCGATCATATCCTGGGCAGTCTCGGGCATCAGCTGCATCAATCCCTGAGCACCCTGATTCGACTCGGCCTCGGGATCCCAATTCGATTCAGACTTAATGACAGCGCACACCAGATACGGATCCAGATTATGCGAAATACTGGATTGCTTTACATACGCCTCGTAGTCAATCGGATACAGCGGCTTAAAGAAAGCGGCAGGAGCATATGAGTAAACGAATGAGATAAGGCCGAAGGCAAAAACGGCAGCCAGCGGTATAAGGCGATACCACGTAAGGAAACGTGTCTTAGGCATCGGCCTCCTCCTTATCCGCTACATCCCCGAACCCATGGCGCGAAAGCCATGCGTCCAGTTGTTCAAAGAGCGAGTTATCGTCTGCCGCATTGTCAATCACAGTTGTAGCGAGATTGCACAGCGCAGACTCTTCGGGCTGGCAAGCAGAACGGGCATCAAAATCAGATGGCTCCATGCCACGTTGAATAGCGCGCTCGCGACGAACTGACAAAGGGGCGCTGATGACCAAAATTTCATCAGCCAAGCCAAATGCATCCTCAAAACCAGTCGGAGCAGAAACCTCGACCACCGCAAAAGGATAACGGGGAGATGAAACCGTACAACAAACCGGATCGAGAATCCTAAGCGAAAGCTGTTCAATCAGAATGGGATGCACGATGTCATTGAGCCGTGCGACCGAATCAGGAGAAGCGAAAGCTCGAGAAGCGAGGATGCCGCGGCGAATGCCGCCTTCCTCATCCAAAATGTCCCAACCGAATTCATCCGCGAGTGTATTGACGATATCAGAGCCCGGCACATACAGCGATTTTGCAAGCTCATCCAGATCGATAAGCATAGCGCCACGAGATTCGAAATAGCGGCAGGCAGTTGACTTACCCGAAGCAATATTGCCCAAGACAAATACGGTAAACATCAAGCCCTCCCTAACGCCAATGCGAGTAATTATCGCTCAAATATACTAGATGGACTCAAAATACAGCCAAACAGTAAGAGCACATACGGGGGAGCTAGGTCCCAAAGTACAACGTATATACAACGCAAAAAAGGGGGAGGCCGCGAGGCCTCCCCCTTCCAAGTTCGATGACGGCTCGGTGC
>DXZU01000031.1 GCA_019419525.1 Collinsella sp.
TTGTCGCAGCCCCGACCCGCGGTCACGAGCGGGGGCTCCTGTCGTTTCCGTGCCCTCGGATTGGGTCATAGTGTCTGGCTTATGCTCAACCTGCGGCGCTGCCATCGTTGGTGCTGAGCGACTTGTTCCCCGCCTCAAATTAGCCATCCTGGGTCCCCGGTGGTTGCGGTGGGCGTGTTTGGTTGGTGCCTGTTGATGGTTTGGGTATCGGGGAGGGCGGGCTCCGTTATAATCGCCTAGAACATTAAATGGAAACGGGACGGGAGCCATACATGCGCCAGGGTTTCGACAACGCGAAATATATCGAGCTGCAGGCCGCTCATATTAAGGAGCGCATCTCGCAGTTTGGCGGCAAACTCTATTTGGAGTTTGGCGGCAAGCTGTTTGACGACTATCACGCGAGTCGCGTGCTGCCGGGTTTTGAACCGGACAGCAAGTTCCGCATGCTCAAGAGCATTGCCGATGACGTTGAGGTTATCATCGCGATCAACGCGAACCACATCGAAAAAAACAAGGCTCGTGGTGACCTCGGTATTACCTATGACGAGGATGTGCTGCGCCTGGTTGACCTGTTCCGCGGCAACGGCTTTGCCGTCGCGGCTGTGGTCATCACCCAGTACGCCGGCCAGCCTGCTGCCGATGTGTTCCGCAACCGCCTGAACGCGCTCGGTATTCCCGCCAAGCTGCACTATCCCATCGAGGGGTATCCGCACGATGTCGATCTGATCGTGTCCGACGATGGCTACGGCAAGAACGAGTTTGTCGAGACCACCCGACCGCTCGTCGTGGTCACTGCCCCCGGTCCTGGCTCGGGCAAGCTTGCCACCTGCCTGTCTCAGCTCTATCACGAGCACAAGCATGGCACGGCCGCCGGCTATGCCAAGTTTGAGACCTTCCCGGTCTGGAATCTTCCTCTGACGCATCCGGTCAATATTGCCTACGAGGCCGCCACGGCTGACCTCGACGACGCCAATATCATCGATTCGTTCCACCTTGAGGCCTACAACAAGACCACAGTCAACTACAACCGCGACGTCGAGGCCTTCCCGGTGGTCCGTGCTCTGATGGAAAAGATCCTGGGCAAGAGCCCCTACCAGAGTCCTACGGACATGGGCGTCAATATGGTCGGCTTTGCCATCACCGATGACGATGCCTGCCGCGACGCTTCCAAGATGGAGATCGTCCGCCGCTACTTTACCGCGGTCGAAAATGTGCGCCGTACCGGCGTGGGCGATGAGCAAGTCGACCGTCTCAAGATTATTATGAAGAAAGCCGGCATCGATAAGAACTACTCACCGGCGCGCTCGGCGGCCCTCACCAGGGAGCAGCTGACGGGTGGTCCCGTGGGGGCCATGGTCATGCCCGATGGCTCCGTGGTGACCGGTAAGACCTCCACGCGCCTGGGCGCCGCAAGTTCGCTCATTATGAACGCCCTCAAGCACGTCTCGGGCGTCGACCTTGAGCTCGAGGTTATCAGCGATGAGGCGATCGAGCCCATCAGCAAGCTCAAGACGCATTTCCTGGGCAGCAAAAACCCGCGCCTCCACACCGACGAGACGCTTATGGCGCTGTCGATCACCTCGGCCACGAGTGAGACGGCCGCTCGCGTCCTTTCGGGCCTGGAGCAGCTGCGCGGTTGCGATGCCTTTTTTAGCGTGATTATCTCGCCGACGGACGAGACGGTACTGCGCAAACTGGGTATCAACGTGTGCTGCGAGCCCAAGTTTGAGCGCCGCGGTTTCTTCCATCGCTAAGTTTGAAGCACCGCGGTAATTGCATTGCATTTTGGCCGTATCGGGTTAGCGCCCGGTACGGCTTTTTGATCAATAAAGCGCCTATTTCGGCGAAAAATAGCTGTTTACCTGCCTAGAAACAATTTGAGCGGTATACAATAACCATAACTGTTTCATCCTTAGCGGGATGCCGCATGATGGATATTACCTGCCATCGTGAGGTGTGTCGGTCGCGCACGGCGCGTTAGATGCTCGTGCTCGGTTTGAGGAGGCTGCTATGGCGGGCAAGGGTCGTGCGAGTGTCAACGATATGAAGCGTGTCGAGGTGCTGGTGTTGATGGAGATCGACCGGCAAACCGAAGACAATGGCGGGCCGTATGGTTTCTCGCGCAAAACGCTTGCCGAGCGCGTGGGGGTTTCGCCGTATCGTGCCCGCGCCGCAATCGATCGCTTGGATTCCGAAGGCATGATTGATGTCGTCTCGCGTTATAGCGACGACGGCGGTCAGCTTGCAAATGGCATTTGCCTCACCGAACATGGCAAGTGGTATCTTGAGGGCGTCCGTACCGGCATGCTCGTTCAAGAAATGCTCGAGGACGAGGTTGCTGATCGATAGCAGCATGTAACCCTTGCCATAGCGACGCCGCCTGGGAAACCGGGCGGCGTTTTGTTTCAAGATTGAGAAATGCAATCGCACGCGAGAAAAATTGCGAACGGTCCGCGGCGCGAGTATTACAATGAAGACCCGTAAGATGTGGATAAACAACTTCTACGGGAAGCGCAGGTAACTCAATATGACCAAGCATGTGTTCGTAACCGGTGGCGTGGTTTCGTCCCTGGGCAAGGGTATTACCGCGGCCTCGCTGGGCCGTCTGCTCAAGTCGCGTGGCTACAAAGTAACGATGCAGAAGGCCGACCCGTATCTGAACGTCGACCCCGGTACCATGAGCCCCTTCCAGCATGGTGAGGTCTTCGTTACCGAGGATGGTTACGAGTCCGACCTGGACCTGGGTCATTACGAGCGCTTTATTGATGAGAACCTGACCCGCGATTCCAACTTTACGACCGGCGCCATCTATAAGAGCTTGATCGCCCGCGAGCGTCGCGGCGACTTTTTGGGCGGTACCGTGCAGGTGATTCCCCACGTCACCAATGCCATTAAGGACAAGTTCCGCCGCATTGAGGAGCAGACCGGCTCCGATGTAGTCATCACCGAGCTGGGCGGCACGATCGGTGACATCGAGTCCCAACCGTTTGTCGAGGCCATCCGTCAGTACCGCAAGGAGGCCGGCCCCGAGAACGTCTGCTACATCCACGTGTCGCTCGTTCCCTATATCGCCGCCGCCCACGAGGTCAAGACCAAGCCCACGCAGCATTCCGTCAAGGAGCTCCGCAGCTTTGGCATCCAGCCCGATATCATCGTGCTGCGCTCCGACCACCATATCGATGACGCTATCCGCGGAAAGATCGCAAGCTTCTGCGACGTTGACACCGATTGTGTCTTTACCAACGAGGACTGCGCGAGCATTTACGATGTTCCGCAGCTGCTTGCCGAGCAGGACTTTGACCTGCGCATTTGCGAGCGTCTGGGTCTGGACCCGCGTGAGCGCGACATGAGCGAGTGGAACGAGTTCCTGCGCAAACAGAATCACGCCAACCATCACGCCGACAAGGTGAAGATTGCCGTCGTGGGTAAGTACACGCAGCTGCCCGATGCGTACCTGTCGGTTATCGAGGCCCTGCACCATGCGGGCGTCTTCTACGATCGCCATGTGGACGTCCAGCTGGTCGACGGCGAGAGCCTCGACGAGCAGAATGTCTCCGAGGTTTTGGGCGACGCCTCGGGCATCCTGGTCCCCGGCGGCTTTGGCAAGCGCGCCCTGGAGGGTAAGATCCTCGCGGCCGAGTTTGCCCGTGAGCACAAGATTCCGTATCTGGGCATTTGCCTGGGTATGCAGGTGGCCGTGTGCGAATTTGCGCGCAACGTCGTCGGCCTTGCCGGCGCCAGCTCCTCCGAGTTCGATCCGGATGGCCCGTATAGCGTCATCGATCTGATGAGCTCGCAGGAGGACGTGACCGAGAAGGGCGGCACCATGCGCCTGGGCGCCTATCCGTGCAAGCTCGCCGCCGATACCCTTGCTCGCGAGGCATATGGCGAGGAGCTCGTCTACGAGCGTCACCGTCACCGCTTTGAGTTCAACAACGCCTTCCGTGACCAGCTCGAGGACGCCGGTTTGGTTATCTCGGGTCTGTCGCCTGACGAGCGCCTGGTCGAGATGGTCGAGCTGCCGCGCGACGTGCATCCGTGGTATGTGGCAACCCAGGCTCATCCCGAGTTCAAGAGCCGCCCGACCAACCCGCAGCCGCTGTTCCGCGAGTTCGTGCGCGCTTCGATCGGCCAGCACGAGGGTGTCGACCGTCTGCAGGTGACGCCCATGAACCTCGCTACGGACTAAGGGTGCCGGCGAATAAGGAACATACCGAAGCTACTCCCTCGTCGCTCGCCGTGGCGGCGGGGGAGTATCTCGATTACCTTGCGGTCGAGCGGGGTTTGGCGCGCAACACGATTGCGGCCTATCGTCGTGACCTGACGACGTACTGCGCCTATCTGGAGCGGGTGGGTATTGTGTCTTTTGAAGAGGTGACCCGTCAGGTCGTGGAGGGCTTTGTCGCCGACCGTCGCGATGGGGGCTATTCGGATGCCTCGGTGGAGCGTGCGCTTGCGGCCGTGAAGGGCCTGCATGCCTTTTTGGTGCGCGATGGGGCTGTGGCCCAAAATCCAACGGCGGCGTTGCGCCTGCCTAAAAAGGCTGAGCGTTTGCCGGAGTATCTATCGGTGGAGGATGTCTCGGCGCTGCTCGATCAAGACTTCCCCGAGGGCGAGATGGGCTTGCGCGACCATGCCATCTTGGAAGTGCTCTACGGATGCGGTTTGCGTGTGAGCGAGTTGGTGGGACTCGATGTGGGCGATATCCATATCGACGATGGCTTTGTGCTCGTTCGCGGTAAGGGCTCGAAGGAACGCCTGTCCCCGCTGGTGGGAAGCGCGGCGCGAGCTCTGACGCTTTATGTAACTGAGGGGCGTTCTCGCTTGGCGGCCCATGCCCGCGGAACCGAGACCTCGGCGGTCTTTTTAAATAAGAACGGCCGCCGTCTGTCGCGCCAGGGCATCCATGCCATCTGTGAGCGCTACGGGCGCCAGGTGGGACTGGTGGGGCTCCATCCCCATACGCTGCGTCACTCCTTTGCCACCCATATGCTTGCGGGCGGCGCAGACCTCCGTGTGCTACAGGAGATCTTGGGACATGCCGATATATCGACCACGCAGGTCTACACGCATGTCGATCGTACGCAACTGACCGAGGTCTATTTGGCGGCGCACCCGCTGGCACATCGTTAACACATCGCTGACCTGCATATTTATAGGTATTTGGGGACGGGCTCCAGATTGCCGCGGCGTGCTTTTGCGCGCGCATGGGCAATCTGGGGCCCGTCCCATTTTTCGCCACTTGGCGTCGCGGTGGTGGGCCGCACGGGCCTTGGGTGGGGGAGTTTGGGGGCGATGTGAACGCCATGTAAAAGGACGCAAAAATCGCCTCAAGGTCAACTTGAAGGTTGAGGTTGAAAGGCGGGGTGCCACAGGTGGCATCCCGCCTTTGCTGTAAACACAACATATTGTGTTTTCGAACATATGCTCGGGGGTGTTTTACAACATATTGGGGGTGGAATGGTGG
>DXZU01000032.1:0-23806 GCA_019419525.1 Collinsella sp.
AGGGAATTGTAATTGATGGTGAAGGTTCAAAGGTTATTTGCAAAGACTAATTTGATAATTCCAGTTTGCTGTACTCGTTCCTAGCAGGGTTTGGGGCGGGCAAGCCCCAACAAGAAGCTGTCCCAAAGGGGCAGGAATGGGAACTGCGGACGATTTCTTGGACCGTTACGCGGCCCTTCCCAGCGCGGAGCGGAACTCGGCCGGCGTGCGGCCACCGAGCGCATCGCTGCGCCTCTCCGTATTGTATCGGCCGATCCAGCCCCCGAGCTCCTCGATGAAGCGGGCGGGGTCCAGTCCGACCAGTCCCTGCCATGCCAGAACTCCTTCTTGAGCAGGCCGAAGAAGCCCTCCATCGCCGCGTTGTCCGGGCTGCAGCCCTTGGCGGACTGGATTGGCTACACTGATGTGGACAGTTCCGGGGGGGCGCAAGAGACGAGAGGACCGTGTACGCGTTCCTGCGCGAGGGCCGCGGGGAGGGGCTGCCTGGGTGCGGCGCCTGTCAACTCGGTCTACGTCCTTGATGACCGGGTCGTACTCAATATCAACTTCACGGATGATGCCAAAACGGTCACCCGTGAGGAAGTGTTGGGTTCGAGTGCTATGGACAATGTTCCAGCATGCTGGGATCGAATTCGCTTGCGGGAATCACGCGGTACCCATGGCGCAGCAGCAGGTCGACGAAAACGCCGTTGCCCGCGGTGAGCGTACCGCTAAAGGTGCCATCGTAGACGTGACCCGTACCGCACGAGGGGCTGCGGTCCTGCAAAATGCACGCAACGATCTCGGACGGCCCGCCCGCCTGCTCGCACATATCGAGCGCACGTTGAGCACCCAGGCGAAACTCGCGATCGACTGAGATGCCCTCGCGGGTGCGGACCTCACCATCCACAATCTCGGACGGCCTGCGCGGCGTGGGCAGGCCGCCAAAGACCTCGGGACACACTAGCAGGACCTCGGTCCCCGTACGTTCGCAAGCCTCGACCAACTCGCGATGGTAATTATCGAGCCCGTTATATTTACAGCTCTCGCCCATCAAACAGGCGCTCACCACGATCTTCATATACATCATCCCCAAACCAAACGCCCCATTTGAGATGGACACTCAAATGGGGCGTTCGACACTGCGCAGCCAGCCTTACTGCTGCTTTGGCATCAGCGGATTCTCGCGCGTGAGAAGATTCATGAACTCCTCGCCCGTGATCGTCTCCTTCTTGTACAGATAACGAGCCAGCTCGTGAAGCTTAAACTTGTTCTCCTTCAGGATCTGCAGAGCGCGATCGTGCGCATCCTCGATCAGCTTGGCCACGATCGCATCCACGCGCTCGGCAGTACCGGGAGCGCAGGTGAGCGACGTGTCCTGGTTGAGGTACGCGTTTTGGACGGTGCCGAGTGCCATCATGCCAAACTCATCGGACATACCAAAGCGCGTCACCATGTTGCGAGCGAGCTTGGTGGCCTGCTCGATATCGTTGGCAGCGCCGGTCGTCATCTCACCAAAGATGAGCTCCTCGGCAGCACGTCCGCCGCAATAGACGGCGAGCTTGTCCAAGACCTCCTGGCGCGTGGTCAGGAAGCGCTCGTCCTCCTCGACCTGCATGGTGTAGCCCAGAGCGCCGCTCGTACGGGGAACGATCGTGATCTTGGTAACCGGTGCCGAGCCCTTCTGGCGTGCGGCAACGATGGCGTGGCCGATCTCGTGGTAGGAGACGACCTGCTTCTCGTGGTCGGACAGCACCGTGGACTTACGCTGCTGGCCGGCGATGACGACCTCCACCGACTCCTCAAAGTCATCCTGAGTCGCGCGTTTGCGACCCTCGCGGACGGCGCGCAGGGCGCCCTCGTTGATGATGTTGGCCAGATCGGCACCCGAAGCACCAGGCGTGGCGCGGGCGATCGCGGTCAGATCGATCGGGGGCTGCGTCTTAACGCTCTTGGCGTGCAGCTCGAGGATGTTCTTGCGGCCGGTCAGGTCGGGCAGCTCAACGGGGATGCGGCGGTCAAAGCGGCCGGGGCGCAGCAGGGCCGGATCAAGGCTGTCGGGACGGTTGGTCGCAGCGAGGACGACGATACCCTTGTGGTTATCGAATCCATCCATCTCGGTCAGCAGCTGATTGAGCGTCTGCTCGCGCTCGTCGTTGCCACTAAAGCCGCCGCCATCGCGCTTCTTACCGATGGTATCGATCTCGTCGATAAAGACGATGCACGGGGCCTTTTCCTTGGCCTGCTTAAACAGGTCGCGAACCTTAGCGGCACCGCGGCCGACAAACATCTCAACAAACTCAGAACCAGAAATACTAAAGAACGGCACGCCCGCCTCGCCGGCCACAGCCTTGGCGAGCAGGGTTTTACCGGTACCCGGAGGGCCGACAAGGAGAGCGCCGCGTGGCAGTTTGGCGCCGATCTCCTCGTAGCGCTGCGGCTTCTCCAGAAAGTCGACGACCTCCTTGAGGGACTCCTTGGCCTCTTCCTGGCCGGCGACATCCTTAAAGGTCACGCCCACGTCCTTGGAGGCGATCACGCGCGCGCCGGACTTGCCCAGTCCACCGCCGCCAAATCCACCGCCGCCAAAGTTCATCGACGGACCGTCATCACCCATGGCCTTCTTCATGCGGCGGTTGAGCCACCAGCCAATCAGGAAGAAAATCACCATGGGAAGAATGAGGGTGAGCAGGTAGTAGGTCATCAGGCCCGAGTTCTTATCGGGAACGACCGACTCAAGCGAAGCACCGGACTCAAGCACGCGATCGGTAAAGCCCGCGTCATTCGGCACACCGGTCGTCCTGTAGGCGATATTCTCGTCCTCGCCCTTCTTGGAGTAATAAATCGTGTAATCGTCCGTGTTGTACTCGACCTTGTCGACGCTCTTCTTATCGAGCGCTTTGACAAACGTCGAATAATCGGTCTTCGTAATCTGCTGCGTGTGACCGATGTTGGGGAACAGAACGGTCGAGAGCACGAGGTAGACGACGAAGGCGATGAGCACGTAGAGGATCATATTCCGTCTACGTTTATTGTCATCCATCTCCATCTGCTTGAACTCCATCTACTGGGGTTGATAATGTTTTCTAGAATACCCAACCCGGACGGCGATAAACCGACGCCGGGCACGAAAGGACAGAGATGGCATCACTGGGAGTCGGCAAGGTTCAAATCTATACGGGCGACGGCAAGGGCAAGACGACGGCTGCGCTGGGGCTCGCGCTGCGCGCCACGGGCTATGGACTTAACGTACTCATGCTTCAGTTTGCCAAGAAGCTGCACTGCGCCGAACATGACGCAGCTCCTCGATTGGGGCTACGCATCGTACAAGCCAACCGCGACACACCCGAAGCCTGCGCTGCACAGATCATGGAGCTGGCGCGCGAGCAGATATCACAGGTCGACGTTCTGATTTTGGATGAACTCGGCGAGGCCATGCGACGGGGCTTTGTGACGCGCGAAGATGTCGAAGCGTTGATCGCGATGAAACCAACCACCACGGAGCTCGTGCTCACCGGCCGCGGCCTGCTGCCCCTCGCCGACCTTGCCGACCTAGTTACCGAAATGCGCCCCGTCAAACACTACTTCGACGAAGGCCTCCTGGCCCGCCAAGGCATCGAATACTAGCCATTGCGGACGTCCCCAATGGCTAGGCAGTGGCGCGGCCTAGCCAGTTGCCGCTGTGATGATAGACGGTGAACATCGTGGCGGTTATTACCCAGGTTACGGGGTAGACCAGCAGCAGATGCTCGAGCGAGGGGTCGAGCGGCATAATCGCGAACACCCACGCCACGCGGAGCACGACCGTGCCGAATATCGTGAGCATCATAGGCTGGAAGCTCACGCCGGCGCCGCGGATGGAGCCGGACGCGTTTTCGATAATCGAGAAGATCGCGTAGAACGGCGCGATGAAATGAAGAATCGTCGTGGTGTAGGCCGAAATTGCGGCATCGTCGATAAACAGACGCGAAAGCGGGCCCGAGAATACCAGCAGCACGGCAGACAGGCCACCGATAAGCACAAATGAAAGCACGAGCGACGTGTGGTATCCCTTGCGCATGCGCTCGTAGTTGCGCGCGCCAAAGTTCTGTGCCGAGAACGTGGTGATCGAAACGCCAAGCGCCTCGGTAACCATCCAGACAATGCCATCCAAACGGCCCGAAAGACCCCACGCCGTGGTGACATCGGCACCAAACGAGTTGACCGACACCTGAATCAAAACGTTGGAAATCGAATACGCAGCAGACTGAAAGCCAAGCGGCAGACCACACGAGATCATGCTCTTACAAATGCCAGGATCAATGCAGAGTTTGGACAGTGAAAGCCGCCACGCACCCGGAGCGTGCATCATACGAATCACGATCATCGTGGCGTTGGAGCAAATGGTCAGCGCCACCGCGATGCCGCAGCCCAGAGCCTCCATATGAAGCACGGCAACGAAGATGACATCCAGCACCGCATTAACAAGGCAGCCGGAAGCAATGATCACAGCAGGACCTCGTGTGTCGCCCACGGCGCGCAGCAGCGCCGTTCCCATATTGAGCAGCAGCGCCGCAACCATGGCGGCAAAATAGCAACGAGCATAGGCCACGCCCTCGGCCAATAGTTCATGCGGCGTGTTCATAAGTACCAGCATGGGCTCAACGAACACTATGCCAAGAATCGAGAAAACGATACCGCCCACCAGCGCGAGCGTCATGGCCGTATGGACCGAACGACTCAATCGCTCATCATCGTGCTGACCAAAATACTGACCGGTAATGACCGCGCAGCCAGCGCCAACGCCAACGCAAAAGCCAATGCAGAGCTCGGTGAGCACCATCGTGGCTTGAATGCCACCCAGCGCGAGCTTGCCGCCAAACTGGCCGACGATATACGTACCAATAAGCGTGTAAGCCTGCTGAAAAAACGAGCTAAAGAAGATAGGGACGCACAGCGACAGCAGCTGTTGCCAAATGACACCCTGCGTTACATCGATAGCCGTAGATTTCTTAGCCACACGCCCTCCCCACCAGCGTACGTCAAACAACAAAACGGCAATTTAAGACCAAAGCCAATACCAGCTTAGCACCGACCGACGTCGGCCGAAACGCCCCGAACCAGAGCCCGGTGCTAACTATCTGCCTAGTGATACAGCCCCGGCTGGTAGTGATACTCGTTGCTCACGTGCGGGCACAGCTGCCAAAAGGCGACGGCACTCGCCGCGGCCACGTTGAGCGAATCGACCCCGTGCGCCATCGGAATGCGCACGGCCCGGTCACAACCCGCGATGGTCTTGGCGCCCAGGCCGGCACCCTCGGTGCCCATAAAGATCGCCAGGCGATCAATCTCCTGCAGCACGGGATCGTCCAGCGAAACGGAGTCATCCGTCAACGCCATGGCGGCACAGGAAAATCCAGAATTGTGCAGCGCAGCCAGGCCATCATGCGGCCATACGCGCGCCTCGCTGCCAATGCGCGTCCACGGCACCTGAAACACCGTGCCCATGCTCACACGAGCCGAGCGACGATACAGTGGATCGCAGCACGTAGGGCTCACCAGAATGCCGTCGACATTGAGCGCGGCAGCCGAACGGAAAATTGCGCCCACGTTCGTGTGGTCGACAATACCCTCGAGCACGCATACGCGCACTGGGCGCTCCCCCGCCACCTCGACGACGCCGCCCAAGAACTCATCAACCGGAATCTGACGCGGGCGACGGAACGCCGCGAGCGCACCGCGCGTCACATTGAAGCCCGTCAACTGCTCCATGAGTTCCATGGAGGCCACGAACACGGGAACCGGGCCGGCGCCCTCGCACACAACCAGGCGCTCAAACAGCGGCATCATTTGATCGAGCCAGCGTTCGCCCAAAAGAAAGCTCACCGGCTGGTATCCGGCGCGAACCGCACGCTCGATGACCTTGGCACTCTCGGCGATAAAAATGCCCTTCTGCGGCTCCAGCACGCAGCGAAGCTCACGCTCGGTCAGTCGCACGTAGGCATCGAGCCGCTCGTCCTCGAGAGAATCGATTCGCAGCACCTCAACGGCATCAGTCATAGCAGCCAGCCCGCACCCTTCTTTACAGCGCATCTATACCAAACGAGGCGACGCTAAGCGCCGCCCCATGCATTCAAACAACCCGATGATACCGTTCACGCCAGACGATTTACGCCTCAACGCGACGATACGTCACGAACTCATAATCGACACCCTCGTCTCCCTCGCCCGAGGCAATCGTGGCAACACCGTCACGCCGCGCAATCTCCCACGCGGGATCGGCATCCAAATCGGGAAAGTACGTATCCACGTCATGCACGCAATGGTTATGCGTAACCTCGGCCTCCACGCAATACGGCAAAAACTGTCGATATACCTCGCCGCCGCCGATTACCCAGGCAACGGGTTCATCGGCAACCGCGGCAAGCGCCTCGTCGATACTATGCACCACGTCGACGCCCTCGGGAGCAAAGTCCTCATCGCGCGTGAGCACGATATTGCGGCGGTTCTTGAGCGGACGTCCGCCGGGAAAACTCAGCAGCGTCTTGCGTCCCATAATGACCGGGCAACCTTTGGTACACGCCACAAAATGGCGCATGTCGGCGCGATTGGACACGACCATGTCACCCTCGCACCCAATGCCCCAATCGTCACACACGGCGACAATGGCAGAAAGCTTACACCTCATGCGCGTCACCTACACCGCAATGGGGATGTTCTTGACCTGAGGGCCGTGCTCATAGCCCTCGACGATCAGATCATCGGTCGTAAACGCATGGAAGTCATGCACATCGGGGTTGAGCGTTACCTTGGGCGCAGCAAACTGCGGACGCTCAATAAGCTCGCGAACGATATCGACATGACGGTCGTAAATGTGGGCATCGGCAATCACATGCAGCAGCTCGCCAGCGATCATATCGACCGACTGCGCGACCATCATCAGCAAAATGGCGTACTGGCACACATTCCAGTTGTTCGCAGCCAAAATATCCTGGCTGCGCTGGTTGAGAATCATGTTGAGCGTCGGTTTATCATCCTGCGGACGCTGCGTCACGTTATACGTCACGCTGTAGGCACACGGATACAGGTGCATCTCGGACAGGTCGCTAAACACATAGGTGTTCGTCATAATGCGGCGGCTGTACGGCGTGTTCTTAAGGTCGTACAGCACGCGATCCATCTGGTCAAAG
This sequence comes from Collinsella sp., assembly GCA_019419525.1. GTDB lineage: Bacteria > Actinomycetota > Coriobacteriia > Coriobacteriales > Coriobacteriaceae > Collinsella. Next base: position 7,149 of record DXZU01000032.1, read on the forward strand.
TCGCCCTCGGCATAATGGCTCTTCTGCCCAATCTGATACCCGTAGGCCTTGCCGATGGAGCCAGTCTCGTCGGCCCACTCGTCCCAAATATGGCTGTTGAGGTCATGCACGTTATTGGACTTCTTTTGATAGATCCATAGGATCTCATCCATGGCAGATTTGAGGGCCGTACGACGCAAGGTAAGCGCCGGAAACTCCTCACGTAGGTCATAGCGTGCCGTGACACCAAAGTTTTTAATGGTATAGGCAGGGGTGCCATCCTCCCACACCGGGCGGACCTTTTGGCCCTCGGTGGTGGTGCCATGGTCCAGAATATCGCGGCACATGGCTACAAACTGTTGATCAGCCTTGCTCATTGACCCTCCTGTCAGTCGCCTATAAGCGAGATTCATTGTAGCCCAGGCGCAAGCGGCCCCACAGCCCTAACATAAGCCCTCATTTTCTGACATATGCCAGAAATTCCTTGCGTAAATCCGCACGGTCGTTATTCTATTGTTGACATATGTCAGATATGGAGAGTGTATGGCAGGAAGACGTGAAAAATTGCGCCGCGTCGGGATCATCCCCGAATATCGCGGTTTTACCCCCGATGGCCTTGCCAGCGGAGAGGCCATCGACATGACGGTCGACGAACTCGAGGTCCTGCGGCTATGCGACCTGGAAGGCCTCAATCAGGAGGCCGTCGCAAAGCACATGGGCATCGCGCGCGCCACGGTGGCGGCAATTTGCAGCCGAGCGCATCGCAAGGTGGCAAATGCGCTGGTCAATGGTCGGGCGCTCGTCATCGAGGGCGGCAATATCGCGTACTCCCCCATCACCGCAACGACGGCCGCATGGCCAGCAAAGGAGGTCGACACCATGAGGGTGGCAACCACGTACGACAACGGCAACATCTTTATGCACTTTGGCCGCAGCGAGCAGTTCAAGATCTACGACATTCAGGATGGCAAGGTACTCAACGAGCAGGTCGTGGGCACCGACGGCACCGGTCATGGTGCCCTTGCGGGCCTGCTCGCCAACGGTGGCGTGGACACGCTCATCTGCGGCGGCATCGGCGGTGGCGCCATCAACGCGCTTGCCCAAGCCGGCATCACGGTGTACGCAGGAGCTCAGGGCAGCTGCGACGCTTGTGTCGAGGCCCTTATCGCCGGAACGCTCGCACAGAACGGCGAGGCCACGTGCGGCTGCCACGGCCATGGCCACGACCACGCCCACGAACATGGCGAGTCCTGCAGCTGCCACGGCCATCACGAGCACGAGGGCCACGAGGGCTGCGGCTGCCACTAACGGCACTGCACCGCGAGCTCGGGGCGCGACGCTGAACGCAGCCCAACTATCAAAGCCAACAACAAAGGCCACCCGGTAGCTTCCGAGTGGCCTTTGCCATATCAAGCTGGAATTACAGCCCTATTTCTTATTGCGCATCTGCGCTTCCATCTGGCGCAGCAGGTCCATATCGGACTTAGGACCACCCGTTCCCAGGCCGCCCATGCCGCCCAAGCCCATGGCATCCAGACCGGGAATATTGGGCATGCGCATCTTCTTGCCCTTCTTGCCCTTTTTGCCCTTCTTGCCGCCGGCCTGTGCCTGATTGGCCATCGTGCGCATGCGGCCCATCATCTTGTTCATCTCGCCCCACTGCTTCATAAGGCTATTGACCTCGGTGGGGGTCACACCGGCGCCCTTGGCGATACGCGCGCGACGCTGGCCGTTGATGATGGAGGGACGCAGACGCTCCTCCTTGGTCATCGACATGATGATGGCCTCGTTCTTGTCGAAGATGCCCTCGTCCAGGTTACCGCCCATCTGGTTGAGCGCGCGCTGGCCACCGGGGAGCATGCCCAGGATACCCTTCATGCCGCCCATCTTTTTGACGGCTTTCATCTGGTCGAGCATGTCGTTCATGGTAAAGCCCTCGCGCAGCATGCGCTCGGCAGCCTCGAGCTGTTCGGCATCGGCGGCCTCCTGGGCCTTCTCGATGATGCCGACAACGTCGCCCATGCCCAAGATTCGCTTGGCCATGCGATCGGGATAGAACGGCTCAAGCGAATCGGGTTTCTCGCCCATGCTCACAAACTTGATGGGCTTGCCGGTCACCTGACGCACCGAAAGCGCGCCACCGCCACGGGCGTCACCGTCGAGCTTGGAGATAATCACACCATCAAAGTCGGTGCGCTCAGCAAACGTCGAGACCACGTTGACGATATCCTGGCCGGTCATGGCGTCGACGACCATCAGCACCTGGTCGGGCTTGACGGCCTTCTTGATGTCGACGGCCTCCTGCATCATCTGCTCGTCGATCTGCAGGCGGCCGGCGGTATCGACGATGACCACGTCACGCAGGTGGTCGACGGCCTCCTGGATGGCGCCCTTGGCGATGTCGACCGGATGCTCGCCGTCACCGCGGAAGACCGGCACGCCGATCTCGCCACCGAGCGTGGCAAGCTGGTCGGCAGCAGCGGGACGGTAGACGTCGCACGCGGCGAGCAGCGGCGAGCGGCCCTGCTTCTTGAGCAGGTAGGCAAGCTTTACGGCAGCCGTGGTCTTACCGGAGCCCTGCAGGCCCACGAGCATGATGACATTAGGAATGCGGTTGCTAAAAACGAGCTTGCTCTCGGTTGAGCCAAGCATCTCGGTGAGCTCGTCGAGCACGATCTTGACGACGTTTTGCGCCGGCGACAGCGACTCCATGACCTCGGCGGTCATGCAGCGCTCCTTGGTCTTAGCAACGAACTCCTTGACGACCTTAAAGTTAACGTCGGCCTCGAGCAGCGCCATGCGAATGTCGCGCATGGCCGAGGTGATATCGGCCTCGGTCAGCTTACCCTTGCCGCGCAGGCGGTCAAATGTGTCGTTGAGGCGATCGCTCAGAGAATCAAACACTGGTTACTCCTTAATTGGACTCGCCCACCAGGGCGCGGCAGAAATCTTTGGCATTGAACTCCTGCAGGTCATCGACCTGCTCGCCCACGCCAATGCGCAGGATCGGGAGCTTGAGCTTCTCAGCCACGGCCATGGCGATACCGCCTTTTGCCGTGCCGTCGAGCTTGGTCATGATAATACCGTCCAGGCCCAGCGCCTCGTTAAACTCGAGCGCCTGGTTCAGACCGTTCTGGCCGGTGGCGGCATCGATCACGAGCACGACCGAGACGGGCATGGGGCCGGCGGCCATATTGGCGGCGCGCTTACGCGTCACGTTAACCACCTTGGCAAGCTCGCGCATGAGTTCGGGGCTTGTGTGCAGACGACCGGCGGTGTCGATCAGCACCAGGTCGCTGCCGCGCCTGTCGGCCTCATCGAGCACGTCGTAGCACACGCTCGCCGGGTCGGAACCGCGATCGCGCTTGATGACGGGGACGCCGGCGCGCTGACCCCACACATCGAGCTGCTCGATGGCGGCGGCGCGGAAGGTATCGGCAGAACCGATCACCACGTTCTTGCCGCGGGCAGCCATGGCGCTCGCAATCTTGCCGACCGTTGTGGTCTTGCCGGCGCCGTTGATGCCCACAAACAGCACGCAGCTCGGCGTATCGGAAAACGGATCACGCTCAACAGGCACAAAATGGCCCTCGAGCTGCTCGGCCAGAGCGCGGCGAAGCTGCGGGGCGGTCTTAAGGTTCTTCTTGGCAGCAGCATCGCGCAGGTCATCGGAGACCTGAATAGCGACCTCGGCACCCATGTCACCCATGACGAGGGTGTCCTCAAGGTCCTCCCAAAAGTCCTCGTCGACCTCGCCGCCAAAGTAGAAGACCTCGTTGAGGGCCTCGCGGCTGCGCTCAAGTCCGCGCGAGAGAGCGTCAAAGAATCCCATTATGCATTCACGACCTTTCCGGTTTCGCGATCGAGTTTTTGCGAGACGACGCGGCTGACGCCGTCGGCTTGCATCGAGACGCCATAGAGAACGTCAGCGTCCTCCATAGTACGGCGCTGATGCGAAATGACCAAGAGCTGTGTATCGGAACGCAGCACATCGAGGGCTCCGATGAGCTTGGACAGGTTGGCGTCATCAAGCGCCGCCTCGACCTCGTCCAGCACATAGAACGGCACCGTGCGCGTGCGGTACACGGCAAAGAGCAGGGCGAGCGCCGTCAGACTCTTCTCGCCACCCGACATGAGCATCATCTTGGTAATGCGCTTGCCGCGCGGCTGCGCCACAACCTCAATGCCCGTCTCGGCAGGATGCTCGGGATCGGTCATCTCAAGATGAGCCTGGCCACCCGGGAACAGCATGGCGAAGATCTCGCGGAAGTTCGCGTCGACCTTCTCAAACGTCACCAGAAACGCCTTGCGCATCTTGCGATCAATGGCCACCGTGATCTTGGTGAGCGCCTTGCGCGCGCTCTCCAGATCAGCCAGCTGCTCCTCGATGTAGTCGGCGCGGCGCTTGAGCTGCTCGTACTCCTCCATGGCAACCTGGTTCACGGGGCCCAGATTGTTGATCTGGCGCACAAGCTGGTTGAGCTCGCGCTCGGCGGCATCGCGATCGGTGGGCGCCGGCAGCATGAGCGCTTCCTCGAGCACCGTGGTACCGTCGGCGGTAATAGCCTTGATGGCCGCCTCTACCTGCACCTCGAGCTTGCCGCGCGCAACCTTGAACTCATTTTGCGTCGCCGTGGCGGCATCAACCCGCTCCTTGGCACGGGAGACCCCGGCCTTGGCATCCTCGATGGTCTTCTTGAGCGAAGCGGAGTCCGCCTCTTCCAGAGAGGCCTGGTCACGCAGGCGCGCTGCCCAATCCGATGCGCGTTCCAACAGGGCAGAATAGCGTTCGTGCATGGGGTCGACGCGCAGGCGCAGCAGCTCGAGCGAGCGCGAAGCCTGGCGTGTTCCGCGGATACGACGGTCGATGCCCTCAAGACGATGCTCAAGGTCGGGCACGCGGCCCTTCAGCGAACGCAGGCGCTCGCTCGTCTGGGCCAGGCGCACCTTGGCATCGGCGAGCTTACCGGCGGCCTCGGAATCGTCACGGCGAACGCGATCGAGCTCATCGTTGGCCTCGGCAATCTGGAGACCCAGGTCGCTTGCCTGTGCACGCGCCTCGTCACGCGAACGGGTGAGCTCGTCAACGCGCGGGCGCGCAGCGCGAACGGCCTCGGAGGCCTGCTCGCGGCGCTTGGAGATGCGCACGCGCTCGACCTCGGCATTGTTGACGCTTTGCTCCAAGCGGCCGATCTCGGAGAGCAGCGAGCGGCGCTCGCCCTCAAGACGGGCGATCTCACCGGCGGCATCGCCCTCGGCGGCACGTGCCTCCTCGACGGCGGCGTTGGCCTCAACGACTTGGTCCGAAGCATGCTCAAAGATGGTAGCCAGATCGGGTTCCAGGCCCTCGAGCTCACGGATGCGGCGCTTGCGCTCCAAGGCACCCGAAGCCTCGCCGGCATCGAGCCCCACGCGCACCAGACCACCACAGCTCACGCGGGCGCCATCGGGAGTCACGTAGGTCACACCGTCAACGACAGGGGCAGCCAACGCGGCAGCCAAGTCATCGACCACGTAATAGCCGCCGAGAAGGGCCTCGACAACCGGGCCATAACCGGAGCGCACGGACAGACGATCGACCAGACGCGTACCGGCAGCGCCATTGGCAGCAGCACCACCGCTCACGCCGCGCGCCACCAACAGCGCCTCGCCCGAAGCCTTCTTTTGGTCCAAAGCCGCACGACCGGCGCGCTCAAGCGTAGCGGCATCATCAAACAAAAGAGCATCGATATCGCCGGCAAGTAGTTGCTCAACCAGGCCCTCAAGCTCACGAGGGGCGTCGAGCACGTCGCCCAGACGGCCTGAGACATCATCGCCCAGTGCGCCCATCAGACGGCTCACCAGCGGCGAGCTGTCTGCCATGCGGGCATCAAGCTTCTTTTGGCTGGCAAGCTCCGAGCGCACCTCGGACAGCTTGTTGCGCGCCTCGCTCTCACGATTACGCAAGTCCTTCAGGGCTGCACGGGCGACCTCGGTGGCCTCGCGCGCATCGTTCTGGGCCTGACGAGCCGCCTCAAGGGCACTCTCAAGCTCCTCAGCACGGTCGCGACGGCTATCAAGCGATGCTGTAACCTCCTCGAGCTGTTCATCAATCTGCTCCAGGCGCGAGGCGTACATGTTGTCCTCGACCTCGGCGTTGCTCAGCGAGTCCTTCACCTTGGCGAGTTCGAGCGCCGCGTTATCGGCCACACGCTGCACATCGCGTTGCTCACGCGTAAGCTGCGAAATCTGATTGTCGAGCGCCACGCGCCGCTCGTGGAGCTCAGCGGCGGCAGGACCAGCGGCGTCAACGTCCTCCTGGGCCTGCATGTGCGCGCCGGTCACTTCCTCAAGCTGTGCACGCGCGTCCTCGAGCTCCTCGACCACGCGACGACGCTGATGCTCGGAGCTCGAGATCTGGCCACGCATGTCGGACAGGCGCGACACCATGTTGTGGCCCTTTTCCTCGAGCAGGCGCATATCGGAGTTAATGCGGCCGACCACGTCTTGCATATGGCGGCGCTGCTCGCCCAGGTCGCCCACAAACAGGCCCTTTTCCTCGAGCATAACCTGGAGCTTCTCGAGCTCGCGCTCCTTTTCGCCCATGCGGTACTGCGCAAGCTCCAGCTCGGCGGCGCCTTCCTTGGAGCGGCTCTCCAAGTCGTTCCACTGCGACTGCAGCGAACGAAGCTCGTCGACGGCCAGCATCTGCGTAAGTTCGTTCGCGCGCGAGGACAGCTCTTTGTACTTGCGCGCGCGATCGACCTGACGCTCCAGCGGCCGCAGCTGACGGGCGATTTCCTTATTGATGTCGCGGGCACGGGTCAAGTGCTCGTCCATCGATTTAATCTTTTTGAGCGCACGCTCCTTGCGGCGTTTGTGCTTGGAGATGCCGGCGGCCTCCTCGATGAGGGCACGGCGCTCCTCGGGGCGGCTCTGCAAAATGGCGTCGAGCTTGCCCTGGCTGATGATGGAATGCGTATCCTTACCCAGGCCCGAATCGTGCAGGATGTCCTGGATGTCCATCAGGCGGCACGGGCTCGAGTTGATGAGGTACTCGCTTTCGCCCGAGCGATACATACGACGGGTGATGGCGACCTCGTCAAAGTCGACGGGCAGCATATGGTCCGAGTTATCGAGCACCAGAGTGACCTCGGCGACACCCACCGGCTTGCGCGCTGACGAGCCCGAGAAGATGACATCCTCCATGGCCTGGCCGCGCAGCTGCTTGGCGCTCTGCTCGCCCAGGACCCACAGAATCGAGTCAGAGATGTTCGATTTTCCCGAGCCGTTGGGACCGACGATGACGGTCAGGCCCGGCTCAAACGTCATATGGGCGCGGTCGGCAAACGACTTGAACCCTTTGAGCGTGAGGGACTTGAGATACACGGTTCCTCGCTTAAACAGGCTTCTTGTTGAGAATCACGCCGTTGGTGGTGTAGCCCATGCGGTCAAGTGCCTCGAGTGCAGCGGCTCCCTCGGCTTCCTTCTTTGAGGAGCCGGAGCCGCGACCCTGGCGAATACCATCGATCAACACCACGGCGGTAAAGGTGGGCGCATGCGCCGGGCCCTCGGAGCCAACGAGCTTATACGCCGGGGGTTCGTGACCGTCGGCTTGCACGCACTCCTGCAAGAACGATTTGGGGTTCGCGGGGTGCTCGGCACGCTCGGAAGCCAAATGCGGCTTAAGCGTACGGTGGATAAACTCCGCTGCGGCATCCCAGCCGGCGTCCAGGTACAGCGCGCCCACGAGCGACTCGTAGACGTTCTCGAGCGCCGAATGCAGGCCGCGCGCACCGGTACCGGTCTCGGAGGCACCAAAGATGATGATGTCGTCGATGCCCAACTCGTGAGAAACCTCGGACAGCGTGGCGCCCGAGACAAGCGACACCTTCAGGCGCGTGAGTTTGCCCTCGTCAAACTCCGGATAGGACTCAAAGAGCGAACGGGCGACGACGGCGCCCAAAATGGAATCGCCCAAGAACTCAAGGCGCTCATAGCTGGCAGAAACCGGCTGGCCCTCGACTGCCGAGGGATGCGTAAGCGCCGCGCGCAGCAGTACCTTATTATTGAACTCGTGGCCCAGGATTTCCTGGGCACGCGTAAGTCGTTCAGACAAAGCCAAGACCTAGGCCTCCCTGGCGTGTTCGATCGCGTCGACGGCGTCGGCGACAGAGTTGAGCGAGAGCAGAGTCTCGTCATCGATCTCGAGGTTGAACTCGTCCTCGATAGCCGTAACCAGCTGCAGGCGCTCGAGCGAGTTGGCATCGAGATCGTCAAAGGTGGTCTCATCGCTAATTTCGGCAACATCGACGCCCAGAACGTCAGCAGCGACCTCGGCGATCTTGTCGAAGATTTCGGAGCGGTCCATAGCGCTTCCTCTCATAGTGAATGAATACCAAAAGAATGGTACCGCCCGGGCGGTACCAAGACACGGTTCTGATTCTACCCCACGAAGCAGGCCGCGAGGCACATAACAGCGCTCTAACTCGCTCTTACAAAACGATGCCGTCCATGGAGTTGGCGACGTTCTCGACCAGCCCCGCGCGCACGGCTTCGGCCGCCGCGAGCGTACCGTTTTTAACAGCCTCGACCGAGGTGGCGCCATGGCCGATTAGGACCACGCCACGCAGGCCCAAAAGAATCGCACCGCCCTTGGCATCACCAGAGAGCTTGGCCTTAATCTCGCGCATCTGCTTTTTGATGAGCAGCGCGGCGATCTTGGTGCCGAGCGAGGCCATAAAGGCACCCTTGAGTTCCTGCAGCAAAAACTTGGCAGCGCCCTCGGTGGCCTTGAGCGCAATATTGCCCGACATGCCATCGGCAACGACGACATCGAAATTGCCCGAGGTGAGGTCGGTGCCTTCGCAGTTGCCCACAAAGCCGGGAACGGCGGCTTTCATGGCCGGGAAGCAGGCCTTGGTAAAGTTGGAACCCTTCTCGTCCTCGGTGCCATTGGCAAGCAGGCCCACGCGGGGATGCTCGATGCCCAGGACGACGCGGGCATAGGCGCTACCCATCTGGGCAAAACGCACCATGTCATCGACCTCGACATCGGGGTTGGCGCCCATATCGCACAGCACCGTCAGACCGCCGGCGCGATTGGGCAGCGCATTGGTCAGACAGGGACGCACCGGCTGCTTCTTGCCTTCGGCCATATATCTAAACGGCGTCACATAGGCGGTGGCGGCAGCGGTCATGGCACCGGTCGAGCCGGCGGAGAAGAACGCGTCCGCGTTGCCCTTTTTGATGGCGCGGCAGGCAAGCACGATCGACGATTTACGCTTGGTCATCACGGCGCGAATGGGATCGTCATCCATGGCGATAACGTCGGGTGCCTCAAGAGCCTCAACACGTGCATGGGAAGCAGCAAAGGGATTGACGATTTCAGCGGGGCCAGCTGCCAAGACCTCGATATCGGGATCGGCGGCAAGCGCAGCCTCGATACCATCGAGAACAACCTGAGGTTTCTCGTCTCCGCCCACAACGTCTACACAAACGCGAACGTTACTCATATACATGCTCCTTATACAAAAATGGCCGACTCATTGAGCCGGCCATTGTGGTTCCATTTGGAACGGCATCGCATCCAGAGTATACCGTTACTCGGTAACGACAACCTCGCGGTCCTTGTAGAAACCGCAGCTGGGGCACACGTGGTGCGGAAGCTTGACAGCGCCGCAACGGGGGCACGTGGACTGAGCCGCAGCCGAAATCTTCATGTTGGCGGAACGACGGGTGTGAGTGCGGATACGACCCTGCTTTTGTTTAGGTACGGGCATAGTGACCTTCCTTATGAACTATCCAGTGTGGCGATTACGCGCAAGTAGCGATATTACCACAGTTTTACTCATCGAGCTTGAGATTCTTCAATGCTGCAAATGGATTTTCCGTGGCAGCGGCCCATTCTGCCTCTGCCTGTGCGGCGCAATCGCATTGCTCGACGTTGAGATTGCAACCGCAAGTGGGACACAGACCGCGGCAATCGGGCTTGCAGAGCACCACAAACGGCGTGTCCATGACGACCGCGTCGTTGATGGGCTCACCCAGATCGACGATGCGGTCCTCACCCAGGAGCTCGTAGCCGTCCTCGAAGGCCTCGGGATCCTCGGGCTCCTCGAAGAGGTAGAACTCCTCGATCTCGCCGGCGATATCAAACGAAGCGGGCTCCAGGCAACGGTCGCACTCGCCGGAGGCGTGCGCGCGGACCATGCCCGTGAGCAAGACACCGGTACCGGCATTGGTAAAGACAACGTCGTAGTCGATGCCGTCCTGTAGCTGGTACTCCTTCTCGCCCACCGTGTAGGTGGCGACATCGACCTTGCCGGTCAGCGGATACGAATCTCCGGGAAACTCAAGCTGCTCGGAAAGATCGACGGTAACGCTCGGGAACTCAGCCATTACCACTGACCATTCTGTTGGGCGGCACCCTCGTTGAGCTGCTGACGGCAACGGGTAACGGTGCCAGTCAGGCTCTTGAGGTTCTCCTCCAGGTGCGTAAAGACCTGCTCTGCGTAGTCCTCGGCAGCATAACGCGTCTCGCGCTCGTACTGCTGGGCACGATCACGGATGTCGTCGGCCTGCTGCTGCGCTAAGCGGACGATCTCCTGCTCACCGGCAATGGTGAGGGCCTGCTGCTGAGCGTCGGCGATGATGGAATCGGCCTGAGCGGCGGCGGAAGCCATAAGCTCCTCGCGCTCCTTAAGGATACGGCGGGACTTCTGCCACTCCTCGGGATAGCTCATGCGGATCTCGTCGAGGATGTTGAAGAACACGTCGGCGTCGATGACCTTGAACTGAGCGTTCTTGCCGAAAGGCGGCTTGGCTTCCTCGATCAGCCCTTCGAGCTCATCGACCAAGCTGACGATCCTATCGCCAGGAAAAATCTCGCCCGGCATCCGGTCTCCTTTCATAGGTAACATATCATCGTGCTAGTTTACCACATGCCACCAGGCAATAAAAAACGTCACGAAAAGCGATGTCTGAGCGCTTCGACCACGTTGGGCGGGACAAACGTCGATACATCGCTGCCGAGTGAGGCGATCTGGCGAACGACCGAGCTCGAGATATAGCCGTACTGCGGCGCACTCATGACAAAGATGGACTCCAGCTCGTTATCCAAGCGATAGTTGAGATCTGCCTGCTGCAGCTCGTACTCAAAGTCGGTCATGGCGCGCAGGCCCTTGACCACGGCCCCCGCCCCCTGCTCGCGAGCGAAGTCGACCAAGAGGCCGGTAAAGGGCAGGACCTCGACGCCGTCGATATCACCGAGCGCCTCGCGGGCCAGCGCCACGCGCTCATCGAGCATAAACGTGGTACCCACACCGTTTTTACCCTGCGACTCGGCAACAGCGACGATCACACTGGGAAAGATGCGGCGGGCGCGGCGGATGACGTCGATATGGCCAAACGTGATGGGATCGAAGGTGCCCGGGACGATCACGCGGTTGATGGTGTCATTCATGGTCGTCCTCCTGAAACGTCGTGGCATCGTTGTTGTGAGCATCGGTGCCAGCGCAATCTTCCTCACCATCGTTATCGCCGACCCAACGAAGCAGGTCGACCGAGGTAATGCCGTAGCGCTTCTCGCGCACGATCTCAAAGCCTGCCGGATGCGCGCCCGCATCGGCGGCGGCATGCTCAAACAGGGCATAAGCGCCAGGTGCAAGCAGACCCTGCTGAGCCAGCTTCTGCAGCAGCTCCTCGACCGGCTCGGCACCAAAAGCATAGGGCGGGTCGAGCAGGACCAGATCAAAGGGGCCGCCCGGCACACGACCGCGCGAGGCACTCGCCAGCATGTCGCCCGTTATCACGCGCCAACGCGCACGGTCACGGCAGAGCGACTCGATATTCTTGGTAATGAGCCGCGCGGCATTCCGATCGATCTCGAACGTCGTGAGCGAGCGGGCACCACGTGAGAGCATCTCTAACCCTAAGGCACCGGAGCCGCCAAAGGCGTCCAGGACGCGGACCTCGTCCAGATCGAAGTCGAATGCCGACATGACCATAGATGCGCATGCCTCGCGCACGCGATCGGTCGTGGGGCGGGTGACATCGCGACCACGGGGCTCCTCGATCTTACGACCGCGCCATTCGCCGCCGATGATTCTCATCCTCCGCTGACCTCCTTAAAAATGTGTCGATATCGCATGGCGACCGCATCGCGCAGGGGGCGCGTCGCCACGGAGTCAAGGTTGCAAGCATACCGCAAGAGCTCGACCGCGTCCAAATGGGCCCACTCGATCAGCTCCTCGTCGGCATCCAGGTCGACAAAGCGCAGGGTCACTCCGCCATGCTGGCGGTACCCCAGGATTTCGCCCTCGTGGCGCAGACGCAGGTCCATCTGGGCGAGCGTAAAGCCATCCGAGGTTTTTTCGAGCGATTGCAGGCGATCTTGTGCTGCCGAAGCGCCGCCGTTGCCCTTGGAGTGCGTCATGACCAGGCACGTGCCCGACACACTGCCACGGCCCACGCGACCGCGCAGCTGGTGCAGAGCAGCCAAACCAAAGCGCTCCCCGTTCTCGATGACCATGACGGTGGCGTTAGGCACGTCGACGCCCACCTCGACCACCGTAGTCGAGACGAGCACGTCAATCTCGCCACGCTTAAAGGCATCGATAACCTGGTCCTTCTCCCCCGCTGGCATGCGGCCGTGAAGGCGCTCGATGGCAAGACCCGGCAACGCCAGACGCAGGCGATCGAGCTCGGTCGCCGTATCGTGCAGCGGCACGGGGACCGTCACGCGGCCCTCGTCGTCGCGGGCGATACCGGGCACGTCCTCCAGATCATCGGCCGAGTCACTCGGCTCCACGAGCGGGCAAATCACGTAGGCCTGCTGACCCTTTTCATGCGCCTCGCGGATGGCGCCATAGGCAAGGTCGCGACTCGACTCGGTAAGCACGCGTGTCGTCACGCCAGCGCCAGGGACGGGCCGATGGCGGATGATACTCGTGTCCAGATCGCCGTAGACCGAAAGCGCCAGCGTACGCGGGATGGGCGTTGCCGTCATAACGAGCAGATCGGCACCGGGGCCCTTCGCGCGCAAGGCATTGCGTTGGCCGACGCCAAACCGGTGCTGCTCATCGATGACTACGAGCGACAGATACTTAAACGCCACGTTATCCGAAAGGACCGCGTGGGTGCCAAAGAGGACATCGAGCTCGCCCGATTCCAGCTGGGCATGGATCCGCTCGCGCTCGGCCGCCGGCGTGGCGCCCGTCAGGAGCGCCCAGGTCATACCAGCCTGCGAGAGCAAGGGGCCGGTCTTATCGGCATATTGACGCGCCAGCACGCCCGTGGGCGCCATAACGCAGGCCTGCGTGCCGCTATCGGCAGCCACAGCCAGCGCGCAGGCGGCAACAGCGGTCTTGCCGGTACCGACATCGCCCAGCAGCAGGCGGTTCATCACGCGCCCGCCATCGCACATATCGCGCAGGATATCTTGGAACGCGGCCTGTTGCTCGTCGCTCAGCGAAAACGGCAGGGCCTGCTTAAGCGCGGCCAGGTGCTCGCCCGCGGCGTGGGCATAGGGTACCACATCGACCAGGCCGCCGTCGTTGCGCAGGCGCAGCGCCAGCTGCAGGTAGAGGCACTCCTCGTAGGCAAGCCGTGCGCGCGCGATATCGCGCTCAGCCATGCTCGAGGGAAAATGGATCGATCGAAGCGCACGGGCATTGCTCATCAGGCGGCGCTTGACGCGCAAGCGTGCGGGAATCGGATCGAAGGGATTGCCGACGACCTCGAGCGCGCCACTTACGATGCGGCGCATCCACGCCTGGCTCACGCCGTCACTCACATAATGGACCGGCAAAATGGTGCCCGCAGCACGCCCCTCATCGAGCTTTTCAAAGTGCGGCGAGGCCATCTGCTTAAAACCGTAGGCAAACTCAACCTTGCCCATCACGGCCAGGCGGTCGCCCTGCTTAAGCTGCTGGGCAATCCAAGGCTGACGGAAAAAGGCGACCTGCAGCACGCCCGTCTCATCAACGAGTGAGACCTCGGTCACCTGCATGCGCGGACGCGGCTTCTTTTGAACGATACGGTCGACCGTGGCGATGATGGCGCACACGGTACCGATGGGCGCCATCTCGATGGACCAGGAGCGCGTAAAGTCCAGGTATCGATGAGGGATATGGAGAAGGAGGTCCCCCACCGTCCGAATTCCCAGACGGCGAAGGGCCTCCTCACGTTTACCCGAAACATATTTGAGTCGCGCGATATCCTCGTCGAGCGCATTGCTCTGGGCAAAGCGATCCGAGACGCGCGGCACGGAGCAGAGCTCGGACATAGGCAGATGCCTACTCGATCGAGAAGATCACGGGATAGAGCGGCTGCTCGCCACGATGGGCGTCGATCTCCAGGTCGGGCTGAGCCTCCTCGATAGCGTCGACGATCTCCTGGAAGGCTTCATCGGACAGCTCCTCGCCGGCCAGAATCGTCAGCGCGTCGCCCTCCTCTTCCTCCTGCATGCGGTTGATGCAATCGAGCGTGACCTGCTTCACGTCGGAGCCGACGACATCGATGGAGCCGGCAATGATGCCCATGACGTCACCGGAGTGAATTGGCGAACCGTCGGAGGCGCTGGAGTCGCGCACGGCGCGGGTGACCTCGCCATCGCGGACCTCGCTGATGGCGTCGACCATAGCGGCGACGGCATCCTCGAGCTCGGAATCGGGCAGGACCGCGAACAGCGCGGAGAAGGCCTGCGGAACGGTCTTGGTGGGAACGACGGCGACCTTCTTGTCGGTGCAGGCTGAGGCAGCGGCCTCAGCGGCCATGCGGATGTTGCCGTTGTTGGGCAGAATGATGATCGAGGTCGCGTTGACCTGGTCAACAGCGCCCAGCAGGTCTGCAGTCGAGGGGTTCATGGTCTGACCACCCGACACGATCACGTCGACGCCGAGGGACTTGAGGATGTCTGCCTCGCCGGACCCAGCGGCAACGGCGACAAAGCCCAGCGCCTTGGCGGGCTCGGCGGCCTTTTCCTGGTCCTCATGAATCTTGGCGGTACGGTCGTGGGCCTCCATCTCCATGTTGTGGATAAAGACCTCGTAGATCTGACCAAGCTGAAGCATGTGCTCGAGCACCAGGTTGGGGGTGTTGGAGTGCACGTGGATCTTGTAATCGGGGTAGGCGCCCACGAGTAGCTCACAGTCGCCCATGGAACCCAGGAACTTAAGGCACTCATCCTCGTCAAAGGGAGCGTCAGCCTTAAAGAGGAACTCGTTGCAGTAGCGGAACTCCGAGCCCTCCCAGTCGTCGTTGGCCTCGATCTCAACGCGATTGAGGGCCGCGTCGCGGGCAGAGCCAGCGGAATCAAACGTGGCGGAGAAATCCTCGACAACGGTGCTGCGGCCAAGCGCGGCGGCAACAAAGTTCTCCAGGAAGATGGCAAAGCCAATGGCGCCGGAGTCGACCACGCCGTTCTCCTTCAGAACGGGTAGAAGGTCGGGCGTGCGAGCGACAGACTGATATGCCTCGACGACGATAGCGTCGAGCGCGTCCTCGGCCGAGAACTTCTTCTTTTCGCACTCGTCGGCCTTGGTCGAGACATCGCGCAGCACCGTGAGAATCGTGCCCTCGATGGGCTTACGGACGGCCTGGAAGGCGACCTTGACGGCGCGGCGGAACGCATAGGCGATGTTGGCGGACGTGATGGGCTCATCAGCAGAGACGAGACCCTCGGCCACGCCGCGCAGGATCTGAGAGGTGATGACGCCGGAGTTGCCGCGGGCACCCATCAGGGAGCCGTGGGTGATGGCGCCGGCGATGGCCTCCATATCGGCATCGGCGGGAAGGGCGGAAAGCTCCTTGGTCACCGAGGCGAGCGTGAGCGACATGTTGGTACCGGTGTCGCCGTCGGGTACGGGGAAGACATTGAGCTTGTTGATCTCCTCGGCCTTGTCGGAAACAGCAGCCGCAGCGATCGGAAAACAGGTGCGAATGGTCTTTGCAATCATGGGTATTTGAATCTCCGTTTTCGGATGCTAGTTCAGACGGCTCTTGAGCGCGTCGATGTGAATGCCGATCTTAAGGCTGGCGGGATCGATCTGGGCGATCTCCTGCAGGGTGAAGGCAACGGAGCTCGAAAGATTGTGGCAGACGGACTTCATGTTGACGCCGTTCTCGAGCACGACGTGAAGATCGACCGTAAGGCCGTTCTCGTCGGCGGAGACAAGCACGCCCTTGCGGAGGCGCTGACCGGCAAGCAGGCGCACGCTCTCGGCGCCCTGGAGCTGCTCAGCCATACCGACGACGCCATAGCACGTCATCGCGGCATAACCGGCAATATCGGCAATAACGTCGTTCGAGACGCTCAGGCTGCCGTTGATGGTCTCAGACACAAGAATCTCCTTATCTGGTGCTCACGGCACCATGTCGTGGGAGCAATCATTGCAATATTCTACAACGACCGCGCCATGTTGAGGTGATGGGTCGCGGGATTACATCCTCGACACGAAATGTTGATATGGCAACGTCCGAGTCAAGTGGTCGCGGCATGAAAAAACCCGCCGCATAAGCGACGGGTTTTACAACCTGGCTCCCCGGGTAGGACTCGAACCTACAACAGCGCGGTTAACAGCCGCGTGCTCTACCATTGAGCTACCGAGGAATTTAAAAGCCCAGCGGAATGGGCTGAGAAATTCTGGCTCCCCGGGTAGGACTCGAACCTACAACAGCGCGGTTAACAGCCGCGTGCT
>DXZU01000032.1:23906-24217 GCA_019419525.1 Collinsella sp.
CTACCATTGAGCTACCGAGGAATAGGTGCGTGCTCTCAAGCAACGAAGTTTATTATACGGACGAATCAGCTCAGGGCAAGAACTTTTTTAAGAATTTTTCTCCGCCTAGTCATTGGTGACGTTCTTAAACGACTAGTCATTCAAGAACGTCCCCAACGACTACTCATTTAAGTCTGTCCCCAATAACCACCCCCAAACTGTCGCACAACTGACAGCCATAGCAACGCCGCAGATAGAGGACGGACAGACACTATGGCCCAATCCGAGGGCACTAAAAAGATAGGAGCCCCCGCTCGTGACCGCGGGTCGGG
>DXZU01000033.1 GCA_019419525.1 Collinsella sp.
CCCCGTGCACAGGAGGGGATTCCTTTTGTGTAGGCTTTGCGGAAATGTGCCAATTTTGGGATACGCCCGGCGGCGTGGTCTGTTGACGGCACAGCTAACGCCACGTATCCTATCGAACTGCGTGTTTCGTAGGGGGATGCTGACCCCTCGATTCAAGCCGTTGCACTTTACAGAAAGCTGGAATCATTCGAGAAGGAGTACGCTTTGCCTACTATTAACCAGCTGGTTCGCCAGGGCCGTCGTTCCGTGCCCAAGAAGTCCAAGAACGCTGCTCTGCAGCACAACTCCCAGAAGCGCGGCGTGTGCACCCGCGTCTTCACCACGAGCCCCAAGAAGCCGAACTCGGCTCTTCGTAAGGTTGCCCGTGTTCGCCTTGTCAACGGCATCGAAGTTACTGCTTACATCCCGGGTGAGGGCCACAACCTGCAGGAGCACTCCATCGTGCTCGTCCGCGGCGGTCGTGTCCGTGACCTCCCTGGTGTCCGTTATCACGTCATCCGTGGCGCCTACGACGCTGCTCCGGTCCAGAACCGTATGCAGGCCCGTTCCAAGTACGGTGCTAAGCGCCCCAAGGCTAAATAAGCCAGATAACGTTTTGATACTTTCGCCGTGTGCCGCCTAAGCGCCGCACGGTAGACACTTAAGGAGATTTCACATGCCGCGTCGTGCAGCAGCTAATCGTCGTGAGGTTCAGCCTGACGCCGTTTACAACAACCGCCTGGTGACTCAGCTCATCAACAAGGTCCTTCTTGACGGCAAGAAGGCCACCGCTGAGCGCATCGTTTACACCGCTTTCGAGATCGTTGCCGAGAAGTCTGAGGGTGGCGACGCTCTCGCTACCTTCAAGAAGGCTATGGACAACGTCAAGCCCACGCTCGAGGTTAAGCCCAAGCGTGTCGGTGGCGCTACCTATCAGGTCCCGATGGAGGTCAACTCCCGTCGTTCCACCGCTCTGGGTATCCGCTGGATCGTCAACTTCTCCCGCGCTCGCAAGGAGAAGACCATGGCCGAGCGTCTCGCCAACGAGATCCTCGACGCCTCCAACGGCCTGGGCGCTTCCGTCAAGAAGCGTGAGGACGTCTTCAAGATGGCCGAGGCCAACCGCGCGTTCTCTCACTATCGTTGGTAAGTTTAAGGTAAGGAACTAACATGGCTAAGCCTAAGTACAAGCTTTCCGATACCCGTAACATCGGCATCATGGCTCACATCGATGCCGGTAAGACCACCACGACCGAGCGTATTCTTTACTACACCGGTAAGACCCACAAGATCGGTGAGGTCCATGAGGGCGCTGCCACCATGGACTGGATGGTTCAGGAGCAGGAGCGCGGCGTAACCATTACCTCCGCTGCTACCACGTGCTTCTGGAACAAGGACGGTAAGGACTACCGCATCCAGATCATCGACACCCCGGGCCACGTTGACTTCACCGCCGAGGTCGAGCGCTGCCTGCGCGTCCTCGATGGCGCTGTCGCCGTCTTCGACGCCGTTGCCGGCGTTCAGCCCCAGTCTGAGACCGTTTGGCGTCAGGCTTCCACCTTCAACGTCCCCCGCATCGCCTTCATCAACAAGTATGACCGCGTGGGCGCTGACTTCTTCAACGCTATCGAGACCATGAAGGATCGTCTCGACGCTAACGCCGTGGCCGCTCAGGTCCCAATGGGCGCCGAGGACAACTTCTGGGGCGTCATCGACCTCGTTACCATGACTGCATGGGACTTCAAGGCCGACGAGAAGGGCATGACCTACCCCGAGCCGATGGACGAGATCCCGGCTGAGTTTGCCGACATCGCTGCCACCAAGCGCGAGGAGCTCCTCGACGCTGCTGCCAGCTTTGACGACGAGCTCATGGAGAAGATCCTCATGGAGGAGGACTTCACCGTCGAGGAGCTCAAGGCTGCTCTGCGCAAGGGCGTTCTGGCCAACGAGCTCAACCTCGTCTTCGTGGGCTCCGCCTACAAGAACAAGGGCGTCCAGGAGCTGCTCGACGCTGTCGTCGACTACCTGCCCAGCCCGCTCGACGTTGAGGCCGTCACCGGTACCGATCCGGACACCGGCGAGGAGATTCAGCGTCATCCTTCCTTTGACGAGCCCTTCTCCGGCCTGGTCTTCAAGATCATGACCGACCCGTTCGTCGGTAAGCTCACCTACGTCCGCGTTTACTCCGGTCGCGCCGAGTCCGGCTCCTATGTGGTCAACGCTTCCAACGGTCAGCGCGAGCGCCTCGGCCGCATCCTCGAGATGAACGCCGCCGAGCGTATCGACCGTGACGACGCTGCCGCTGGCGACATCGTCGCTTGCGTCGGCTTCAAGAACTCCACCACCGGTGACACCCTGTGCGCCGAGGGCAAGGAGATCGTCCTCGAGAAGATCGAGTTCGCTAAGCCCGTTATCGACGTTGCCATCGAGCCCAAGACCAAGGCCGAGCAGGACAAGATGTCCCTGGCTCTGACCAAGCTCGCCGAGGAGGACCCGACCTTCCAGGTGTCCACTAACCACGAGACCGGCCAGACCATCATCGCCGGCATGGGCGAGCTGCACCTCGAGATCATCGTCGACCGTCTGCTCCGCGAGTTCAAGGTTGACGCTAACGTTGGTAAGCCCCAGGTTGCCTACCGCGAGACCGCTGGTCACGACGTCGAGAAGGCTGAGGGCAAGTTCGTCCGTCAGTCCGGCGGTCGCGGTCAGTATGGCCACGCCGTCATCAAGCTCGAGAAGATGGAGGAGGGCTTCGGCTACGAGTTCGTCAACGCTATCGTCGGCGGCGTCGTGCCTAAGGAGTACATCCCGTCCATCGACAAGGGCATCCAGGAGGCCCTGAACACCGGTGTTATCGCCGGCTTCCCGGTCCTCGACGTTAAGGTCACCCTGTTCGACGGTTCTTACCACGAGGTCGACTCCTCCGAGGCCGCCTTCAAGATCGCCGGTTCCATGGCTATCAAGGACGCCCTCAAGAAGTCCGACCCGCAGCTGCTCGAGCCGATCATGGCTGTCGAGGTCGAGACCCCCGAGCAGTACATGGGCGACGTTATGGGCAACCTCTCCGGTCGCCGCGGCAAGATCGAGGGCATGGAGGATCGCAAGAACAGCAAGCTCATCCGTGCCAAGGTGCCGCTGGGCGAGATGTTCGGTTACGCTACCGACCTTCGCTCCCAGACCCAGGGCCGTGCATCCTACACGATGCAGTTCGACTCTTATGAGCCCGCGCCCAAGTCCATCGTGGACGAGGTCATGAGCAAGAACGCCTAAGTTCGAGCTCCCTGTTACGTAATCCGCGAGAACATCTCTCGCACTCTTTGGAGGTTTAAGTTGGCTACCCAGAAGATCCGCATTCGCCTCAAGGGCTATGATCACGAGGTCGTCGATCAGTCCGCGAAGCTCATCGTCGAGACCGCTCAGAAGACCGGTGCTCGCGTTTCCGGTCCTGTCCCCCTGCCCACCGAGCGCAACCTGTACACGGTCATCCGCTCGCCGCACGTGAACAAGGACTCCCGTGAGCAGTTCGAGATGCGCACCCACAAGCGCCTCATCGACATCCTCGATCCCACCTCGGGCACCGTTGATTCGCTCATGCGTCTCGACCTCCCCGCTGGCGTCGACATCGACATCAAGCTCTAAGCAATATCGCTCTTAGCTTAAAGGGCCCCGCTGCCGTTACGGTAGCGGGGCCCTTTTGTTTTGAATGATGGTTTGGACTGCCGGGTAATGCTGCCGAGTAGGTGGGTGCGGCGCCCTATTCGCTCAAGGGGCGCAGCGATGCCTCCTCAAAATGGAAGGATCGCAAGCCGTCTTCCGTTTCGATACACGCGCGACCATAATCATCGACGGTTTTAAAGATGCCGCGTGCCAGCTCGTCGCCGGCAGGGGAACGGGCGATAATGTGCTCCCCAATCCAATTGAGGTGAGCGACATATTCGCCGTGGACGGGCGCGAGCGGTCCGGTGTTTTCTTCCATGGCGTTGAGGCGTTCTGCCCAGGCATCTACAGCGTCTATAACTGCGTGATAGACCTCATCGAGGAGCATGTCGACGGCGGGAACGCTCTCGTTGAGGTCCGAGAGGCCAATTGCTGCCAGGCCGCCATCGGGCACCTCTTGGGGCGTGTAGTTTACGTTGACGCCAATGCCGCAGACGGCGAAGGGTTTGCCTTCGTTATCGCGTGCTGCCTCGACTAAGATGCCGCCAAGTTTGCGCCCTCGAGCGACCAAGTCGTTGGGCCATTTGAGGCCAATCTCGTTTGCAAGACCCTGTTTTTCGAGCGCCTCGAGCACCGCTAGGCCGCTGACGGCAGCAAGACCAGAGTACTTTGCAGGATTAACGCATGGACGCAGGACAATCGAAAGCAATAGGTTGCCGGCGGTTGAATCCCACTTGTGGCCGCGCCGGCCGCGTCCTGCTGTCTGAGCCCGGGCGGCAAGTCCTGTGCCGTGCGGCGCTCCCTGTTTTCCTGCTTCGAGCAGGTCATCGTTGGTCGATCCGGTTACGTCGACTATCGTTAATTTGGCATCCATAACGGCTGCTACCTCCTTAATGAATAAGTGAATAACGCAATGGTGTCGAGAGAGACACAATGTGAAGCCTTTGTCGCATTTGGACAATTTAATGTTAACACGTTAACAACGACTGAAATGCGCTATCCTCTCTTGGTCGATGTAAACACGTCAACAACTCAAAGGAGGTTAGTGATGGGTTTCACGATTCTTGGAACAGGCTCGGCGCTTCCTAAGCGCAGTGTTTCCAATGACGAGCTGTCCGAGTTCCTCGATACCTCGGATGAGTGGATTTTTACCCGCACAGGTATCAAGAGCCGCCATGTATGCACCACCGAGTCACTTGACGACCTTGCCGTAGCGGCGAGCGAGCGGGCACTCCGGGTGCCCGGAATCGACGCGAGCCAGCTGGATTTGATCGTCTGCTCGACGACGACGGGTGACCACCTTGTTCCCGCCGAGGCGTGTGCCGTTGCTGAGCGACTGGGCGCGACGTGCCCTGCCTTCGATGTCTCGGCTGCCTGCGCCGGCTTCGTATTTGCGCTCGATGTTGCCGAGGGCTATATCGCCCGAGGACGAGCCAAGCATGTGCTTGTCGTTGCCGCCGAGCAGATGACGCGCGCGCTCGACTGGACCGACCGCGCCACCTGTGTGCTCTTTGGCGATGGGGCAGGCGCCGCGGTGATTGAGGCTGGGGGAGACAGCCCCCTTGCCGTTGAGCTTTCGACGGCGCCCGACGTCAAGACGTTGTGCGTTCCCGGTCTGGTCGGCACCTCGCCGTTTAAGGCCTCCGCAGATAGCGAGAGCGTGCTGTCCATGAATGGCCGCCGCGTGTTCAAGTTCGGCGTCAACGCGATTTGCGACACGGTCCATAAGCTTGCGAGCGATGCGGGCATTTCGGTCGAGGACATCGACCATTTTGTATTCCATCAGGCTAACGAACGAATCCTGAGTCAGGCGGTCAAGCGCCTCGGTGTGCCAGACAAGCGCGTGGTTCGAACGCTGCGCGAGACCGGCAACATTTCGAGCGCATGCATTCCCTTTGCGCTTGATCGGCTGGCGCGCACCAACGCACTGAATGCGGGCGACACCATCGCCCTCGTTGGATTTGGCGCCGGCCTGGATATAGGTGGCTATCTGCTTCGTTGGAAGTAGTCGCACATAGGAAATAAAAACGCCCCTAGGGCACAAACAAAGGAGAACTACCATGGCAGATCAGAAGACCTTCGAGCGCGTTTGCGATGTTATCCGCGAGACCGCCGGTCTTGACGACGTCGAGATGAAGCCCGAGTCCATGCTCGAGGAGATTGGTCTCGACAGCCTGGGCACCGTCGAGACCCTCGTCGCCGTCGAGGATGAGTTTGGCATCCAGCTCGATACCGAGGAGAACCCCAAGACGGTCGGCGAGTTCGCCGATACGGTCGAGGC
Source organism: Collinsella sp. (assembly GCA_019419525.1). Classification (GTDB taxonomy): domain Bacteria; phylum Actinomycetota; class Coriobacteriia; order Coriobacteriales; family Coriobacteriaceae; genus Collinsella. The sequence continues at coordinate 5,918 of DXZU01000033.1, forward strand.
GGCATTGGAGAAGTAGTGATGCTCAAGTCTCCTCTCTGCGATCTACTCGGCATCGAAAAGCCCGTGTTCCAGGGCGGTATGGCCTGGATTGCCGACGCCTCGCTGGCATCTGCCGTGTCCGAGGCGGGCGGCTTAGGGATTATCGCGGCCATGAACGCCGACGCTAACTGGCTGCGCGACCAGATTCACGAGCTGCGCGCCAGGACGGATAAGCCCTTTGGCGTCAACGTTATGCTCATGAGCCCGTTTGCCGACGAGGTCGCGCGGGTCGTGATTGACGAGCGGGTGCCGGTCGTCGTGACGGGTGCCGGCAATCCCACCAAGTACATGAAGGCGTGGAACGAGGCGGGCATCAAGGTCATCCCGGTTGTTGCATCTGTGGCGCTGGCGCGTCTCGTGGCGCGTCGCGGAGCCACTGCCGTGGTTGCCGAGGGCACCGAATCAGGCGGCCATATTGGCGAGACCTCGACGATGGCATTGGTGCCGCAGGTTGTCGATGCGGTCGATATCCCTGTGGTGGCGGCGGGCGGCGTGGCCGATGGCCGTGGTGTGGCGGCCGCCTTTATGCTCGGCGCTGCTGGCGTCCAGGTGGGAACACGCTTTCTGGTCGCAAACGAGTGCACCGTATCCGAACAGTACAAAGAGCTGGTGCTCAAGGCAGGCGATACGTCGACGCGTGCGACCGGTCGCTCGACGGGACATCCGGTTCGCGCCCTCAAGAGCCCCTTCACCAACGCGTATGCCAAGAACGAGGCGGCGGGCGCAAGCCCCGAGGAGCTCGGGGCCATGGGCACGGGCGCGCTTCGTAAAGCCGCAAAGGACGGAAATTACGAAGAGGGTTCGTTTTTGTGCGGACAGATTGCCGGCATGGTCAACGAACGCCAGAGCGCACGCGAAATCGTCGACGATCTGGTCGATGGCGCCGAGCATGTCCTGAAGGGTGCGTCCGCATGGGTAGCGTAGCGTTTCTATTTGCCGGTCAGGGTGCCCAGCACCCCGCGATGGGCGTCGACCTGATCGAGGCATCGCCGGCGGCCGCCGAGGTGTTCGCCATTGCCGACGAGGTGCGCCCGGGGACCAGTGAGCAGTGCCGAAGCGCCTCCAAGGAGGAACTCTCGCAGACCGAGAACACGCAGCCGTGCGTGTTCGTTCACGATCTGGCAGCGGCTGCCGCCCTGCGTGAGCGCGGCGTGGTACCTGCCGCCTGTGCGGGTTTTTCGCTTGGCGAGGTCGCCGCGCTCACCTTTGCGGGGGCGTTCGATACGCGAGCGGGCTTTGAGCTCGTGTGCGAGCGCGCGGCGCTGATGGCCGCGGCTGCCGAGCGCCATCCGGGCGGCATGCGCGCCGTCATCAAGCTCGATGCGGCGCAAGTCGAGAACCTGGCAAAACAGGCCGGCGAGGACTGCTGGCCGGTCAACTACAACAGTCCGCAGCAGACGGTTGTTGCCGGAGCGCCCGAGGCGCTGCAGGAGCTCGACGTCCTAGTAAAAGAGGCTGGCGGCCGCGCTATGAAAGTCGCGGTGTCGGGCGCATTTCATAGCCCCTATATGGCCAAGGCGACTGAGGGGCTGGCGACGTATATCCAAGCCGGCCACGCGCCGTCACCGCTGCTGATTCCGGTCATGGCAAACATGACGGCGGCGCCCTATCCGGCGGACCCGCGAGCGGCATCGGATGTCCTGGCCAATCAGGTGAGTCATGCCGTTCGTTGGGTCGACACGCTGCATACTCTGCAGAATCAGGGCATCGACACGTTTATTGAGGTCGGCCCTGGCAAAACGCTGTCGGGCCTGGTCAAGCGTACGCTGGGCGACGTTCGCGTGTATTCGTGCGAAACGGCCGAGCAGGTCGCAGCTATTGCCGACGAGCTCGCATAGTCCACAGGGCTGTAACCCGAAAGGAATGACATGGGCAACTTGAACAACGGCGCGCTCGAGCGCAACGACTCACGTCGCGTGGCACTGGTCACGGGCGGCTCGCGGGGTATCGGCCGCGCCTGCGCTGTCGGTCTGGCGGAGGACGGCTTTGATATCGCCGTCGTCTATGCCGGCAGCGTCGATGCGGCGCGCAAGACGTGCGAAGCCTGTGAGGCGGTTGGCGCCACGGCACGCGCATATCAATGCGACGTGGCCGATCCCGCTGCCGTCAACGCGTGCGTGGAAGCGGTCCTCAACGACTTTGGTTCAATTTGGGCGCTCGTCAACAACGCCGGCATCACCCGCGATGGCCTGCTCATGCGCATGGGCGATGACGCCTTCGACCGCGTGCTCGATGTCAATCTCAAGGGCACGTTCAATATGACGCGCGCGCTCACCAAGACCTTTATGCGCCAGCGCGGCGGTTGCGTCGTCAACATGAGCTCGGTCGTGGGCCTGATGGGCAATGCCGGGCAAGCCAACTACGCTGCTTCCAAGGCGGGCGTGATAGGGCTTACCAAGGCGGTGGCGCGCGAGCTTGCGCCTCGTGGCGTACGAGCGAACGCGGTCGCCCCCGGGTTTGTCGAGACAGATATGACGGCAAAGCTCTCGGAGAAGGTGCGTACGGCAACCGAGGAACAGATTCCCCTTAAGCGCATGGCACGTCCCGAGGAAGTGGCCGGCGTGGTGCGCTTTTTAGCGAGCGATGCGGCTGCTTACATTACGGGCGAGGTCGTGCGCGTCGACGGCGGAATGGCGATGTAGAAACCAGGGCCGAAGAACGGCTTGGATGAGGAGACCATGATGGAACAGAGAGTTGCAATCACCGGCATCGGTGCCGTATCGCCGCTCGGCAACACCGCGCTTGCCACCTGGGCGGCCATGTGCGCCGGGACCTGTGGCATCGGCCCGATCACGCACTTCGATACCGATGCGTTTACCGTCAAGGTGGCGGCCGAAGTCAAGGGCTTTGACGGCAACGAGTACTTTGGCAAGCGTGACGCCAAGCATCTCGACCCCTGCGTTCAGTTTGCGATGGCGGCTTCGGACGAGGCAATGCACGATGCGGGCTTTGATGTCGAAGGCGCCATCGATCGTGAGCGCCTGGGCGTCTACGTGGGCTCGGGCGTGGGCGGCATGACGACGCTCGTCGACAACGTCCACACGATCGCCGATCGTGGACCTCGCCGCGCATCGCCCTATATGATTGCGATGATGATCCCCAACATGGCTTCGGGCAATATCGCGATCCGCCACAAGGCAAAGGGACCGACCCTGCCAGTCGTGACTGCTTGCGCGACCTCGGCCCATGCGGTGGGCGAGGCGTTCCGCGCCATCAAGCACGGCTATGCCGACGCGATCCTCGCGGGCGGCGCCGAGGCGGCCATTATCCCCGATGCCGTTGCAGGCTTTACGTCCTGCCGCGCATTGACCACCAACCCCGATCCTGCGACGGCTTGCCGCCCGTTCGATGCAGACCGCGACGGCTTTGTGATGGGCGAGGGCGCTTGCGTGCTGGTACTCGAGAGCATGGAACATGCGCAGGCGCGCGGTGCGCACATTTATGCCGAGGTCGTGGGCTACGGCAACACCGATGATGCTTATCACATCACGAGTCCCGATCCCGAGGCTGCCGGCATTGCCCGCGCGATATCGCTGGCGGTGGCCGAGGGCGACGTCAAGCCTTCCGAGGGCCTCTACATCAATGCCCACGGCACCTCGACCAAGCTTAATGATTCGTCCGAGACGGCGGGCATTAAGCGAGCGCTCGGCGAGGACGCGGCGCGCGCCGCACATGTCTCGTCGACCAAGTCGATGACGGGGCACATGATCGGTGCCACGGGGGCCATCGAGGTCATGGCCTGCGCCATGGCACTCGAGCAGGGCGTGGTGCCGCCGACCATTAACTACCACACGCCCGATTCCTCCTGCGATCTTGATTACACGCCCAATCGCGCGGTTCGCGCCGACCTTACCTGGGCGCTTTCGACCAACCTGGGCTTTGGCGGGCACAACGCCGCCATCGCGCTGCGTAGATATACGAGGAGCTAGAGCATGGATTCCAAAAGACTTGCCGAGATAGCCGATGTGATGGAGGACCGCGGCCTCACGCGCGTACGCGTTGAGGAGCCCGATGGCACCGCGGTCGAACTCGAGCGCGCGAGTGTGGCGCAGCCGGTTGCCGTGCCCATGCCTATGCCGAGCGCCATGGCCGCTCAAGTTGCAGCTCCCACAGTCGCGCCTGCCGCACCGGAACCCGCCACGCAGACACCTACCGCCGCGCCGGAGCCCAAGGGCACCGAGGTGACTGCTCCCATGGTGGGCGTCTTCTATGCTGCCCCTGCGCCGGGCGACGAGCCGTTTGTGCGCGTGGGCTCCAAGGTCAAGGCCGGCGAGACCCTCTGCATCATCGAGGCCATGAAGGTTCTCAACGAGGTGACGGCCGAGGCAGACGGTGAGGTGCTCGAGATCTGCGTGGCCGACGGCGACCTCGTGGAGTTTGGCAGCTGCCTCATGAGGATCGGATAGGTGATATCCATGAACAAAGAAGAGCTCAAGAAGCTGTTACCGCATCGCGAGCCGATGCTTTTGCTCGACGAAGCCGAGCTGGTGGGCGACGAGGCCCACGGCAAGATCACGATTACAGGCGACGAGTACTTTTTGCAGGGACATTTTCCGGGAAACCCGGTCGTTCCCGGCGTGATTCAGTGCGAGATGCTCGCCCAGAACTGCTGCGTGCTGCTGATGGGTGATGAGGAGGCGCGCGGCGCGACGCCGTTCTACACGAGTCTGGACAAGGTGCGCTTTAAGCGTCCGGTGCGCCCGGGCGACACGGTGGATCTAGTGTGCTCCATCACGCGTGCGCGCGGGCCGTTCCGCTTTGCGACGGGTACTGCGAGCGTCAACGGTGAGGTTTGCTGCCGCGCCGATATGTCTTTTGCACTCATGCACGAAAGTTAAGGAAGGCTCCATGTTCGACAAAGTGCTCATCGCCAACCGCGGCGAAGTCGCGGTCCGTGTTATCCGCGCGTGCCGCGATATGGGCATCAAGACCGTCGCCGTTTATTCCACGGCCGATGCGGACGCGCTACACGTGCAGCTTGCCGACGAGGCGTATTGCATTGGCGGCCCGCGTCTTGCCGAGAGCTACCTCAACGACGATGCCGTGCTCACCTGTGCCGTAAAGTCGGGAGCTAAGGCAATTCATCCCGGCTATGGCTTCTTTTCCGAGAAGGCGAGCTTCGTGCGCGACTGCGACAAGTTCGGTCTGGCGTTTGTCGGTCCTTCGGCCGAGGTGATCGACAGCATGGGCGACAAGGACGCCGCACGCCGAACGGCCGCTGCTGCGGGCGTGCCCATCGTGCCGGGCTGCGATTTGCTCAAAAGCCCCGAGGAAGCAACGGCCGAGGCCGAGCGCATCGGCTGCCCCGTGCTTATTAAGGCGCGCGCGGGCGGCGGCGGTCGCGGTATTCGCAAGGTCGAGCGCGTGGAAGATGCGGCAAAGGCGTTCATCGAGGCGCGTGCCGAGGGTGAGGCCGTTTTTGGCGACGGCGAGTGCTACATGGAGAAGCTCGTTGCGCCGGCGCATCACGTTGAGGTACAGATTATGGCCGATAAGCAGGGCCATGTGTTTTCGCTCGGCGAGCGCGAGTGCTCGGTGCAGCGCCGCAACCAAAAGCTGATCGAGGAGAGCCCCGCGCCGTGCCTCGACGGACGCGATGATATTCGCGCGCGCATGCACAAGGCCGCGCGCGACCTGGCTCGTGCCGTTGGCTATGAGGGCGCTGGCACCATCGAGTTTTTGTACTCAGATGACGGCAATTTCTACTTTATGGAAATGAACACGCGCTTGCAGGTGGAGCATCCGGTTACGGAGTTTGTGACCGATACCGACCTGGTTAAGTGGCAGCTGCGCGTGGCTGCCGGCCAGCCTCTGCCCTTTGAGCAGGAGGACGTACCGGTCCGCAACCACGCCATGGAGTGCCGCATCAATGCCGAAACGCCGGACTTTCTACCGTCATGTGGAACGGTCACCGCGTTGCGTGTGCCGGGTGGTCCGCGCGTGCGCTGGGATTCCGCCATGTTTACCGGAGCGAAAGTTCCGCCGTACTACGACTCCATGCTCGGCAAGCTCATCGTGTGCGCGCCCACGCGTGACGGTGCCATTCGCAAGATGCGCTCGGCCCTGGGCGAGCTCGTGATTGAGGGCGTGAGCGAAAATAGCGAGCTTCAGCTCGACGTGCTGGCAAACGACGAGTTTTTGTCGGGCATGTATCACACCGATCTGATGGGGCATCTCTATGCTGATGAATAGAAAAGCGAAGACGGTCAATGTCCTTGAGGGGCCGATAACCGAGTCGTGCGCCGAGTTCCCCGCGCGCCACGTGTTTGTCAAATGCCCGGAGTGCCGCCGTGTGATCGATGAGGCGCGCCTGCACGACAACCTCGAGGTCTGCCCTCGTTGCGGCAAACACTTTCGCGTGAGCGGTCGCGCGCGCATGCGCATGACGGTCGACGCGGGTACCTTTGAGGAATGGGATGCCGATCTGGCGTCGAAGGACTTCCTCTCGTTTCCCGGTTATGCCGACAAGCTTAAGAGCGTGAGCGAGCGTTCGGGCGAGCGCGATGCCGTTGTGTGCGGCAGGGGCAAAATCTGCGGCTGCGATACCGCGCTCTTCTTTATGGATGCCAACTTTATGATGGGCTCAATGGGCTCCGTGGTGGGCGAGAAGATCTGTCGTGTCTTTGAGCGCGCGGCCGAGTTGGGGCTGCCGGTCGTTGGCTTTACCGTATCGGGCGGCGCCCGCATGCAGGAGGGCGTGACCTCGCTCATGCAGATGGCCAAGATTTCTGCGGCGGTTAGGCGCCACAGCGAGGCGGGCGGCCTGTATATCACGGTGCTCACCGATCCCACGACCGGAGGTGTAACCGCGAGCTTTGCCATGGAGGGCGACATTATCCTGGCCGAGCCCGATGCCCTGACGGCATTTGCCGGCCCGCGCGTGATCGAGCAGAACATGCACAAGCGTCTGCCCAAGGGATTTCAGCGTTCCGAGTTTTTGCTGGAGCACGGCTTTTGCGATGCCGTTGTTCCGCGTGGTGAGATTGCGCTCACGGTAGGCGAGCTGCTGGCGCTGCACGAAGGGCACGCGCCCGGCCTGGGGGCACCGCATGAGATCGTGCATACGGGTCGTCGCGACAAAAAGCTGGGACACTTGTTTAAGCGCTCGGCCGCACCAAAAAGCGCGCTCGAAATCGTCAAACAGACTCGCTCGGCGAACCGCGCCACGGCAGGCGAGATGATCTCGTTGGGTCTCGACGGATTCGTAGAGCTGCACGGCGACCGCTACTTTGGCGACGATGCTGCCGTGGTGGCTGGCATTGGCTGGAAAGACGGATGCCCCGTAACGGTCATCGCCATCGAGCGCGGCACCACGACCAAAGAGCGCATGCGTCGCAACTTTGGTATGGCACATCCCGAGGGCTACCGCAAAGCGCGTCGCCTTATGCGCCAGGCCGAAAAGTTTGGTCGACCGGTTCTGTGCCTGGTCGATACTTCGGGCGCGTTTTGCGGCATCGGTGCCGAGGAACGCGGCCAGGGCGAGGCGATTGCCCAGAATCTCATGGAGATGAGCGGCCTTAAGACGCCGATTGTCTCGGTGGTGACAGGCGAGGGCGGCTCTGGTGGCGCGCTGGCGCTATCCGTGGCCGACCGCATCCTGATGTTCTCGAGCTCGGCCTATTCGGTCGTGAGCCCCGAGGCCTGTGCGTCAATCCTGTGGAAGGATACCGACCGCGCGAATGAGGCCGCCGAAGCGCTTAAGCTCACGGCCCCCGATCTGTTGGCGCTCGGCATCATCGACGGCATTGTTGACGATAGGGGCCTGTCGCATGAGGAGATCGCCGGTGCCGTCATGTCCTCGGCATTTGATGCCTTCGATACGCTTGGGCAGCTCGACGACGCGACCCTCACAAACCTCCGCTACGAAAAGTACCGCGCAATCGGTCGGTACCGCACGATGTGACAAAGGGGCAGTCCGCATGTCACATTGGGAAAGGCGTTCCATGTCACAAGTTTCTAACACCTCGTTTACAACGACGGTTTCATCAAACGCCATGGCCGTGGTGGACTATCTGTCCAAAAGCATGATGTCGGCGCTGCCCTTTATTGTCTGCGCGGCGTTGTTCCGCACCGTCGCCGTCATTATGGGCGAAGACATGCTGGGCCTGTGGCCTGCCGATTCCGAAATCTATCGCCTGTTCTACAGTTGGCTCTATAACGCCGGTTACTACTTTTTGCCCATCTATCTTGGTTGGGCGGCTGCCCGCCAGCTCGGTTGCTCGGAACAACTGGGCATGATGCTGGGCGGCGTATTGATTGCGCCCGATCTGCTTAAGCTCGTCGATGCCGCATCGACGGCGGGGGCATCGATGACTTCCGTGTATGGCCTGCTTCCCGCGCCGGTCAACGATTACACGACGACTGTTATTCCGGTTCTCATCTCGGTACCCGTGCTATGGCGAGCGGAGTGTTTCTTCCAGCGCGTTATCCCTAAGGCCGTGGCGTTTTCGTTCGTTCCGTTTGCGACCATGCTCGTCATGGTTCCGGTTTCGCTGTGTATCACGGCGCCGGCGGGCAGCTATTTGGGCATGCTGTTGGGCCAGCTTATGTTTATGCTTGGCAATTCCGGCGGCATCGTGTCGCTGCTCACGCTCATGGGGCTTGCCGCGGGCTGGGAGTTCCTAAAGATCGCGGGCGTCAGCAGCGTTGTCCTATCGCTCGCCTATGCGCAGTTTATGAGTGTGGGAACGGATTCGTGCATCCTGATCGCCGCGACGATGGCAACGTTCGCCGTTTGGGGCATGCCTTTTGGCGCGTCGCTCCGCGTTGCGGATAAGGACGAGAAGGCGCTCATGCTGGGCTATTCAATCTCGGGTATTCTTGGCGGCGTAAGCGAGCCAGCGCTGTACGGATGCGGCTTTAAATATGGCAGGTGTCTGACGTGCATGGCCGTTGGCGGCGCCGTCGGAGGACTTGTTGCGGCCGTAGGCCACGTTACGGCTTATACCATCGGTATGACGAATGTTCTTATGGTCATTGGCTTTGCCACGGGCGGCATCTCGAATCTGCTGTGGTGCTGCGCTGCCGGCGGCGCAGCATTTGCGGTGTCTGCGGCGCTGAGCTGCTGTTTTGGCGTGGTGCCGGCGAAGGGGCAGGTGACGGGGGACGGAGCCGATTTGCCCGAAACCTCGAAGAGCGTGGCCGAGGCAAGCGCATAAACCTGTGCGACAAAGGGACGGTCCCGCATGTCGCATTCCAAGGCCGTGGCCCGTGTGGGTTGCGGCCTTTTTGTATCTGGGAGACAAAGTGGCTACACTACAATCCGTTTGAGCAATAGATATATAGGTAGTACCGTGGGGGCGGATGCAGATGGTCGAGTGGATTGTTCGTCGTGCGCAGGGCGACCGTGCACGCGTGGGAACGTTGACGGGTATGGTGTGTATTCTCGCCAATGTGGCACTATGCGCTGCGAAGGGTGCAATTGGCGTGCTGTCGGGATCGGTTTCAATCGTGGCGGACGCTATGAACAACCTGTCTGATGCCAGCTCGAACATCGTGAGCGTGCTTGGCTTTAAGCTGGCGGGCAAGCCGGCAGACCCCGAGCATCCTTACGGCCATGGCCGCTACGAGTATCTCTCGGGTCTGGTCGTGGCGGCGCTCGTGCTGCTGATCGGCCTTGAGCTTATCAAGTCCTCGGTTGAGCGCGTCATCCACCCCGAACCTGTCGAGTTCTCGCTTGCCCTGGTGGCAGTCCTTGCGCTTTCGATGGTCGTAAAGCTTTGGATGGCGGCCCTCAACCAAAAACTCGGCGATCGCATTGAGTCCGAGACGCTGCATGCGACCGCGCAGGATTCCAAGAACGATGTTCTAGCCACGGGCGCCGTGTTGGCGTGCGCGATTGTTTCGCAGGTGACGCATATCAATCTAGATGCATGGGTCGGCCTTGCCGTTGGCGCCTATATTGGCTGGAGCGGCTTTGAACTCATCCAGGATACGGTGAGCCCGCTTTTGGGCCAGGCGCCCGATCCTAAGCTGGTCAAGCACATTCGAGACAAAATCATGAGCTACCCCGGCGTTTTGGGCGTTCACGATTTGATGGTTCACGACTACGGCCCAGGCAGAAAGTTCGCAAGTGCCCACGCCGAGATGGCGGCTGAGGCCAGCCCGCTGGAAAGTCACGACACGCTCGACAACATTGAACAGGCATTTAGGAACGAAGACGGCATGATTGTCACGCTCCATTACGACCCCATCGTGACCGACGATCCAAAGGTGGCGAGCATGCGTCTGCGCGTCAACGCTATGGCTCAAGAGATTGATAGCCGCCTCTCGATCCACGACCTACGCTGTGTTCCGGGCCCCACGCACACCAACGTGATCTTTGACTGCGTGCGTCCCTCGGATCTGCAGATGAGTGCCGAAGACTTAAAGCACGCGCTGGCACAACGGGTCGAATCGGAATATCCCAAGTCGATTGCCAAGATCACGATCGACGAAGACTACGTAGGGCATACTCACGAGTAAGGCTGTGCCGGCAAAGCAGGTTATGCAGAAGGGGAGAGCATGAAGAAGCTGTATCTACTCCGCCACGGTCAGACGGAGTTCAACGTCAAAAAGCTGGTCCAGGGCCGCTGCGATTCTCCGTTGACCGATCTGGGCCGCAAGCAAGCGGGAATGGCAGCCGCATGGCTCAAAGCCCACGGCGTCGTCCCCGACAAAGTGGTCTCTTCGCCCTTAGGCCGAGCCATGGACACGGCAAGTCTCGTCGCAACCGAACTCCTCGGCCGGGATGCAGCAGTCGAGCCCTGCGAAGGCATCATCGAGCGCAGCTACGGCACCTTCGAAAAAGGCCCCCACGACGCCCTGCCCACCGACGTCTGGGACCCCGGCGAGGACCTGATCCCATTTGGCGGAGAAGGAAGCCATGCCCTGCAGGAGCGCATGGTGGGCACCCTCACCAATCTCATGGGCGCCGAGGGCATCGAAACCCTCCTAGCAGTAAGCCACGGCAGCGCCAGCCGCCAATTCATCAAGGCTGCAGCCCCAGAGGGCTTCGAGCTCCCAACAAAACTCCCCAACTGCGCCATCATGATCTTCGATTTCGATGGGGAAAAGCTACAAGCAGAAGGCGAGCCAATGCAATGTAAGTTCACCCTCCAGCAAATAGTGGACCCCCAACAAAGTAATTAGCTGAGCGAGCAGAGTTAAGCAGACATCAACGTGTCGTCTCCCGAGCACGGCGGAGGGCCGGAGAAATATATTAAGGTCATCGCGAGTTCCGCACGCAAAGGAGAGCACTTAATGTGCTCTCCGTCTTGCGCAGGACTGTAGAGCAGGGACCTTAATATATTTCTCCGGCCCTCCGCCGTGCTCGGGAGCCATCCACGCACTTTACCTGCGTAAACAATGTGAGTGAAATATGAATCTCGATGGATACGCCCGCAGCCGTGTATACTAAACAGCTGTGTGAAACCAGGGGAGTATTCTGGCTGGACAAAATGCCTGCTTAATAGGGTTGTCAGGTAGTCCGGGCGTAATACAAGACTGGGGAGCACGTCGTGTAAGTAGTGGTCCTCTAGGGGCGTACGCTCGGTGGTGTACGCATTGTCCCAAGACCACGCGAGAGTTGGGATCATATCTTGATCAGCATGATTCTCGGCCGCAAGATTGGCATGACCCAGGTTTGGGACGAGGACGATAACGTCGTTCCCGTCACGGTCATCCAGGCTGGCCCCTGCGCTGTCTCGCAGGTTAAAACTCAGGCAACCGACGGCTATGACGCCGTCCAGATCGGTTTCGGCGACATCAAGGCCAAGAACGTGAACAAGCCCATGGCTGGTCACTTCGCCAAGGCTGGCGTCGAGCCTGTCCGCTTCCTTCGTGAGGTCCGCGTCGAGAACGGCGAGGAGCACAAGGCCGGCGAGGTCGTCACCGTCGCTGATTTCGCTGATGTCGAGAAGGTCGACGTCATCGGTACCTCCAAGGGTAAGGGCTTCCAGGGTCGCATCAAGCGCTGGGGTCAGCGCCGCGGTCCTATGACGCATGGTTCTCACTTCCAGCGTCACCCCGGTTCTATCGGTCAGTGCGCCTATCCTGCGCGCGTCCTCAAGGGCGTCAAGATGGCCGGTCACATGGGTAACGAGCGCGTTACCGTCAAGAACCTTTCCGTTGTCCGCATCGATGCCGAGCAGAACCTCATCTTGGTCAAGGGCGCTGTCCCGGGTGCCAAGAATGGTCTCGTCGCCATCCGTATGGCCTAAGGGCCCAGCCCATTTAGCCCAGCGTCATACCAAGGAGAACACTTAAATGGCAAAGTTTGAAGTAAAGAACAGCGAGGGCAAGAAGGTCGCCGAGGCCGAGCTCGCCGCTGAGGTGTACGGCATCGAGCCGAACATCCACGTTATGCACCACATCGTCAAGTGCCAGATGGCCTCTTGGCGTCAGGGCACCCAGTCTGCTAAGGGTCGCTCTGAGGTTTCCGGTGGCGGCAAGAAGCCTTGGCGTCAGAAGGGCACCGGCCGTGCCCGCCAGGGTTCCATCCGTGCTGCCCAGTGGCGTCACGGTGGCGTCGTCTTCGCCCCCAAGCCCCGTTCCTACGCTAAGCGTATGAACAACAAGGAGGTCAAGCTGGCTATGCGCTCCGCGCTGTCCGCCAAGCTGGCCGATGGCGAGCTCGTGCTCGTCGACGACTACGGCTTCGAGAAGCCTTCCACCAAGGCTGCCGTCGCCATGCTCAAGGCTCTCGGCCTTGAGGGCAAGCGTCTGACCATCATCGTTCGCGATGAGGACGTCAACGCCTACCTGTCGTTCCGCAACATTCCCAAGACGTTCATCATCACCGCTGACGAGGCCAACACCTACGATCTCGTCAACAACAACGCTGTGCTGATGCCCGCCGACATCGCCGCTCACTTCGGGGAGGTGCTTGCATAAATGACCGCCCACGAGATCATCATCCGTCCGATCGTGTCCGAGCGTTCCTTCTCCGGCATGGAGCAGAACAAGTACACGTTCGAGGTCGCCAAGGATGCTAACAAGTATCAGATCAAGGACGCTGTCGAGGAGATCTTCGGCGTCAAGGTCGTTCGCGTGAACACCTTGACGGTCAAGCCCAAGACCAAGCGCGTGCGCTATGTCGCCGGCAAGACCCGTTCTTGGAAGAAGGCCATCGTCACGCTGGCCGAGGGCGACACCATCGAGGTCTTTGGCAACCAGGCCTAAGACTCGCTGCTGTTGAGTGAGCTCATGCCTCCCAAATAGGGGAGGCGAGAGCTCAAGGTTTCGGGCGTATAAAATGGACACGCCCGGAACCGTGTATACGTCCGGTGTCATCGCACCCGAGGCAGAACCTCGAATCCCTGTCTGCGATGGCTAACGGATTCCTATTGAAAGGGATTGTAATGGCTGTAAAGCACCTTAAGCCGACCTCCGCTGGTAGGCGTTGGCAGACGATCTCCGATTTCTCTGAGATCACCTGCACCAAGCCCGAGAAGTCCCTTCTCGAGCCCCTGCCCAAGAAGGCCGGTCGTAACAACAACGGCCGCATCACCACCCGCCACCAGGGCGGCGGCGTGAAGCGTCGTTACCGCGTGATCGACTTCAAGCGCAACAAGGACGGCGTGCCCGCCAAGGTTGCCACGATCGAGTACGATCCGAACCGTTCCGCTCGCATCGCTCTGCTGCACTACGCTGACGGTGAGAAGCGCTACATCCTGGCCCCCAAGGGCCTCGAGGTCGGTCAGACCATCATGTCCGGTTCTGACGCCGACATCAAGCCGGGCAACGCTCTGCCCCTCGCCGACATCCCCGTCGGTACGCTCATCCACGCCGTCGAGTTCCAGCCGGGCAAGGGCGCTGCTATCGCCCGTTCCGCCGGTAACTCCTGCCAGCTGATGGGTAAGGAGGGCAAGTACGCTATCGTCCGTATGCCTTCCTCCGAGATGCGCCGCATCCTCGTTACCTGCCGCGCCACCGTCGGTGAGGTCGGCAACGCCGATCACGCCAACATCGTCATCGGCAAGGCCGGCCGTAAGCGTCACATGAACGTGCGCCCGACCGTCCGCGGTACCGTCATGAACCCTGTCGACCACCCGCACGGCGGTGGCGAGGGCAAGAACCACACCTCTGGTCGTCCCTCTGTTACCCCCTGGGGTAAGCCGACGAAGGGCCTTCGTACGCGCAAGAAGAAGAAGGTCTCGAACCAGCACATCATTCGTCGCCGTAAGAAGTAATTTCGGATACCGAGTTTTAGGAGAAAGCACTTATGAGCAGAAGTCTCAAAAAGGGCCCGTTCGTGGAGACTCGCCTTCTCTCGCGTATCACCGCGATGAACGAGGCTGGCAAGAAGGACGTCGTGAAGACCTGGTCCCGCGCGTCCACCATCTTCCCCGAGATGGTTGGTCACACCATCGCCGTCCACGACGGCCGCAAGCATGTGCCCGTGTATGTTACCGAGTCCATGGTTGGTCACAAGCTCGGCGAGTTCGCGCCGACTCGTACGTTCCGTGGCCACAAGGCCAAATAGGGGGTTAACCGTAAATGGCAACTAAGTCTATTGAAACTGAGGCCACCGAGGTTCGCGCCGTCGCTAAGTACGTGCGTGTTTCCCCCAGCAAGGCCCGCCTGGTGGTCGATCTGATCCGCCGCAAGCCTGTCGCTCAGGCCTTCGACATCCTCCACTTCTGCGACCGCGCCGTCGCCGTGGATGTCGAGAAGGTTCTCCGTTCCGCCGTTGCGAACGCCGAGAACAACAACGGTCTGCGTGCCGACAACCTGGTTGTCGCCGCTGCCTATGTTGACGAGGGTCCGACGCTTAAGCGCATCCGTCCCCGCGCCAAGGGTTCCGCTTCTCGCATTCTGAAGCGTACTTCCCACATCACCGTCGTCGTTGCTCCTCGAAAGGAGGCGTAAAGCTGTATGGGTCAGAAAGTCTACCCCACCGGCTTCCGTCTTGGCATCACCGAGAACTGGCGCTCCCGCTGGTTTGCAGAGAAGGATTACGCTAAGACCCTCGGTAACGATCTCGAGATCCGCAAGTACCTCGAGAAGCGTCTTTCCCGCGCAGCTGTCTCCCGCGTCGAGATCGAGCGCGCTGGCGACAAGGTGAAGGTCATTATCCTCACCGCTCGCCCCGGCGTTGTCATCGGTAAGAAGGGTGCCGAGATCGATACCCTCCGCACCGAGCTCGAGAAGGTCGCTGGCGTCTCCAAGGGCCAGCTCTCCGTCGACGTTGTCGAGATCAAGCGCCCCGAGCTCGACGCCAACCTCGTTGCTCAGTCTATCGCCGAGCAGCTCGAGGGCCGCGTTGCCTTCCGTCGCGCTATGCGCAAGGCTGTCCAGTCCGCCCGCAAGGCCGGCGCTAAGGGCATCCGTATCCAGTGCTCCGGTCGTCTCGGCGGTGCCGAGATGGGCCGTCGTGAGTGGTACCGCGAGGGTCGCGTGCCTCTGCACACCCTCCGTGCCAAGATCGACTACGGCACGGCTGTCGCCAGCACCACCATGGGCGCTTGCGGCGTGAAGGTCTGGATTTACCTGGGCGAGAAGCTCCCGGGCCAGCCTGTTCCCAACCCTGCACTCGAGGGCTCTTCCCGTCCTCGTCGTCGTAACTCCGAGAGGAGGGGTCAGTAGTGCTTGCCCCTAAGCGTATTCTTCACCGCAAGGTGCAGCGTGGCTCCATGAAGGGCCAGGCCAAGGGTAATACCGAGCTGCATTTCGGCGAGTTTGGTATCCAAGCTCTCGAGGCCCATTGGATCACCAACCGTCAGATCGAGGCCGCTCGTATTGCCATGACCCGCTACATGAAGCGTGGCGGTCGTGTCTACATCACGATCTTCCCCGATAAGCCCATCACCAAGAAGCCTGCCGAGACTCGCATGGGTTCTGGTAAGGGTAACCCCGAGGAGTGGGTGGCCGTCGTCAAGCCCGGCCGCATCATGTTCGAGGTCAAGGGTGTTCCCGAGGAGGTCGCTCGCGAGGCTCTGCGTCTTGCGCAGCACAAGCTCCCCATCAAGACCAAGATTGTTGCTGCCAAGAACGCTGAGCAGCGCATCGAGAAGGAGATGGCTGAGGAGGCCGCTCTCGAGGCCAAGTGGGCTGCTGAGGACGCCGCCGCCGCCAAGGAGGAGAACTAATGAAGCCCGCAGAGATTCGTGAGCTCTCGGACGCTCAGCTCGTTGAGAAGCTGAAGGAAATGCGCGCCGAGCTCTTTAACCTTCGTTTCCAGATGGCTACCAGCCAGCTGGACAACACCGCTCGCGTCAACACCGTGAAGAAGGACATCGCTCGCGTCCTCACGGAGCAGCGCGCCCGCGAGATCGCAGCGGAGAAGTCCGCTGTCGCCGAGTAGGACCTAAGGAGAGAACATGACTGATTCGCGTAACTCGCGTAAGGTCCGTACGGGTGTCGTTACCTCCGTCTCCGGTGCCAAGACCATTGTTGTCACCATCACCGAGCGCAAGCGTCACCCCAAGTACGGCAAGATGATGACCAGCTCCAAGAAGCTGCACGCTCACGACGAGGAGTGCACGGCTGGCGTGGGCGACACCGTCCGCGTTATGGAGACCCGTCCTATGTCCAAGATGAAGCGTTGGCGCCTCATCGAGGTCGTCGAGCGCGCTAAATAAGCAGTCGCTCTTACGACTTGTACGTTTCCGAAGATGTGCGTATGCCTGGCTTGCATACCACAGGCCGTATAAAGGCAGCGCACCTCTCTTCGGTTCTTAGTTCGGAGGAACATCTACCATGATTCAGATGCAAACCATGCTGAACGTCGCCGACAACTCCGGCGCTCGCAAGATTCGCTGCATCAAGGTGCTTGGCGGTTCCAAGCGTCGTTATGCAGGCATCGGCGATGTGTTCATCGGTGCTGTCCAGGAGGCTACCCCTGGCGCCAACGTCAAGAAGAAGGACGTTGTCCGTTGCGTCGTCGTTCGCACCGTTAAGGAGATCCGCCGCAAGGATGGCTCCTACATTCGCTTTGATGAGAACGCCTGCGTTGTCATCAACAACGATGGTTCGCCCGTCGGCACCCGTATCTTCGGGCCCGTCGCTCGCGAGCTTCGTGACAAGAAGTACATGAAGATCGTCTCGCTCGCTCCCGAGACCCTGTAGTTAGGGGAGATATATGTATATCAAGAAGGGCGATAAGGTCCAGGTTCTCTCTGGTAAGGATCGCGGCAAGCAGGGCGTTGTCCTGCGTGCTCTCCCCGCCGAGAACAAGGTCGTTGTCGAGGGCGTTTCGGTCGTCAAGAAGGCCGTCAAGCCCAACGCTGCCAACCAGCAGGGCGGCATCGTTTCGCAGGAGGCTCCTATCGACGCCTCCAACGTCAATCTCGTTTGCCCCGAGTGCGGTAAGGTTACCCGCGTCGGTCACGAGAAGGACGGCAAGAACAAGCTGCGCGTCTGCAAGAAGTGCGGCCACAAGTTCTAAGCTGCCCGCAACATCAAGTTGCTAGCAAAGGCCCGGATGCCCCACGGCACCCGGGCCTTTTTCTATCCCTACTCATTGGGGACAGACTTAAATGAGTGGCCGTTGAAATGCCGGCACCTGGGGGCGTTCATTTTCTGTCGGCAGCTGGGGACGACCATTCATTGGGGACAGACTTAAATGACCAGTCGTTGGGGGGACAGTCTCTATGTGCCGGCAGTTTGGGACGATCCTTTGATGTCTGATGCCCCCAGAGGGGTGAAGTAATACAGCTGGGTCTGTCTTTTAGGGCTTTGGTGTTCCGCCCCTTTATGTTTCACAAGGATCGTCGCATGCGCATTTACGCGCATAGCCTTGCGCGACAATGCGCATAGCCGCGCAAACATCTGCCAACTATGGCTAAATAATGACCGATAAGCAAATAAATACGCAAACACGAGCAGATACGCGCGCAATTGTGCGACTATAGGTTTGTTAGAAATGAAGGACTTCCGATGACTCAGGAGGCACATCATGGCAGATTCCAAACAGGCTCCGCTCGACGCCGAGGCAGCCGCAAAGGCGGCGTTTGCCTCGGTCCAGAATCAGCCGTTCCCAAACGACATCTTTACGGCTCCCGAGCTTCGTTGGGCTGTAATTGGGTGTGGCGTTATCGCCAACCAGATGGCTCAGTCTCTCGCCCTTGCCGGCCGAAAGCTCGCGGGCGTTGCCAACCGCACGCTGTCCAAGGCTCAGGCTTTTGCTGAGCAATATGGCATCGAGAAGGTCTATGAAACGGTCGAGGACCTCTACGCCGATCCGAACATTGACGCAGTCTATATCACCACGCCGCACAACACTCACATCACCTACCTGCGATCCGCTCTGGCAGCCGGCAAGCACGTGCTCTGTGAGAAGGCTATTACCCTCAACTCCGCCGAGCTCGACGAGGCCCGCGCCATTGCCGGTGATCACAACGTCGTCCTTATGGACGCCACCACGGTGCTTCACATGCCCTTATATCAAGAGCTGCGTCGCCGCATGGATGACGGTGAGTTCGGCCGCATGAATCTCGCCCAACTCAACTTTGGCAGCTATAAGGAGTACGGCGACCTGACCAACCGCTTCTACAACCGCAACCTTGCTGGCGGTGCCATGCTCGATATTGGCGTGTATGCCCTGTCTGTCATGCGCCTCTTTATGGCGAGCCAGCCCGCTGAGGTTGTATCGCTGGGCAATACCTGTGAGACCGGCGTTGACGTTGCGGGCGGCATCGTATGCCGTAATTCCGAACAGCAGCTGGGCGTGGTGAGCCTCACGCTCCACTCCAAGCAGCCCAAGCGCTCGGTCATCAGCTTCGATAAGTGCTACATCGAGGTCAACGATTATCCGCGTGCCGATCACGCGACCATCGTGTGGACTGCGGACGGCCACCGCGAGGAGGTCCACGCCGGCACCGAGGCTTACGCCCTGTGCTATGAGACGGCCGACCTGGAGAAGGCCGTTGCCGGCGACGACTCCAAGCGCGAGCTGCTGGATTATGCTTCTGATGTTATGGAGCTTATGACCAAGCTCCGCGCCGACTGGGGAGTTGTGTACCCCGAGGAGGAGTAAGCGATGCTTGCGGAAGATAGGCTCAACGCGATCGTGTCGATGGTGCAGCAGGCCGGCTCGGTTACCGTGCCGGAGCTTGCCGAAGCCCTGGGCGTGACGGCGTCTACCATTCGGCGCGACCTGCAGACGCTCGACCGAGCACACCGTATCGCCAAGGTGCACGGAGGTGCGACAAGTCTGGAGCGCGCGCACGTGACGCGCGACCTGACGATCAGCGAGCGCAGCGACCTCCATAACGACGACAAGGAGCGTATCTGCGCCCGTGCGGCGGCGCTTGTGGAGCCCGAGAGCTTTGTATACATCGACTCGGGCTCGACGACGCTGAGGCTCATCGAGCATCTTCCACACCTTGAAGATGTCACCTATGTGACCGATTCCGTGCTCCATGCTCAACGCCTTGCTTTGCGCGGCATGCGTACCGTGGTGCTGGGTGGCGAGCTCAAACCCGAGACCGAGGCGCTCGTTGGCCCCGATGCCTTGGCAACCTTAGACCGCTACAACTTCAACTGTGGCTTTTGGGGCTCTAACGGCATTGCCGCCGAGCAGGGCTTCACGGCGCCCGATATCGAGGAGGCGCAAGTAAAGCGTATCTCGATGCGCCATACGGCCAAGCGCTTCGTAATCTCGGACGCCAGTAAATTTGGCATGGTGGCGCCCGTCAAGTTCGCGGACTTCCGTGACGCAACGATTATTACCGCAGGCGATGTCCCTGCCAAGTACCGGGCAATGGACAACGTCATCACGGTCTAACAGCAAGGGACGGGCTAAGGCCAAAACCACCGCGAAGGGGCAGGAACCTTTGTGGTGGTTTTGACGTTTGTCCAGATAAAACCTGCCAAAATAAACCTGTCCCTTTTTGGCAGGTTTTAGGGCTCCCAGGGGCAGGGGGCTTCGATGTGGATGTGCTCGCCGGTTACGGGATGCGTAAAGGACACGCCGTGGGCGTGGAGCATGAGGCCACAAGGACGCGGCGTCCCGTACAGGTCGTCGCCCACCAGGGGATGGCGCTCGCTCGCCAGGTGCACGCGAATCTGGTGTTTGCGGCCGGTGAGCAGCTCGACATCGATATACGAGCGCGTGGGCAGGCCGCGGCGGCTCTTAAGACGCTTGAGCACCTTCACGCGCGTTTGAGACGGCTTGCCGCTGGCGCCGACGCGCATCTTTCGGCTGTCGTGACGGTCGCGGGCGATGGGCTTGTCGATGAGCTTTTCGTTCCAGTCGATCTTGCCCTCGGCGAGCGCCAGGTAGTGCTTTTCGAACGCGTGGTCGATGATCATCTGGTCAAAGGCGGGCTGCGTCTGCTTGTCGAGTGAGAACAGCACCACGCCGGTGGTGTCACGGTCCAGGCGATTGAGCGGCTGCATGTCGGTCGCGGCAAAGCCGTCGCCCATCGCCAGCAGCAGGTCGCTGGCGTAGTCGGTAAGTGTGCGCTCGCCGGTGCCGTCACCGTGGACGATCATGCCGGCGGGCTTGTCGATGGCCATGAGCCAGGCGTCGCAGTAGAGGACTTGAGGTTCTTCGTTCACGTGTAAGCCTTTCGGTTAGCTAATTCCCACAAACATGCAGCCCGAGGTGGCGCCGCGCAGGCGGGCGGCCGGCTTGCGGCCGGCTTGAGCCGCCTCGACAGCGCGACGGACGCGAGCGACGGCACGGCCAATCTCATCGGCCTCGAGCAAGGTTCCGTCGACCATAAGACGGCGCACGCCGGCATCGAGCAGCTGCGGAACTTGCGGCGTGAGGTCGATGGGGTAGGCGTCGTACAGGCGTGAGCGGCCGTGGATGTCGGTACGCACCGGCATGACCTTGGCGTCGATATTCTTGAGCGAGAGCTTGCGGGCACGCAGGCGGCAGTTGGCACAATCGTGGATGCAGCCGTTGGCAACCTGCAGAATGCAATGCTCGCTTGTCATGACGCGCGGGCGGCCAAAGACGGTGATGCCCAGAGCCGCGGGCGCGGCGGTGCCGAGCGAGATAATCTCGTCGAGCGTGATCTCGGGCGAGAGCCAAAACGCACCGGCTCCGCGCTCGGCAAGCGCCTCCATGCAGGGCGTGTTGTGCACCGGCAGGCAAGAGCGAATCTCGGCCGTGGCGCCAACCTGGGCGGCCAGGGCAAGCTCAGAGATGTTGCCAATAGCGACCGTGGCGCCGGCAACAACCCATGGGTCAACGCGGACGTGGTCAACGGCGCGGCAGACCTCATCGAGCACGGGTACGATGCCCTGCTCAAACGTATCGGCGGGGGAGAGCTTGGCCGCATCGAGCGCGTCGGTGGTCATGTAGATGCGCGTTGCACCCTCCGCCCGCGCTGCCTCGGCGGCCTCGAGCGAGGTGACGGTGGCGCAGATCTGCGGCTCGTCGCGGTAGTGCTCGGGCGCGGGGCGGGAATCACTGGTGACAATCGCCGGCAGCTCGAGCGTTTTCGCGCGCTCCGCGTACGGCGCCGGAATGGCCTCTTCCAGCGCCTTGCAAGCGGCGGCGCGCACCTTATGTACGGCGGAGAAACCCATGCCACAGCCCTCATCGAGCGCCACCTCAAAGCTCGCAGCCTCAAAGGGAGAGGAACCCATGCGGCCGACGTGCTCAACCAGATCGGACGCCTCGACCGCACGGGTCTTGGCGGCTTCGACGGTAAAGCCCGTGGCCGTGGCCGTAAGCGAAGGGTCGTCGCAGCAGGTGAGCGTAACGGTAAACGGCTCGCCCAGACGCGCCACGACGGACACATCAACAGCTCGGCGGCGCAGCACATCGCGCTTGAGCGCGGCGCCGGCGGCGTCGATGGCACGCTGACTACGAATCACGCGGACGCGGCAGCCCTCGGGCATGCTGCGGGGTACGCGACATTCGATGACTTCACCGGCTGCGGCATCATCGGCGGCAATGGTGGTCAGGAACTGGTCAAACTCGTTATCGTGGCGAAGCTCCAGCAGGTCGCCCTTGCCCACGGGCTCAAACAGCTCAATGCGGGCGATGGCGGCGCGGCGACGGCGGTCGTCGGGCTTGAGGCCGCGCACATCGCGGTTGGCCGGGCGGCTGCCCAGCACCGTGCCCACGATCTGGCCGCGGTTGTTGGAACGCTCATAGCTCATCATCTCGTCGCCCGAGGTGCCGTCCTGATAGGCGTGCGTAAAGTCGCGGTTAAAGCAGCGCTTGAGCTGGCGCTGGCGGGCGGCTTTCTCGTCCTTGGCAACGGTGGTTCCGGCCAGCATGTCATCAATCTGATGACGATACACGTCGACGATGGAATACACGTAATCGGGCGCCTTCATGCGGCCCTCGAGCTTGAGCGACGCAGCGCCGGCGTCATACAGGCGGCGAACAAGTTGTGAGGTGTTGGTGTCACGTGGGCACAGCGCGCGCTCGCGACCGGCAGGGGAGAGCGAGCGACCGTTCTCGTCGATCAGCTCGTAGGGCAAGCGGCAGGGCTGGGCGCACATGCCACGGTTGGCCGATCGTCCCGCCATGGCAAAGCTCGAAAGCAGACACAGGCCAGAGTAGCAAAAGCAGATGGCGCCATGGCTAAAGACCTCAAGGTCCACATCGGGCGCGGCATCGTGGATGGCGGCAATCTCGTCGATGGAAAGCTCGCGCGAGAGGGTCACGCGGTCGGCGCCCTGCTCGCGGCACCAAAGGGTTCCGCGGTCGTCGTGGATGTTCGCCTGGGTCGAGATATGCGTCTCGATGCCGGGCATGGTGCGCTTGACCTCAAAGAACAGGCCCCAGTCCTGGATGATGAAGGCGTCGGCGCCCAGCGTGGAGCAGCGATGGATGAGCTGCAACGCATCGCTCATCTCGGATTCCTTGATGACGATGTTGACCGTGACGTAGACGCGCGAGCCGGCCAGGTGCGCGGCGCGGCAGGCCTGCTCAAAGGCCTCGTCGGTAAAGTTGGTGGCCTTGCGGCGTGCGTTGAAGCTGCCCATGCCGCAGTAGATGGCGTCTGCCCCGGCGGCGAGTGCGGCGGCAAAGGGCTCGGGCCCTCCGGCGGGCGCCAAAAGCTCGGGTCTGCGGTTGGTGGTTCGACTGGCGGTTGCGGTCATATCCTGCCTTTCAAAATGCTCAGATACTCAAAAGTATAGTGGTGCCGTCGCGGCAGGCGATGCCCGCGTTCCAAGCGGGATAAAGTCTTCAGCAGCTTGGACTGGCTGCTCCACATGAGAACCGTTCAGCGGTCCGGGGAAACCGTTGGGCGATAAAATATTCTCGCAACGTGATAATAATCTTTCATCGCGCGGAAACCTTGAGTACTATCCCAATCAAGCGCGGTGTTCAGACCGAACTGTGCCTCCCGGTGTGAACGCCGCGCTCCCGTTCCCTTTTACTTGTAAGGAGATAAACATGAGCAAGACCGTCGTGTCTTCCGATAATGCACCCGCAGCCATCGGCCCGTATTCCCCCGGCATCCAGACCGGCAACATGGTGTTCCTGTCCGGCCAGCTGGGCATCGACCCCGCAACCGGCAAGATGCCCGAGGGCGTCGAGGCCCAGGCTAAGCAGTCCCTTGCTAACGTCGAGGCCCTGCTGACCGCTGCCGGCGCCACCTTTGCCGATGTCGTCAAGACCACAGTCTACCTGGCTGACATTGCCGACTTCGCTGCCGTAAACGAGATCTACGCCTCCAAGTTCGAGGCCCCGTTCCCCGCGCGCAGCGCTTTCCAGGTTGCCGCTCTTCCGGCTGGCGGTCTGGTCGAGATCGAGGTCGTCGCCGCTCTCTAAGGCGTTGGCCACAACTAAACATGACATGCAAAAAGACCCTGCAGCGCGTGCGAGCTGCAGGGTCTTTTGTCAAGTGACGAATCGCTTGTGGAGCCGCGCTCCATTTTGCTCGTTAGCCCTCCTTGCGGACTTTTTGCAGGTAGCGGTACACGCTGGGCTCCGAGATGCCCAGCGCGGTGGCAGCGCAGGCCACGGCGCCCTTGAGCATGAACACCCCGTTGCCGTTGAGGTGGCGAATGACGTCCACGCGGTCGCTCTGACCAAGCGACGCTACATCCAGCCCGCGCGCGCTCAGCAACTCGGCAATGCTGCGGTCGATGAGCTCCTGGGTGGACTCCGAAAGGCTTTCGACCTCGATAGGGGCGGGCTCCGTGCGCGTCGGCGCTGCGTCGAAGCACGCCATGAGCTGCTGCGCCATGGCGTTGATGGAGCGTACGGTCGAGAGGTCGGTGTTGACGCAGAGCATACCGACGATCTCGTCATTTTCGCGGATAAAGAACGTCGCGGACTCCAACGTCTTGCCACCGGCACCGCGCCCCTCGTAGCCCGTAATAAACGGCAGGTCGCGATACTTGGGGTCGTGCATGATCTTGAGCGCCAGATCGGTGGCGGGACCGCCGACCTTGCGGCCGCTCACGATGCCGTTGCGAATATCGACGATGGCGTGGTCGGGATCCGAGAAATCGTGCAGGACGATCTCGCTGTTCTTACCGAGTATCTGCTCCAGGAAATCGACCATCGGCAAAAAGCGACGTACGGTCTCGTTCACGGGCAACTCCTTTGGGTGAAATCGGAAGGTTCATAACAATTTTTTCTCATGGTAACACGCTACTCTTCATCTCGTATATCCGCAGGTACATTGCGTAATACAGACGAACGGTAGGAATTTGGCGGTAAACGGTTGACCAAAAGAAAAGTTAGATGTTATTTTGACCAGACACTTTCCTGACCTGCGGAAATGCATTATCTCAGCTGAAGAATAGTCTGATAACAAAAAATTATTATTGAGAATGAGAATCATCTTTAATACGATATGCAACGAAGGCACAACCTCAACCCCGCACTGCGTCACAATAGAGCGTTAGATGCGAAACAACTATTTCGAGGATTGGTGGTCAAATGACCCAGGAGACGGTTACGAACGGCACTGAAGCCCTGTTCACTCGTGAAGGCATGCCTCCCGTTAAGGAAATGATCCCGTGTGCCCTTCAGCACGTACTGGCTTCGTTTGCCGGTATCATCACCCCGGCTGTCATCATGGCCGGCGTCTACGGCTTTAATAGCCAGCAGAGCACCGACATCATTCAGGTTGCGCTCATTCTTTCGGCAATCGACACGGCCCTTCAGGCCTTCGCTCCCTTCCGCCGCATCGGCGGCGGCCTGCCCATCGTCATGGGCGTCTCGTTCGCGTTCCTGCCGGCCCTGCAGGCCATGGGTGCCTCGGGCTTTAGCTTTGGTGCGCTGCTGGGCGGCGAGATTGTCGGCGGTGCCGTCGCGGTCCTCTTTGGTCTGGCCTACAGCAAGATTAAGTGGCTGTTCCCGCCCGTCGTGACCGGTACGGTCATCTTCTCCATCGGCGTTTCGCTGTATCCCACGGCCGTCAAGTACATGGCCGGCGGCATGGGCACGCCGCTGTGGGGCACCCCGCAGGCCTGGTGCGTCGCTCTTATCACCTTCGCAGTGGTCTTTGCGCTCGCCAACTTTGGCAAGGGCACGCTCAAGCTGGGCTCCGTGTTCTTTGGCATGATCGTTGGCATGATCGTCTCCATCCCCTTCGGCATGATCGACTTCTCCAGCGTCGCCACCGCTCAGGTCTTCGCCCTTCCCAAGCTCATGCCCTACGCGCTCGAGTTTGATCCCGAGGTCTGCATTACCCTCGCCGTCGTGTTCCCCATGGTTGCCATCCAGGTTATCGGTGACGTCTCCGCCGCCTGCCTGGGCTCCATCGACCGTATGCCCACCGAGCGCGAGCTCTCCGGCGCTATCGTGTCCCAGGGCCTCACTTCTATGGTCGGCGGCCTGCTGGGCGGTCTTCCCACCAGCGCCCTTGGCCAGAACGTGGGCATCATCTGCTCCAACAAGGTCGTCAACAAGTGGGTCTTTGTGATCATCGCGGCCGTCTTTGCCATTGCCGGTCTGTTCCCGCAGCTCTCTGCCGTCCTTTCCGCTATCCCGCAGCCCGTCATCGGCGGCGCGACCGTCGGCGTCTTTGGCACCATCACCATGAATGGCGTGCGCATGTTCACCCGCGAGGGCCTCACGCAGCGCACTACCACCATCGTCGGCACCTCCGTCGTCTTTGGCCTGGGTATCTGGATGGCCAGCGGTTGCCTTGCCGGCGAGGGTATGCCCGCCTGGGTGTCCACCGTCATCGGCTCCAATGCCGTAACCCCCACCGCAATCATGGCCATTGTCCTTAATCTGATCCTTCCGCAGACGCCGGTCGTGGCTCAGCACATCGATGCCGCCAAGGACGCTGCCGTGGATCTGGTCTTGCCCGAGAGCAAGAAGTAACCAATTCGGTGCTATTCGTCGGCGGACGTATCGCCTCGTCCGCCGACGCCATGCGGCGATAGGCCGCACTTCAAAGGGCTTGCCCCTTTGGTGAAGCGTTGACGGGAGAGGGCCCGTTTCCGGTGTAGGCCGGCGCTTCGCACTTCCGCTATGTCAGAGGTGTCAAACCCCGCCTCTGATGTTGAAGGGAGCATTCATGCTTCTGGTCGCTAACGGTTCTGTCTTTACCCGCAATTCTCAGACCCCGTTCATTCCCAACGGTGCGGTCGCCATTGACGGAGATACGATCGTCGAAGTAGGCCCCGAGCGCGAGCTCAAGGCCAAGTACCCGGATGCCGAGTACGTCGACGCCCAGGGCAACCTCATCATGCCCGGACTCATCAACTGCCACACCCACATCTACTCGGGTCTGGCTCGCGGCCTTGCCATTAAGGGCTGCAACCCCACCAACTTCCTGGAGAATCTTGAGCAGCAGTGGTGGAAGATCGATGACAACCTGACGCTCGACGGCACCAAGGCCAGCGCCTATGCCACGATTCTTGACTCCATCCGCGATGGCGTCACAACGATCTTCGATCACCACGCGAGCTTCTGCGAGATCCCAGGCAGCCTCTTTACCATTAAGGATGCAGCTCAGGAGCTGGGCATGCGTTCGTGCCTGTGCTACGAGGTCTCCGACCGCCGCGGTCAGGAAAAATGCGACCAGGCCATTGCCGAGAACGCCGAGTTTGCCCAGTGGGCCGCCAAGGAGCGTCGCGATAACGACAACCACATGATCGCCGCCATGTTTGGCGGTCACGCCACCTTTACGCTTTCGGACGAGACCATGGACAAGATGGCCGAGGCCAACAACGGTCTGACCGGCTTCCACATCCATGTGTGCGAGGGCATGAATGACGTGTGGGACTCCCGCCTCAACCGCGGTGGCATCAGCCCCGTCGAGCGCCTGCTGCAGCACAACCTGCTGGGTCCCGACACCATGCTCGGCCACTGCATCCACGTGACGCCTGCCGAGATGGATATCGTCAAGGAGTCCGGTACCTGGCTCGTCAACAACCCCGAATCCAATATGGGCAACGCCGTGGGCTGCGCCCCCGTGCTCGAGTTCTTCCGCCGCGGCATCCCCGTGTGCATGGGCACCGACGCCTACACTCACGATATGCTCGAGAGCCTCAAGGTCTTCCTGATCATTCAGCGCCACAACGCCGCCATGCCCAACGTGGGCTGGTGCGAGGCCATGACCATGCTGTTCGAGAACAACGCCAAGATGGCGAGCAAGTACTTCGACCGCAAGCTCGGTGTGCTCGAGGCCGGCGCTGCCGCCGACGTCATCGTTATGGACTACAAGCCCTTTACGCCGCTGAGCGAGGAGAACATCGACGGCCACATGCTCTTTGGCATGATGGGCAAAAACTGCCGCACCACCATCATCAACGGCCGCGTCCTGTACAAGGATCGCGAGTTCGTTGGCATTGATGAGGACAAGATCAACGCGTGGACCATGGCTGAGTCCAAGAAGCTCTGGAGCACGCTCAACGATCGCGCCTACTAATTCACAAGTAGTTTCGCGCGCGTCGGATGTTTCGCCGCATCCGACGCGCGTATAGGCGGCCTCCGCGGGGTCGCCGGCGCTGTGCTAGCGCTACACCGTATTTGCGCCCGCCGCGCGGTCTCGCCGGGCGTTACAGAGAGGAGCTCACTATGAGCGACATCATGAGGCCGATCCCGTTTTCGCAGCTGATGAACTGGATCATCGAGGAGCATAAGACCCAGGACGCCATCTTTGGCGTGCGCAAGATGGTCACGACCAACCAGGAGGGTGCGCTTCCCATTTTTGACGAGCGCATCGAGACTCCGTTTGGCCCGGCCGCCGGTCCCAATACGCAGCTGGCCCAGAACATCGTGGCATCCTATGTGGCTGGTTCCCGCTTCTTTGAGCTCAAGACCGTCCAGGTTATGGACGGCGAGGAGCTCTCCAAGTGTGTGAACAAGCCCTGCATCGTGGCGCAGGACGAGTGCTACAACTGCGAATGGTCGACCGAGCTCGAGGTTCCGCAGGCCTTTGCCGAGTACGTGAAGGCATGGTTCGCCTGCCACCTGATCGCTCGCGAGTACGGCCTGGGTAGCCCGGACGGCTTTGTCTTCAACATGTCCGTGGGCTATGACCTCGAGGGCATCAAGAGCCCCAAGGTCGACGCCTACATCGAGGGCATGAAGGACGCCAGCGGCTCCGACGTCTGGAACGAGTGCCGCGCATGGGCACTCGCCAACCTGGACAAGTTTGAGCATGTCGACGCTGCGTTTGTCGAGTCCATCCCGGCGCGCGTCTCCAACTCCATCACCGAGTCTACCCTGCACGGCTGCCCGCCTGCCGAGATCGAGCGCATCGCGACCTATCTGATCACCGAGAAGGGCCTTAACACCTACATCAAGTGCAACCCCACGCTGCTGGGCTATGAGTTTGCCCGTCAGCGCCTCAACGAGCTGGGCTTTGACTACATCGTCTTCGATGACACGCACTTCCGCGAGGACCTGCAGTGGGTCGACGCCGTGCCCATGTTCGAGCGCCTGATTGCCCTGTGCGCCGAGCGCGGCCTGGAGTTTGGCGTCAAGCTGACCAACACGTTCCCCGTCGACGTGACGAGGAACGAGCTGCCCTCCACCGAGATGTACATGTCCGGTCGTTCGCTGTTCTCGCTGACTATCGAGGCCGCCCGCCGCATTACCGAGCAGTTCGATGGCAAGCTGCGCATCAGCTACTCCGGCGGTGCTACGGTCTACAACATTCGCGCCCTGTATGACGCCGGCATTTGGCCCGTTACTCTGGCGACCGACGTGCTCAAGCCCGGTGGCTACGAGCGTTTTAGCCAGATGGCCGGCGAGTTTGGCGATCTGGACGGCAAGCCGTTTGAGGGCATTTCGCTCGAGGCAGTGACCGCGATCCAGACCGATTCGCTCACCAACCCGCTCTACAAGAAGCCGCTGCGCCCGCTGCCCGACCGCAAGGTCGCCGGCAAGAGCCCGCTTTCCGACTGCTTTACCACGCCGTGCCGCACGAGCTGCCCCATTCAGCAGGATATTCCCGCCTATCTGGCGGCTGTTGACGAGGGCCGCTACGAGGACGCGCTCAACATTATCATCGAGCGCAACGCCCTGCCGTTCATTACCGGCACCATCTGCCCGCATCCCTGCGGCCGTGCCTGCGAGCGTGCGTTCTACGAGCCCGAGGGCGCCCAGATTCGCGCCAGCAAGCTCAAGGCCGCCCGCGAGGCCATGACCGCCGTGCTGCCCAAGCTGCGTGCTCAGGCCATCGCCAACGACGGCGAGCGCAACGTTGCCGTTATCGGCGGCGGCCCGGCCGGCCTGGCGACGGCGTTCTTCCTGACGCGTGCCGGCGTGTCCGTCACCATCTTTGAGGCCCGCGATTCGCTCGGCGGCGTGGTCCGTCACGTGATCCCCGAGTTCCGTATTGCCAGCGACGATATCTCCCACGATGCCGAGCTCTGCCTGGCCTTTGGCGCCAAGGTGCAGCTCAACGCTCGCGTGGAGTCCATCGACGAACTCAAGGCCCAGGGCTTTACCGACGTGGTCGTGGCCACCGGTGCCTGGATGCCCGGCTCTGCAGGCTTGGGCGAGGGCGCCGAGCTCGACGTGCTGGAGTTCCTCGAGGCCGCCAAGAAGGGCGAGAAACTCGAGCTGGGCGAGGACGTCGTGGTCATTGGCGCCGGCAACACCGCCATGGACGCCGCCCGCGTGGCCAAGCGCCTGGCAGGCGTGAAGAACGTGCGTCTGGTGTATCGCCGCACCAAGAAGCAGATGCCCGCCGACGAGGAAGAGCTCGATCTTGCTCTTGCCGACGGCGTTGAGTTCTGCGAGCTGCTGGCGCCCAAGGCACTCAACGGCGCCGTGCTGGCCTGCGACGTTATGGAGCTTGGCGAGCCGGATGCAAGCGGCCGTCGCAGCCCCGTCGCCACGGGCGAGACCGTCGAGCTTTCCGCCACCACGGTGATCTGCGCCGTGGGCGAGGGCATCGATGCCAGCCTGTACGATGCCGCGGGCGTCGAGCATGACCGTCGTGGCCGTCTTGCCGCCACCTCCACCGGTGTTGAGGGCGTCTGGGCTGCGGGCGACTGTCGCCGCGGTCCCGCCACCGTGGTCGAGGCTATCGCCGACGCCGCCGAGGTCGCCCGTGCCATTGCCGACGTGGACTTTAACAAGTACGCCGACTGCAACGAGCAGGCCGGCCGCGAGGACACCTGCTACGAGCGCAAGGGAACGCTCTGCCGCGACAAACGCAACTGCACCAAGACTCGCTGCCTGGGCTGCGGCTCGGTGTGCGAGGTCTGCTGCGACGTGTGCCCCAACCGCGCCAACGTGGCAATTAAGGTGCCGGGCCTGGACAAGCACCAGGTCGTCCACGTCGACGGCATGTGCAACGAGTGCGGCAACTGCGCCGTGTTCTGCCCCTACCAGGAGGGTCGTCCCTACAAGGACAAGCTCACCCTGTTCTGGAGCGAACAGGACATGGAGAACTCCGAGAACGAGGGATTCCTGGCCGTGGGCGAGGATCACTTTAAGGCCCGCGTGGCCGGCACGGTCCGCACCGTCTCGGTCGATGCCGTCAACACTGGCCTTCCCGAGGCCGTCCGCCTGACCATCAGGGCTGTGCGCGACAACTATTCGTACCTTCTTAAGAAATAGGCGAGTCTCTTATGGCCAAATCCATTCAACATAACGTGGCCTACGTTGCCTGCGGAAGCGGTTGCGCCTCCGCAGGCGGCGACGCCCGCTGCAGCGAAGGCTGCATTGGCTGTGGCGCCTGTGTCACGGCCTGCCCCCACGGTGCCATTGCGCTGGTCGATGGCATCGCCCGCGTGGATCGCTCAAAGTGTACGGGCTGTGGCCTGTGCGGCATGGCGTGCCCGCAGCGCGTGATTGCCTTCGTTCCCGGCTACCAGAACATCCTGGTGCGCTGCAATAACACCGATAAGGGCGCCATTGCGCGCAAGATCTGCGACACCAGCTGCATCGGTTGCGGCATGTGCGCCAAAAAGTGCCCTGCCGGCGCTATCCGTATCGAGGACAACTGCGCCCATATCGACGGCGCGGACTGCCTGTCGTGCGGCATGTGCGCCGTCGTCTGCCCGCATGGCGCCATTCACGACCGCACCGGCATCGCCGCCGGCGTGTAGAGGGGAATCACCATGGCACAGGAATTCACTTTTACCGTTAACGGCGTCGAGCGCACGACGACGGAGAATAAACCGCTGCTGCGCTACCTGCGCGACGACCTGCACATCCATTCCGCCAAGGACGGCTGCTCCGAGGGCGCCTGCGGTACCTGCACCATCCATGTAGACGGCGCGGCCGTCAAGGCGTGCGTGCTGACCACCGCTCTTGCCGCCGGTCGCAACATCGTGACCGTCGAGGGCCTGCCCGAGGACGTGCGCGAGGCCTTTGTGTACGCCTTTGGCGCCGTGGGCGCCGTGCAGTGCGGTTTTTGCATCCCCGGCATGGTCATGGCGGGCGCGGCGCTCATCGCCGAGGACCCCGAGCCCACCGAGGAGCAGATCAAGTACGCCATCCGCGGCAACGTCTGCCGCTGCACCGGCTACAAGAAGATTATCGAGGGCATTTCGCTGGCCGCTGCGGTGCTCCGCGGCGAAAAGCAGATTGACGAGGGCCTGGAGCGCGGCGACGACTACGGCGTGGGCAAGCGCGCCTTCCGTATCGACGTGCGCAAGAAGGTGCTCGGCGAGGGCAAGTATCCCGACGACATCGACGAGCTCGATCAGCCGGGCCTGACCTATGCCAGCGCCGTGCGCTCCAAGTATCCGCGCGCCCGCGTGCTCTCCATCGATACCTCCAAGGCCGAGGCCCTGCCCGGTGTGGTGGGCATCCTGCGCGCCGAGGACGTGCCGGTCAACCAGGTCGGCCACCTTATTCAGGACTGGGACGTCATGATCGCCCAGGGCGATATCACCCGCTGCGTGGGTGATGCCATCGTGCTGGTGGTTGCCGAGGACGAGGCGACGCTCGAGAAGGCCAAGAAGCTCGTAAAAATCGATTACGAGCCGCTGGAGCCCGTGCGCAACATTGCCGAGGCCAGGGCCGCCGACGCGCCGCGTCTGCACGACAGCTTCTTTGCCTTTGGCAACACGGTGGAGCTCAAGGACAACGTGTGCCAGAGCCGTCACGTGACGCGCGGCGACGCCGCCAAGGCGCTGGCAGAGAGCGCGTTCACCGTGACGCAGCGCTTTACCACGCCCTTTACCGAGCATGCCTTCTTGGAGCCCGAGTGCGCCGTCGCCTTCCCGTACAAGAACGGCGTCAAGGTGCAGTCGACCGACCAGGGTGCCTACGATACGCGCAAAGAGTGCGCCCACATGTTTGGCTGGGATAGCGAACCCGAGCGTGTGGTCGTCGAGACCATGCTCGTGGGTGGCGGCTTTGGCGGAAAGGAGGACGTTTCGGTCCAGCACCTGGCCGCGCTCGCCGCATATAAGTTCCAGCGTCCTGTGAAGTGCAAGCTCACGCGTGCCGAGTCGCTCGCTTTCCATCCCAAGCGCCATGCCATGGACGGTACCTTTACGCTGGGTTGCGACGCCGAGGGCAACTTTACCGGCCTGGATTGCGAGATCAACTTTGACACCGGCGCCTACGCGTCGCTGTGCGGCCCGGTGCTCGAGCGCGCCTGTACGCATGCCGTCGGCCCCTACAAGTACCAGAACACCGACATTCGCGGCTTTGGCTACTACACCAACAACCCGCCCGCCGGCGCGTACCGAGGCTTTGGCGTTTGCCAGTCCGAGTTTGCGCTCGAGAGCCTGATCGACCTGCTGGCAGAGAAGGTTGGCCTGGATCCGTGGGAGATTCGCTACCGAAACGCCATCGAGCCGGGCGAGGTTCTGCCCAACGGTCAGATTGCCGACTGCTCCACGGCGCTTAAGGAGACGCTGCTCGAGGTCAAGGATGCCTACTACGCGCATCCCGGCCACGCCGGCATTGCCTGCGCCATGAAGAACGCCGGCGTGGGCGTGGGCCTGCCCGATGCCGGTCGCTGCAAGATTCGCGTCGAGGATGGCCGCGCCGTGGTCTATGCCGCCACGTCCGACATCGGCCAGGGCTGCAACACCGTCTTTTTGCAGGACGTTGCCGAGGCGTGCGGTCTGCCGCTGAGCTGCATCGCCAACGGCGAGTGCTCTACCGAGAACGCTCCCGACTCCGGCACCACGTCTGGCTCGCGTCAGACGGTCGTGACCGGCGAGGCCGTGCGCGGCGCCGCCTTCCTGCTGCGCGATGCCATGCTTGGCATCGAGGCCGGCAAGCCTGCGCCCGATGCTCCTGTGAACGCCCATGGTGATGGCGTCAAGATCGAGTACGACGACGGTCGCGCCTATCAGCTGCGCACACAGGAGCTCGTCGCCGGCCAGGGTATGCATCCTCAGGATCCCGCGACCGCCATCAAGGCGCTCGAGGGATGCGAGTTTGGCTACGTGTATCTGGAGCCGACCGACAAGCTGGGCGCCGATGTTCCCAACCCCAAGAGCCACATCTGCTACGGTTTTGCCACACATGTGGTCATTCTGGATGATGACGGCCGCGTGAGCGAGGTCTATGCCGCACACGATTCCGGCAAGGTGGTCAACCCCATCTCCATCCAGGGTCAGATCGAAGGCGGCGTGCTCATGGGTATGGGCTATGCGCTGACCGAGGACTGGCCGCTCAAGGACTGCGTGCCCCAGGCAAGGTACGGTACGCTCGGGCTGTTCCGTGCGCCCGAGATTCCGGATATCCACGCCATTTACGTGGAGAAGGACGAGCTGTTGCCCGTGGCATACGGCGGTAAGGGCATCGGCGAGATCGCAACGATTCCCACGGCGCCCGCCGTGCAGAACGCCTATCGCGCGTTTGACGGCAAGCTGCGTCCGGATCTGCCCATGGTGGATACGCCGTACAGCCGCGCCCGTCACCGTGGGTAGGGTAGGGCGCAGACGGCATTGCTGATGGGCTGTTCGCGCACAACACCAACTGTATATGCTGCACCTTTGGCCCCGGCTCCATCGCGAGCCGGGGCCTTTTGTTTGGAGCGGAAAGCGTGTCCCGGAATTGGCGCTCAGAATGGGATGCGCTTTCCGGTTGGAGCTTCAAACGGAAAGTGCATCCCGGAATCCGCGCCTGGAATGGGACACACTTTCCGGAACGGCCCTCAACCGGAAACTGCGACCCGGAATCGATGCTCAGAATGGGATGCGCTTTCCGAATCGCCTTCAGGCGGAAATTGCATCCCATTCCGAGTCTTCATTCTGGGACACGCTTTCCGCAAGGAGCTTCGTCGGGAAACCATGTCCCATTTTGAGCACTCAGTCTGGGACATGGTTTCCGCGGGTACTGCCAACCGGAAAGCGTGTCCCGGTTTGGCAGGCAGACGGGCATAAGCTCAGCAGCTCCTACAACTCCACCTCGTTGAGCCATGCCGGCAGAGCGGTCTGCCGGATGCCTGCCGTCTGCAGCTTTTTCGCGAGCAGACCCGCCGAGCGGACTTCGCTCATGGTAAAGCGCAGCAGAGGGTGACCGTAGAGCGATAGGTGCGCCTCGCGCTGTCGTTCGGCAACGAGCGCCTCGGCGGTGGTGCGTCCGGCCAGCATGGTCTGGTCGGTATATTTGATGAGCCCGTCGAGCTCGCCCAGTGTGAGTTCCCGCGTCTGGCGCTCCCAGGCAAAGTCCGTTCGTATGGGCTTGGCCGAATCGAAGGGGTCCGTCAGCTCGTATTGAAGCCAGTCGGGCGCAAAGCCCGTCTCGATCATGACGGCTCGGGCGACCGATTCCCCGCCGCTCTCGGCGCGGGCGTCGGCATATCGAAGCGTTGTGAGGGCGGTGCGAATCGCGCGACCATTGCGGGCAGTCGCTCGTTGCTCAACGGCCTCCATCAGCTGTTCCGGCGCAAGGCCGAGCTTTGAGATCGCCGAATCGGCAATGGGCATGCCGTCTGCAAAGCCAGTTTGCAGCAGGCAATCTGTAGCCGTTTGGATGGGCGGCGTTACTGATGTGCCGGATAGACGGATTGCTCCGGCCGGCTCAATCTGGTGTCGCTGAATATGTGCGCCCGGACGAGCCGACGGCTTTGTCGAGCTGCAAACATGCACGACGTTCAGGTGTCGCCACGAGACCTCGAGCCCCAGCAGGCAAGCTGCCGAAAACGAGTAGAACGTCCAATCGGGATGGATGATCGCAAGGGCGCGGATAATCTCGCAATGGCGTTGCGCTCGGTTGAGTTCATCCCAGCGCGTTTTTCGCGCAAACAACCCCGGCATGGGCGAGACAACCGTGCCGCCGGTGCGCCGAAGGAGCGCTTTTCGGATCGCCGTGCTCGGGGGAATCAGACAGCGCCCCTCTTGTTCGGCTTGAGTGAGCAGTTGGTCGATGAGCTGGTCATTGCAATGGGTCATGAGCTACCGCCTCCTTTTTGGGTAGCAAAAACGTATCAGCTGGAATTTGCCGCTCAGCTGACCAAAAGCTGACCAAAATCTAACCATGCAGGTAGATGACCTGCTTTTGGCGACATATTTCTTGTTTGGATCGGTGGGCGGTAATCGGCGACCGTGAACGGTAGCTGGATATGAAGTCTTGGTAAGTTTCGGGTCGTGTACTTTTTGAAAAAGAGCATTCTATCTGCTGTTTTGTGTTTCTGGATCGCATATTTGAAGGCATGTGATAAGGGCAGCGGCCTGTCGCCTTGTATCTGCGGAAACTGTGACCCGGAATTGTCACTCGGAATGGGATGTGCTTTCCGGATCGCCCTTCAAGCGGAAACTACATCCCAGATTTCGGCTCCAAACCGGGATGTGCTTTCCCGGCGGTGTCTCTGGCGGAAATTGCACCCCGGAATGAGCGCTCAGAGTGGAACATGCTTTCCTAACGAA
Source organism: Collinsella sp. (assembly GCA_019419525.1). Lineage (GTDB taxonomy): Bacteria > Actinomycetota > Coriobacteriia > Coriobacteriales > Coriobacteriaceae > Collinsella. The sequence continues at coordinate 42,065 of DXZU01000033.1, forward strand.
GCCGCATGCGGAAACTACGTCCCGGATTCGATGCTCAGGACGGGATGCCGTTTCCGATAGAGGCATGGGGTGGAAAGTCTCCCATTTCTAATGTTCAAGAAATGGGAGGCAGCTCATCGCGAGCTGGGCCTTTTGTTTGGAGCGGAGGCAGCATCCCGGAATTCGGGCAATCCGGTGGTCAGGGGTTGAGCGAGCGTCGCGCTAAGGATGCCAAGCGTAAAACCTTCAAGGAACATAGCGTAAAAACTACATCCGCAACGGCGTAAAAACTACATTGGAAGTAGCGTAAAATCCGCATTGAGAATGGCGTAATTTCGTATATCGCATGATCGCCCGAGCTTGCACACGGCCTTTTGCGAGCTCTTGCCATGAACGAGAGCCAGGCTGTCACGTACAAGACGCTCATAAAGGACGCCTCGTACGGTGAGGCGGGCCCCGACGAGAGGACCATCGCTGCGCACCTGGATCTCTTCAACAGGCTCAAGCTGACCGAGGACCTGTGCGGATGGGAGCCGCCCATGCGCTCGAAGGCTCGCGTTCGCGTGCGCCCCAAGCGCTACTTCTGCGACCCGTCATTTGCGGCGGCGTTGCTGGGGGCTACCCCTGAGCGGCTGCTTGGCGATATGCAAACGCTGGGGATGCTCTTTGAGAACCTCGTCCTGCGCGACGTGCGCGTGTTCCTTTCCACCTACGGCGGTGTCGACAACAGTGTCCATTATTTCCGAGATGAGAAGGGCCTTGAGGTCGATCTGATCGTTGAGCACGACGGGCGCTGGGGAGCCATTGAGGTCAAGCTGAGTGATGCGAAAGCAGACGATGGAGCGAGAAATCTCAAGGCGCTGGAGAGGAAAGTGCTCTCCAATCCTGCCGCCCAGAATGCCGCGCCGGCGTTTTTGGCGGTCGTGGTTGGAAAGGGGAGCATTGCCTACACACGCGACGACGGCGTGGCGGTGATCCCCATGGCGGCACTTGGGGCGTAGTGGTTTTGCGGGAGTGCCGTGCTTCCTTTACCGAAAACCCATTTGGTAAACCCGGCGCCCGTGGGTAAAATAAGGTCGACGGTAGCCCAAGTGGTGAAGAGCTGGGCAGCGCCGTTGCTTGGATTAAGGGGTCATCGCCTTAGCGGCGTCGACCCCTCTTTTTAAGCTTCGTACGCTGCTTGAGTGCCTCGGTAAGTCCGATAAGCGCCGTGAGGAGCGAGACCAAAGCGGTCAGGAGCTTCACGAAATCAGTCAGATCGGTCATGGGCATCACCTCCCGTCGCATGGAGGGCGCTGCCCGGCACATGGAACTGCCGTCAACAATAACCAGTCTATCAAACTGCAGCCATAAATACGAATATATGTTCGATAATAACAACGACGTGACCATTTCAAAGCGCAGCCTTACGCAAGGATGTCGGAAAGCTGCACTGTGCGATTTCATGTCCGCACGGACACTTATCCTTACGGCAATGTAGCTGCCTGTGAAACAGGCGGCAGTTGACGGAGAAAGGCCCTCACCGCGCCAGACAAAAAGACGCCGTGTATCTCGGCTATCGATACGACGAACTTTGCGCGTCAGATTGTGCTCGACTTCGAGTTTGCGCCGGTGTCAAGGCAGCGCCAGCGCCGCGGGTTGCGCAACGAGATTATCGAGGTCGGCGCGGTTAAGCTCGATAACCGCGGCAACGTGATGGGTGAGTTCTCGCAGTTTGTGCAGACGGAATATGCCGAAGGCGTTGCGTTCCCCGTTCGCGAGCTTACGGGGATATCGGCCGTGGACACTGCGATGGCCGATCCGCTCTACATGGTGATCAAAAGGCTCAGCGATTGGATCGGTCGCTACTCCGCCCAGGTGGTCTGTTGGAGCGGGGCGGATCGTCGACAGCTTTTGACTGAGTGCCAGGCAAAGCATATCGATCTTTCCGCATTTCCTACGGACTGGGCCGACCTGCAGGCGTTTTACACCTCGATCATGGACGTGGGTAGCCACGGGCGCGTCTCTTTGAGTGACGCGGCAACGTGGTTTGGCATCGAGTTCGACGAGTCGACGGGCCACGCCCATAGCGCCCTGGCCGATGCACGTGTAACCGCCAAGTTGCTCAAGCAGATGATGGAGGGGGACTATCGCGTGAGTCCGCATGCCCAGGAGATCCGCCAGCGGTGGGGGATGGGCGAGCGAGCGGAGACACGCCTTTCCAGCAAGTGCCCCGAGCTGAGCGATCTGTTGCTGAAGTTGAAGGCGGAGGGGAGATAGGCGGCGTTGGCCGTCTGCATGGCGCGTGGCCTGTCGCGTATCGCTACTCTTCCTGCCGCTTGGCAGGCAGGATGTAGACGTTCTCGGCGTCCACGGCGATCTGCGTGGGGCGGTTGTAGAGGGTGTCTACTTCCATTACGCTCTGCTTGAACGGTGCGACGTCAGGCGTCTTTGCCCGATGGAGCTTTTCGAGGAGTTTCTCGGATTGCCTGTCGTTGAACCTGCCGATGTCCTCTCCTGCACCCTCGAGTGCCTCGTCGATGAGCGTATGTTCGCCCACGGGGGTCTTTGCGATGGCGTGACCGAGCAATTTGCCCGCGGACGCGATGCCGCCCAGCAGTGCCGCATCGACGGTGTCGGCAGTTCCCGCCTCGAGGGCGTCGTAACACTCGGTGTAGAGCTCGCGATACGCAATCGAATCGGCCTCGATCTTCGCGGTGGCGTCCGCGAGCTTTGCGGGCTCGAAGTTCTGGGCGAGCATGGGTTCGAGGAACAGTGAGAACGCGTGGATGTAGGTGGCGAGCTGGCAGTCTTTGAGGTAGTCGAGCACCTTGTCGAGGCGTCTGCCTAAGCCGTCTCGCACCTCGATGAACCCTTTCTTTTTCAGATCCGCTTGCGCCTGCGAGCGGAAGAGTTCCATGTCCTGCGCGGACGACTGTTTGATGTCGAGCACCTTCATATGGGCGTTTGCCATGTAGGTGGCGTTGCCGTAGTTGAGGCCGTAACCGTTGAGGATGTCTGCGAGCGTCTTGAGGTTGCCACGCATGTTGGCCTTGTCGCGCTGACGCATGTACTCGAACATCTCGTCGACGGACTCCTGGATGGAGTCGAGCTTTTGGTTTATCTGCGCGATTGCGGCTGCCATGAACAACGACGTCGGGTCGTAAGGCACTTGAGTGACGCTCGTGGCGATGTCGCCCTCGACTACGTGGAAGCGCGCCTGTCCAAAGCCCTTGACTGCGTCGCGGTAGCCCCCTGTGAGACCGCTGTCGTCCTTGAACGAGTTGAGTTTCGACGGATCGAGCGGGTTGCCAAATTTGTCAGTCGCCTGGAGCAACGTGGGTACGCTCACCGTGTTAGTGACGGTGCGAAACATCGAGGGGAGCGAGGCGAACGCCACGCCGAGCTGGGGAATTCGCTCGAGCGGCAGCTTGATGGCGCCGGAGATGTCCGCCCGCTCCTGGGTGAGCGCGAGGTGGATTTTGGTCGATGCGAGCTGTTTTGCCACGAGTTCCTCTCGGCCGCCGTCCGTTGAGGGTTTGATCTCGTTGTCTGCCATAGCGTGCTCCTTGTTTGCGTTGATCGCCGTGGGCATTATCTCATTGCTAGGTGGCTTGCCAGAGCGGGGTAGAGACCGAGCGTCTGGCAAAACTCGTTAACTGATTGCATTTCAGCGGATTGGGTTGATTGCAAGAGAAGGACGGCTATCCATCTGCCCTTCCCAGTTGAGTTCGCTTTGAGCTACTGTTCGTGCCTATGCTGCTTGGGCTCAAGCCTTCTCGCTGCCGCGAAGCAGGCCGTGGCCGCCATGGCTAATGCGATGCTGGCCATCCAAGCGGAGTCGCCGGTTACGGCGAGCTTTAGTTCATCGGTTGTCGTGTGTCCCGACCTTTTTGTAGACGCCTCGTCGGCGTCCTTTTCAGGAGTGGCAGGATCACTTTTGTTGTCGCCGGGTGAATCTACATCGCTCTTGCCGCCCGCCTGCTCCCCTTGGGCCTTCCCCTCCACGGTGAAGGATGCATCGGTCGCCGTCCCGTCCTTCCAGACGGCCGTGACGGTGTGTCCGCCGGCGGCAAGCGTGTCCAGGTAGGCCGGCTTGAGCTCGATAATCGTGCTGCCCTTGGTTGCGGTGTAGTTCTCAGCGGAGGCCTCATTTCCGTCCACGAGGAGACGCGTGAACTCATCGAGAGGACCGCTGAAGCGGAAGGTCAGACCGTTCTCGTTGCCCTTTGCATATGCCTGCCCGTTGCCCTTGGTGGCGGCATACAGCGGGGCGGTCACGTCGAAGGTGACGTTCTCCGCGTCGTCGACATCAAAGGTCCGGACGCCGGTCTTGCCGTTACGCTCGGCGTAGGCGGAGCTGTAGACGAAGGTCTCATGACCCGCCTTGTCGAGGACCGCGAGGGCATGGATTTCAAACGAGCCCATCGAGAGCGACGTGGGGAACTCGATTTCGATATAGCCTCTTGCCGCATCGTAGCTGCAGCTCAACGTTTTACGGGCCTTTACAGAGTTCGGGTCCTCGACATAGCCGGGGTCGCCGAGAATCGGGGAGACAGACTTCACGCCGTCCGCGTCGCCTACATTGCAATAGATGCGGAGGAGCCCGCCGACAGGGACTCTCTTCGCGGAGATGGAAACGTTCGAGACCGTGGGCGGGTTCCGGTCGATCGCGCTGCCGGTCACCTCGAAGCACAGCTCGCTCGGGTCGGCAACCGAGAAAGTCGCGCCCGAGATGCCGTTGGCCCTGGCGTAGGAACTCTCGTACACATCGGTCTCGAACCCTAGGTCATCGGTGACCGAAAGGCCGATCAGCCTGTGCCTTCCGATCCTATTGCTGTCGAATGTGAGGTCGAACCCGTCGATAGACGAGCCTCCGTGATAATAGGCCGACGAAACGGAGCAGCCGTCGTCCTTATCCTCCCAGCCCCGCTGCAGTATGGGGGAAACGGAGCGAACGCCGTCCGGGTCCGCGACGGACCAAGAGATGTGGAAGTCGGCACCGGTCGCGACCTCCCTGCTCGAGAACGACACGGAGGACACGGTCGGCGGGTTCTGGTCCGCGGGCCCCTCGGTCACCTCATAGACGAGGGGGCTGGTGGCGAAGGTCGGAGAGTTGAGTCCCTTCTCCTCGGCATACGCCGCGTCGTAGACATCGGTAACCCATCCAAGGCTATCGGTCACGCCGAGGCCGATGATCCGGTACCTGCAGGGCCGGTCGCTCGGGGAGGTGGGGATATCGAAGCCCGCGGTCGTGTCGCCGGTCGACCGGAAGGCGAGGCGGGAGCTGTTGCCCTGGTCCCCGTCATCGCTATCGACGACGACCTCGACTATCGGCGTGACTGACCGCACCCCATCGGGGTCGTCCACATCGTAGCCGACATGCAGCGTGGAGCCGGCCGTGACTGTCGTCGCGGATAACGTCACGTTGGAGATGCTGGGCGGGTTCGGGTCCGACGCAGCGAGGGCGGTTGAGGGCAAAGCTAGCGCTACGGCGGCGGACAGCGGGACGAGCAGGCTAAGCGCGAAGCGCCTGGAGAATTTCAAGGAGGTCATTGACGATGCCGATCTTCCATAATTGTTGCAACGATACCAGTATATCTTTGGCCCACGCTAGCCTGATGTTCTTTCCGCGAACGGCTCGTTAGTTTAGAGACGGCGTATGGACGCCCGTCTCGTCCAAGTTTCTCGTAAGGGCGATTATGAGGGCATGAAGAGACTTTCTCGGAACAATCAATTGGGGATATCAAAGAAATGCTGGACGCCGCCCGATCGCTCAATGCCTTTGAGGCGAAATGCGGCGCATCGGCTACGTTGTTGAGATCATTTATCGAGCGATACGTCATTCCAGCCGAGGCCACCATCATGAGGCTTCTGTTCCTACGCCCCCGCAATCCCGCGGACCGCACTCAACAGCTCATACTCCCTCTGGCTCCACTAGTACAGCTCGGCCGTGCGTACGGCGTCGCGACACAGGTCCAGAAACACCTCAGCTCCCTCGTAGAAGCACTCGCGGGCAAAGTCACCCGAGCCGCTTGCGACGCACGCGCCGTCGGCGAAGAGCTTCCAGTTGGACGGCTCGCGCGAGTCGTCTCCGAGCAGCTTGATCTGCAGAACATGTGGGTTGCCAGCAGCACAGAGCTCTTCCTCGAGCTTCTGTATGGTAAAGCGCATCTGGTGGGAGAGGCCGCTCTTCACCAAAGCCGAGGCGTAGCCATTTGGCTTATCCAGAAGATGCATTCGTTTTGGCTTGGCTGCCAGGTTGTGGAAGTTGCGCTCACTGCGCACAGAGAAATTGTCCATACGGACTCCTTTCATCGATGTTGGCAGGGCCACCGTGCCTCTTGGCCGGTTGGCGTCGGGATCGTGGAGCCAACTCTCTACCCCGACTCTGGATAAAACGCGCCCGCTCCCTGCGGGCAAGAGGAAGTCTATCAGCGCGCGCGGACACAAATCAAGCGCCGCCTGCGAAATGATGTGCAGACGGCGCTTGATTTCGCCGGCTGCTGTTAGGCTTAAATCCGAAAAAGTGTCGAAATATCCCGTGTAAAAGTACGGAAAAGTGTCGTAATACACACTTCAAAAACTCGAAAAAGTGTCGAAATGAGCATCTAGCAACCACGGAAAAGTGTATCCTAGTGCTAAAACAGCACGTAATAAGGGGTACGCTTATGCTACAGAGAAAAGCGAAAGCACAGTTTGAATCTTGGCTTGCCTCGTCGCCTAACAAGGCTCTTTTGGTCAAGGGCGCCCGACAGGTAGGAAAGTCATATTTGGTCAACGTCTTTGCAAGCGAATCGTTCGAAAATGTCGTGACGTTCGACCTTATCGCCGACGCGTCCGTGCGCGATTCGTTTTTGGCGGCAAAAAGCGCGGATGACCTGCTTATGCGCATGTCTATTGCTGCAACGCAGCCGATGGTTGCGAACAAGACCGTTGTGGTTATCGACGAGGTGCAGCGATGCCCCAACGTAGTGACGTTTATCAAATACCTGGTCCAGCGCGGCGACTTTCGATACATCCTTACCGGATCGCTCCTTGGCGTTGAGCTCGAGGGCATCGATTCCCTGCCGGTGGGGTATGTCGAGCAGGTCCAGATGTACCCGCTCGACTTTGAGGAGTTCTGCTGGGCAAGCGGCGTTGCTGCCGGAGCGTTTGACATGCTCAGGGGTTGTCTAAAGGACGAAAAGGAGCTCCCCGGCTATCTGTATGACCGCTTGCTCAATCTGTTCCATCAGTATGTGGTGGTGGGGGGCATGCCCGACGCGGTCAATTCCTTCTTGGCGACGCGCAATGTCGACGAGGTTCGAAACATCCATCGCGATCTTCACGCCCTGTATCGCGATGACATCGCAAAGTACGCTCCGCCTGAGCTACGCTTGGTTATTCGCGATATCTATGATCTGATTCCCAGCGAGGCCGGCTCCAAAAACAAGCGATTCAAACTGTCATCGATTAACGGTGTCAAACGTTTTTCGCAGGTGACAGATCATTTTCTCTGGCTATCGGAGGCGGGTGTCGCGCTTCCCGTGTATAACGTAGCGGCGCCCGTGGCACCCCTTTTATTGGGGGAGCAACGAAATCTGTTCAAGCTGTTTTACTTGGACACCGGAATGCTCATGTCGTCGTATTCCAAAAGGGTCACCCAAGGAGTTTTTGATGGGGAGGCGGAAGACGCCTTTGGCATGAACATGGGGGCGGCGTTTGAGGGCTTCGTTGCCCAAGAGCTCAAAGCCCACGGATTCAGATTGCGCTACTTTACGTCTAAAAAAGTCGGCGAGCTCGATTTTGTGGAGGAGACGCTCGATGGGGAGGTCCTTGCCATCGAGGTCAAGTCGGGCAAGAGCTTTAAGTCCCATGCGGCGCTCGACAACGCGCTCGCGACGAAGGGCTACGGAATCGATCGCGCCCTGGTACTTGCGGAATGTAATCTTCACCGCGATGGTGACGTGCTGTATCTGCCCATCTTTATGGCAGGGCTTTTGGAGCCGTAACATGCCGCCGGCTCTTCCGGCCCTCCCTTAACCCTCGCTACTCGTCGTCTCCGTCGTTGGGGTCGCCCTTGAGGGTGTTGATGTCCAGGTACTCGTCATCGTTCTCTTTTTGCTGGGTCTCCGACTCCGCTTGGGTGGGGCCGGAGAACAGACGGAATCCCTCAAACGCAATGACGCCGAGCAGGGCAATGACAATGGCGATAAAGGCAACCTTGACTGCCTGCGGAAATTCCGAGAAATGCAGTGCCTTTTCCTCGGCGTAATAATCGGCGAAGCGCTCTTCGCCCGTGCTTTTGGTATACGCCGGCGCGGACGCGGCCTCCGGGTCATATTCCGGTGCAGGCGTGGCAGCGTACGGATCGTTGAGATAATCGCTCGATGCGGTGCCATAATCCTCGGTCTCGATGCGATCGGTGCCAGCATAGCCATCGGAATAATCGGAATATGCCGCACCGCCCTCATAGTCCGCGGCGCTCGTGTTGGCGGCAAAAAGCGGGTTAACTGGAACGTCGAGCGCCGGCATGCCGGTAGAGGTCTCATCCAGATCGGCTGCAGCCCAGGAATCGTAGGCAACCTGATGGGCAACGGGCTCATCGAGCCTTGTGACCGGAGACTTGCGTGCCGCAGGAACAGGCAACTGCTGGGCGCTGTACATAACGGTGCTGTCGGCCGATTTGTTCCGCGTCGCCGCAGCGAGAAATGCCGCCGTCTCGGACGGGTCGCTTGCGGGGCGGGGAGTGGGCGTGGGCGCCGAAATGGGTGCGGGCGTAGACGCGGGCGTCGAAACAGGCGGCTGCGCAGGAGTCGGCGCAGATGCGGGCTTAGGCGCAAGTGCGGAATTGGGGCTTGACGGGCGAACCCCACCGCCCATGAGTTCGTCGGCGGTCCACGGGCGATCATCCATCACGTCGTCAAGGCTCAGCGAAAACAGGTCGTCTTCACCCTCATCGAACATGCGGTGCACATGTCCACCAATTGCCGGAATCAATCCGCGACCGGTGCATGATGCCTTGCTCAACGCCATTCTGTTCCACCCTTTCGAAATACTAATGACATCGATTATATGGAACTTTCCAAGCGGCTCGGTCTTGGATTCATGCTCTCCAGAACTCGCGCCCAAAAGGGGAGGGGCAATCTGGGCGAGTGCCTACTTGTCGTCGGCCGCCGCCTTGGCCTCATTGAGGTAGCTATAGAAGCTGTACTTGGAGATGCCAAAGAACTCGCAGGCGCGCTCGCTCGACTTGGAAATGAGGAAGGCGCCGCGACGGTCGAGGTAGCCAATGGCACGAATGCGCTCGTCTTTGGTCATGAGCGCCGCGGGCTTGCCCACAAACTGCTCGCACTCGTGCAGCAGGTCCTCGAGCAGGTCGCCGATGTTCTTGGTAATGGGCTCGGGCTCGGTGTAGCCCGTGCCGCCGGTGCCGGTAAAGGCGTCGAGCGAACGCTCAAAAGCCTTCATAAGCGTAATGTCAAAGTTAATGCCCAAAATGCCGACGGGCTTGCCCTCGTCGTTGCGGATAAAGATGGTCGAGGACTTGAGCAGCTTGCCGTCGGTGGTTTTGGTGAGGTATGGCTCGCGGTCGTGCACGTCGGTGGTGCCCTCGTGCATGGACTCAAACACAATATGGCTGGGGCCGTCACCCAGTTTGCGCCCGCTGACGTGGCCGTTTTCGATCACTACGATGGAGTGGTCCACGTCCTCGGTCTCCAGATCGTGGACGACGACTTCGCAGTTGGGGCCAAATTGGAGCGCCAGGCCGTGTGCAAGGCGCTTATAAAACTCAATCTGTGCGGGGGTCATGGGTGCCTTCCTAAAAATTAGTTTGGGCACACTTTGCCATAAACCACACTTGTTCGCAAATAACGAAAGCGTCGCTGCGTTATGTGACCGTTCGGCGGCGAAAAGGTACCGATTACGGCAACAAACAATTTGTTAGGTTTACCAATCAAAAAGTGTGATAGAACAGTGCTAACAAACTTTTTGTTTGGCATCCACATAAAAGTTCAGTCGCATGAATGGGAATGGGCTGAAACGCGTATGCGGGGGCCGGCAAGAGAGGACTTAAGGAGTTCACCGTATGGCCGATAAGATCCAGTGGGCGGGCAACACGATGCCCAAGAGCGATGACAAGCACTTGGGAATCATGAGCCTCGACCACGTGAAGAAGGCCCGCGCCTTCCACCAGTCGTTCCCTCAGTACACCGTCACTCCGCTTGCCCGCCTGGATGGTCAGGCTGCGCGCCTGGGCCTTTCCAACCTGTGCGTTAAGGACGAGAGCTATCGCTTTGGCCTCAACGCCTTTAAGGTCCTGGGCGGTTCGTTTGCCATGGCCAACTACATTGCCGACGAGACCGGCAAGGACGTTGCCGAGTGCACCTTCGATTACCTGACCTCCGATCAGCTTGCCAAGGACTTTGGCCAGGCCACCTTCTTTACTGCCACCGACGGCAACCATGGCCGCGGCGTGGCATGGGCTGCCAACAAGCTGGGCCAGAAGGCCGTCGTGCACATGCCCAAGGGTTCCACCAAGCCCCGCTTTGATAACATCGCCGCCGAGGGCGCCACGGTGACCATCGAAGAGGTCAACTACGACGAGTGCGTGCGCATGGCCGCCGCCGAGGCCGACGCCTGCGAGCGCGGCGTCATCGTTCAGGATACCGCCTGGGAGGGCTACGAGAAGATCCCGTCCTGGATCATGGAGGGCTACGGCACCATGGCTTCCGAGGCTGCCGAGCAGCTGCGCGAGATGGCCATCAACCGCCCGACGCACGTCTTTGTCCAGGCTGGCGTGGGCTCGCTCGCCGGCGCCGTGGTGGGCTACTTCACCAACCTGTATCCCGATAACCCGCCCACCTTCGTCGTGGTCGAGTGCGCGCCTGCCGCCTGCCTGTACAAGGGCGCTGCCGCCGGCGACGGCGATCCGCGCATCGTGAACGGCGATATGCCCTCCATCATGGCCGGCCTGTGCTGCGGCGAGCCCAACATCCTGGGCTGGGATATCCTGCGCAACCACACCACCGCCTTCGTGTCCTGCCCCGACTGGGTCACCGCTCGCGGCATGCGCACTCTGGGCGCTCCCGAGAAGGGCGACCCGCGCGTCATCTCTGGCGAGTCCGGCGCTGTGACCACCGGTCTGGTCGAGACTCTCATGCTCGATCCCGAGTACGCCGAGCTCAAGGAACTCATCGGCCTGGACAAGACGAGCTCCGTGCTCTGCTTCTCCACCGAGGGCGACACCGATCCGGATCAGTACCGTCGCATCGTCTGGGAGGGCGAATACCCCACTTACTAATACTGGGCGGAGTAAATAGGTATCGCTCCGCCACCTCACAGGTAGATCCCTTCGTATGAAAGGTTATGAACAATGGCTAAAGAACTCGATTTCGACGCTATCAAGGCTGCTGCTGAGTCCCATCGTGCTGATATGACTCGCTTCCTGCGCGCTATGATCTCCCACCCCTCTGAGTCTTGCGAGGAGGGCGAGGTTGTCGCTTGCATCAAGGCCGAGATGGAGAGCCTTGGCTATGACGAGGTCAAGGTCGACGGCCTGGGCAACGTTATGGGCTTTATGGGCGAGGGCGACAAGATCATCGCCATCGACTCTCACATCGACACCGTCGGCATCGGCAACATCGAGAACTGGGATGCCGATCCCTATGAGGGCTACGAGACCGACGAGATCATCTACGGCCGCGGCGGCTCCGACCAGGAGGGCGGCATGGCTTCTGCTACCTACGCTGCCAAGATGATGAAGGACATGGGCCTCATCCCCGAGGGCTACAAGATCATGGTCGTCGGCACCGTCCAGGAAGAGGACTGCGACGGCATGTGCTGGCAGTACATCTACAACAAGGACGGCATTAAGCCCGAGTTCGTCATTTCCACCGAGCCCACCGACGGCGGCATCTATCGCGGTCACCGCGGCCGCATGGAGATCCGCGTCGACGTTCACGGCACCTCCTGCCACGGCTCCGCGCCCGACCGTGGCGACAACGCCATCTACAAGATGGCCGACATCATCGCCGACGTCCGCGCCCTCAACAACAACGGCTGTGACGAGTCGACCGACATCAAGGGTCTCGTCAAGATGCTCGACCCCAAGTACAACCCCGAGCACTTCGAGGATGCCCGCTTCCTGGGCCGCGGCACCTGCACCGTCAGCCAGATCTTCTACACCAGCCCCAGCCGTTGCGCTGTCGCTGACTCCTGCGCCATCTCCATCGACCGTCGCATGACCGCCGGTGAGACCTGGGAGTCCTGCCTGGACGAGATCCGCAACCTGCCGGCCGCCAAGAAGTACGGCGACGACGTGAAGGTCTCCATGTACATGTACGACCGTCCGTCCTGGACCGGCGAGGTCTACGAGACCGAGGCTTACTTCCCCACGTGGATCAACAAGGAGACCGCTCCGCACGTCAAGGCCCTCGTCGACGCCCACAAGGCCATGTTCGGTGACGAGCGCATCGGCTGTGAGCCCAGCATGGACAAGCGCACCGGTCGTCCGCTGTGCGACAAGTGGACCTTCTCCACGAACTGCGTTTCCATCCAGGGCCGCTATGGCATCCCCTGCGTCGGCTTTGGCCCGGGTGCCGAGTCTCAGGCTCACGCTCCCAACGAGGTCACCTACAAGGACGACCTGGTCACCGCTGCCGCCATGTACGTGGCTGCCCTGAACCTCTACGATCCGAGCCAGGCCGATGGCGACGCCACCGTGTTCCGCGCCGGTCTGACCAACAACAAGATCGACTAGTCCCATTCCTCGTTCTTGTTGAGCCGGGGGCCGCTCGTGTCCCCGGCACCCCCTGTTGACTTGGGGCCCGCGGTCGTTATCTCCCATGCTTCCTCAACGGTAGCGGGTTCTCGTCATAGTGCTCTGCATGTTCTAGCCACACGCGCATGCCGGAGCACATCTACTCATTGCAATCGTTTCATCTTTGGAAAGGATATTTACATGGACGCCAAGTTTACCGAGCTCGTCGAGCAGCTGAACGGCCTCGATTTTAAGGGCATGTACGGCAGCGACTTCCTGCACACCTGGGATAAGACCACCGATGAGCTCAAGGCGCTCTACATCGTCGCCGACGCCCTGCGCGAGCTGCGCGAGAACAACGTTTCGTCCAAGATCTTCGATTCGGGTCTGGCCGTCTCCCTGTTCCGTGACAACTCCACCCGTACGCGCTTCTCCTTCTCTAAGGCAGCCAACCTGCTCGGTCTTGAGCTGCAGGACCTGGACGAGAAGAAGTCCCAGATCGCTCACGGCGAGACCGTCCGCGAGACCGCTACCATGATCTCCTTCATGGCCGACGTCATCGGCATCCGCGACGACATGTACATCGGCAAGGGCGACGCCTACATGGCCGAGGTCTCCGAGTCTGTCCAGCAGGCCTACGAGGACGGCGTTCTGGATCACCGTCCCACGCTCATCTCCCTGCAGTCCGACTCCGATCACCCCACGCAGTCCTCTGCCGACATGCTCTACCTCATCAACGAGTTTGGCGGTCTTGAGAACCTCAAGGGCAAAAAGGTTGCCGTCACCTGGGCCTACTCGCCCTCTTACGGCAAGCCGCTGTCCTGCCCGCAGTCGCTGATCAGCCTGCTGCCCCGTTTTGGCATGGACGTCACCTTGGCCCACCCCGAGGGCTACGACCTCATGCCCGAGGTCGTCGAGCGCGCCAAGGGTTATGCCGCCGACTCCGGCACCACCTTTAAGCAGGTCAACACCATGGCCGAGGCCTTCGAGGGCGCCGACATCGTGATCCCGAAGAGCTGGGCTCCGTTTGCCGCCATGGAGAAGCGCACCAACCTGTACGCCGAGGGCGACGACGCCGGCATCGCTGCACTCGAGAAGGAGCTGCTCGCTCAGAACGCCACGCATCAGGATTGGTGCTCCACGACCGAGCTCATGGAGAAGACCGCCAACGGCCAGGACACCATCTTTATGCATCCGCTGCCCGCCGACATCTCCGGTGTCTCTTGCGAGCACGGCGAGGTCAACGCCGACGTCTTCGACATGCACCGCGTGGGCATGTACAAGGAGGCCAGCTACAAGCCGTACGCCATCGCAGCCATGGTGTTCCTGCAGAAGGTTGCCGATCCCGCCGCTACCCTCAAGGCCCTCGACGAGCGCAACACCGCCCGTTGGTTCCAGGCCTAAAGCTGGGTTGAGGTAAGCCATGTAAAGGGGGCGCTCTGCCAACCGGCGGGGTGCCCCTTTTTGTATCGTGGGCGTGCGGGATAAGCGCTTTCGATGTAGATGCCCCGCGACGCGAGTTATGGGTACGATGGTTTCAGGGGAGGTATCGCCATGAAACTTGGTTGCGTCATTATGGCTTCGGGCGAGGGCAAGCGATTTGGCTCTAACAAGATGCTCGCCGATATCTATGGCGAGCCGCTGATTGCCCGGACCATTGATTCGGTTCCCCGGGGCTTTGACGTTGTGGTTTCGACGCGTTGGCCCGAGGTCGCTCAGATTTGTGATGACAAGCATTGCCCGTGCGTGCTGCACGATGGCGAGCTGCGCAGCGAAAGCGTCCGTGCGGGCCTTTCGTGGGGAGTCGAACGCAACTGGAAAGGTTGCCTCTTTTTGCCGGGCGACCAGCCGCTCGTGAGTTCGGATTCTTTTGAGGCTATGGTTCGTGCATTTGACGAGCGTGGCCGCAAGCATCCGGTGCGTCTTGCGTGCAACGGTGAGCCTTCGAGCCCGGTGCTCTTTCCGGCGGAACTGTTCGATGCACTTATGTGTCTTGAGGGTAAGGACGGCGGCGGTTCGATCCTCAAGGACCGTACCGACGTGGTGCTGGTCGAGGCGCGTGCCTACGAGCTGTGGGACGTCGATACCGTCAAGGGACAGCGACGCATAACGGAGCATATTGCCGCCTGCTCGTATTTTGATCGCGTGGCCAACTGCATCAATCAATAAGGAGCAATTATGATCATCATCAAAAACGGCGCACTCGTGACGCCCCAGGGGCTTCGCCGCGCCGATCTTGCCATGGAGGGCGACAAGATTGTGCGGATTGCCGCGGCAATCGAGCCGGGCGAGGGCGATACCGTCGAGGACGCCACCGACTGCTGGGTGTTTCCCGGCTTTATCGACGGCCACACGCACATGCAGTGCTGGACCGGCATGGATTGGACAGCCGATAGCTTTGAGACCGGCACGCGCGCGGCTGCCTGCGGCGGCACGACGACCATTGTGGACTACGCGACGGCCGATCGCGGCGTGACCATGCCCGATGCCTTGGTCGAGTGGCATCATCGCGCCGACGGCACCTGCACCGCCAACTATGCCTTCCATATGGCGCTTGCCGAGTGGAATGAGCGCAATCGCGCCGACCTTTCGGCCATGCGCGAGGCGGGCGTGTCGTCGTTTAAGACCTACTTTGCCTACGACCATCTGCGCCTGGACGATGCCGAGACGCTCGAGGTGCTGGAGGAGCTCAAGCGCGTGGGCGGTATCCTGTGCGTGCATTGCGAGAACGGCACGTTGGTCAACGCGCTGCAGAAGCGCGTGTTTGAGCAGGGTATCCACGGGCCCGAGGGCCATGCGCTCAGCCGTCCGGACGTGTGTGAGGCCGAGGCCGTGAGCCGCCTGCTGTATCTGGCGCACTTGGCCGGGGACGCTCCGGTCAACGTGGTGCACCTTTCGACCAAGCTGGGGCTCGAGGCCATTCGCGCTGCCAAAGCGCGCGGGCAGAAGAACATCTATGTCGAGACATGCCCTCAGTATCTGATACTCGACGACACCTGCTATCTGGAGCAGGGCGAGGACGGCTTTGCGGGCGCCAAGTACGTGATGAGCCCGCCGCTGCGCCATGCCGGTGACCGTGCCGCGCTGCGCGAGGCGCTTGTGGCTGGCGAGATCGATACTATTGCGACCGATCATTGCAGCTTTAACCTGCACGGGCAAAAGGACCGAGGACGCGATGATTTCCGCGCGATTCCCAACGGCGGGCCCGGCGTGGAGCATCGTCCCGTTGCGATTGCCACGAGCTTTGAGGGACAGCTGGGTCCCGAGGATCTGTGCCGCTTGATGAGCGAGAATCCGGCGCGCGTTTTTGGCATGTATCCGCGCAAGGGCTGTCTTGCCGAAGGCGCCGATGCCGACGTGTGCGTGTGGGATCCGTGCGCGCGTTGGACGATCAGCGCCGCGACGCAGCATCAGGCCGTGGACTACACGCCGCTCGAGGGCTTTGAGGCACATGGCCGCGCCAAGGCCGTGTTTGTGAACGGCGTGCTGGCGGCACGCGACGGCGAGCCCACCGGAGCCCAACCCGGCCGCTACGTGCCCCGCTAACGGGAAGACCGCCGGGGTAGCTAATTTGGGAGATGATTTTTTGGGACGGGGTAGCAAAAAGAGCCCCGTCCCAAATTTGCTACCCCTGGAGGCTGGTGGCGATGAGGGGGCGGTTGAGGGCTGCCTCGAAGCGATCTGCCATTGTTGGGTCGGCAAGCGTGTCGGCTTGGTTGAGCATGACGCGTGCGGTGCTGAGTCCCAGCGCCTGCATCTCGGCATTGAGCACCTGGGCGACGCGCTCGGGCGTGGCGATGTCGGTAGGCTCGCAGCCGCAGCGCTCGCAGAAGAGCTCGGGGCGGTGGACAACCTCGGCGACGGGCTTGCCCAGCCCCGAGGCGCCGACGACCCAGACAACGTTTGCCGTGGCGGCGGGAATTACCGGCTCCCAGGCGGCATGCGCCTTGAGCGGGAGTCGCTTGCTGCCATCTGTCTCGGCCAACACATAGTCAAAGCGCTGCGCCAGCTCGTTGGGCGGCTCGGCGGGGGCGGAGAGCTTGCCTGTCTCCGGGTCCAAAACACCCGCCTGGCAGATGCTTCCGCGGCTCATGCCAGCGCATACCTTGCAGGTGCAGCCGGGGGCATGCGCGGCACCCGGCTTCCAAGGCGCGGCATCCAGGCGACGGTTTGACCCGTCCCACGGCACGCCGGCGACGGGAAACATGTGCGTGGTGGTGCAGAGGAGCACGCGGCCGCCAGCGCGCATGAGCTCGAGACCCAGCGTCTTTAGCAAGGTCGACTTGCCACCGCTGCCGATAATTGCGGTAATGCCCGGCTCGATCTTGAGCGCGGAGGCAAGGTTTCCGCTCGTCGTTTCCATCGGTTCACCGCCGTATAATACTGTGATAATAAATAATCATCAGAGTAGCGGCCGAACCGCTTTTGCTCTGCTCAAACCGTAGCACAGGGAGGTGCCCCGGGAATGCTCGTTTATGTTCGCGGCGCCGGCGATATCGCCACGGGCGTCGCCGCTCGCTTGGTGCGCGCCGGCGTTTCGGTCGTTATGGCCGATATCGCGGTTCCCACGTGCATCCGCCGCACAATCTGTTTTTGCGAGGCCATTCGCCTGGGCGAGGTCGAGGTCGAAGGCATTCGCGCTCGCTTGGCACAGACGCCGGCTGAGGCGCTTGAGATTACCGAGGCTGGAGACGTCGCCGTTGTGGTGGACCCTCAGGCCAAGATGCTCGATGAGCTTAAACCCGCTGCTGTGGTCGACGCGATTTTGGCTAAGCGCAACTTGGGCACCACGCGCGACATGGCGCCTGCCGTCATCGCCGTGGGGCCGGGCTTTACCGCGCCGGTTGACTGCGACGCCGTGGTCGAGACCATGCGTGGGCATTTCCTGGGCCGTGTCATTACCCAAGGTTCGCCCCAGCCCAACACGGGCGTGCCGGGCATTATCGCCGGCTATGGCAAGGAACGTGTTATCCACAGCCCCGCCGCCGGCGTGTTTCGGTCCGACCGCGCAATCGGCGACATCGTGAGCGCCGGAGACGTGATTGGCTACGCGGGCGATACGCCCATGTGCACGCAGATCGATGGCTGTCTGCGCGGGCTTTTGGCGAACGGCGTGCAGGTGACTGAGGGCTTTAAATGCGCCGATGTCGATCCACGCGGCGATGCCAGCTATATCAACTACATTTCGGACAAAGCGACGTCGGTCGGCGGCGGCGTGCTCGAGGCACTCGCTATGCTCACCGATGTCTTTAGAGGATAGAAGGCGGCAATGGAAAAGCTCGATGTTGTGAATGCGGCGCTTGCCGCCCTGCGTACTGGCGAGACGTGCGAGCTGGTGGTAGTGGCCGGTACGGCGGGGTCGTCCCCGCGCGGTGTGGGCGCATGGATGACTGTCTTTGCCGATGGCAGCCAAGCGGGCACTATCGGCGGCGGCAAGATTGAGCTCTTTGCGCTGGACGAGGCGCGCGAGCTGCTGGCCGGGGGTAAATCGCGTCTGGTCCGCTACACCATGGGCGGCGAGAACTCCGATACCGGCATGATTTGCGGCGGAGCCATCTGCCTGTGCTACCTGCATCTGGATGCGACCCAGGCACCGTTGTTCCAGTCGGTTGCCGACGTCTTGGCCTATCGGCGCATCGGCGACTTCGCCATCGACTTTGAACCGTTTATCGCAAGTGCGCATGAAGGCGACGTTGCCGAATACCATGGCGAGGAGTCGCGCCGCACCATAATGGGCTGCCCCGAGCTTTCGCTGGTGGAGGAGGGGAGTAAGGTCACCTACACCAACGCGGCCTCCGAGATTCCCGCGGCGCACATCGAGACGCTCTGCCCCGAGGGCCTGACCTATATCTTTGGCTGCGGCCACGTGGGTGCTGCGACGGCGCGGGTGCTCACGGCGGCGGGCTTTGCCGTCGTGGCTTGCGACGACCGCCCCGGCACGCTGACCCCCGAATGGGTGCCCGGTGTCTACGACCGTCGTCTGGTCGACTACAAGAACCTGAGCAAGCAGTGCCCCATCGGCCCGCGCGACCTAGTGGTCGTCGCCACGGCGGGTCACAAGTCCGATATCGACGTGGTGATTCAGGCCATGCGCGCCAAACCCGCCTATCTGGGCTGCTTGGGCTCGCGCCGCAAGACGGCCTTTGTGCGCGCCCGCCTGGAGCAGGAGGGCTTTACGCAGGACCAGATCGACGGGCTGCACCTGCCGATCGGCGTTGCCATCGAGGCCGAGGATCCCGAGGAGATTGCCATCTCCATCGCTGCCGAGATGATCCACCTGCGCCGCACCAAGCTCGTCCCCCGCAAGCGCTAGTCGCATCCCCATCAATAAGTTGCGGTGAAATGCGGGCTGTTTAAGCCAGTTAAGCCGTCAAACAGTCCCTATTTCACCGCAACTGCCATTTTCCTCCGTCGCATGCGGATCGGTTTGTGCGGGGGAGTTGTGGAGTTGTGCAGGCAGACGAGGTTTTTCTGGAAATACGCTCCCGATGCGCGTATAGTACCGATTGTTTTGTCGGCTCCTGCTGCGTCGAGTCCAAACCGCGAAATGCCATGAGCGGCGCGGATGCAGCCAGGAGGCACGAGGACAACCCATCGTGGCCACGCCCCGTGCTTAAAACCCCAAGAAGGAGTGAACAATGGCAGAAGAGAAGTATGTGCCGCGTCTGAAGACCAAGTACAACAACGAGGTCAAGCAGCAGCTTCAGGACAAGTTCCAGTACGAGAACGTCATGATGATCCCCAAGTTTGAGAAGATCGTCGTGAACATGGGTGTCGGCGAGGCCGCTACCGATTCCAAGGCCATCGACGGTGCCGTGCGCGACCTGCGCGCCATCACCGGCCAGCAGCCGATGATCACCCGTGCCCGCAAGTCCATCGCTACCTTCCGCCTGCGCGCTGGTATGCCGATCGGCTGCAAGGTTACCCTGCGTGGCGACCGTATGTGGGAGTTCTTCGATCGTCTGACCTCCGTCGCGATCCCCCGTATCCGCGACTTCCGCGGCATCTCCGCCAAGAGCTTCGACGGCCGTGGTAACTTCTCCATGGGCGTTACCGAGCAGCTCATCTTCCCCGAGATCGACTTCGACTCCGTCGATCACCAGCGTGGTATGGACATCACTTTCGTGACCACCGCCAACACCGATGAGGAGGCCAAGGCCCTTCTGGACGCCTTCGGTTTCCCGTTCAAGAAATAGGTTCACCTGCCCTATAAGCGCCGTTCCCACAAGGGGGCGGCGCTTGGGGCGAACAATACTCTATGTGAGGAGGATATAAGTGGCTAAGACATCGATGATCGTCAAGTGCAATCGCAAGCAGAAGTTCTCTACTCGTGAGTACACGCGCTGCCAGCGCTGCGGCCGTCCGCACTCTGTGTACCGCAAGTTCGGCCTGTGCCGTGTCTGCTTCCGCGAGCTTGCACTCAAGGGCGAGCTTCCCGGCGTTAAGAAGGCCAGCTGGTAAGTCACTACCAGCGTTTCAAGCATCAGTTTGGAACAGGGAAAACGCGCTAAAAAGGCTTTGCCGTTAAGGGCGGCGAAGAACCAAGAGCACGTGTTCATCAAGAACGAAGGAGAATCTGTATGAACCTTACAGACCCGATCGCAGATATGCTTACGCGCATTCGTAACGCTAACTCTGTGAACAAGGCCACGGTCTCCATGCCGAGCAGCAAGAAGCTCGTCGAGATCGCTCGTGTTCTGCACGAGGAGGGCTACATCGAGGGCTACGATGTCGAGGACACCGTTCCCCAGAAGACTCTGCACATCACGCTTAAGTATGGTCCCAAGAAGGCTAAGGTCATCAACGGCATCCGCCGCATTTCCAAGCCGGGCCTGCGTAAGTACACCGGCGTTGCCGACATGCCCCGCGTCCGCGGTGGCCTTGGTACCGCCATTATTTCCACCAGCCATGGCGTCATGACCGACCGCGATGCTCGCAAGCACAACGTCGGCGGCGAGATCATCGCTTACGTCTGGTAATTCGCTCGGTAGGTAGAAGGAAAGGAGATCACCGTGTCTCGTATCGGTAATAAGCCTGTCCAGATTCCCGCCGGAGTCGAAGTGGCAGTCAACGGCAACAACGTTGTCGTCAAGGGCCCCAAGGGCCAGCTCGAGCTCGATGTCTTTGAGAAGCTCGCTATCAACGTCGAGGACAACGTCCTCACCGTTTCCCGTCCCGACGACGAGCGTGAGACCCGTGCCCGCCACGGCCTCACCCGCGCCCTCATCCACAACATGGTGGTTGGCGTTTCCGAGGGCTTCGAGAAGAAGCTCGAGCTCGCCGGCGTCGGTTACCGCGTGCAGCAGAAGGGCAAGAACCTCGAGTTCTCCCTGGGCTTCTCGCACCCCGTGATCGTCGAGGCTCCCGAGGGCATCACCTTCGAGGTTCCCGACAACACCCACGTGAACGTCAAGGGTATCAACAAGCAGCAGGTCGGTCAGATCGCCGCTGAGATCCGCGGCCATCGTCCTCCCGAGCCTTACAAGGGCAAGGGTATCCACTACGTTGGCGAGCACATCCGCCGCAAGCTGGGTAAGGCCGCCAAGTAGTCGTAACCGACTCACTCGCATAAGACCAGCACCCCGTCAGGTGCTGGCAAGATCAACCTTTTTAGGAGTTTACGTATGAACAAGCATAAGGCGAAGCTGGAAGGCCTCAAGCGTCGTCAGCGTCGTGTTCGCGGCAAGGTCTCGGGTACCTCCGAGCGTCCGCGTCTTCGCGTGACCCGTACTAACGCCAACATCTATGCCCAGATCATCGACGACAGCAAGGGCTCCAGCCTGACGCTCGTCTCTGCCTCGACCCTCGAGGCCGAGTTCAAGGGCACCCACACCTCGAACAAGGAGGCTGCGGAGAAGGTCGGTCAGCTCGTTGGCAAGCGTGCCATCGAGGCCGGCATCACCAAGGTCGCCTTCGATCGCGGTGGCCGTATCTACCATGGCCGCGTCAAGGCCCTCGCCGACGGTGCTCGTGCCGCCGGTCTCGAGTTCTAGGAGGTATGTAGCACATGGCTCGTAATCAGAAGCAGCAGCGCGAGGCCTCCGAGTTCGAGGAGCGCGTCGTTTACATCAACCGCGTGTCGAAGACCGTCAAGGGTGGTCGTCGCATGAGCCTCGTCGCTCTCGTCGTCGTTGGCGACGGCAAGGGCAACGTCGGCGTTGGCATGGGTAAGTCCGCTGAGGTGCCCCTGGCCATCTCCAAGGCGTCTCTCGATGCCAAGAAGAACATGTTCCACGTGCCGGTGACCGAGCAGGGCACCATCCCGCACGAGGTTCTCGGCCACTTTGGTGCCGGCCGCATCATCATCAAGCCCGCTGTCGAGGGTACCGGCGTTATCGCCGGCGGCGCTGTGCGTCCCCTCTTCGAGCTTGCTGGCATCAAGAACGTCCTGTCCAAGTCCCTCGGTACCGACAACGGCCTCAACATCATCAAGGCTGCCGTCGAGGGCCTCAAGGAGCTCTCCAGCCCTGAGGACGTCGCGGCTCGCCGTGGCCTGACGGTCTCCGAGATGTTCGTCGGTAAGGAGAACTAAGCATGGCTGACACCATCAAGATCAAGCAGGTCCGCAGCACCAACGGTTGCAAGCAGGACCAGGTCCGTACTGTCCGTGCCCTCGGTCTCCACAGGATCCGCGAGGTTCGCGAGATTGCTGACAACGAGTCCGTCCGCGGCATGATCTTCAAGGTCAAGCACCTTGTCGAGATTGTAGAGGAGTAGCAAATGCAGCTTCACGATCTTACTCCCGCGCCCGGTTCCACCAAGAACCGTAAGCGCGTCGGCCGTGGCAATTCTTCGGGTCACGGCACCACTTCTGGCCGCGGCCAGAAGGGCCAGGGTTCCCGCTCTGGCGGCACCAAGGGTGCCGGCTTCGAGGGTGGCCAGACTCCGCTGGCTATGCGCCTGCCCAAGCTTCCGGGCTTCCGCAACCCCCGTCGTATCGAGTACACCGCTGTTAACGTTGAGCGTCTCGAGCGTAAGTTCGAGGATGGCGCTGTGATCGACGGTGCCGCTCTTAAGGCCGCTCGCATCACCAAGAGCGAGTTCGAGCCCGTCAAGGTGCTCGGCAATGGTGAGCTCACCAAGAAGTTCACGGTCAAGGTCGACAAGGTCAGCGCTTCTGCGCAGGCCAAGATCGAGGCCGCCGGCGGAAAGGTCGAGCTGCCGTGCTAAATGGTCTTAAGAATGCTTTCCGCATCAAAGAATTGCGCGAAAAGATTCTTTTTACCATAGCTATGCTCGTCGTGTACCGCATTGGTGCGCACGTTCCTGTGCCCGGCATTCCCTTCCAGGGGATGCTGGGCCTTTTCTCGACCGATAACAATTCGGTCGCCGCAGGTGCTATGGCCCTCCTGAATCTTTTCTCTGGCGGCGCGTTGAGCTATGTGTCGGTGTTTTCGCTGGGCATCATGCCTTACATCACCAGCTCGATCATCCTCCAGATGCTCCAGGCCGTCGTGCCTTCCCTGCATGAGCTTGCCCGCGAGGGCGAGGTCGGTCAGACCAAGATTACGCAGTATTCGCGTTACCTCACCTTGGCTCTGGCAATCCTTAACTCCGTGGGTTACCTCTTCCTCTTTAAGAGCTTCGGCATCAGCTTTAATGGCGCCGGCGCTCCCGAGATCATCTTCGACCTCATGGTCGTCGGCACGCTCACTGCGGGCGCCATGCTGATCATGTGGATTGGTGAGCTCATCACCCAGCGCGGTATCGGCAATGGCATGTCGCTGATCATCTTTGCGAACATCATGGCCGGTCTGCCGCAGGCTATCTTCTCCAGCACCGAGGGCAATGCCGGTGGCATCATCACCATGGTGATCATCTGCGCCATCATCCTGCTGGTTATCCCGCTGATCGTTTTCCTTGAGCGCGGCCAGCGCCGCATTCCGGTCTCCTACGCCAAGCGCGTCGTGGGCCGTCGCATGATGGGTGGACAGACCACCTACCTGCCCATCAAGGTCAACACCGCGGGCGTCGTGCCGATCATCTTCGCTTCGGCGCTGCTGTACTTCCCGGCTCAGATTGCCGTGTTCTTCCCCGGCATCGGCTGGATTCAGGCAGTTGCCTCTGCGCTTTCGACCGGTTGGCTCAACTGGGTGCTTAATGTTGTCCTCATCGTGTTCTTCGCGTACTTCTACACCTCCATGGTGTTCAACCCCGATGACACGGCCGATAACCTTAAGAAGCAGGGCGGCTTTATTCCGGGCGTGCGTCCGGGTAGGGCTACCGCGGCCTACATCAAGAACGCGCTCAACAAGATTACGCTTCCCAGCGCTGTCTTTTTGGCGCTCATCGCCATCGTGCCTTCGATCATCTTCTCCTTCACGGGTAACCATCTGATCCAGGCATTTGGCGGCACGTCCATCCTCATCATGGTCGGCGTCGTGCTCGACACGGTCGATAAGCTCGAAGGCCAGATCAAGATGTATGATTACGATGGATTCTTTAAATAGGCTAGAGGAGGATTGCTCATGAACCTCGTATTGCTCGGAGCTCCGGGTGCCGGTAAGGGCACCGTCGCACAGGAGCTCGTCGCCGAGTTTGGCGTCGCTCACATTTCCACGGGCGACCTGCTGCGTGCTGCCGTCAAGGGTGGCACCGAGCTTGGTATTCAGGCTAAGAAGTACATGGACGCTGGCGAGCTCGTTCCCGACCAGCTCGTGATCGACCTTGTCAAGGAGCGCCTTGCCGCCGATGACGCCCAGCAGGGCTTCATCCTCGATGGCTTCCCGCGCAACACCGCCCAGGCTGTGACGCTCGATTCCGAGCTCTCCGCCATGGGTCGCGAGATCGACTGCGCCCTTCTGGTCGACGTGGCCCCCGAGGTCATCATCGATCGTCTGTCTTCGCGTCGCACCTGCCGCGCCTGCGGTTACACCGGCACCGCTGCCGATGCTATCTGCCCCAAGTGTGCCGGCGAGATGTATCAGCGCGACGACGACAAGCCCGAGACCATCAAGAACCGTCTCGACGTCTACGAGAAGTCCACGAGCCCGCTCGTCGACTACTATCGTGGCCAGGGTCTGCTCAAGTCGGTCAACGGTGACCAGGCTCGCGAGACCGTGTACGGGGATGTCAAAGAGGCTCTCGGTCTATGATCAAGATTAAGTCTGCAACGCAAATCGAGCAGATGAAGAAGGCAGGAGCGCTATCTAAGATGGCGCTCCGCCACGTTGGAGCCATGGTGCGCCCCGGCGTTTCGACTTTTGAGCTCGATCAGCTCGCGGAGCAGATTATCCGCATGCATGGCGGCACCCCGGCCTTTAAGGGTTACGGCGGGTTCCCGGGAACCATTTGCGCATCGATCAACGATGCCGTGGTCCACGGTATTCCCAACCCCGACATGATCCTGCGCGATGGCGATATCATTTCCATCGATACGGGAGCCGTTGTCGACGGTTGGGTCGGCGATAACGCTTGGACGTTTTTCGTTGGCACCCCAACGCCCGAGGCCAAGGCCCTGTGCGAGGTTACGCGCGATTGCCTTAAGGCTGCCATCGAGCAGGCTGTCCCCGGTAACCATATCGGGGATGTTGGTTATGCCGTTCAGTCTCTCGCCGAGTCTCACGGCTATGGCGTTCTTCGTGACTATGTTGGCCATGGCATTGGCCGCGTGATGCACGAGGACCCCAACGTTCCTAACTATGGAAAGAAGGGGAGGGGCGTTCGCCTCCAGGCCGGCATGGTCATTGCCATCGAGCCGATGGTTACGATGGGTTCCAACCATGTGAGCACGGGCTCCGACGGTTGGATTGTTACGACCAACGACCACCTGCCCGCCGCGCACTACGAGAACACCGTCGCCATTACCAATGACGGTCCGGTGATTCTCACCACGGATGCCCAAGGTGCTTGGTGTTCCTTGCAGGGCGGTGAAATGTAGGGCTTGCGTCAAATGCACGCCTTAACATTTCAAATGTAACAAGTTCCGCTTAGTTGTGGAGCCATTACGAAGATACTACGATACGTGCATGCGTATTGTAGAATACTCAATCGCTGTCGTTTTCTAGAGAAAGATGATTGCTTGTGAAGAAGGAAGACGCAATTGAGCTCGAGGGTACGGTAAAGGAACCGTTGCCCAATGCCATGTTTAAGGTTGAGCTCGAGAACGGTCATTCGGTTCTGTGCAACATTTCTGGCAAGATCCGAATGAATTACATCCGTATTCTCCCCGGTGACAGGGTTGTCGTGGAGCTTTCCCCGTACGACCTGACCCGCGGTCGCATCACCTATCGCTACAAATAGCGGCACGCATACACGCACTCCATTTCCGGCTGCAGGCTTAGCTCAACCTACGGTCGGATTGTGTGTGAAGACCAGCCATAGTTTTAAACGCCTGCGGCTGGGCGAGTAGATAGTAGGGAAGTAGTTTGAGCGCTACCGAAAGGAAGAACGATGAAGGTACGTCCTTCGGTCAAGAAGATGTGCGATAAGTGCAAAATCATTAGGCGCCATGGCAAGGTCCTCGTCATTTGCGAGAACCCCCGTCATAAGCAGCGTCAGGGTTAAGAGAGGAGACTACGTTGGCCCGTATTAATGGTGTCGACCTCCCGCGTGAGAAGCGCGTTGAGATCGGTCTGACCTACATTTACGGCATCGGCCGCACCACTGCGACGAAGATCTGCGTCGAGTGCAACGTTAACGTGGATACGCGCGTTAAGGACCTCACCGAGGATGAGGTTAACGCCATCCGTGATTATATCGATAAGAACCAGATCATGGTTGAGGGCGACCTCCGCCGTGAGCGCAACCAGAATGTCAAGCGCCTTATGGACATCGGCTGCAACCGCGGCCTTCGTCACCGCAAGGGCCTCCCGGTCCGCGGCCAGCGCACCCACACTAACGCTCGTACCCGCAAGGGCCCGAAGCGTCAGATCGGTGCTAAGAAGAAGAAATAAGGAGCGCTAGATAGATGGCTACTGCTAAGAAGAACGTTCGCGCTGCCCGTCTGAAGCGCGCGGACCGTAAGAACATTTCCGTGGGCCAGGCTCACATTCGTTCTACGTTCAACAACACGATCGTTTCGATCACCGATCCCCAGGGCAACGTCATTTCCTGGAAGTCGGCTGGCCAGGTGGGCTTCAAGGGCTCCCGTAAGTCCACGCCGTTCGCTGCCCAGATGGCTGCCGAGGCTGCTGCCAAGCAGGCCATGGAGCACGGTATGAAGAAGGTTTCCGTCTTCGTCAAGGGCCCCGGCTCCGGTCGTGAGACCGCCATCCGCTCCCTCCAGGCTGCTGGCCTCGAGGTCTCGAGCATCCAGGACAAGACCCCCATTCCGCACAACGGCTGCCGCCCCAAGAAGCGTCGTCGCGTGTAACTGAAAGGATCGTATCAATATGGCAATCGACAGGACTCCTGTTCTTAAGCGCTGCCGTCAGCTCGGGATCGATCCCGCTGAGCTCGGTTACAGCAGCAAGAAGGAATCTATCCGTCAGCCCAAGCGCCGTCGCAAGGAATCTGAGTACGGCATGCAGCTGCGCGAGAAGCAGAAGGTCAAGTTCATCTATGGCGTTCTGGAGAAGCAGTTCCACGGCTACTTCAACAAGGCCCGTAAGATGAACGGCGTCACCGGTGAGAACCTCATGATCATCCTTGAGTCTCGCCTTGACAACGTCGTCTTCCGTCTTGGCTTCGCCCGCACCCGCAAAGAGGCTCGTCAGTCCGTCCGTCACGGTCACTTCACCGTGAACGGCAAGCGCGTGGATATTCCGTCCTACCGCGTCAAGGCCGGCGACGTCGTCGCTGTCGGCGAGAAGTTCCGTGACCTCCTCCCCATCAAGGAGGCTCTGATTTCCTCCGAGCGCTTTGAGGTCCCTGGCTGGCTCGAGGTCGATATCGAGAAGCTGTCTGGTAACGTGCTCGCTCTGCCGACGCGTGAGCAGATCAGCGGTGATATCAACGAGCAGCTCATCGTCGAGCTCTACTCTAAGTAGTCCATCCGGGCTGCTGAGGCTGGAGGTAATACATGTCAGAATTCATTAGGCCTCAGGTTCAGGTCGAAGAGATCAACGAGACGTCTGCTCGTGTCTCCGTCGAGCCGCTCGAGCGTGGTTACGGCGATACGCTGGGTAACTCCCTTCGTCGCGTTCTTCTGTCCTCGCTCGAGGGTGCCGCCGTCGAGGCTATTCAGATCGATGGTGCGCAGCACGAGTTCATGACCATCCCTAACATGGTCGAGGATGTCACCGACATCGTCCTGAATGTCAAGGGTCTTGTCTTCAGGGCTCTCGGCACGACCGACGAGGCGACCGCCACCATTTCTGTTGACGGCCCCTGCGAGGTCACCGGTGCGGACTTCTTTATTCCGTCCGAGTTTGAGCTGGTCAACCCCGAGCAGCACATCGCTACGCTTACCGAGGGTGGCCATCTCACCATGAGCATGCGCATCGGCTATGGCCGCGGCTATGTCTCTGGCGAGGCTAACAAGCGCGACAACGATCCCATCGGTGTGATCCACGTCGACTCGCTGTACTCGCCGGTTTCCCGTTGCGCCAAGCTCGTTGAGGCTTGTCGTGTCGGTCAGCACACCGACTACGACCGCCTTGTCCTCGAGATCGAGACCAACGGCTCCATCGCCCCGCGCGATGCCGTGGTCCAGGCTGCCAATATCATCAACCAGCATATGGCCGCCTTTATGAACCTTGCCGAGACCCCCGAGGTCGAGGAGGAGGCTTCGATCTTCGCTCCCGAGGTCACCAACGACAACGCCGAGCTGGACAAGCAGATCGAGGATCTGGACCTTTCCGTCCGTTCCTACAACTGCCTTAAGCGCGCCAGCATTCACTCGGTCCGTCAACTCGTTGAGTTCTCGGAGAACGATCTGCTCAACATCCGTAACTTCGGTGTTAAGTCGATCGAGGAAGTGAAGGACAAGCTTGAGTCCATGGGCCTGAGCCTGAAGGCTTAATGCTTCGCATATTTGAGGAGAAACTAGACCATGCGTCACAACGTTAAGAAGGGCCTGAAGCTCGGCACCGATGCGAGCCACACCAAGGCCATGAAGAAGAGCCTTGCTAAGGCCCTCTTCGAGAACGACCGCATCAAGACCACCGAGACCCGCGCTAAGGCGCTGCGTTCGGTCGTCGATCCGATCATCACCTGGGCCAAGAAGGGCGACCTGCACTCTCGTCGTCTGGCTATCGCCAAGCTCGGCGATAAGCAGCTCGTTGCCGAGATCTTCGACAAGGCTGCTCAGGGCATGTGGCAGGACCGCAACGGCGGTTACACCCGCATCATGAAGCTCGGTAACCGTAAGGGCGACAACGCTCCCATCGTTATCATGGAGCTCGTCACCGAGCCTTGCACGCCTAAGGCCAAGAAGGCTGCTCCGGCCCCCAAGAAGGCCGCTGCTCCCAAGAAGGTCGAGGCCGTCGAGGAGGCTCCTGCTGAGGAGACCGCTGAGTAGACATTCCGTCTGCATAGGCTATATTCGAGGGGTACGTTCGCGTACCCCTCTTTTTTTGTCGCGATACCGTTGCTTGTTTGTTGGGAGCGCCCATGACTGCGCCGTCTGATTTCAATTCGATTTCCGAGCTTGATGCTACGCTCGTATTTCGCGTGGCCTATGATGGCTCGTCGTATAGCGGATTTGCCGAGCAGCCGGGACAGATGACGGTTGCGGGTGAGCTACGTCGAGCCATCGAGACGCTGCTTCGCCGCCCGATCGATCTGACGTGCGCGGGGCGTACCGATGCCGGCGTGCATGCCGTGGCTCAGTACATCAGCGTGCCCGTAACGGACGCTGAGCTCGCTTGTACGCGCCGTAGGTGGCTGCGGGCTATGGATGCCCTACTGCCCAAAGATATCGCCATTAACGAGGTCTACAAAGCCCGTAAAGGCTTTTCTGCGCGTTTTGACGCGCGCACCCGTACGTATACGTACCGTATTGCCGATCGAGATGCGCGCCCCGTGCTGTCCCGCGGTGCCGTGTGGTGGCATCGCTATCCCTTGGATGTTGAGGCTATGTCTGCTGCCTGCCCCGCACTGCTAGGCGAGCAGGACTTTAAAAGCTTTTGCAAGGTTGCTTCGGCCGTTGGCAAGCCCACGCATCGCTGCGTGATGCGTGCCGAATTTGGCCATGAGGTTGCGTTTGGCGAGGACATCCTGACGTTCATCATCGAGGGCAATGCGTTTCTGCATTCGATGGTCCGTACGATCGTGGGCACGCTTGTCGAGATTGGCATGCATCGCCGTGAACCCGGGTGGATGCGCGAGGTTATCGATGCTTGCGACCGCACCGCTGCGGGCCCCACGGCTCCTGCCTGCGGCCTTACGTTTATGGGCGTGGATTACGATCCCGCCGAGCTTGTCGTGCTCGACTAGGGGAGGGCTCGACGTGTCGTGCGTCGACACCTGTCATCTGTGGGCTGCGCGTGTGCAACATCTGTTCTTGGCGTGCAATGCAACCGGTGTCTCATTGCTTTTATTGCCGGGGTGTACCATGAACCACGATTTGATTCATTGCTGTCGAGAGGACGGATAACTTGGTTCGACGTGGCTCGCATCCGCGACTTTCGGTGATCCTTGTGGTAGAAGGTTCGCCCAGCTATGCGATGCGTGCGCTCGAGAGTATCCAGAACCAAGACCTCTACGATTTGCAGATTGTCGTTGTTTGCCGCGATGCTGCGCCCGGTGTGCGCCATTCGCTTCAAGTTGCTGCCGACAGGGACATCCATATTGATTTGATTGACGTCGAGGACGCGAAGCGTGGCGCTTGTCTTCGCGCCGGTTTTGATGCCTCGCGCGGCTCTCAAATCATCGCCATGAACGCCGATGAGTGGTTTGCTCCGCAGGCCCTTTCCAAGATGGTCGATATCGCGTGCGATACTGCGGCAGACATTGTGCTCCCCTCGGTGTCGCTCGATCGATACGATGCGCACCGCGAGCGTCATTCGCGCGTCTTGGATGCTGCCTCTATTGCCATAGAAGACGAGTCTTCTATGGTGACTGGGCTGCCCCAGTTGATTTTAGGCGGCCTAGTCGCTCAGACCTCTGGCGTGATGTATAGCCGTCCGCTGTTTGAGGCATGCCTGTCGCGCGGCAAGGCGTACCGTACGGTTGAGTTTATGGCTTATGCGCTCTCGCAGGCACGATTCGTGTCCGGCTGCGGCGACGCTTGTTTCCACGCGGTAGCGCCTAAGCTTACAGATGCCTTTGATCCCACCATGTATGCCAGGGTATCCGATGACACCCGAGCGCTCGACGAGCTTGCGGACTCACTCTCGGAAGCAGATAGCGGTGGTCGGCTCAAGCTGGCAAGCCAAAAGTTCTACTTTGTCGGACTGGTCGCCTGCATCGAGAATTTGTGTTTGAGCCCGCATGGGGTGTCGTCAATCGAGCGTTCCGCCCGCATGCGTGATATGCTCGAGGCGCCTCGAACCCGTCAGATGGTCGCCGCGCTCAAGGACAACCATCGGGGACTGGGTCTGTTGTTTGGGCCGATCGCTAGCGCCAAGCCCGCGCGCTGCGTGATGTGTACGCATCTGGTAGCTTTTCTTAACCGGACGGGCGCAAAAACCGCCTAAACGGCTCATTACGAAACAAACTTGCATAGAATTGTTTCGAAATGCGTTCTTATACACAAAAGCCTTCAAATAGCGTTAAACTATTCAATCACTGATTGATTGTCTCCGCCATCTTTTGGAGAGAGGGTTTGTATGGCTAAAAAACGCAATGGGCGCCAGGATGCCATTAGAGATATTGTGCGCAATAAGGATGTCCGCACGCAGCGCGTGCTGGTCGATGAGCTCCGTGCTATGGGCTTTGATTGCACGCAGGCGACTGTCTCTCGCGATATTGCCGATATGGGGCTGCGTAAGCTCCCTGAGGGCATCTATGTTCTGGCAGAGGACCTGCACCTGCAGCGTATGGTTTCCGAGCTCGTAACGGGCGTTCTGCGTACTGATAATCTGGTTATGATCAAGGCTCAGCCTGGCACGGCTTCCGGCATCGCCGCCGCCGTTGATGCGGCAGAGTTACCCGATGTGCTTGGCTCGCTTGCCGGCAACGATACGATTTTGGTTATTGCCCAGACGGCCGAGGACGGCGAGCGTCTCGAGGCGCTGATCAATAAGTTGAGCAATTCTCGCAAGTAGGTGTGCGGGTCGTGCGCTCGGCATTGTGTGCGCTGACATAGTGGCTTGTAAGGGGCATCGACGTTGGTCGGTACCCCTTTTTGTTTGCCGGTATAAAGACCGCCCACCAGGTCGCTTCAAACTAAAAGGCCCCGAGCAGTTCAATAAGCTGCTCGGGGCCTTGTTGGCTTTAGTCGCGTACTTCTTAGCCGACCGTATCGTCAGGCGTGGGCGAGGGGTCGGGAGTGGGCGTAGGCGTAGGCGTAGGCGTGCCGCCATCGCCGCCGGTCGAGCCACCAGTGGAGCTGCCCGTCGAGCCACCGGTCGTACCGGTGCCGCCGGTGGTGTCGCCGCCCGTGGTCTCGGTGGTCGTGGTCGTCGTGGTAGTTGTTGTGGTGGTTTCCTCTTCCTCTTCGTCCTCGTCCTTGTCGTCGTTCTCCGACTTCTTGGTGTTGTTGGTGCCGTAGAACTTCCAGACGCTGTTGTTCTTGTAGGTGGGCGCCGTTCCGGTCGCAAACTCCTCGCGCTCGGTACCGGTCAGAACGGTGTTCATAAACCGCTTAAAGACAGGCAGGTTGGTGCTGTCGCCCAGCAGGTCCGTGCCGTACTTTTGGATGGGGATCTCGCCCGCGGAATAGCCGGTCCACAGGGCGCACGCCAGCTGCGGGGTATAGCCGCAGAACCAAAGGTTGGTGGTGTTGTCGGTGGTGCCCGTCTTGCCGGCATAGGGCTGGTTGACACTCAGGGCGCCGGCAGCACCCGTACCGCTGCCCTTCATGACGCCGGACAGAACATCGGTGACCGCGGCGGCCTCGCCCTCGGTAAGCACCTGTGAGGGATTGTCGGTGTGCTGGTACAGCACCGAACCGGTACGAGAATCAATCTCGGTGATGGCGATCGGCTGGCGA
This sequence comes from Collinsella sp., assembly GCA_019419525.1. GTDB lineage: Bacteria > Actinomycetota > Coriobacteriia > Coriobacteriales > Coriobacteriaceae > Collinsella. The sequence continues at coordinate 74,746 of DXZU01000033.1, forward strand.
TAGTAGCCGCCGTTGGCAAACGTCGCGTAGGCGGCGGCCATCTCGAGTGGCGAGATCGAGCCGGTGCCGAGCGTCATGACGGGAACGTCCTCGATGTTGTCCTTGGCGGGGTCGATGCCGAGCTTTTTGACGAGCGAGATGATCTTGCTGTTGCCGACGGCTTCCGCCACCTGGATGTAGCCGGTGTTGGAGGAGTATGCCGTCGCCTGCTTAAGCGTGATGTTGCCGTAGCTCTGGTTGGCGTAATTTTGGACCTCGGTCGTGGTGCCCTTGGCCTTGAGCGGCGAGTTGCAGTTGAGGGTGACGTTGGGGTTCATGCCGTTTTGGATGGCAGTTGCCAGCGTAAAGGCCTTAAAGGTGGAGCCGACGGGACGCTTGGCCGTGGCATGGTTTACGTGGTTCTCGTCGGCGTTGTAGTCGTAGCCGCCCACCATGCACTTGATGTAGCCGGTCTTGGGGTCGACGACGACCATGCCCATGTCCAGGCCGTCAAGCGAGAGCGTGTCGAGCTGCTCGCGGACGGCATTCTCTGCCACCTGCTGCATCGTGGGGTCGATGGTGGTCTTGACGGTCAGGCCGCCCTTAAAGAGCACGTCGGTCGAGAACTCCTGCTCCAGCAGCTGCTTGACGTAGGAGACAAAGTAGGGCTGCGAGTATACGTCGACGCCGCTGCCCGAGATTTCGGTCACATTGAGGGTGATGGGCTCGGCCTGTGCGGCATCGTGCTCCTCCTGGGTGATGTGGCCCAGGCGCAGCATGTTGTCGAGAACCTTGTTGCGGCGAGACAGTGCCAGATCGGGATTGACCGTGGGGTCGTACTGCGAAGGCGAGTTGGGAAGGCCGATGAGTAGCGCGGCCTCGCTCAGGGTGAGGTCGGCGGCGCTCTTGGACAGATAGGTCTCGGCTGCGGCCTCGATGCCGTAGGCGCCGTGGCCGTAATAGATGGTGTTGAGGTACATCATGAGGATCTCGTCTTTGGAGTACATGTCCTCCATCTTGATGGCGATGTAGGCCTCGCGCACCTTACGCTCAATGGTCGAGTCGAATTGCTCCTCCTGCAGGATGGTGTTGCGCACAAGCTGCTGGGTGATCGTCGAGGCGCCTTCGTGCCCGCCGCCGAGGGTTGCCACCGCAGCACGCGCGATACCCCACAGGTCGATACCGCCGTGCTCGTAGAAGCGCTCGTCCTCGACGTCAACGGTGCCCTGCAGCACGTAGGGGGAGACCTCGTCCTTGGTGATGGACTTGCGGTTTTGCGTGTAGAAGCTCGCGATCTTGTTGCCGTTACAGTCGACGATCTCGGTGGGCTCGCTCACCAGATACGCGTTGGCGTCGGTGTAGTCGGGCAGATCGGACAGCCAGCGGTTGACGTTGCCGACCATGCCGATGCCAAACGCCACGCCCGCAATCAGCAGAAAGCCCAAAAACGAGAGCAGGATTATGGGCAGGGCGTGCGTCTTTGAACGGCTGTGTCCCTGTCGTTGGCGAGGACCCATATATTGACCTCCAGGTATGTCGTGCCGGACGGCGGATGTGCCGTCGGGGCAGGATGGACATAAGTTATTACACGATAAACCAAACGGGGCGCGCGAGGCCTCGTGTATGCTGGAAGACGGCATTTTTCAGAGTGAATGCATACCTTGGTAAGGAGTTTGTCGATGGCGATTCGGACGATGGGGCCGAGCGGACAATACGAGACTGGATTGGATGCTGCCGGTGCGGCGCTACCCGAGCTGCTGGCGCCGGCGGGCGGGCTCGACCAGATGCTTGCGGCCATCGCCGCGGGTGCCGATGCCATCTATGCGGGGTTGGGCGGCTTTAACGCCCGTGTGAGCGCCCATGGCTTTACGGATGACGAGTTTGCGCGCGGCTGCGCCGTGGCGCATGCCCATGGCGTGCGTGTGTACGTAACGCTCAACGTGTTCGTGTTTGACGATGAGTTGTCCGACGCGGTGGCGTTGGGAGCTCATGCACTGGAGTTGGGCGCCGATGCTCTGATTGTCGCCGATGCCGGGTTGGCCTGCGCGCTGCGCGCGGCGATTCCCGGGGTCGAGATTCACCTGTCCACGCAGGCGGGCGCTCATAGCGAGAGCGCCGTGCGGCTTGCCGCCGATGAGCTTGGGGTCGAGCGCGTGACGACGGCACGCGAGCTGACGGTCGACGAGATTGCGGCGCTATGTGCCACGGGCGTGCCCATCGAGGTATTCTGCCACGGTGCGATTTGCATCGGCTATTCGGGGGCGTGCGAGTTCTCGGCCCTGCGGCGTGGGCGCTCGGCGATGCGCGGCGACTGCACGCAGCCGTGCCGTTTGGCGTACGACCTGGTGGACGAGGCTGGACAGAGCGTTGTCGCCGTCGAGGGAGATCGCCTGCTGTGCCCGCGTGACTATCTGGGTATTGCGCATCTGCCCGAGCTTGTAGATGCCGGCGTGGCGTCGCTCAAGATCGAGGGGCGCATGAAGAACCCTGATTACGTATTCAACGTGGTGCGGGTGTGGCGCCGGGCACTCGATATGCTGCGCGACGGCGCGTGGGACCCCGGTGCCGTGGAAGAGCTCGAGCGCGAGCTGGGAAGGTCGTTTAACCGTGGGTTTACCGATGCGTACCTGCGAGGACGTTCGGGTGCCGAGCTTATGAGCTTTGAGCGTGCGATCAACCAAGGTGTGCGCGTGGGACGCCTGGTGGCCGTTGGCCACGAAGAGGTAACCGTTGAGCTCGATGCCGCCGTGGCGGCGGGTGACACGCTCGAGATTCGGTTCTATCCGGGTGCCGACGCGCGTCCCGATGTGCCCAAGCGCTGGCCGCAGGTGCCCTGTCCGGTGGATGCCGCGGCGGGGGAGCGCGTCGTCGTGCATTGCAAGCGTAAGGTTGACACGGGCTGCGAGGTGTACCTGATTCGCAGCGCCGGCGTGTTGGATCAGACGGCGGCGGTGTTGGAGCGCATGCGGGCCGAGGCGGATGCGATTGCGCCCGTTGCGCGTGCCGTTGAGGTGCTGCCCTTTGAGGGCGTTACGGTGGATGGCGGTGCGTCGACGGAGTTGGTGGAGTGCGCGGTTCCCGCTCGCATGGTTTTTGCTTGGCAGCTGATGGATGCCGACCCGCGCGGAGAACTCGATTTGTCCGACGCTGTTGTGGTGCTTGACGAGGTGTGCCGCACGTGTGACGCTGACTGGACCCGCTCACTGATGCAGCGTGCCGGGCGCGTTGTCTGCCGCAACCTGGGACAGGTGGTGATCGCTCGCGAGCTGGGCGTGACGTTTGACGTGGCGGCGCCGGTGTTCTGCGCGAATCGGGCCACGCTTACCTGGCTGCGCGGACTCGGTGCGGGGCGGGTGTACTTGCCGGCCGAGTTGCTCGGCAATGATGCGGAGCGTATTGCCGAACTGGCTGCTGAACCCGGCGTCTGGGGTCCGATCGACGCCGACCGTCCCGAGCTTATGGTGTGCGAGCACTGCCTGCTGACCGCCGAGGGCGTCTGCGCTACCGATGCGACGGGACAGGTCCGTTGCCGCGACTGCTTGCGTCGTCGGCAGGTACGCTATCTGGTCGAGCGTGACGGTACACGTCTGCCAGTTGCCATTGACGCATGCGGCAGGACGAGGATTTTCCTGTCGTAGGTGCCGCGTCGCGTCAGTTTGTTATCATATGAGAGTTTATGGACTTCCAGCACCGCCGTTTTCGGCGAGGGTGCTATAGCAAAAGGAGGATACCCAATGCTGTCTGTTGACGAGCAAATGCGTATCATCACCTCGGGCGCCGCGCAGATCGTTCCCGAGGCCGACCTTCGCAAGAAGCTTGAGAAGGGCGAGCCCCTCAACATCAAGCTCGGCGTCGACCCCACCAGCCCCGACCTGCACCTGGGCCACGCCGTGCCGCTGCGCAAGATGCGTCAGTTCCAGGACCTGGGCCACAACGTCACCCTCATCATCGGCAACGGTACCGCGTTGATTGGCGACCCTTCGGGCAAGAATTCCACCCGTCCGCAGCTTTCGCAGGAGCAGATCGAGGCCAATGCCGAGACCTACGTGAGCCAGGCCATGAAGATCCTGGATCCCGAGAAGACCACCATCGTGCACAACGGTGACTGGATCCTTTCGATGGATCTGTCCGGTCTGCTGCAGGTGTGCTCCAAGTTCACCGTCGCCCGCATCCTCGAGCGCGACGACTTTACCAAGCGCTACCAGTCTCAGACGCCGATCGCCCTGCATGAGTTCCTGTATCCCGTGATGCAGGCTTTCGACTCTGTGCAGATCAAGGCCGACGTGGAGATGGGCGGCACCGACCAGCTCTTCAACCTGCTCGCTGGTCGCGAGCTCATGGAGAAGATGGGTATGGAGCCGCAGATCGCGCTTACCATGCCGCTGCTCGAGGGCACCGATGGCGTGCGCAAGATGTCCAAGTCCTACGGCAACTACATCGGCCTGACCGATGCTCCCAAGGATATGTTCGGCAAGACCATGTCCATTCCCGACGAGATGATCGGCAAGTACTATCGTCTGGCCAGCTCGCTCACCCCGGCCGAGGTCGACAAGATCGACGCTGCTCTGGCCGATGGTTCCGCCGATCCCTATGAGCTCAAGCGCGCACTGGGCCGCGACCTGTGCGACACCTACCACGGCGCTGGCGCCGGCGACGAGGCTCAGGCCGAGTTCGACCGCGTGTTCAAGGAGGGCCAGCTTGCCGACTTCCCCGAGAAGCACGTTGAGCTGACCGTCAACGACGAGGGCCAGATTTACCTCGCCGGCCTGCTCAAGGACCTGGGTCTTTCTGCCAGCGCCGGCCAGGCCCGTCGCGATATCGACGGCGGCGGCGTCAAGATCAACGGCAAGGCCGTGGCTCCCAAGAGCTACAACATCGATCCCAGCGCCCTCAAGCTGGGCGACACCCTTTCCGTAGGCAAGCGCAAGGGCTTCAAGCTTATTTAGTTACGCGGTTTTACCAAACCGCGTAACCGGTCGACGCTGCAAGCCCGCCAGAGCGGCAATCTGCCTTTCAACTTCGGCGGCATGACCAGAAGGTCAATGCCGCCTCACTTCAAGGCACCTTGCCCGCTC
>DXZU01000034.1 GCA_019419525.1 Collinsella sp.
TCACTTTGGTAAATCCCCGCCCCTAAGCATTAAACCCGAAGTCCACCGAGTGGGCCGCTGTTGACGTGGCGATGCTTGGATTGGCGCGCACGCACTCAAAATCGGCAACAAAAAAGCCGCCCGAAGGCGGCTATCTTGAGCAATGGAGCCAGCGACCGGGCTCGAACCGGTGACCCCCGCTTTACGAGAGCGGTGCTCTACCAACTGAGCTACGCTGGCGGCCATGTGATGACGCAACTGAGGCGTCAACGGCTGTCTATGATACGGGACATCGCACATCCGCGCAAGTGTTCTGACGGCTTTTCTCACTTTAAATGCACTAATATTAGAGGCGTGATGTCTGCAGTGCCCATTTGGTACTTGACCTGCTGTTGAGTTGGTGGCCGACGTCCCGCTCGTATGGGTCTCAAACAGAATGGGGCAGCCATGGCTCAACCCAAGATCCTTCTCACGCGTATCGATGACCGTTTCATTTACGGGCAAGACGTTGAGCTGTGGAACGAAGCCGTGGGTTCCAATCTTGTCTTAATCGTCAACGATGAGATCGCGGCGGATTCGCGCCAATGGGCACCCATGAGGGTGGCGGCGCCAGAAGGCGTTTGGACGCGGTTTTTCTCGGTGCAAAGGACCATCGACATCATTTATACCGCAACGCCGCGCCAATGGATTCTCATCATGGTGGCGTCGCCCACGGATGCACTCGCGCTGGTTAAGGGCGGTGTGCCAATAACCAAGATCAGCATCGGCCATATGCGGGCGAGGGAGGGCAAGCGCTCTGCAACGCCTGCCATTGCCGTAGGCGATACGGACATCGCCGCCTTCAAAGAGTTGCAAAAGCTCGGCATAGAGCTAGAAATCCGTTATCTCCCCAGTTCCGCCCCCGACCCCATTGGCAATCTGTTCAACTGATCCCTTGGGGACGGAGGAAAACGGATCATTTTGCCCTTGCGAGGGATGCGCGCGATGCCGCCTGTCAAAAACTATGCCCATTTACTACGTTTGGGTGGCGCGCGCAGACGTGGTGTAAGAGCGTCCCGAGGTCCGTCGCTGCAAGTC
>DXZU01000035.1 GCA_019419525.1 Collinsella sp.
AGCTGCGGAAACGCGGGACCCGCTCAGGCTGTTGCGTTGAGATTGAAAATCAACCTCTGGGCCAATTGTCTCAATCTGTAACATCAACAGGGCAAATCTTCCTCTACGTGTTACAGATCGAGACAAACGGTCGACACGGTTCACAAACGTCTCAATCTGTAACAGTTACCGAGTAAAATCGGTCCTAATTGTTATAGATCAAGACAGAGGGGGATTTCCGTCCGGTCCAAACCAAATCTCTCAGTCTTCCTGCAATTTCGAACATGTGGCCTATAATGTTGCTTTGGTTACGCTACATATTGCGCAGCCATTTAATACGTCGCCCACCGGGGGCCATTAATTCCTATCGCCTTATTGGCTAGGAAGCAATCAAAGGAGGTATCCGTGGCAGCAGAGACGCCTTGCTCGGTCCTCTATAACGATATTCGCTCGTTCGGCGGTCTTAAACATCTCGAGATCGCCCGAATGCTCATCAATGGGAACTCTCATCTCGGCAGTACCCTGCTCGAGAAATGCTCTTCCAACCGCTCGTATCTCACCCGTTACATCGTCCATCGCGAGCCTGACCAGTGCGCGCCCGCCATCTACAGCGACTTTGCCGTCACCACGCTCAGTCTTTCCGCGGCAATCTGCAGCAAGCTCGGCGGCGGCGAGTCCGCCTATCAGGCAATCGCCGAGCACTATCGCGGCCCGGCCGCCAACGAAATGATGTCGGCTCTCGCCAGCTACAAGCTGGACAGCCGCCTATATGCAAATGCCCTCAATCACATCGACAACTTTGACGGCAATGCCGTGCGCGAGAAGAGTACGCTTTACCTTATGCTCTTTGTGGCAACGGGGGCGCTCGCTGACCCCATCCAAGGCGTGGCCACCGTCGAGCGCTTTTGCGACAGCAAGACAGGCGGGCACTTTGGCACCACCGAAACTACCGTCGGACGTGGCTTTATGAGCAGCCTGGAGCAGCCGCGCACTGTCGCCCCCAACCTCGGTCTGCTCAGAACCCATGCCGACAACTGCGCCGACATGCAAATCCATCCCCTCACACGCGATCCGCGCGGCACGGTAATTGGGTCCTTGCCCAAAACCTCGCCCAGCATCACCGATGTAGGCGCTGATGCATCGCGCGAGCATCTCCGCATTTGGCTCGAAGGCGGACACTGGTACGCCCAGGGCCTTGGGTCGACCAACGGCACAGTGCTCGAATCGGGCGCGGGCGACGGCGATATCGTAATCGAGCCGCCGCGCGACCAACGCGAGCCCGGCAAAGTCTATCCCCCGGTGGAAATCGAAAACAGCGACAGGCTCCATCTGGGTCTCTACACGACATTCCTTGTCATTGTGGACTAGCGCGGACGGCGATCGAAAGACGGTCGCCGTCCGTCTTTCGTCTTCTACCTTCTGCGTCGTAAACGACAATACTCAGCGGTATACGTGGGCAGTGTGGCTATCATGGCACTTTACCGATATCCACACTGCCCACGTATACGCGCAGCAACCCATGCTAGACAAAGGAACGCCATGGATACTACCGATAGCGCCTATGGCGACAAACTCATCCGTCTTGACACGTTCGACACCGCCGTGGCGGTCGACCCCAGCGCCGAGGACGACGCCAAGCGTCGGTTTATGACGCTTATTCTCCAGACGGCCCACCGCAACAACGGCAACATCGGGCACGTGCTGCGCGCGACCAACACGAGCGGCGAGGTCTTTGCCGTCAAGCTGCTCAAGGACAACGCCATCCTTTCCGGCCAAGCCCCCGACCGCTCCGCCGAGCAATCGGCCGCGCACCTGGCCAACACCGCCGCACTGTTCGAGGAGTACCGTCATCTGTGTACCGTCTCGTACCTGCGCGGATTTCCGCGCGTCTATGGCTACGGATCGTGCGAGAACGACCCGCTCATCCTCATGGAGTGGGTCGAGGGCACCTCGCTCAAGCAGGCGCTGCCCTTGCTTCCGCACGACGCCTCGGGCGGGCTGACCACCCAGATGGTCGCCGCCGTCGGAAACGCCGTACTTCGCGCGCTCTTGATGACCCAAGGCCTCGTGAATCCGGTCATCCATCGCGACCTGTCGCCTGCCAATATCATGTTCCGCACCACCAGCCGAACGCTCGAGCAGCAGATTGCCGATTGCTCCTTTGACCCCTGCCTCATCGACATGGGCTCCGCGACCATGGCTCTCGGCGACGCCACGATCACCCGGCGCGCCGACATCTGGCGCTTTGCCACGCCCGCATACGCCGCGCCCGAGATGCTCACGCAGGATATCGAAGGCATCGCGGCCCTTCGCCGCTCGCCCGCGATCGACGTCTATGCGCTTTCGAGCATTCTGTACCAGCTCTACAGCGGTCGCAAACCGTTCGATGTCGAGTCGACGGGTGCCGCGGCGACCGGCTCGTTCTACCTCATAAAGACCAAGACCAAGCCGGCGCCGCTCGAGCCGCGCTGCGAGGGCGACAAAGCGCTCGTCCAGATCATCATGAAAGGCATCTCGGTCGAACAGGGCGATCGCCCTACCGAGCAGCAGATGCTCGAGGTGCTCTCGACATACCTCCCCGCTGCAGAATCTGAGGACCGCGAGGGTGCAGGAGACGAGGCCGCAATTGATATCGATTCTGGCACGCACCTTAAGGTCGACGTCGCCGGCGAGCGCGCACGAGAGATCCTGGAGCAGGCCCGGCACGACGCCATGACCCGCCGTCGCTTTATTATCGGCGGCGTCGTTGCGGTCGTTGCGGGGCTCGGCGTCGTTGGCGCGGCAACCCATGGCTTCGGCATCCCCGACTACCTGGACGGCATCCGCGGTTCGCTTGACGACTACACTTGGGACCAGCTGCAGAAGATTTCGCTCAAGATTAAGGCCGCCGAGACCCGTAGCGAGGCACGCGAGATTGCCAAGCGCTATCACCTGCTCAACGTCGATGGGCATATCCCCTATCCGTGCACCAAGCGTGTCACGCTCACCAACGGACTACAGGTTGGCGCGCAGCTTGTGGGCATCCGCCACGATGAGCTTCTGGACGGGACGGGCAAGGCCGGGCTGACGTTTATGTTCGACGCGGGTATTGCCGAGCGCAACGCTACGGCTGAACCGCCGAGCGCCGGCTGGGCAGATTGCGAGCTGCGGGGATGGCTCAACGGCGACGGCCTTAAGCTGCTACCCAACGAGTTGCGCGCGCTCATTAAAGGGGTCAAGAAGGTCTCGAACAATGTGGGCGCCGCCAACAGTGCATCGTGTCTGAGCGAGTTGCCCGCAACCCTTTGGCTGCCCGCCATGGTCGAGCTGTGCGGTACGCAACCGCCCGATTCGTTTGCCGAGGGCTATCACTACCTGGCAGACATCTACAACGGCGAGGGCAAGGAGTATCAGCTCTTCCGCGAGCTCAAGGTGAGCCCGTATTCCACGAACGAGACGATGGTCCGCCAGTGGAAGGGCAAGAACACCTGTTGGTGGGAGCGCACGGTGAGCCCCGACACATCGGAGAGTGGAGGCACGCTCTATTTGAATCGCGTGGGACACGACGGCGACGTCTTTACGTACGCAACGCCTGCGGACAAGCCAAATAAGCGAACCTGTGTGATCCCCGGGTTCTGTATCTAGGCGGCGGGCGTCTTGCCGTGACGGGACCCCTCCCCGGCAATTGTCTCGATCTGTAACACCAGCTCGGCAGATACAGGTCTAGATGTTACAGAACGAGACAAAACCCCAACCCCGCGAGACAACATCTCAATCTGTAACAGTAAGGGGTTAAAACTTCTCTAGATGTTACAGATTGAGATGATTGGTTGGGACGGCCACCGATTGAGCAGCCACCCTCATCTGTAATGAAAAGTCATACATTCCAACCATTACTGGACACCCCCAGGGGGTATGGGTGTATAGTATCAGCAGGTTAACAATTCCAACAGCGAACCACAGAAAGGAGAAGCCATGGCTCAAGATAAGTTCGACGTGGGTGGCATGACATGCGCCGCCTGCCAGGCGCACGTGGATCGTGCCGTGAGCAAGCTCGACGGCGTCGAGAGCGTCGCGGTCAATCTGCTCGCCGGCTCTATGCTGGTGGACTACGACCCCGCGCAGGTCACCCCCGACGACATCTGCACCGCCGTCGATCGCGCTGGCTACTCGGCCTCACCCGTCAGCACGGGCACCGACGCCGCCCAAAGCGGCAGTACGCAAGCCAGGTCCGGCGCCGCCCATATGGAGTCGCCGACCAAAAAGCTGGAGGCCGCCGCCTCCGCCATGCGCACTCGTCTCATCGTCTCGATCGTATTCCTCATCCCACTGTTCTACATAGGCATGGGGCACATGCTTGGCTGGCCGCTGCCCGGCATTTTCACCGACCATACCCACAGCATGACGCTCGCCCTCACCGAGCTCGTCCTGCTTATCCCCATCGTCTATGTCAACGACGCGTACTTTATCAACGGGTTTAAATCGCTCGCGCACGGCGCGCCCACCATGGACGCCCTTATTGCCGTGGGCGCCACCGCTTCCGTCGCCTGGTCGTTCTATGCCATGTTTATCATGGCCGACCAGCTGGCCGCCGGGCAAATCCACGAGGCCATGATGACGAGCATGGGCAACCTGTATTTTGAGAGTGCGGGCACGATCCTGTCGCTCGTCACCGTGGGCAAATACCTCGAGACGCGCAGCAAGTCCAAAACCGGCGGCGCCATCGAGGCGTTGATCGACCTGGCGCCCAAGACTGCGACCGTCGTGGCAGAGGATGGCACCGAGACCACCGTCGACGTCGACAGCATCCTTCCCGGCCAGGTCCTGCGCGTACGCCCCGGAGAGTCCATCCCCGTCGATGGCGTGGTGCTCGAGGGCAGCTCGGCCGTGGACGAGAGCGCGCTCACCGGCGAGTCCATCCCCGTGGAAAAGACCGCCGGCGACACTGTCAACGCGGCCACGGTCAACCGCACGGGCTCGTTTACCTTCCGCGCCACGCGTGTGGGCGCCGACACGTCGCTCGCCAAGATTATCCAGCTCGTCGAGGACGCCAACGCCACCAAGGCGCCCATCGCCCGCATGGCCGACAAGGTCGCCGGCGTGTTCGTGCCCGTGGTGTTTGTAATCTCGGTCGTGACCTTTGTAGTGTGGATGGCACTGACCGGCAGCATCAACGAGGCGCTCACCTCCGCCGTGGCCGTGCTGGTGATCAGCTGTCCGTGCGCACTGGGCCTGGCCACGCCCGTCGCCATTATGGTGGGCACCGGCAAGGGCGCCGAGATGGGCATTCTGTTTAAGAGCGCCGAGGCGCTGGAGAACCTGCGCAGCGTGGGCACCGTGGTGCTCGATAAGACGGGCACGGTCACCCGCGGCAAGCCTGCCGTGACCGATATCGTGGTAACCACGCGCGCTGACGGCTCGCCCGCCATGAGCGAAAAGGCGCTGATCAAGCTTGCCGCCACGTTGGAGCGCTCAAGCGAGCACCCGCTGGCCGAGGCGATTATGACCGAGTGCGAGTCGCGCGGAATCGTCGCGCGCATGGTCGAGGACTTTGCCGCCGTGCCTGGACGAGGCGTTACGGCGCGCGAGGGACAAAACGTCATCGCTGCCGGCAACGTTCGTCTGATGAGCGAGCTGGGTATCACCGTGCCCGCAGGACTTGCGGAGCGATTTGCCGCCGAGGGCAAAACGCCGCTGTTCTTTGCCAAGAACGACGAGCTTGTCGGCACCATCGCCGTGGCTGACGAGGTCAAAGAGACGAGCGCCGAGGCCATCGCCGCATTGCGCAAGCTCGGCGTCGACGTACGCATGCTCACCGGCGACAACCGCGTCACTGCCGAAGCAATCGCCCGCCGTGTGGGACTCGACCGTGCGCAGGTCATCGCCGACGTCCTTCCCGCCGACAAAGAGCGCCATGTGCGCGAGTTGCAGGACGCAGGCAGCATGGTGGCCATGGTGGGCGACGGCATCAACGACTCTCCCGCCCTGGCGCGCGCCGGCGTGGGCCTTGCCATCGGCACCGGTGCCGACATCGCCAAGGAAGGCGCCGACGTGGTGCTCATGCGCAGCGACCTTATGGATGTTGCGCGTGCCATCGAGCTTTCGCGCGCCACGATCCGCAACATCAAGCAGGACCTGTTCTGGGCGCTGTTCTACAACGGCATCGGCATTCCGCTCGCCGCGGGCGTGTTCTTCCCGCTCACCGGGTGGCAGCTCTCGCCGATGTTTGGCGCTGCGGCCATGAGCCTGTCGAGTGTCTGCGTCGTAAGCAATGCCCTGCGTCTGCGAACCTTTAAGCCGAAAGTGGCAAAATAGGCTCACCATTAACTCCATTTAGAACGGGTTTTCCAGGTGCCCGAGATTGACCTGAAAGAGGAGCGACGCGTACTTTGGTACGTGAGCGACGGCTTGAAGGTCAAGGTCGGGTGCCTGGGAAAGCCGACACAACAGAGAGGAATACCCATGCGATACACAATCAAGACTTCCGGCCTTATGTGCGGCCACTGCGACGCCACTGTCGAGACGGCACTGCTCAACGTGGCAGGCGTGACCGACGCCGACGCCGATCACGAGACTCAGACCGTCCAGGTGGAGTGCGCCGACACCGTGACCGCCAAGCAGCTCGCCGCCGCCGTCGAGGGCGCCGGCGAGAAGTTCCACGCCCTGTCTGTGACCGCCGCGTAACGACCCGCACGTACCCCCCCCCGACCAGAAACGAGAACCCGCCATGATGGCAGACCATAAATCGGTGACCCGCATGCTCAAGACGGCACGCGGTCAGATCGACGGCATCCTGCGGATGGTCGATGAAGACCGCTACTGCGTCGACATCTCCACGCAGCTCATGGCCACGCAGGCGCTCATCGCGCGCATCAACGCCGATGTGCTCAAGGCGCATATCGAGGGCTGCGTGACTTCGGCAATCGAATCGGGCGACGAAGACCTCAAAGCCGCCAAGCTCGCCGAGATCGAACGCGTCGTCGACAAGCTCTCCAAGTAATTGGGGCATTGGGGACAGACTTCTTTGCACCGTCTTGGTGTTCCGGGGACAGGCATGTTTACACCACATTGGTGCAGATTAACCTGTCCCCCTTGCTCTAAATCGGGTATAAAGGCGTGCGGTATATCGAACGAAAGGCAATTCGCATGAATGACTTTATGAAGGGCCGCAACGGCGCCGACGAGCTCACCATCGTGATGGGCTTTGCCGGCATCGTCATCGCAATGATCGGATCGCTCGCTCGCATCCAGTGGCTCAGCTGGATCGCCATCGCCATCATCGTGATCGGCGTGCTGCGCGGCCTGTCCAAGAACATCGAAGCGCGTCGCAAGGAGAACGCAGCCTTTGTCGCCGCGACCGCGAACGTCCCCGGCTTGGGCAAATTCGTCGCCAGTTTGGGCGGCGGCGCTGCGGCGGCCAACGCCTCGCGCGCAGCCGGAACGAGCAAGGAAGACTTTGAGCGTGCCAGGCGCACGGCCAAGAAGATGTGGAAGGGCCGCAAGACCACGGCATACCTCAAGTGCCCTAACTGCGGCCAGATGCTCTCCGTCCCCAAGGGCAAAGGCAAGATCCGCGTCACCTGCCCCAAGTGCCACGCCAAGATGGAAACCCGCTCCTAGCGCCCGCACGCGGGACAAATTAATCAGGTTTGTTTGTCCCAAATCTTAAGTATTTGTTCGATACAAAAGCCGAGGCCTCGTGTTGAGACCTCGGCTTTTGTATGCGGCAACGGGGTTGTCCCTTTGTCACATCTACGCCACACCGTCGCGGGCAAGCTCCTCGGCCAACGCCTCGGCAGGCATGGCCATAATCGCGTCGAGCTCGGCGTCCACCTCGGGAATACGCTTCACCTTGAGTTTGCGCACCAGATCACCACGGCACGTCACGTACGTCGGCTCACGCAGTGCGCACAGATCATCGAGCGGGTTCTTGCGCGTTACCAAGATATCGGCAGCCTTGCCGCACTCGATCGTACCGGTCTCGCCGCCCAGCCCCAGCAGCTCGGCATTGACCTGCGTGGCCGTATGCAGCGCAAAGGCATTGCTCACGCCCACGTACTTGGCAAAATAGGCTACCTCGCGCCACATGTCATACTGCGTCACGAACGGGCAGCTCGAGTCCGTGCCCAGGCCCACCTTAACGCCAGCTTCCAGCGCCGCACGGGCGCTCTCGATGATGCCCGAACACACAATGTCGCCGTTCTTCTTTTGCGTGTCGGTCGAATGGGTCTTCTCCGGATCGAGCAGCACAAACGGCAGCGCGGGGCTGATAGTGCAGGTAACGCTGGGCGCACGCCCCTCAAGCTGCGTGCCCGCGGCGCCGCGGTACAGTTCCAAGATCTCGGGAGTCATCGGGGCACCGTGCTCGATCGTATCGACGCCGGCCTCAAGCGCGGCCTTCACGCCCTCGGTGCTCTCGACATGAGCCATAACCGGCAGGCCCACCTCGTGCGCAGCCTTGCACGCCGCCGCGGCAACCTCGACCGGCATGCGCAGCACGCCCGGCTCACCTACTTCGGTCGCGTCGAACACGCCGCCCGTCACGAACAGCTTGATGACGTCGGCACCGCGCGCATACAAGTCACGCACTTGTTCGGCCGCCTCATCGGGGGTATCGGCGACCTGCGCGAACAGCCCCGCACCGTGACCGCCCGGCACCGTGACACCCGTTCCCGGCGCCACCAGACGCGGACCCTGATACTTGCCGGCGTCGATAGCGTTGCGCACGGCGATATCGGCAAACAGCGGGTCACCCGCACCGCGCACCGTGGTCACGCCGCTTGCCAACTGCTGCTGGGCGCTGCCTTTGAGGATGTGGCGGACGATGGCGCGGCCCACGGGATTATCGAGCTTCTTCATAAGTGCGCCCGCATCGCCGGCCGAGACAGGCTTGCCCGAGCCGCACAGGTGCACATGCATATTGATGAGGCCGGGCATGAGGTACGCGCCGGCCAGGTCGATGACCTCGGCACCTGCAGGCGCCTGCGCCACAGCACTCGGCCCCACCCACGTGATGACACCGCGCTCAACGGCCACGGCCATATCGGGTTGCGGCTCCATATGCTCCGAGCCATCCAGAATGGTCGCATTGATAAACAACGTAGAACGATCGGCAGACGCCATATCGAGCTCCTCCCTCACGAGCAACTTGAACATTTGTCCATTATCACCTAATGCAGCGACCTAAAGTCGAGCATATCGGTTAACGGAGGGAAGAGGGGATGTGGGGGACGGAATACGTTGCAGTCCCACCCCAGCGACACCAGGGAAATGTCTCGATCTGTAACAGTTACGGGCCCAAACAGCCGCCAAACGTTACAGATTGAGACAAAGTCAGGGCAGCAGAGCGACACCAGTAACATCCCCTACTCCCACTCCTGCTCGTAGATGTTGAGCGACTTTACGTACCGCCCCTGGGCGCCCATGATGTCGCGGACCAGACGCAAGAAGAAACTGATGCACGAGGTGTCAAAGCCATCCTGCAGGTCCTCCGGATGCACCGCACCAGGCCCATCGACCGCCGTGTCACTCAGGCGTGCGATGTCATACAGATAGAGTTGTCCCGCCGTCAGCCAGACATCGTCGACGCAGGCGAGGCGCACCGCAATCGCGCCGTCGCTCCAATGCTCCTTTTGCACGATATGCGGGTCGTAGACATCAAAGCGACGGTCGGTGCGCGTATCCTTCAGCGCAACCATGCCGTTCGCAGGATCCTTGTCCAAAATGCCAAAGCGCGAGAAATACTGTGTGTCGCGCACCTGCTCGAGCCGCTTGAGCGAGGCAGGCGAAAGCGATGCCGGCGGCTCATCAACATACAGCTCGAGCAGCGTCTTGCCATGGCGATAGGGGCGCTCGAAGAGCAGCCAATCGGTAAATGCCATGTTGTAGGCCATGATTTCGTTTTGAGAAGGCTCGGTACAATAGCCGAGCCACGGGTCGACAATGATCTCGAACTGCTCGCGCGCCGGCTCCAAAAACTGAAACTTCCGCAGCATCCAAAAATGGGCCATGTCGGCAATATCGTTGCCGACGGCTTCGGCCAGATGCGCTCGGTCTAAAACGTGGTCAGTCATGGCATCCTCCTCAAACTGATAGACCTCAATTTGAGCTTACGAGGAGGGTGGTCGGCCACGACCAGCGCGGGCAAAATAGGCCTCCGGCTGCAAACCAGATGCTGACCAAACACTTGACGAAACTTGACCGAAAATGCGCACCGCAACAAAACCGCAGGCAGGCATAGACAGCCAACCCGCCTTTTCGAGCCAAGCGTCCACAGCCGCCACAGAAACAACAGGTGACCACAGCCCAAGAAGTCGACAAATGAACACCCGTACGTCGACAAATGAGCAAATCGCTCGCAAACCCGCAAGGAGTGTCCCCGAATGCCGGCACATAAGGAACGTCCCCAGTTGCCGGCACTTGGGGACGTTCCTTTTGGGCCGGCCGTTGGGAACAGCCCTTGACGATTCAGCTGTGAACAGCCGCCTTACAGCTCCAGCGCGTCGGCGACTTCGGCAGCGCAGGCCAGGGCGTCGGCCATAGCGTTCACCACGAGCGAGCTGCCGTTACGAGCGTCACCGGCCACGTATACCGGCGTGGCGTCCGCGGCAACGTTGTCAGCACGTGCCGCGAGGTGCGAGCCCTCAGCAGCCATCACAGGCAGCGGACGACCAGCGGTGGCAACAGGCACGCCTACCGCATCGAACACGCCATGCTCCGGACCCGTAAAGCCACAGGCGATGAGCACCAGCTGGGCCGGCACCTCGTGCTCGGAGCCCGCGATGCGTTCGGGCTTGCCAGCCGACCAATCCAGATCGACCACGCGCAGGCCCGCTGCCGCGCCCTTCTTGTCCAGCAGCACCTCGAGCGTATCCACGCCCCAGGCACGCATCTCGCCGCCCATGGCAGCGATAGCCTCCTGCTGACCGTAGTCGGTCTTCTTAACGTTGGGCCACTGCGGCCAAGGGTTGCTCGCCGCACGCTTATCGGGCGCGGCCGGCAAGAACTCAAACTGGCGCACACTGCGCGCACCCTGGCGCACCGCGGTGCCCACGCAGTCGTTGCCGGTATCGCCGCCGCCAATGACCACAACGTCCAGGCCACGCGCGTTCACCGCGGGCTCACCACCATCGAGCACCGAGATGGTCGAAGCCGTCAGGTAGTCCACGGCATACACCACGCCGGGCGCATCGATGTTCGCAGCAGAAAGCCCACGCGGGGCGCGGGCGCCGGCAGCCACCACGACGGCGTCAAAGCCATCGAGCTTGGCCGCCACCGCAGGGTTCGTAACGTCAGCGCCCAGCTCAAAGACGATACCCAGCTCGCGCATAAGTGCCACGCGACGCTCGACCACGGACTTCTCGAGCTTCATGTTGGGAATGCCGTACATGAGCAGGCCGCCCGGGCGGTCGTCACGCTCAAACACCGTCACGCGGGCACCGCGACGCGCAAGCTCCCATGCTGCCACCAGGCCAGCCGGGCCGGAACCCACCACGGCAACCGTGGGCGCGCCCTCCCCTGCCGGCTCAAAGCGGCGCGGACCGCCATTTGCCCACTCATGGTCGCTGATCGCGCGCTCGTTGTCGTGAATCGTCGTGGGCTGGCCGTCGACCGAGCCCAGGTTACACGCGGCCTCGCACAGCGCCGGGCACACGCGGCTCGTGAACTCGGGCATAGGCGAGGTGAGTGACAGACGCTCGGCAGCCTCGTCCCAGCGGCCGCAATACACTAGCTCGTTCCACTCGGGAATCAGATTGTGCAGCGGGCAGCCACTCGGACGCGCCTTGCCAAAGCTCGCGCCCATCTGGCAAAACGCCACACCACACATCATGCAGCGGCTCGCCTGGGCACGGCGCGCATCGTCGTCGAGCTCCACGTACAGCGGATCGAAATCGCGGCTGCGCTCCTCCACGGGGCGCAGCTCGTGGGTCACGCGATCGATATCAAGAAAAGCACCGGGCTTACCCATGGCACTTACGCCTCCTTTTTGGTCGAAGCAACAGAGCTGGCGGTGGTGGGCGCAGCGCCAGCGACACCACCCGCCACATCAAAGCGAGCGACATCGGCGGCGTCGGCGCGACCGGTCACAATGTCAAACGCCAGCTCCTCGGCCTGGGCATGCGTCTTACCGATGGCCTCGGCGGCAGCGACAATCGCCAACACGCGCTCGTACTCGGTCGGAATGACCTTCACAAAGTGCTTGCCCATCGTCTCAAAGCTGTAGAGCAGCTTAATACCGCGCGGGCTCTGCGTCGCGTCCACGTGCTCCTGGATGAGCGCACGAATCTGCGCCAGCTCGCCGGCCGTCGGGGCCTTGAGCTCAACGCTCTCGTGGTTCACACGGGCATCGAGCGTGCCGTACTGGTCAAAGACGTAAGCCACGCCGCCCGTCATGCCGGCGGCGAAGTTCTGCCCGACCTCGCCCAGGATGAGCGCCAGACCGCCCGTCATGTACTCGCAGCCATGGTTGCCGCAGCCCTCGACCACCACCGTGGCACCGGAGTTGCGTACGCCAAAGCGCTGGCCGGCCAGGCCGTTAATGAAGCCGCGACCGCTCGTGGCGCCAAAGAACGCAACGTTGCCCACGATGATGTTCTCGTCGAACTTGTAGGTCGCATGCGGGTTGGGGCGCACCGACACCTCGCCGCCCGAAAGGCCCTTGCCAAAGTAGTCGTTGGCGTCGCCGCACACGTTGAGCGTAATGCCGCGCGGCAGGAAAGCGCCAAAGCTCTGACCGGCCGAACCATCGCAATCGATGGTGATGGAGCCGGCGGGCAGGCCCTCGGGATGCGCCTTGGTCACCGCGTTGCCCAAGATGGTGCCCACGCAACGGTTGACGTTGGCGATGTCGGCGCGGAAGCGAATCGGGCGCAGGTGCGCACGGGCATCGGCCGTATAGGGCACAAACAGCGTGGAGTCGAGCGTCTTGTCGAGCTCGCTGTCCGCAGCCATCTGGGGCAGGAAGTGACGGCCGTCGGCGCCCGGGATGTGGGCACCAAACTCACAGGTCGCGCTTGCCAGCACGGGCGACAGATCGAGCAGGTTGGCCTTGCGGTTGCCCGGGACCTCGATCTGGCGCAGGCACTCGGGATGGCCGACCATCTCGTCGACGGTGCGGAAGCCCAGGCTCGCCATGACCTCGCGCAGCTGCTCGGCAACAAAGAGCATAAAGTGTTCGACGTGCTCGGGCTTGCCGCGGAAGCCGCGACGCAGGCGGCAGTTTTGCGTGGCGATGCCGGCCGGGCAGGTATCCTGCTGGCAGTCGCGCTGCATGAGGCAGCCCATGGAGATGAGCGGCATGGTCGCAAAGCCAAACTCCTCGGCACCCAGCAGGCAGGCGACGGCGACATCGGTGCCGTCCATGAGCTTGCCATCGGCTTCGAGTACCACGCGCGAGCGCAGGCCGTTTTGCAGCAGCGTCTGCTGGGCCTCGGCAAGACCGAGCTCCAGCGGCAGACCGGCGTGCCAGATCGAATCGCGCGCCGCGGCACCGGAGCCGCCGTTGTGGCCGCTGATCAAAATCTTGTCGGCGGCACCCTTGGCCACACCGGTGGCGATGGTGCCGACGCCGGCCTCGCTGACCAGCTTGACCGACACGCGTGCGCCGGGGTTGGCGTTCTTAAGGTCAAAGATCAGCTCTGCCAGGTCCTCGATAGAGTAAATATCGTGGTGCGGCGGGGGCGAGATCAGGCCGATGCCGGGCGTGGACTGACGGACCTCGGCGATCCAGGGGTAGACCTTCTTGCCGGGCAGGTGGCCGCCCTCGCCGGGCTTGGCGCCCTGGGCCATCTTGATCTGAATCTCGAAGGCGCTGCACAGGTAGCGGCTCGTCACGCCAAAGCGCGCGCTTGCCACCTGCTTGATGGCGGAATTCTTGGAGTCACCGTTGGCCAGCGGGGTCTCGCGACGCGGATCCTCGCCGCCCTCGCCCGAGTTGGAACGGCCGTGCAGGCGGTTCATGGCGATGGCCATGCACTCGTGTGCTTCCTTGCTGATGGAACCGTACGACATGGCGCCGGTGTTAAAGCGGCGGACGATGTTGAGCGCGGGCTCCACCTCGTCGAGCGAAACCGGCGTGCGACCGTTGGCATTAAAGTCCAGCAGGTCACGCAGGCGCACGGCACGGCCGGTGCGGTGCAGGCGGGCGCTGTACTCCTTAAAGGTGTCGTAGCTGTCCTCGCGGCAGGCGGTCTGCAGCAGGTAGACGGTCTGCGGGTCGATAAGGTGATCCTCGCCGCCGAGCGGGCGCCACTTGGTCAGACCCAGCGTGGGCAGCTGATCGGGAGCCGGGCTCTTAAGGATAGCGAGCGCAGTGTCGTAGCGCTCGTTTTGCTCGCGCTCGACGTCCTCGACACCCATACCGCCCACACGGCTCACCGTGCCGGCGAAGTACGCGTTGACGAACTCCGGAGTGAAGCCCACGGCCTCGAAGATCTGCGCGGAGTGGTAGCTCTGCACCGTGGAGATGCCCATCTTGGACATGATGGAAACGATGCCGGCGGTCGCAGCCTTGTTGTAGTTAGCGATGCCCTGCTCGGCTGTCACGTCCAGATCGCCGTGCACCGCCAAGTCGCGAATGCACGCGTGCGCGTTGTACGGATAGATGCCGCTCGCGGAGTAGCCCACCAGTGCCGCAAAGTCGTGCGGGGACACGGCGTCGCCGCACTCCACCACGATGTCGGCAAGGGTACGCACGCCGGCGCGGATCAGGTGGTTGTGCACGCAGCCCACGGCGAGCAGCGACGGCACAGGGACCTCGCCCGCCGCAGCACGGTCGCTCAGCACCACGATGTTCACGCCATCGCGAACCGCGGCCTCGACGTCTTCGGCAAGCTGCTTGAGTGCAGCCTGCAACGCGCCCTCACCCGCGTCGCGGCGGTACACGGCACGGAAACGGCGGGTCTTAAAGCCCACGCGGTCGATGGCGCAGATACGCTCGAACTCCTCCTCGCTCAGCAGTGGGCGCTCCAGGCGCACCAGCTGGCAGGCCGTACGGGAGTCCTCGAGCAGGTTGCCGTGATTGCCCAGGTAGAGCGTGGTCGAGGTGACCATATGCTCGCGAAGGGCGTCGATGGGCGGGTTCGTGACCTGGGCGAACAGCTGATAGAAGTAGTCAAAGAACGAGCGCGTCTTCTTGGACAGGCAGGCCAGCGGCGCATCGATACCCATCGAGGCGAGCGGCGCCTTGCCCTGCTGGGCCATGGGACGCACGACTTCGTCAACATCATCCCAGTGATACCCGAGCTTGGCCATGCGCACGGCGGCGGGCACCTCGGCGTCCTCGGCGGGCGCGGGCGCGACGGGCTTGTCGAGCGCGTCGACGGTCAGCGTCTCCTCGGCGATCCAGTCGCGATAGGGCTTTTCCTTGGCGTAACGGGCGCGTAGCTCGTCGTTGTAGATGACGCGGCCGCGGGCAAAATCGACCTCGAGCATCTGGCCCGGTCCCAGACAGCCGCTCGTCAGGATGTTCTCGGGGCTCACCTCGATGGTGCCCACCTCGCTTGCCAGCATAAAGCGACCGTCGCGCGTCACATAGTAGCGGGCGGGACGCAGGCCGTTACGGTCGAGGGCGGCACCCAGCGTGCGACCGTCGGTAAAGGCGATGGCCGCCGGGCCATCCCACGGCTCCATGAGCATGGACTGGTAGGCGTCGTAGGCGCGGCGTTCCTCGCTCAGATTGTCGTTGTGGTCCCACGGCTCGGGCAGCAGCATGGACGCGGCACGTGTAAGCGGGCGACCGTTCATGACCAAAAACTCAAGCACATTGTCCAGAATCGCGGAGTCGGAGCCCTCACGGTTGATGATGGGCATCACGCGCTCAAGATCATGCTGCAACACGGGGCTGTACAGGTTGGGCTCGCGGGCACGAATCCAGTTGACGTTGCCCTTGAGGGTGTTGATCTCGCCGTTGTGGATGATAAAGCGGTTGGGGTGCGCACGCTCCCAACTGGGCGTGGTGTTGGTGGAGTAGCGCGAGTGTACGAGCGCCACGGCCGTCTTGACGGCGGCGTCGTTGAGGTCGATGAAGAAGCGGCGCATCTGTGTGGCGACCAGCATGCCCTTGTACACGATGGTGCGCGAGCTCATGGAGCACACATAGAAGATCTTGTCGCGCAGGGCAAACTCGGCGTCAGCCTTCTTCTCGATGGTGCGGCGGCACACGTACAGGCGGCGCTCGAAGGCGTCGCCGGCGGGCGTGTCGTCCGGACGGCCCAGGAAAGCCTGCAAGATGGTGGGCATGCAGGCGCGGGCTGTCTCGCCCAGGTCGTGCGGGTCGACCGGCACCTCGCGCCAAAAGAGCAGCGGCACGCCGGCCTCGGCGCAGCCCTCCTCAAACACGCGACGGGCATCCTCTACGCCCTTGTCGTCCTGCGGGAAGAACAGCATGGCCACGCCATAGTCGCCCTCTGCCGGCAGAATCTGGCCGCACTTTTGAGCCTCTTTGCGGAAAAAATGATGCGGAACCTGGAACAGGATGCCGGCGCCGTCGCCGGTGTTCTTCTCGAGTCCCGTACCGCCGCGGTGCTCCAAGTTGACCAGAATGGACAGCGCGTCGTCCAGAATCTGGTGATGGCGCTCGCCGTTGATATCGGCAAGCGCGCCGATGCCACATGCATCGTGGTCGAATTCGGGGCGATAAAGGCCCTGCTGCTGAGCGGAATCTGCCTGCATCGCGATCCTCCCCTAGGTGTTAGACAGTCAGTTGACTAGGCATACTAGGTGCATCGCCGGCCCGTTGTGTTTCCCGCCCGTTTCGAAACAATCGCGTAACGCACACCCTACGAGTGGACACCGCCGACCTCAAGGACGACGACAAGGGCCCCAAGTTCGGCCCGTATGCTCACCGCTTCAAACATCTCAATCTGTAACAGTAAGATCCAATTTCCATCCCTAGTTGTTACAGATCAAGACATTTCAGCAATCCCCTTCCACCATCCTATTCAAATACAACAATTTTGTTAGTCTTGGTTAACTTCTTAGCCTAAAACGGGTATCCTTTGCGGCGTCAAGCAAACGGCACGCAGGAGCTCACCATGCTCAACCATCTCAAACATCATTTTGGCTCCCGACGCACCGGCGGTCACGGAGGCCTAAACATTGCGCGGAATATCGGCCCCGGGCTACTCGTGACCGTCGGCTTTATCGACCCGGGCAACTGGGCCTCCAATATGGCCGCGGGCTCGCAGTTTGGCTACGCACTGCTGTGGATCGTCACGCTGTCCACAATTATGCTCATTGTGCTGCAGCACAACGCGGCACACCTGGGCATCGCCACGGGCATGTGTCTTGCCGAGGCCACGACACGTTATCTCCCCCGCTTCGTTGGGCGCACGGTGCTCGCCAGTGCCTATCTCGCGACCATCGCCACCGCCATGGCCGAAGTCCTGGGCGGTGCGATCGCGCTTCAAATGCTCTTTGGCCTGCCCGTACGCGCCGGCTGCATCATCGTCGCGGCAGTATCGATTGCCATGCTCATGACAAGCTCCTACAAACGCGCCGAGCGACGGATCATCGCCTTCGTGGGCGTGGTGGGACTCTCGTTTTTAGCCGAGCTTGCACTAGTCAAGGTCGACTGGCCGCAAGCCGCCACAAGCTGGATCACACCCAGTATGCCCACCGGCTCGGCCGCGATTATCGTAAGCGTCCTAGGCGCGGTCGTTATGCCCCACAACCTCTTCCTGCACTCCGAAGTCATCCAATCCATGCACTTCGAAGGCCAAGGCGAGCGAGTTATCGAAGAACGTCTGCGCTACGAGCTCTTCGACACGCTCTTTTCGATGGGCGTGGGCTGGGCAATCAACTCGGCCATGGTCATCCTGGCCGCAACGACCTTCTTTGCGCACGGCATTGTCGTAGACGACCTCGCCGTCGCAGCGGCCACGCTCTCCCCCATTCTGGGCCCGGCAAGCTCAATCATCTTTGCGGCGGCACTGCTGTTTGCGGGCATATCGAGTAGCGTGACGGCGGGCATGGCGGCGGGCACCATCACCGCGGGCATGTTCGACGAGGAATACGACATCCACGACCGACATTCCTCGATCGGGGTGGCGGCCTGTTTCGTCGGCGCAGTGGCGGCGTGCCTGGTCGTCCCGAATCCTTTTGAGGGTCTCATTTGGAGTCAGGCGCTGCTGTCGCTTCAGCTGCCGATTACGGTCTTTGTGCTCATACGACTCACCAGTTCGCCCCGCGTCATGGGCAAATACGCCAACTCGCGCCCGCTCAACGCGCTGCTCGTAGGGATCGGCGTCATCGTGACGATTCTCGACATCGTGCTGCTAACGGGGATGTAATTGGGATGGCGTGACTGTCCAGATATAACGTCTTAATCTGTAACACGTGAGACCGTTTTAAACCGTCAGATAAATCAAAAGGGTCCCGGCCGAGAATTCGACCGGGACCCTTGGACAGAGCTATGTTCGGCTTTCGCCGTGTGCCTGCGAGTTACTCCTCGACGAGCTCAAACTGATCGGGACCGACGCCGCACACCGGGCACACGTAGTCCTCGGGCAGCTCGGG
This sequence comes from Collinsella sp., assembly GCA_019419525.1. Lineage (GTDB taxonomy): Bacteria > Actinomycetota > Coriobacteriia > Coriobacteriales > Coriobacteriaceae > Collinsella. The sequence goes on from DXZU01000035.1 coordinate 18,475, forward strand.
CGTGTCGACCTCAACCTCGTAACCGCAAACGGTGCACACAAACTTATACGTCTTCTTCTCCTCAGCCATGATGTTCTCCTCTCGAACGTGACTGCTGGTGTACTTACTTATTAGTATATATTCTCAATAAAATAATGCAAGTATTTTTAGAACATTTCTAGCCTTGATACGACGAGGCTTTGGGCGGCGTCTTGCCCTTTAGCACCTTGTGATAGTAGTCGTACGTCAGCGGCGTCTCGTCGCTCAGGCGCTCGGCATCCTCGACCTCGCCAATAAACAGCAGATGCGTGCCCACATCCACAGTGTCGATCAAACGGCAGCTAAACAGGGCCGCCGCGTGCTCGGGCACATAGGGCATGCCCAGAGCCGTCTCGCGGGTCTCGTATTTGGCAAACTTGCCATAATCGCTGCTGGTGCGGAACCCAAAGTTACCGATGTAGAGCATGTCGGCGGTCTGGTCAATCACGGTCAGCGCAAAAGCCTTAGCCGATGCGATTACGCCGGACGTGACATTTTCCTTGTTCACGGCAATCGAGATGCGCGGCGGGGCGGATGTCACCTGCACCGCTGTGTTGATGACGCAGCCGGCACGCAGCCCGTCCGCCGCGGCGCTCACCACGTACAGGCCACTCGGCATGGTAAAGAACGCAGTTTTGTCCATAACGATCACTCCCCTAGCTCGGGTTGGAACCTCATGGATGTATGTACCCACAAAAAAGGCGACGCCCATAACGGACGCCGCCTTTGAGACATATGTGTCAGAACAGTAAGAAAGATGAGACGCCCGCAGTTGCGGTGAAATAGGGACTGAATAGCCCCTCAAATAGGCAAAACAGTCCGTATTCCACCGCAACTTATACAGAGTGCCTAGCGGTTGCGTTCCTTAAGGGCGCGGTCGATCTCGCGTTGGACATCACGCTTGGCCATGTCCTCGCGCTTGTCGTAGAGCTTCTTGCCGCGACCCAGACCCAGCAGCAGCTTTACGCGGCCGTCGGTATTAAAGTAGAGCTCCAACGGAACCAGCGCATAACCACGGTTGCGAAGTTTGCCGTCAAGAAAGTCGATCTCCTTGCGGTGCAGCAGCAGACGACGCCGACGGTCGGGATCGCGATTCCACACGCCACCATGGCTATAAGGGTGGATATGCAGTCCGACGAGCCAGCACTCGCCGCCACGAATCAGCGCAAAAGTGTCAGTGATCTGACAGGCGCGCTCGCGAATCGACTTGACCTCGGTGCCGCTCAGCTCAATACCGCACTCAAACGTCTCATCGATAAAGTACTCGTGATGTGCCGAGCGATTCTTGGAAATGAGTTTGCGCTCGCGCTTACTGGGCATCGCCGGCCTCCTTGGCGCCATCGGCGTTTGAGCCCGCAGCCTCGCGCTTTGCCTTGCGCTCGGCATTGAGCTCGGCATCGCTCTCACGCACCAGTTTGATAATCGCCGCGCAGGCCTCCTCGCCCACCAAGTCGCGAGCACGTACCGTCAGGCGCGTCGCCTCCTGCTTGTCGCCGTCGCTTGCAGCATCGGTCGCGCACATAATCAGGCAGATGGCAATCTCGGCCGAAGGCGAGGTCGGAACGCCCTGCAGGGCCAGTTCACCCATCACGTGCTCGTCGCTCTCATCGGCGGCATCCGGATAGGTGGTATGGATCTTGTTGAGCAGGCGCGTCGTATGCGCATCGTTGGGCGCCAGGCGCAGCGCCAGACGCGCGCAGCCCACGGCAGCCGAAACGTTCTCGGTCTCGGGCTCCAAGAAGTACTGACCCAGATTGGCGTAAGCGCGGGCGGCGCACTTGCCATCGCTTGCACGCTCCAGCACCGAGAACGAGAGCGATGCCCATTCCTGCTTGTCTTCGAGTGCGCGGAACAGCTCGGCCAAATCCAAGCGATAGTTGCAGTTCATGGGGTCCCAACGCACAGCCTGCATCAGGGCATTGCGAGCGCTCACATAATCCTGCTGGCGAATGTAGGCAAACGCCATATCAGAGTACAGGCGGTCAAACGGCACCTCGACCTGCACGAGCTCGCGCGGATCCTTCTCCACGCGGCGATAGGCCAAGCGCTCAAACTTGCTATCAAAGCTAAAGTATTGGCGCTTCTCCTCCGTCTTGCACTCGGCGTCGATATACTCCTCGGCGAGCTCCACCAGGCGCTCCAGCAGCGGCGTCGCCGTAGCCAGGTCGCCCTGCGCCAGATAGTTCTCGGCATACGTGATGTCTTGCAAGCTGATGGGCAGGTCCATGACAACTCCTCGGTCCAGGCGGCAGACTCAACGCGCCTTAAACATCGGTCAATACACAAAACCCGGGTCTCTTGCGAGGCCCGGGCGTTCAATTTTGGTAGCCCGTACCAGATTCGAACTGGTGATCTCCGCCTTGAGAGGGCGGCGTCCTAAACCGCTAGACGAACGGGCCATATGTAGCAAATGCAATGGCTGGGATGGAGGGAGTCGAACCCCCATTGACGGAACCAGAATCCGCTGTCCTGCCATTAGACGACATCCCAATGACTGCATCGCTGCGCTCGGCTGTGCCTTTGCGCAAGAAAGAAATATACGGGAAGTCTCGCCGTGACGCAAGCCCCAATTTTGACTTTTTTGAAATTCAGTCAAATTGGCCTAATTAAGTCCAACCCGTGAAGGACCTGTGAAGCCGACCGCTGTACACGAAGGGCAAAACGCCGCGAGCGGTAGCCGTCAACCGTTGGCAGATTCTACCGCGAAAACGATAGCACCAGGCAACACAATCGAAGTATCAATGATCACGTAGATATCGAGGCGCCATGGACGAAGAGCTTGATTACCTATGGGAGACCCTGGGCCTTGAGATCACTGCCGACCTTTGGCCCGAACGGGACAAAATCCATCCCACACTGCGCCCCGCCATTACTGTGGTGCAGGCAAAATACCGCCGTGCATCCTTTTTGATCATGCGGATGTCATGGCACGCGGGACTCCCCGACCTTAAGCGAATCCAGGCAAGCCTCGTCGAGCTGTCCGGCATGCCGACCGTCATATCCGAGGCGCACCTGGAGCAGCGCCAGCGCGAGCGACTGCAACAGCAGCGGATTCCCTTTATCTGCCCCGGCGTTCAGGCATATCTGCCCTTTATGGACGAGGAGTACTGGAGCGGCAAGCCCAACAAACACGTAAAGGTCTACGATCCGCACGAATGGGCACAGCTGGCGGACTGACTGGGGCAGGCCCGCCGGCGGAAAGTGCGTCCCAGATTTCAAGCTCAAACTGGTCCCCACTTTCCCGTTGAGCCCTCAACCGGAAACCGTGTCCCGCAATCGAAGCTCAGAATGGGACGTGCTTTCCGCAACCGGCCACTTTGGGAAAGTGCATCCCATTCTGGAAGCGAATTCCGGGTCGCACTTTCCGCAGCCGCTACAGCAACGCCTCGGCCCAAGCCGCTTCCCTAAAGCCGGGAATCGCAAAGTCGTCGCCCACCAGCAGCGGACGCTTGACCAGCATGCCGTCGGTCGCCAGCAGCTCGTAGCACTCCCGATCCGTCATGCCCGCATCCAGACGCGCCTTCAGGCCCAGCTCTCGATATTTCATGCCCGACGAATTAAAGAAACGCCGCACCGGCAGCCCCGAATGAGCAATCCAGGTCGCAAGCTCATCAGCCGTGGGATTGTCCAAAACGATATCGCGGTCGATGTACTCTACCCCATGTTCGTCCAGCCATGCCTTGGCCTTCTTACAGGTCGAGCACTTGGGATATTCAACAAACAGTACGGTCATGGAAATCCTCCGAATATAGATCGGCCAACGCAGGCACACGCCACACGAGGCGCCTTCGTATGATGGGCCAATTGTAGCCCACGGGTCACACGCTAAACGAACCGTACCCCGAATCCGCGTTTGATGAACGGCAGCAGCTCCATTGCCTCGGGCGTGATATGGCCCGCAACGTTCATGCGCTCGTCACCGGGGAGATCGACCCGCGCAATCTCAAGCTCGCCTTCGTAGCGCCCATATCCGCTATTGCTCACAGCGATCGACCCCGCCTTTCGCGGCAGGCCGGCTCCGGCATCCGTCGGCACGGAATCCGGCTTAAGCGTCGTACGTGACTCCTGAGACCTAAAGATGAGGACGCTCGAGTCGGGTCGGTCGTGATGAATCTGCCCGCGCACATAGGCATAACTGAGCTCAAGCTCGCATTGCAGGTCCACGTATCCGGCGGAAACTTGAGCAAACTGCGCCCAGCCCGCATCGGAAAGATCGGGGTCGCCGACCAACACAATGTCGCAATCGGCGCCATGTGCAAGCTCAAGCATATTGAGGGCAACCTTTGACGCGCGACCGCGCTGCGCCTCGACCGTCGGCAGTCCCTCGAATACCGGCCCGCGAACGTTAGCATCACCCGGCACAAAAGCCATGATTTCGAATCCAAGCGCCGCAAGACGAAGATTCACCCGAGCAATGTCCTCCAGAGCTAAACCGGTATAAGGCTTGGGGTAAAAATTGTGGCAGGCGGCAAAACGAGTCACATCGGCACCGGCCTCACGCCACGATGCGATTTCATCAGAACTCACTGTCGATGCATTGACCACAATGCGAAATACACCGGACAGCTCCGCGACCCGCTGGGCGCTAAAGCCATAGTCCAAACGAAGGTATTCCAACCCCAGATCGCGCAAGTCCTCGATGCGCTCAAGCCCGAGCAAATCGCACGTGCGAGGCCCCACATCGGCAATGAGCGCAATGCCGCGGGCGGAAAGCAGCGACAGCACATGACGGACCTTATCGGCATACGCCGCTCCCCCATCCTCGGGAATATGCAGCGAGGTGAACGCATAGCGCGCACCCGCCGCGGCACCACGTTCAATCGTCCGCTCAATATCCTGCAGAGGGCTGGAAAGATAAATCGAAATACCCGTTTTCACGCTTCAACGCTCCTTTAAAAAAGGCCGGCGGAGCAGCTAGCCCCGCCGGCACAACCATAACATCAAGAAATCTGCCGCGCGCCGCGAACCCTGAGCAACACGGCTCGCGATATCAATCTACTCGCCAAAGAACTCGTTGATCTTCTGCTCGTCGACGCCAAAGAACCACGTCAGGACAAAGCCGGCGGCATAGGCAAGCAGCATAGCGGCAACGTAGCCGAGCTGCTGGCCAGGAACGACGATCAGCAGGCCAAACAGACCGGAAACGCCCTGAGAAACCGTGCCGATGTGAAGCAGCGCCGCGAGCGCGCCGCCAAATCCGGCACCCAGGCAGGCCGTCACAAACGGACGAACGAGCGGCAGCGTAACAGCATACATCAGAGGCTCGCCCACACCCAGGATTCCAACGGGAATGGACTCTGCGACGTACTTCTTGAGCTTGGCATTCTTGGTCTTAAAGTACAGCGCCAAACCGGCACCGACCTGGCCGCCGCCAGCCATCATAAGGATGGGAAGCAGGTAATTGATACCCTTGGTAGCGCCGTCGGGATCGTTGAGCATAGCGTGGATCGGCGTGAGCGCCTGATGCAGGCCGACGGACACCAGCGGCAAGAAGCCTGCCGACAGGATATAGCCGCCCAGGACGCCCAGCTTCTCGAAGATAAAGGTCAAAACGCTAAAGATGGCAGTCGTCAGCCATGCGCCAACCGGCTGGATGACGAGCATCAGAGCAAAGGCGCCGATGATGAGCACCAGCAGCGGAGACAAGAACGTGTCGAGTGCGTTGGGCATAACCTTGCGAATCTGACGCTCCATCCAGGCAAAAAATGCGCCAGCGATGAGAGCCGCGATCATGCCGCCCGCTGCGGGGTTGTACTGCGCACTGGTGAGCGGCAGCAGAATGGCAGTGGCAGGATCAGCCGCGCCAGGCGCAAGCAGGGGCATGGCACTGTTGGCGATACACATCATGCCGGCGATGCCGCCCAGCGCAGCGGAGCCACCAAACTCACGTGCCGCGTTATAGCCCACCAAGATGGGCAGATAGGCAAACAGGGCCCAGCCCATGGAACGAATGCCCTGGTACCACCACTCGCCTGCAAGCGCGCCTGCCGTCGAGACGTTAATGACGTTGCAGATACCGTTGATGAGGCCAGCCGCAATGATGCCGGGAAGCAGGGCGACGAAGACATTGGAAATCTTCTTGAGGAAGGCCTGAACCGGCTTGGACTCGTACTTGGCCTTCTGCGCGGCCTTGTTTGTGGCCGCAGCGTCAACCACGCTCTCGTCGGCAACGCCTTTCGCAAGGCCAGTGAGCTTGGAGAACTCCTCGAGCACCTTATTCACCTTGCCCGGACCCAGCACGATCTGCATCGTGTCGTCCTCGACCAGGCCCATCACGCCGTCGAGTGCCTTAATGCCCTCCGTGTCGACGTTGCCCGCGTCTTTGACGGTCACGCGCAGGCGCGTCATGCACGCCGCGTTTGCCAGCACGTTGTCTTTACCGCCCAAAAGGTCCAGCAGCTTTTGAGCCAGCTCTTTGTTCGTCATAACTCCTCCTTGTATTGGGTATCTCGTCTGGATGTCATATCAGCTCACGCCGCGCACCTATTGGGCGTCGGCATTGCTCTTCTCATGGCCACTCACCGCAGCACGGACATGGCCTCGCGCCCGCTCAAGAGCTACCGTAGCCTGCTCGGCATCGCAGTCCAACAGTACCGAGACAATAGCGGTTTTTACATGGCCGCCGGCATCTGCAAGCGCCTGAACGGCGCGCTCGCGCGTGCAGCCGGTCGCCTCCATCACGATGTTCTGGCCGCGCACCACCAACTTCTCGTTCGTCTGCTGCACATCGACCATCAGGTTTTGGTATACCTTGCCGATCTTGACCATGGCACCGGTCGAAATCATGTTGAGAATGAGCTTTTGAACCGTTCCCGCCTTGAGCCTCGTTGAGCCGGTCAGCACCTCGGGACCGGGCACGGGCTCAATGGCAAGATCTGCGCTCTCCCCGATCTTCGACCCTTGGTTGCAGGCAATTGCAATGGTCTTGCACCCAGTTGCCTTGGCGTACGCAAGGCCGCCCACCACATAAGGAGTACGGCCGCTTGCCGCCAGGCCAACGACAAGATCCTTGTCCGAGAGTCCACGCTCTCGCAGGTCGTTCGCGCCAAGCTCATCGCTGTCTTCGGCACCTTCGACAGCCTTGATAAACGCCGTCTCGCCTCCGGCAATGAGCCCGACAATCAGATCGGGTGACACGCCAAACGTGGGCGGACACTCCGAAGCGTCGAGTACGCCCAGACGACCGCTGGTGCCTGCGCCCATGTAAAAGACGCGCCCGCCGCGCTCGAGTGCCTCAGCAGCCCAGTCGATTGCTGTGGCAACCTGGGGCAACACTTTCGTGACCGACTGGACGGCACGAAGATCCTCATCGTTCATCGTCGTGACGATTTGCAGCGATGTCATCGTATCGAGGTCCATTGACCTTTGATTACGCTGTTCGGTCGTGAATTTTGTTAAATCGAGCATTTCATTCACCTCATCTTTCCTGTTTCTCGATGTAGTTTTGCTTAATGACATGCGTCGCCCGTTCGTAGTCGCTGGCAACGTAAGCAGCGTAAAGGGCATCGACAACCATAAGCTGGGCCATACGCGAAGCCATGGCACCGCTGCGGACCAAGGGTTCACTCGCAGCAACGCCGAGCACGGCATCGGCCATGGTGGCAAGCTTGGATGATCCATCTACTTTGGTAACGGCCACAACGGGACAGTTGTGACGTTGAGCCTCGGCGGTGCAGTCCAGCACCTCTTGCGTCAAGCCCGAGTAGCTAAAGGCGATTGCCATATCGCCCTCATGCATGTTCTTGGCACATAAGAGCTGATCATGCCAGTCGTCGTACAGATGGCACTCTTTGTCGACACGCATGAGCTTTTGCGCCAGGTCGTGCGCGACCAAACGAGAGGCACCAATACCGAACAGATTGACCGCGCGTGCCCGCTTAAGACGGGCCGCGCATCGCTCCAAGACGGTGTAATCGAGCGTTCGCGCCGTCGCCTCGATCGTGCGCACGTTGCTTTTCATCACCTTCCCCACGATACGTTCGACGCTGTCATCCATGGAGATGTCCTCGAGGGCTACGTCTTTCTTGTCACCTAAGAGCGCCAGCTCGGCAATCAGTTCGCGCTGGAACTCCTTGTAGCCCGCAAAACCCAAACGCTTGCAAAAGCGCAAAATGCTCGAGGGCGAGGAGAACGTGACATCGGCAAGACCGCGGACGGACAGCCCGACCACCTCGTGCGGATGAGCGCTTACATATGCGATGACATTGCGTTCCGTCGGGCTCGCGCTGAGCTCACGCTCGCGAAGCCGCAAAAGCAATCCGTTTGCCATCTCAAACACCTCCGTTGAGAAGAATTAAAGACCAACGAACGATTCGTACCGGATACAAACAGCTTTTGCGGTACATTGTGCCGCATCGTGGCGCACAAAGGGCGAGCGTTCTACCGCTCGCCCCTCAAATCCGACCGCTCGGAAATACGCGCGACACAAAATAATTCAACAAGGTCGCATTATCAGAAACGGGTTTGTTACCGGCTAGCGCCTCGCATGGGCGCCGATCGGCCGAGTCGCATGGCGCACCAACGCCGCCGTCAGCAATACCAACAGCATGGCGATGACATAGCCCGCAGCATCGAATCCTAAATCGATAACGTCGAAATGCCTGCCGGGAACAAAGATCTTATGTACCTGATCGCCAACGGAGCAGGCGGCGCAAAAGAGCAATACGGGCACGCAACGGGAGCATACGCTCCACGGACGCCTGGAAAAGCAAGCCACGACCACCGAGGCGAACAATCCGACGAAGAAAAACTCTACGGTATGGGCAACGCGACGGACGTTCGTGCCCACCCACATGCGAATGGAAGCAAGTCGGCCAGACCGGACATTCGAGGCAGCCGAATCGGTGCCCCCGGTCATTCCGTTCTCCGTCTGGGCTTCACCCGTGGCATCGACAGCCTGAACGCCCGTAGCCTGACCCTCCACCACACGCGCGGTGGACTCGCTCAGCAACGACGTCTCCACCGCATTTTGCTCCGTCAGCACCCAGATGCCCGCCAGCGTTGCAGCGAACAGAACGATCGCGGTCCATCCGATTATTTGTTTTACGCGCGCCAAGGGTCAACCTCCTTTTTTGAATATCAGCGAGTGTAGCCCCAAATGGCATCGTCACCGTATCAAAATTTGAATCGCAACAGGAAGCGACAAAGCGACGCAAAACCCTACCCCGCCTCGCGCATCCAGCGATCGAACGTCCCCACGCACACGCCCAGGCACTTTGCTGCCTGGCTGCGGGTAATATCGCCCGCCTCATAGCTATCGCGCACCAGCTCAAACTGAGGAGGGCATGGCTTGCGAGGTCGACCGAAACGGACCCCTCGCGCCCGCGCCGCTGCAATCCCCTCCGCCTGGCGCCGATGGATATTCTCGCGCTCCACCTGCGCCACGTAGCTCAGCAGCTGCAGCACAATATCAGCAATCAGGGTGTTAGTCACATCCGGCGCGCCGCTGGCCCTGGCGCGCGTGTCAAGCAATGGCATATCCAACACCACAATGGCAACCCCGAGCACCTTGGTAATGCGTCGCCATTCCTCAAGAATCTCGGAGTAATTACGACCAAGTCGGTCGATAGAAAGCACCACCAGCACGTCCCCGTCTCCCAGGACGTGCAGCAGCTCGCGATAATGCGGTCGATCGAAGTCCTTGCCGCTCGCATGGTCGGCATAAAAATTCGCTGAGCCCACGCCATAGGCGCCCAGCGCATCCAGCTGCCGATTCAGATTCTGATCGCGCGAACTCACCCGCGCATAACCGTACACCGTCGCCATCTCATCCCCGCTTTCTTGTAAACCTGCCAAAAAGGGACAGGTTTATTTTGGTAGGTTTTACCTCTCAAATAGCAGGTAAGCGGGCGGCCGAGCAGACGGCAAGGTAGCCACGATTCAAATGCGGAGGGCGGTCCCGAAAGGCCGCCCTCCGCTCCCCCACCATGAGTCGGGATTTGGCTAATGGATAAGCTTAAAGTCCAAGTGCCCACGCGTGGTATTGACGCGCGAGACCTCGACAATCACGCGCTGCCCCAGCTCGTAACGGGTGCCCGTGTCGGCACCTGTGAGCGTTAGCGCGTCCTCGTCGAACTCGAACCACTCGTTGCCCAGGCTCTTGATCGAAACCAAGCCTTCGACCTGCGTTAGGTCCAAGCGCACAAAGAGACCCATGCTGCTAACCCACGAGACGGTTCCGGCATAGCGCTCGCCCAGACGGTCCTCATAGTACTGGGCAATCTTGATCTTTTGCGTCGCATGGCTGGCGGCATCTGCCGCGCGCTCGGCATCGCTGCATGCGCGGCAGATCTGCGGCAGAATGCGCGGCAGCGACTCGCGCCCCTTGCCGATCAGCCGCGGCGTACGGACCAAGGCGTCCTTGCCGCCGAGCCGCTCATAGGCCAACTGCAGTTTGAGCACGCGGTGCACCACCAGATCGGGGTAGCGACGGATGGGACTCGTAAAGTGACAGTAGCACGGCGCGGCGAGCGCAAAGTGGCCCTCGTTGCGCGGCTTGTACAGCGCGCGCTGCATGCTGCGCAGAAGCAGCGTGTTAACGAGCGGTGCGTTGGCCGTACCGGCGGCAGCATCAACTGCAGCCTGCAGCTCATCGGGGCTCCCCAGGGCAATACCGGCAGCACGGCGATCGTCGATGATGCCTAGCTGCGCCAGCGCAACGGCAGCACCGTGCAGGCTATCGGGGCTCGGATCCTCATGCACACGATAGCAGGCCTCGATATCACGGTCTGCCAGCCACTCTGCAACGCACTCGTTGGCGAGCAGCATGGCTTCCTCGATAAGCGACGTAGCGCACGAACGCTCACGCGCCACAATCTGCACGGGTACTCCGTCCTCATCCAACAGAGCACGAATCTCGGCCGTGTCAAAATCGACCGAGCCGCGGGCGCGACGGATACGACGGCGGAGTTCGGCGAGTTCGTTGGCGGCGACAAGGAAATCGCCGAGGTCGACGTTGTAGCCGCGGGCGGCCTCCTCGCACGCAAGACCGCGCTCAAGCGCTTCCTCGCGCGAGGTCTCGGCAGCCGCAACATCCTCGGCCGCACCCTCCAGCACCGAATACTCAACCGCGCCGGCACGCACCAGCAGCGCCTCGGCGCCGTCATAGTCCATACGCACACGCGAGCGAATCACGCTGGGGTACGGATCGTAATGCCGCACGCGACCCTGCGCATCGAGCTCGATGTCAACGGTAAACGCCAGGCGGTCCTCGTCAGGGCGAAGCGAGCACAGGTCATTGGACAGGCGTTCGGGCAGCATGGGAAGCACGCGATCGGCCAGATACACCGATGTCGTGCGATGGCGAGCCTCAAGATCGATATGCCCGTCCCAAGCCACATAGTGTGAAACGTCGGCGATATGCACACCCAGCTTGTAGCCACCCTCGGACGTGCGCTCCAACGAAATGGCATCGTCAAAGTCGCGCGCGTCGACCGGGTCGATCGTGATGACAAAGCGGTCGCGCAGATCGCGGCGGAGCGGGTCCTTAAGCGCCGCGGACACATCGAGCGAAAGCCCCTCGGCCTCGTCCAGCGCGGCCTCGGGATAGCTATCGGTATAGCCGTAACGCGCCATCACATATTGAACGCCCAAATCGGGCGCGTCATCTCCGCCAATGCGGCGTTCGATCGTCACAGCGCCCGATTCCAGGCGCGTCGGGTAGGTCAAAATGCGCGCGACAACGGCATCACCCGGGTGGACACCCAGACGATCCGCCGAGGTATCCTCGGGCAAAATGAAGAAGTCGGCCTTCAAGCGCGAATCGAGCGGCTCGATCACACCGAGCGGACCGGCGGTCTGGTACGTACCCACCACGCTTATGGCTGCGCGCTCAACTACGCCCTCGATCACGGCGCGACGCTCGCCATGCGGGCTATTCTTAATGCTCACGGCAACGGTATCGCCGTCCATGATCTCACGCTTGCCGCGACCCATGACCTTGTAGTCGCCATTCTCGGTTATGACATAGGCACTGTGCTCATGGAGCTGCACGCGCCCGGTCAGGCTCGGACGGCGTTCGCTGCGCACCGGCCCGCGCTTATTGCGAGCTCCACGCTTATGCTTGTTATTGCGCCCCATGGCGCCTCCTAACTATCGATTGCGAACTCCAAAGAGTCTACCCAGATGATTCGCTTTCCTGCCGTCCCCTAGGGATCAAAAAACGGGCCGCCCCATAAGAGACGACCCGTTGGAAGGGATGAATTCCAGGCATGCCTACACGCGCAGGTAGCGACGCATAGCGATGGCAGAACCAAAGAGGCCGATAATCACGCCGACCAGAATCAGCGCAGCATAGGTCACCAGGTAGTACTGCATCGGCAGGGCAAACGACATCCAGCCGATGCTCTCCTGCAAACGCGGAATCATCAGATTGCGCAGCAGCTCCAGAACGCCGATGGAAAGTAGCGAGCCCAAAATGGCCTGCAGTACGCCCTCGGTGATAAACGGGCCACGAATGAAGCCGTTGCTGGCGCCGACCAGACGCATAATCGCAATCTCACGACGACGCGCCGTGATGGACAGGCGAATCGTGTTGTTGATGAAGATGAATGCGATAAAGGTCAGAAGGCCAACGAGCACCACGGCGGCGATGCGGATGTAGTTGGTCACCTGGAACAGGCGGCTCACTTCCTCCTGGCCGTACAGCACGCTCGCGTTGACGTCGCCGTCATCAGCGATCTTCTGGAAGTCGGCGTTCTTCTTGAGCTTCTGGGCCGTGCTTTCGACCTTGGACGGATCGTCCATCTCAATTGCAAACGAAGCCGGCAGCGGGTTCTGGCCATCGAGCGCGCTCATGGTGGCGTCGGCGTTGCCCGACATCTTGCTCGTATACTCGGCCAGCGCGTCGTCCTTGTCCTTATAGGTCACGGACTTGACGTTATTCCACGTCTTAAGCTCGGCCTCAAAAGCCTGAACATCGGCCTGATCGGCGTCATCGCTAATGAACGCGTTGATGACAACCTGATCCTCGACGGTGCCGATCACGGAGTTCAGCATCGCGGAGCCCATGATGAACAGGCCGATGATAAACAGCGAAAGGAAGATCGTGATGACGGCGCCGAGCGAGGTAGTCCAGTTACGGAAGAAGTGGCTGATTGCCTCTTTGAAGGAGTAGCCCACGTTAGTTGGTGCCATAGTTGCCGTAACCTCCCCTCTCCTGGTCGCGGATAACGTGGCCGCCCTCGAGGGCGATCACGCGACGGTGCATGCTATCGACCATCTCGCGGTCGTGCGTGGCGACGATCACGGTGGTGCCGGTGCGGTTAATACGCTCGAGCAGCTTCATGATTCCCAGCGAGATCGCCGGGTCGAGGTTGCCCGTCGGCTCGTCGCAGATCAGCAGCGGCGGACGGTTGACCATAGCGCGGGCGACGGCAACGCGCTGCTGCTCGCCACCGGAAAGCTGGTCGGGCAGCGAGTCCATCTGATCGGCCAGACCGACCAGACGCAGCACCTCGGGCACCTGGCTGCGAATGACGCCCTTGGGCTTGCCGATGCACTGCAGGGCAAACGCCACGTTTTCGTAGGCGGTTTTTTGCGGCAGAAGCTTAAAGTCCTGGAACACGGCGCCAATCTGGCGGCGCAGGAACGGAACCTTGCGGTTCTTGATCTTCATGAGGTCCTGACCGGCAACCAGGATGCGACCGCTCGTCGGCTTGACGTCACGGTTGAGCGTCGACAGCAGCGTGGTCTTACCCGAGCCGGAGTGACCGACCAGGAAGACGAACTCGCCCGGATAGATCTCGATGTTGATGTCGTCGAGTGCAGGCTTGTTGGGCTGTGCCGGATAGATCTTGGTGACATGCTCCATAAGGATGACGGGCTCGACACCGGCCTGCTTGGCCATCTTCTTGCGGCTGGCCTGGGGATCGATGGGCGCAAACACCGACGTAAAATCGGGGTTGTTGAGCGCGTTATCGAGGCTTGCGACCTCGGCGGCCTGATCGCTCTCGACCACCGGGGCAGCAGGCTGCGTGGGGTCGGGAATAGCGGCAAAGAGACCGGACTGCGCAGGCTGAGGAGCCGGCGCCGCAGGGGCCAAGGGGTCGGGAATGCCGGCCATGGTAGGCTGCGGCGTGGCGGCACCAGCCTGAGGCTGCTCCACGCGAGCGGTCACGGCCTGAACGGGCTCAAAACCCGCCGTGCCGGAAAGCGCGACATCGCTGGTTGGATTGTAGGCAAAGGGATCGGATGCCGGCTGTGCCTGATCTGCCGGCTGAGCGGGGGCCTGAGCAACAGGCTGGCCCTCTGAATCCGGAGTGGCGAAACGACTGCCCTGGACGCCTGCCTGCGTCTTGGGGGCATCATCGCCCGCACCGGAGGTACGGAAGTGGTTACCCACTGGTGCTCCTTATCGTCGTGCGTTTAAACTACATGAGCGCTTTGTATTTTAGCAGCATTAGCTTTGCTGCACATAAGAAGCATGGCGGGGTTTGGGTCTCACCGGCCGGGCGCAGGGTTACCTCCCAAATCGTCCTCGCGCATGGCCGGCATTTGTCCTGCTCCTGCGGAGCTGCGGACAAACGCCGGCCTGCGCTGCGGAAAGATTTGGGAGGTAACCCTGCGCCCGGCCTGCGGCTACTATGGGGCCGACGCACCAACTTGAGATGCTGCGCATACAAAATTGGAAGGGTCTGAATTGCACTTTGTTGGGATGGGCTCGTTTCCCCATGGGAACTTTGCTTGGCAGGACTCTAATTTAAATTCAGCATAAACAGGGGCGCCCTCTTTGAGGACGCCCCTGTTCTGGCTTGTTTGCGGTTGTCGACGCGATACTTTGCCTCGTCTTGCCTTATGCCAAGAACTCCTTGGTGGTCGCCACGATGTTGGCGGCGTCCAGGCCGTACTTGTGCAGGAGCTCGGCACCCGGGCCAGACTCACCGAAGGTGTCGTTGACGCCGATCTTCTTGAGCGGCGTCGGGCACTGCTCACACAGGACGTCGGCAACGGCGCTGCCCAGGCCACCGATCACGGAGTGCTCCTCGACGGTCACGACGTGGCCGGTCTTGGTGGCGCTCTTGACGATCAGGTCGGCGTCGATGGGCTTGATGGTGTGCATGTTGATGACCTCGGCATCGATGCCCTCGGCAGCAAGCTGCTCAGCAGCCTCGAGCGCCTCGCCGACCATCAGGCCGCAGGCGATGATGGTGACGTCGGTGCCCTCGCGCATGACGATGCCCTTGCCCACCTCGAACTTGTAGGTCTCGGGGTCGTTGATAACCGGCGAGGCCAGACGGGCGAAGCGCATGTACACGGGGCCGTCGCGCTCGTAGGCGGCGCGCGTCACGGCACGGGCCTCGATGTCGTCGACGGGAACGATCACGGTCATGCCGGGGATGACGCGCATGAGGGCGATATCCTCGCAGCACTGGTGCGTGGCGCCATCCTCGCCCACCGAGATACCGGCGTGCGTGGCACCGATCTTAACGTTAAGGTGCGGATAGCCGATGGAGTTGCGGACCTGCTCAAAGGCGCGGCCGGCGGCAAACATGGCAAAGCTGCTCGCGAAGGCGACGCGGCCGGTGGTTGCGATACCGGCGGCAACACCCATCAGGTTGCTCTCGGCGATGCCCACATCGAAGAAGCGGTCGGGGCAGGCGGCCTTAAACTTGCCGGTCTGCGTGGCGGCGGCCAGGTCGGCGTCGAGGACCACAAAGTCATCGTGCTCGTTGGCGAGCTCGACGAGGGCCTCGCCGTAGCTTACGCGCGTGGCGATTTTCTTGACGTCTGCCATCCTAGAGCTCCTCTCCGGCGGCCGTGAGCTCTGCCATGGCCTGCTCAAACTGTTCATCGTTGGGGGCCTTACCGTGCCAACCCACCTGGTTCTCCATAAAGGAGACGCCCTTGCCCTTCGTGGTCTCAGCGATAATGGCGGTCGGCTGACCCTTGGTGGCGCGGGCCTCGGCAAAGGCGGCGCGGATCTGGTCGAAGTCGTTGCCGTCGGCGAGCTCCACCACGTGGAACTTGAACGCGCGGAACTTGTCGGCGAGCGGCATGGGGTCGTTGACCTCCTCGACGGGGCCGTCGATCTGCAGGCCGTTATGGTCGACGATCACGCAGAGGTTGTCGAGCTGCTGGTTGCCTGCAAACATGGCGGCCTCCCAGACCTGGCCCTCCTCGCTCTCGCCGTCGCCCAGCAGGGCGTAGGTGCGATAGTCGTCGCCCCAGTGCTTGGCGGCAACGGCCATGCCCACGGCGGCGGAAATGCCCTGGCCGAGCGAGCCGGTGGACATGTCGACGCCCGGGGTGTCGTTCATGTTGGGATGACCCTGCAGGTGGCTGCCGATATGGCGCAGCGTCTCGAGATCCTCCTTGGGGAAGAATCCGCGCTCGGCGAGCACGGCGTACAGACCAGGCGCGCAGTGACCCTTGGAAAGCACGAAGCGATCGCGGTCGGCCTTGCGGGGGTCGGCCGGGTCGACGTTCATTTCCTCAAAGTACAGATAGGTCATGATGTCGGCAGCGCCGAGCGAACCGCCCGGATGGCCGGACTTGGCAGCGTGCACGCCGGTGACGATGCCCTTCCTTACCTCGTTGGCAACCTTTTTGAGCTCTTCGTCGCTCATTGTGCCTTCCTTTCATCCTCATTAGACAAAATGCGCACGGCACCGAAGGTAATCCCAACACAGCCGCAATGCACGTACGTCATTCATTATGCTGGAAACTGATGGCTTTACCAGAGTTTTTATCATTATTTGAACAATTTAGCAGGCAGAACCGCTGATGAAACGGTTTATCAATGTGAACGTCTTTTGGATGGAACGCGGTCGCCCCTACGCGCTAATGTCCTTGAATCCCTCGCCGAAGGCTTCCGTAACGTCAGCGACCGTCACAATGGCGTGAGGATCGCGCTCGCGCACGATCGTCTTGAGGGTATTGAGCTCTCGACGGCTCACGATGACCATAATCACCGGCTTCTCGGCACCCGAATACATGCCAGTCGCCTTAAACTTGGTACAACCACGACCCAGGCCATACATGATATCGGCAGCGATATCAGGGAACTTGTCCGAGATGATGAGTACCATACGGCGTTTGTTGCCACCATCGACCACGGCATCGATCACGTAGCCGCTAATGACCATCGAAAGGCCTGCATATAGTGCGTTTTCGATTGAAAAGACCGGAGCCGACAGCGCGCATACGGCAACATCGATCGCCATGACGGTCGAGCCCACCGGCAGTGAGGTGTTACGCGAGATGATTTGGCCAATCGTGTCCGAGCCGCCGGTGTTGGCGCCGGCGCGCAACACCATGCCGTAACCGATGCCCGTAATAATGCCGCCCCACATGGCAGGGAGCATCAGGTCCGCATCCGCCAGAGGTGCTACAAACGGGGCGAACAGATCGGTAAAGAAGCCCAGCAGCACAAAGCCCGTCGCGGTCTGCACCACGTAGAACATGCCGCCCTCGCGCATAACGACCAACAACAGCAAGGCGTTCATCACGATCGTCTGAATACCAACGGGAAGCGATAGGCCGCGCGATGCACCGACCGCCTGGATAATGGTGGCAAGGCCCGTAACGCCACCGGCAGCAAGGCCGTTGGGAATCAAAAACAGGTCGGTCGCAATAGCGGCCAGAGCGCACCCCAACATAATCTGGGGCAGGTCGTGAAAGAAGTTCATCGAAAGAATGCGCTTGATGTCCAGACGATATGCCATGCTGCCTCCCTCAAAAAAGCGCACCCAAACGGATGTGCTTCGAACTTCTTGCTGTATTCGATTCTACCGATTCGCCGGACAAAAACCACCCCTGCGCAGGGTTTATTCTGGATACAAACCCGTCCAACCGTTGGGCTTAGCATCGGCTTGAAGCTGCCCGATGTTTTAGACCTCCGAGCCTTCTGCATCGGCGTTGCCGGTGGCCCAACGATGGTAGCCAATAACAAACGGGTCCAGGTCGCCATCGTCAAGAACGGCCTCGACATTGCTGGTCTCCACGCCCGTGCGTAGGTCCTTGACCATCTGGTACGGGTAGAGCACGTAGCTGCGAATCTGGTTGCCAAAACCAATCGTGGTCTTGGGTCCGCGGATCTCATCCAGGGCCTCGGCACGCTTCTCGAGCTCAATCTCGTACAGGCGAGCCTTGAGGATCTGCATGCACGCGGCCTTGTTCTGGATCTGGCTGCGCTCGTTTTGGCAGGTGACCACAATGCCGCTGGGAAAATGCGTCACGCGCACGGCGGAGTCAGTGGTGTTGACGCCCTGACCGCCCGGGCCGCTCGCGTGGTACACGTCCACGCGGATGTCATCGGGACTGATCTCGATGTCGATATCATCGGGTAGCACGGGGATGACCTCGACGCCGGCAAACGTGGTCTGGCGGCGCTTCTTGTCGTCGGTGGGGCTAATGCGAACCAAGCGGTGGACGCCGGCCTCGGCGCGCAGCATGCCAAATGCGTCCTTGCCCTCGACGGTAAAGGTCGCGCGGTCGATGCCGATGACCTCGGCCGCGGGACAGTCGTTGATGGTGACCTTCCAGCCGCGACGCTGGCAGTACTTCATGTACATCTTAAAGAGCATGAAGGTCCAGTCCTGGGCCTCCAGACCACCCTGTCCGGGCTTGATAGTCACAATGGCATCGCCGTGATCGAACTCACCGGTAAACCAGCTCGAAAGCTCAAGCTCATCGATGGCACGGGCCAGGCGCTCAGCCGTGGCTGTAGCCTCCTCGCGAAGGGCGACGGCGTCGGGGTCATCCCCCATCTCCTCGACAAGCTCCAGCGCGGCGCGGGCATCGGAAAGCTCGCCGCGCGCGGTGTCCACGGCAGCGATATCTTCCTTGGTACGCGCGATCTCCTCCATGGTGGCACGGGCGGCGTCGGCGTCATCCCAAAAGCCAGGGGCAACGCTTTTGGCCTCGAGCTCGGTCACACGGGTACGCTTCTCGTCCAGGTGGAGATACGACTCGACCTCGCCGAGCCGGTCCGCGAACGCGTCCAGCTCGGCGGGCGTTATCTCTAAAGCCTCAGCCATTAACGATTCCTGCCGTGGCAGTACTTAAACTTCTTGCCGCTACCGCAGGGGCACGGGTCGTTGCGGCCCACGTTGACGTACGGATCGTCGCTCTCGGACTTGCGATAAGTGGTCACCTTGCCACCGTTGTTGACGGCAGCCGGACCACCCTGGACAGCCGTGCGGGCCTGCACCTGCGCCTGCTTGCGCAGCACCGAGTCGCCGTTGTCACCATCGACCTCGGCAGGACCGGAGAAGCGCGCACCCTCGAGCGAGGGCTCCTCCTTGTGCTCCACGGCACGCGGGGCAGCCTTGATCTCGATGCGCAAAACCGTGCGCAGGTAATCCTCGTACATGGTATCGACGAGTATCTGGAACGCGCCGTAGGCCTCGGTCTTGTACTCAACCAGCGGGTCGCGCTGGCCAAAGCCGCGCAGGCCGATGCCGGTCTTGAGGTAATCCATCTCCTGCAGGTAGTTCATCCAGCGGGTATCGATGACGCGCAGCATGACCTGGGTGTTGAGCTCGCGCATCAGGTCCTCGCCCAAGCGCTCGGCCTTCATGTTGTAGCACTTCTCTACGTAAGCCAGGACATCGGCAGCCAGGGCCTCATAATCCTCGTCGGGGAACTTCGGCGTATCGATGTGGCCGGTGAGCTCCACAACCCACTTGCGCAGGCCCTCCAGGTCGCGCTCGCCATCGTGGCTGTCCTTGGTGCAGAACTCCTGCACGCAACGGTAGACGGTATCGTGCATGACCTCGGTGATGTGGTCGGTCAGGTCCTTGCCGTCCAGAATCTTATTGCGCTCGGCGTAGATGACCTGGCGCTGCTTGTTCATGACGTCGTCGTACTCAAGGACGCTCTTACGCATGGAGAAGTTGATGCTCTCGACCTTGTGCTGGGCGCTCTCGACGGCCTTGGAGATGATCTTGTGCTGGATGGGCATGTCGTCGCCCATGTCGGCCGTGACCATCATCTTGGAGACGCGGTCCATCTTGTCGCCGCCGAACAGACGCATGAGGTCGTCCTCGAGCGACAGGTAGAACTGGGTCTCGCCCGGATCGCCCTGACGGCCGGAACGGCCGCGCAGCTGGTTGTCGATACGACGGGACTCATGGCGCTCGGTGCCGATGACGGTCAGGCCGCCGGCGGCAAGCACGCGCTCGCGCTCGGCCTTGCAAGTCTCCTTTGCCTCGGCGTTAAACTGCTCGAGCTGCTCGGGCGTCACGTCCTCCATGGTCAGGCCCTCGTACTCAAGGCGCTCGCGCACCAGCTCGTCGGGGTTGCCGCCCAGCAGGATGTCGGTACCACGACCGGCCATGTTAGTAGCGATGGTCACGGCGCCGTAGCGTCCGGCCTGGGCAACGATGTGGGCCTCGCGCTCGTGATGCTTGGCGTTGAGGACCTCGTGCGCGATGCCGCGCTTGGTAAGGGCGGCGGACAGCTTCTCGGAGCTTTCGATGGAGACGGTGCCCACCAGGACCGGTTGGCCCTTGGCGTGACGACGCTCAACGTCGTCGGCGACGGCGTTGTATTTAGCCTGAATGGTGCGGTACACCAGGTCCTCGTGGTCCACGCGCTGCACGGGCTTGTTGGAGGGGATGACCTCGACAGGCAGCTTGTAGATCTCTCGGAACTCAGCATCCTCGGTAAGTGCCGTGCCGGTCATGCCGGAGAGCTTATCATACAGACGGAAGTAGTTCTGCAGGGTGATGGTGGCCAGGGTCTGGTTCTCCTCGCGTACGAGCACGCCCTCTTTGGCCTCAATGGCCTGGTGCAGGCCCTCGGAGTAACGGCGGCCTTCCATAATGCGGCCGGTGAACTCGTCGACGATCTTGACCTCGCCGTTGGTGACCACGTACTGCTTATCGCGGTGGAACATGAACTGGGCCTTCAGCGCCTGCTGCAGGTGGTTGACCAGCTGGCCGGAGAGATCGGCATAGATATCATCGATACCCAGGCGGCGCTCGATCTTCTTGAGCCCGCGCTCGGTGGCGGCAATGGTGTGCTTGGCCTCGTCCATGACGTAGTCGCCCGTGGGTTCAACGTCCTCGGTGGCGGTGAGCATGTCGTGCGACACGTCCTCGCCGCGCTCAAGGCCACGCACGGCACGCGCGAAGTCCTTGTAGGTACTGGCGGACTTGGTGCCAGCGCCCGAGATGATCAGCGGGGTGCGGGCCTCATCGATCAGGATGGAGTCAACCTCGTCGACGATGGCGTAGTTGTGGCCGCGCTGCACGCGCTGCTCGGGACGGGTAACCATGTTGTCGCGCAGGTAATCAAAGCCGAACTCGGAATTGGTGCCGTAGGTGACGTCGGCCTGGTAGGCCGGGCGCTTGAGCTCGAGCGGCATGTTGTTCTGGAGCAGACCGACGGTCATACCCAGGTACTTATAGATGCGGCCCATCCACTCGGAGTCACGCTTGGCAAGGTAATCATTGACAGTAACGACGTGCACGCCCTTGCCGGCAATAGCGTTGAGATAGCCGGCCAACGTGGAGACGAGGGTCTTACCTTCGCCGGTCTTCATCTCGGCGATGTGGCCCTCGTGCAGTGCCATGGCGCCAATGAGCTGCACGTCAAAGTGGCGCATACCCATGGTGCGCTTGGAAGCCTCACGCACGGTGGCAAAGGCCTCGGGGAGCATGTCGTCGAGCGACTCGCCGTTGGCGTAACGCTCGCGGAACTTATCGGTCTGGCCGCGGAGCTCCTCCTCGGTCATCTTCTCAAACTGGGGCTCAAGACCGTTGATCTGGTCGACGATCTTGTAGTAGCGCTTAAGGTCCTTATCGGATCCAAAGGACAGCAGCTTTGACATGAATCCCATGTGGTTTTCCTTTTTGGCCATCGCCCACGCCGTGCAGCTGCGGGCGAGTTAAACACAGATGATTGTACTTTAGCCAAACAAGGCGCGGCCTATACGGTCGACCTCGACCGCCACGTAATAACTACGACCAACCTGCCACAATGGGACAGGTTAATTTTGGCAAATTTTATCTGAGCAAACGCTGCCTTTCTGCCATTTGGTGCAAACGAACCTGTCCCCTTCGCACCAATTTGGTGCCATGGAGACAGGTTCGTTTGCACCAATAAAAAGAAAAGGGCCGCGCACCCAAACGGATGCACGGCCCTTATGCCATGAATGCGAGCGATTCCGCGGCGAGCTATTTACTCAGCAGCCTCGGTGGTCTCGGCCTCAGCAGCGGCCTCCTCGACGGGAGCCTCTGCGGGAGCCTCGGCGGCCTGCTTGGCAGCCTCCTCGGCAAACTTAGCAGCACGCTTAGCCTTCTCGGCAGCCTTAGCCTCAGCGGCGACCTTGCGAGCGGCCTCGGCCTCAGCAGCCTTGGCGGCCTTGGCAGCCTTGGCCTCCTCGGCCTTCTTGAGCTGGGCGGCAGCGGCGCCACCGAACTTGTCGGCGAAGCGCTGGACGCGTCCACCGGTGTCGACGAACTTCTGCTGGCCGGTGTAGAACGGGTGGCACTCGTTGCAAAGCTCGACCTTCATCTCGGACACGGTAGCGTGCGTCTTGAAGGTGTTGCCGCAGGAGCACGTCACCGTGCACTCGACATACTGGGGATGGATACCCTGCTTCATGGTAGGACTCCTTATTGGTCAGGCGCTGGTTACCGATCAGCGCATAAGGCGTCTTGGTTTCCGACCAAGACAACAAACTCGGCTATGGTACCACGGCGCCGCGTGTCCCACAAAAGGTTCACGGTCTTTGTGCAACGCGGCGCGACCAACCGCAGCGGACACGCACCCTGTTGCCCCTTCTCCCATGTTGCAGGCATGTAACGCCGCAGCGAGCGCGCCTTTTTTGCGCCAGACAGGTACAATGATGAACACTGTACCGTAGCGGAGCGCCCCGCGCGCGCCGCAATCACGCGAAAGGGTTTCCCATGGCCGAGATCTCGTCCTCCCGTATCGTCATCACCGTCCTTGGCAAGAACCGCCCCGGCATCGTCGCCGGCGTCACCCGTGTCCTGGGCGAGGCCAACGTCGACATCCGCGACATCACGCAGTCCATTATCGAGGACATCTTCACCATGACCATGCTGGCCGATACCGCCGAGTCCAAGCTCGACTTCGCCGAGCTGCAGAAGGCGCTGGCCGAGGCCGGCGAGCTTTCGGGCGTCAACGTGTCCATCCAGCGCGAGGACGTCTTCAACTTTATGTACCGCCTGTAGCGAGCAAGCCGCTGGGGATAGCCTGACGCGCGCATGCCCATGCAAGTCACCCCGATGCGGCCCGGAGAGGAGCGCGCATGGCCTACGACGCCAAGAAAATCTATTACCGCTTCGACGACCACTTGAGCCGCCTGGTTCTGGATTACGAAGCAAGCCGCCAGATTTCGCCTGAGAGCGAAAGCCTCTACCACGGCCTGCCGACCGACCCTTATGACGAGGGCCTGTTTGTTGAGCACAATGTCAAGCGCGGCCTGCGCAATGCCGACGGCTCGGGCGTGGTCGCGGGCCTCACTCGCATCTCGGATGTGCACGGCTACAACAAGGTCGACGGAAAGGTCGTGCCCGATCAGGGCAAGCTCACGCTTCGCGGCTACAGCATCGAAGACCTGGTCAACAATGCCCAGGCCGAGAATCGCTACGGCTACGAGGAAGTCGCCTATCTGCTTATCACGGGTTCGCTGCCCAACAAGGAAGAGCTCGACGGCTTTTGCGAGCGCCTGGGCGCCTTTAGACATCTGAGCGACGAGTACGTCAAAGAGTTCCCTAGGACCACGGTGTCGTCGAGCATCATGAACGTGCTCCAGCGCGCCGTGCTGCTGCTCTACGCCTTCGATGCCGAACCAGACGTGATCACGCCCGAGCACGAAATCGACGTCGCCATTTCCATGCTCGCACGTCTCCCGCGCATCGCCGCCTTCGCACACATGGCCTCGGTCGCCAAGCTTCGCGGCTCCGAGGTTCACGTGCCGCACCCCACGCCCGGCCTCTCCACCGCCGAGACCATCCTACAGGTCCTGCGCGGCGGCATGGCGTTCACCCGCGATGAGGCGATGCTGCTCGACGTTATGCTCATGCTGCATGCCGAGCACGGCGGCGGCAACAACTCCACCTTCGCTTGCCGCGTGCTGTCGTCTTCGGCCACCGACCCGTATTCCGCCTACGCCGCGGCTATCGGCTCGCTCAAGGGCCCGCGCCACGGCGGCGCCAATGCCAAGGTCGTGTCTATGCACGAGGACATCCGCGCGCATGTCTCCAACTGGGAGGACGAGGACGAGGTCGCGGCCTACCTGGGCAAGATCCTCGACAAGCAGGCCTTCGACGGCACGGGCCTCATCTACGGCATGGGCCACGCCGTCTATACGCTCAGCGACCCGCGCGCCGAGGTCTGCCGCCGTTACGCGCGCTCACTGGCAGCCAAGAAGGACTTGGGCGAAGAGTTCGCACTCATCGAGCGTATCGAGCGCCTGGCACCCCAGGTCATGCGCGACCACGGCATGACCAAGCCCATCTGCGCCAACATCGACCTGTACACGGGCTTTATCTACAAGATGCTCGGCGTGCCCGAGACGCTCTTTACGCCGCTATTCGCCGTCGCCCGCATGGCCGGCTGGTCGGCGCACCGCATGGAAGAGCTCTTCTGTGCGCACCGCATCATCCGCCCCGCCTACCGCCCGGTGATCGAGCCGCTGGAGTACAAGCCACTCGCCGACCGCTAGGACGCGGACCGTTATAGAACTCGAGCGTGGCCAGGGCATCGCCGCCTTCGGCCACGCTTTTTATGCCAGTAGAAAGGGCTGCATCAAATGATTGTGTTTTCCGATATGGACGGAACGCTGCTGACGAGTGATAAGCAGATGAGCGACGCCACCTGGGCAATGCTCGACGAACTCGCTCGACGTGGGATTGAGTTTGTGCCCTGCACGGGGCGCCCGCTGTCAGGCATCTTTGAGCCCATCCTCGCCCACCCCGCCGCACACTACGCGGTCTGCGCCAACGGCGCCAGCGTCTGGCAGCTCGACGAGGATACGCCCACCGACGCCTCGCGCGCCACGTGCATCTTGAGCCGTCCGCTCGACCGTGGTATTGCCCACCGCATCCATCGCATTGCCGCCGGCCACGATGTGACCTTCGATATCTTCGCGGATGGGCAGTGCTTCCTCCCCCGCTCGTTATACGGGCGTCTGGATGAGTTCTGTGGCGGCGACCCCCACATCGCGGCTTCGCTCAAGCGCACACGAACACCGATCGACATGGATATCGACAGCAAGATCGACGAGGTCGAGACGCTCGAACGCATCGCCATGTACTGGCACGACCCGGCCGATCGCGACGCCATCGCAGCAGAGCTCGACACGCTCGGAGGCATTGAGGTCACGCGTTCGTACGCCATGAATATCGAGGTCATGGGTGAGGGCGCCACCAAGGGGACGGCCCTCACGTGGTTATGCGAGCACCTGGGCGAGCGTCTCGCCGACGCCTGGGCGTTCGGCGACAACATCAACGACATCCCCATGCTACAGGCAGCGGGCCACGGCATGGCCATGATCAACGCCGAGCCCGAAGATCGCGAGGCCGCCGACGCCATCACCGAATACGACAACGACCACGACGGCGTCGCCCGCACCATCATGGCCGCCCTCGCCTAGTCATTGATCAATCATTGGGGACATTCTTAAACGACTAGTCACTGGGGACACTCTTCGCAAAAAGCTGCAAGGACTGTCCCCCACTGTCGGCAGAAAAGGAACGTCCCCATCTGCCGGATTAGGAGAGACTCTCCAGCACGCGACGGAGCTCATGCTGAACGGCGTGGTCGCGGTTGCAGCCTACGACGCGATCGGCCACCGCCTTGAGCGCGGGGCGCGCATTTTCCATCGCGCAGCCCGTGCCGACAAAGCGAATGATCTCGTAGTCGTTCATCGAGTCGCCAAACGCCATGACCTCGTCGCGTTCGACGCCATAGTGCTCCATGAGCTGCTCGATTCCCGAGGCCTTCGACACACCAGGCTGCATGGCATCGATCCATGCGTTTCCAGAAGGCGCAAAGGTAAAAAGCTGGCCAAGCTCGCGCTGCAGTACGTAGGCACTGTCCATAACGGCACAGTCATCGCAAAAGATACTCGCCTTGATGATATTTACGCTGGGATCGGGCAGCTCCCAAATGCGCTCGGCATTGGGAAGGTCCTTATCGACCTCACGCACGAACTTGCACTCGTCATCGAGCAAGAAGGACTTGGTTCGGTCAAAGAGCGCAAGATGCAGATTGGGAAACGTCCTGACGGCTTGGGCGAGCCTTCGAATCGCCAGGTGCGAATACACCTCACGGTCTACCATCTTACCGTCGGCGTAGACTTGGGCGCCGTTAGCGGCAACAAAGTCCATCTTGTCGCGAACGGGCGCAAAGAACTCACACAGGCGATCGTAGCGACGACCTGACGATGCGGCGAAATGCACGCCATGCTCGTGTAGCGCCAGAATCAATTCGTAGGTCTCGGGAGGCACCCGGCCGTTTTCGTCAAGCAGTGTGCCGTCCATATCGGATGCAATCAGTTTAAACATAGAAAAGCTCCCTTCGGGCTTGTTGGAATCGAACGTGTATCCGATTCCAACGTACCCAAAGGGAGCTCAAATAAGACTCCGCGGGCGCAAACGTTTCAAGGACCTGGCAAATAGCTCACACATGCCAGAGGTCCTACGGTCGCGGCGTCAGGCAGCCCGCCAAAGAGTGTCCCCGACGACTAGTCGTTTAAGAACGTCCCCGATGACTAGTCGGCATAGGTGAAGGTTGTAACGTCGAACATGCCCTCGGGGCGGATGCGGAGCGTCGGGATGACCGGCAGGGGCAGGAAGATAATGCCCATGATGGGGTCGAGCGGCGGCTCAATACCCATGGCGCGCGCCTTGACCATAAAGTCGTCGTGCTGCGCGGCAACGTCCTCGGCCATGCCCTCGCTCATAAGGCCACCGAGCGCCAGCGGAATGCGCGCCACGACCTCGCCGTTGCGCACCAGCACGTGGCCGCCCTGGCCCACGGCCTCAACGGCAGCCATCATATCCGCCGCATTGTCGCCCACCACGCACACGTTGTGCGAGTCGTGGCCGATCGTGGAGGCAATGGCACCACCGGTGATGGTGAAACCGCGCACCCAGCCGCGACCGATATGCTTGCCGACCAGGCCCAGGCCAGCGGGGCCGTCGCCATCGGCGCCCTCGGCCTGCAGCGACACGCCGCGGCCGTGACGCTCGATCAGCATAATGCGGCGCAGACCCTCGGCACTCTCGGGGCGAGCCACGCCCGTGATGGCCTTACCCGGTACCACGTCAATCACGGCCTCGCCCGGCTTAAAGGCATAGTCGAATACGTCGAGCGAAAGCTTCGGCAGCTTAACGGAGGCGCGCAGCTCATCGGCAAGGGCTGCAACCTCGGCCATCTCGGGTGCAATCTCGCCCACAAAGGTGCCATCCTGCGCCACCAGGGCACCGGCGGCATAAACACGATGCGGAGCCGTGGCAAACGTCAGGTCATCGAGCAGCAGCAGATCGGCGCGTTTGCCCGGGGCGATTGCGCCGCGGAGCTCGTGCGGGTCGCGGCAGCCGTGGTCCAGGCCAAATGCCTCAGCCGTGGAAAGGGACGCCATGGAGATAGCGACCACCGGGTCGACGCCGGCCTCGATGGCCACGCGGCAGGCGTTGTCGATCATGCCGGTCGAAAGCGCATCGGAGGGAGCGCGGTCGTCGGTCGCAAAGCAGCAGCGGCGGGCGCGCGCGGGATTCTCCAGCAGCATCGGCGATAGATTGGCCAGGTCATGGCTGCACGTACCTTCACGCAGCATCACATACATGCCGCGAGATAGCTTGTCGAGTGCCTCCTCGGGAATCGTCGACTCGTGGTCGGCGATAATGCCCGCTGCGGCATAGGCATTGAGGTCCTTACCGGCAACGAGCGGCGCGTGGCCGTCAACCTGCTTGGACGGCGTCTGGTTGGCAGCATCGATGCGAGCACAGGTCTCGGGGTCGGCCATAAAGACGCCCGGCAGGTTCATCATTTCGCCCAGACCAAAGACATCGCCTGGATGCTCGGCAAAAAACGCCTGCATATCGGCAGCCGAAATAACGGCACCGGCCTGCTCGTCGGGCAGCGCGGGCACGCACGAAGGCATCATGTACTTGATGGAGATGGGCGCGCGGCGACCATCCTCGATCATAAAGCGCAAGCCGTCGAGACCGGCAACATTGGCAATCTCGTGGCTGTCGGCAATGGCGGTGGTAGTACCGCGCGTCGCGGCCATGCGAGCATACTCGGCGGGACGGATGTTCGAAGACTCGATATGCAGATGCCCGTCAATAAAACCGGGAGCGAGATAGCGACCCTGGCAGTCGATGACCTCAGTTGTCTCATAGGTGCCAGCGGCATCGTCGCGACCATCGTAGAGCACGCCGACGATCACACCGTCCTTGACGGCAACGCTACCGGGCGCCACGCGCTGGCCATACACGTCGACAATCTGTGCATTGGTAAACAGCGTGTCGACGGGCACGCGCCCCTCGGCAGCATCGATCACAGACCTCATGACCTCAACGGACATACATACTCCTTTAACCGTAGAAAAAAGCTGCGGAGCGGACAAACCTTCACCGCAGCAAGCCAACAGCCATTGTATGCCCAAAAGAAGGCCGCCGATAACACCCCTTCCGCTTAACGGTAAGCGCCCAAAAGTAGTCGTTGGGGACGTTCTTAAACGACTAGTCATTATAGAACGTCCCCAATGACTACTTGCGACCAAGGCA
>DXZU01000036.1 GCA_019419525.1 Collinsella sp.
GCAACGCGTTGCGCTGAGTCCTGAGGCTGTTGCAATGAAAATGAGAATCAAGGATCCGGTTCTGTATTAAAAAACCCGCCAGGTTATTGTAAAAATGGACATCCGCGCTACTATAGTTCCACTTGCACTTTGTTTGAGTGCAGTGTTTCCAGCCATTTCTATACTGGGGGTAACGATATGAAGGATATCACCATCAGCCGCAGGAGCCTTCTGGTCTCTGCTGGCCTGCTCGCGCTCGCTCCGCTCGCCGGATGCGGCGGCAACTCTGGTTCCGGCTCTGCTGCCGCCGGTTCCGACTACACCGTCGGCGTTCTGCAGCTCACCGAGCACTCCGCACTCGACGCCGCCAACGACGGCTTTGTCAAGGCCATCAAGAAGAGCGGTCTTAAGGTCAAGATCGATCAGAAGAACGCCCAGAACGACCAGTCCACGTGTAAGTCCATCGCCGACAAGTTCGTGGGCGATGGCGTCGACCTGATCTATGCCATCGCTACGCCCGCCGCGCAGGCCGCCGCCGGCGCCACCGCCGATATCCCCATCGTGGGCTGCGCCATCACCGACTACGCTGCCTCGGGCCTGGTCCAGGACAACGACAAGCCCGGCACCAACGTCACCGGCGCCTCCGACCTCACCCCGGTCGCCGAGCAGCTCGAGATGATGCAGAAGGTCCTGCCCGACGTAAAGAAGGTCGGCCTGCTCTACTGCACCGCCGAGTCCAACTCCGACGTCCAGATCAAGGCCGCCAAGAAGGAACTCGACAAGCTGGGCCTGGAGTACACCGACTTCACCGTCTCGAGCTCCAACGAGATCCAGTCCGTCGTCGAATCTGCCGTGGGCAAGGTCGACGCGCTGTACTCCCCCACCGATAACACCATCGCCGCGGGCGCCTCGCAGGTGGGCCAGATCTGCAAGGAGAACAAGCTTCCCTACGTGACCGGCGAGGAGGGTATGTGCATGGCTGGCGGCCTGTTCACTCTCTCCATCAACTATGAGGACCTGGGCTACGCCGCGGGCGAGATGGCCGTCAAGATTATGAAGGGCGAGGCCAAGCCCGAGGATATGCCGATCAAGCATCTCTCGAGCAAGGACCTGGTCGTCGTCAAGAACGACGAGATGGCCGAGGCTCTGGGCATCGATCTTTCCGCTCTGGACGAGTAACGCCATGCGCGGTAGCGCGTCTAGGGCACGCACTCGTGCCGTTGCCGTGTTATTCAATATGTGAGCCACAGGGGCGAACGCCAAAGACCGGCGTTCGCCCTGCTTGTTACGGATGAGACAAAACATCCGGCCGCAGCTCTTTTATGCATTGTTACCGCTATCATGGTGACTCACGTGTCCACCCTATCCTAGGAGGTATGAAGCATGCTTATTGCATTGCAGGGCGCCGTTTCGCAGGGCGTCCTCTGGGGCATTATGGTGCTTGGCGTGTTTATCACGTTCCGCCTGCTCGACATCCCCGATATGACCTGCGACGGCAGCTTTGCCCTCGGCGGCTGCGTCTGCGCCGTGCTCATCGTCAATAATAATGTCGACCCGCTGCTCGCTGTTTTGGCCGGCATGTGTGCCGGTGCCATCGCGGGCGCCATCACGGGCATTTTGACCACCGTCTTTGAGATTCCCGCGATCCTCGCCGGAATCCTCACCCAGATCAGCCTGTGGTCCATCAACCTGCGCATCATGGGCAAATCCAATACGCCCATCCTTGCCAAGGGCACCATCTTCTCGTCTGTCAGCAACATGACGGGCCTGCCGCAGTCCACCGTCGCCATCATCCTGGGCATCTTGCTCGCTGTGGCTATCGTCGCCATCCTGTATTGGTTCTTTGGCACCGAGATCGGCTCGGCACTGCGCGCCACCGGCAACAACGAATACATGATCCGCGCTCTGGGCGTCAACACCAACTCCACCAAGATGATCGCCCTCGTGCTCTCCAACGCCCTCATTGGCCTTTCGGGCGCGCTCATCTGCCAGAGCCAGAAGTACGCCGACATTGGCATGGGCACTGGTGCCATCGTTATCGGTCTTGCCGCCATTGTTATCGGCGAGGTGCTCGGCCGCCTGCTGCCCGGCGGTCTCACGCAGTTTAGTGTCCGTCTTGCCTCCGCCGTTTTTGGCTCCGTAGTGTACTTCCTTATCCGCGCCATCGTGCTGCAGTTGGGCATGGACGCCAACGACATGAAGCTGCTCTCCGCCGTAATCGTCGCCGTGGCCCTGTGC
The DNA here is from genome assembly GCA_019419525.1 of Collinsella sp. Taxonomy (GTDB): domain Bacteria; phylum Actinomycetota; class Coriobacteriia; order Coriobacteriales; family Coriobacteriaceae; genus Collinsella. Next base: position 2,218 of record DXZU01000036.1, read on the forward strand.
GTGCCCGTGGTTTGGGAGCGCTATAAGCTCCGCAGCTCCTACACGAAGGGGGATGAGGCAGATGCTTAAGCTCTCACACGTCAAGAAGACCTTTAACAAGGGCACCGTCACCGAGAAGCGTGCTCTTACCGGCGTCGACCTTACCCTCAACGATGGCGACTTTGTAACCGTAATCGGCGGCAACGGCGCCGGCAAATCCACGCTGCTCAACATGATCGCCGGCGTATATCCGCTCGATTCGGGCGTTATCGAGCTCGACGGCACCGATATCTCGCGCCTGAGCGTGTCGCAGCGTGCCAAGTACCTGGGCCGCGTGTTCCAGGACCCCATGCGCGGCACCGCAGCCGACATGCAGATCGCCGAGAACCTGGCCCTCGCCAAGCGCCGCGGCCAGCGTCGCGGTCTTTCGTGGGGCGTCACCAAGGCCGAGAAGGACGAGTACGTTGAGCTGCTCAAGCGCCTGGACCTTGGTCTGGACACGCGCCTCAACGCCAAGGTCGGCCTGCTTTCGGGTGGCCAGCGCCAGGCACTCACCCTGCTCATGGCAACGCTCACCAAGCCGCGCCTGCTGCTGCTCGACGAGCACACCGCGGCCCTCGACCCCAAGACGGCCTCTAAGGTGCTCAATCTGACCGAGGAGATTGTCGACGAGAACCACCTGACCACGCTCATGGTCACGCACAACATGAACGACGCCATCCGTCTGGGCAATCGTCTGATCATGATGCACGAGGGCCACGTAATCTACGACGTGGCGGGCGATGAGAAGAAATCGCTCACCGTGGCCGACCTGCTGCAGAAGTTCGAGGAGGTCTCGGGCGGCGAGCTCGCCAACGACCGCATGCTGCTGAGTTAAACCTGCCAAAAAGGGATGTTAATTTTGGCAGGTTTTATCTGCACAAACGTCAAAACCGCCGTAAAGGGGCAGATACCTTTGCGGCGGTTTTCGCATATTATGTCGATAATCCAGCGTCAGCAGAGACCACTGGTTAAGAACTAAGGAAACTGCCATGAGAAGACCTCTTCCCCGTCTTGCTTGACCGTCGCACTCCTTACCGGCGTGCTCGCCGGCGCCCCAGCTTACGCCACCGCGACCGCCCCATCTCAACTTATCGGCCCGTCCGATGTGATCGGACGGGCTTTTTGGTGGGTATCATGGTTGAATGATCATTAGGAGGTTTTCCCTACATGGAATTGTTTGAGCCGATTCTTCATTTTTTTGAGCAACGGTGGGTCCACAACATCATCTGGGCCGTCATCTTGGCGATAGGCACCGCCGTCGCCGCCAAGGTTGCATCCAAGACCCTGCATCATCTGCTTAACCGAGACGATAACCCGCTTCCGGCATCGAGTATCTTCATCAACATCGCGCGCGCCGTCATCTGGATGATCGGCGGCAGCTTTATCCTCGACAACTGTTTTGGCATTAACGCAAACGCGCTCGTCGCCGCTCTTGGCGTCGGCGGCATCGCCATCTCGCTGGGCTTTCAGGATACGCTGTCAAACCTTATCGGCGGCATGCAGGTGACCTTTATGGGCATCATCAAGCCTGGCGACAACATCGAGGTCGGTGGCGTATCAGGCGTGGTCCAGGACATCACCTGGCGCCACACGACCATCGAAGATGCCTGCGGGCAGACTATCATCGTCCCCAACTCCAACATCTCCAAGAACACGCTCGTGCATTTGATGCCCTTTGGGCGCGTAGCCGTCCCCGTCGCGGTGAAAGACCCCTCAAAATGGGCTTCGCTCGACGCACTGGCAGACGAGCTGACCAGCGCCACTAAAACGGCTGTCTCGCCCATCTCGGGTTTTGACAAGGAGCCGTATGTGCTCTTTAGCGAGATCGGCGACTTTGGCATTAAGGGTAAGATCATCTTTATCGTCAGTGACGACAGCACCACCTTTACGGCAGCCGACGCCTGCATCCGCGCCATCGCCCCCATCATCGCCTAAAACCACCGCAAAGGGGACAGGCACCTTTGTGGTGGTTTCGCATCGTGGTACCATGGTTCATATCGTTGTTTAAACGACTAAGGGAGTAGACACCATGGAAGAGGCCTATCGTCAAGCGCGCAAGCGCGGCGAACAGGGACGCCGTCGCGCCATCAGCCAAAGCGAGCATCCATATCTTACGGACCTCGACAGCTTGGTCGCCCAGCTTCCCTGCGGGCAGCGCGAGAACATCGGCCTGCGGGACATTCCGCTCGAAATGGTCGTCGGCACGGTTACCAAAGGTCGCCAGTCCGCCTTTTCGTGTAACTTTATGCCGCTGCTCCCCTGGAATACCGAATTCGCCCGCAAATGGTCCAACCTCTACGATATCCAAATCTCCGAGGGCTACCGCGACCCCATCATCGTCACCGAGTTCATGCACCGCTTTTACGTCCAAGAGGGCAACAAGCGTGTCAGCGTCCTCAAATTCCTTGACGCTCCGACGGTTTCGGCCAAGGTGACGCGTCTGTACCCCGGTAAGTGGGATTCCGTCGAGAGCCGCCTGTACGGTGAGTTTTGCGCCTTTTGGTACGTATGCCCCCTGTACGAGATTGAGTTTTCGCGCGAGGGCAGCTACGAGATGCTTGCCAAAATGCTCGGCCAAGATCTTGTCGAAAAATGGCCTCAAAAGAAGGTCGACTACCTACGTCACACCTTCCTGCTCTTTAAGCGCGCCTATCTTCGCGCGGGCGGCGACCACTTGGACATTACGCCTGCCGATGCCATGCTCGTCTACCTCAATGTGTACAACCAGGACCGTCTGCTGGATACGCCGACGGATATCGTCGTCAACCGTCTGTGCAAGATTTGGCGCGAGCTTGTCATTGCCGGCAAAAGCGACGAGGACAAAGTCGATCTTGTCGAAGCGCCGCAGCCCAACGAGAAAGAGGGCGCACCGACAAAAGCTACCTCGGGCGTGCTCAACTTCTTTATGAGCAAGACCGTCTACTCCACTGCCAATCCCATGCGAATCGCCTTTATCCACGAGTTTCCCTGTGCCACGTCGAGCTGGGACAGTCTACACGACCAGGGCCGCCGGTATCTTGATGAGCACTTTGGCGGCATCGTGCGCACCGAGGCGTTCGAGGACTGCCACGATTCGGACGTGTTCTACGCCGCCGTCGAGACAGCCGTAAAGCACGGGGCGAACGTCATCTTCTCGACCTCACACCGGCTCATGGAATACACGCTCAGGGCGTCAGTCGAGTATCCCCAGGTGCGGTTCCTTAACTGCTCAATCGGCCTTCCCCACCAAAGCGTCCGCTCGTACTTTGGAAAGATGTACGAGGCCAAGTTCCTACTGGGCGCCCTTGCCGCCAGCATGGCCGACAACCACCGTATTGGCTACCATGCGTCGGTCTTCGCCTCGGGCGCGCTGAGCGAAATCAACGCCTTTGCGATTGGCGCCTCGCTGCTCGACCCCCGTGCGCAAATTATCCTGACCTGGGGCGATGTGCCCGCCGGAGGCCTTGCCGAGGCCATGTGCCGCGAAGGTGTAAGCGTCATGACCGGCGCCGATATGTCCAAGTCTCTCGAGGACCCCACCGCCTACGGGCTTCACCGTCTGGTAAACGGCAAGGAAGTTACCGGTATTGCTATGCCGGTATGGAACTGGGGCCGTTACTACGAACTCATCGTACGCAGCCTACTGCACGGCACATGGGACGAGACCGCCGATGACCAGCAGGTGCGCGCCGTCAACTACTGGTACGGTATGAGCTCCGGCGTCATCGATATTCGCTACGCTCCGGGCCTACCCTATCAGACGCGTAAACTTGTGCAGCTGCTTCGCAACGGCATTGTCGAGGGCTCCATCAACCCATTTGGCGGCGAGCTCCACAGCCAGGACGGCGTGGTTCAGATTGAGGGCTTCCCTCCCCTGCCGAGTACGCAGATTGTCGAGATGAACTGGCTGGCTGACAACGTTATAGGCTCGATTCCGCAGCTCGATAACGAGCCGGAGGTCCGTGCCCTATGAATATCCTAGCCATTGCCGATGTAGAGGAGCGCTGCCTGTGGGAATGTTTTCGCAAGGAGCGCTTTGAGGACGTTGACCTGATTCTATCCGCAGGCGACCTGGATCCGGACTATCTTGAGTTTTTGGTCACTGTCATCAACAAACCGCTTGTGTACGTTCGTGGCAACCACGACGACCGCTACGCGCGCCATGCACCGGGCGGGTGCATTTGTGTTGAGGACAGCGTATATGTGTACCGAGGTATTCGCATTGCGGGTCTGGGCGGTTCCATGCGCTACCGCGACGGCGCGAACATGTATACCGAGCGCGAGATGGCAAAACGCATGCGCAAGCTATCGCGAAAAATCGCACTGGTAGACGGATGCGATATTCTACTTACCCATGCACCCGTCGCAGGCATGGGCGACCTGGACGACCTGCCGCATCGAGGATTCGAGTGCTTTAATGCGGCTCTTGAGTCTCGGGGTCCCGACTATATGATTCACGGGCATGTGCACCAAAGCTACGGCCCCAACTTTCAACGCGAGCGCCAACACCCATGCGGAACGAAGATTGTCAACGCCTGCGGCTATACCAAGATCGAAATTGACGAGGCGCGCTACCCCACGCGCGGTTGGAAGGCCGCTTGGCTCAACTCGCAAACCATGCGCCGCGAGCTCAAACGCCACGAAGCAATCGAGTCTTCAACCGCCAGAACCCCCTGGTAACTGCCAACAACCACCACGAAGGGGATAGGCACCTTTATGGTGGTTTTGCTGACTCGTCCGACCTGTCCATCACGGTGCTTGTGTAATTAACGAGAACACTCATTGTTTTGTAAGGACGGCGCTCACGTGCCGTCTTTTTTTGTCAACTTATGCAGTCTCGACCGTGTTGTATGTAGAGGGACCTCGCGAGACGCCTTCCCTATATCCACCACGACCAATTGGAGGTGACACTATGCCTGCACGCCGTAACCGCAATAGCACGCTCCGATGCGATGCCGATCAGATCGAGCGGGAAGCAAAGCGCTTGGTCGACACGTATTCCGACCTCATCCTTCGATTGTGCTATTCGGCCCTTGGATCCGCTGACGACGCTCAAGACATCTGCCAGGACACGCTGATCAAGATTCTCCAACGCACTCAACCGTTCGACTCGCTCGAACACGAACGTGCTTGGGTGATCCGAGTCGCACTGAACGCATGTCGCGATATCGGCCGTACGCACGCGAATCACCCGGTTGTCGACCTCGATTCGCTCCCCGATTTCTGCGCACCCGTAACACATACCGAGCAAGAATTCGCGCAACGCGACTGCGCCATTCTTTCCGCTGTCACGGCCCTGCCTCAAGCACAGCGCATCGCCATCTTTTTGCACTACTACGCAGGCATGAGCATCAGGGAAATCGCAGACGCCGTTCACGCGACGCCAGCTGCAACCGCCCAGCACCTTAGCCGCGGACGTGCGTCACTTCGGCTTTCCTTGAAAGGAGACCACAATGACTACGAATTCGAATGACTATCGCCACGCCCTGGAGCACATTTCGTTTACCGATAATGCGAAGCAGCACATGGCAAACTCGATTGCTCAGTCCGTCGCCTCGAGCGATGCGGCGACCGCTCAAAGCAACTTTAATGGCACGCGACGCAAGCCGCGCATCGCCCGCCATCCCGTAAGAACAGTCGCTCGCATTGCCGCTGTAACGGCAGTCCTCGCTATCGTCATTGGAGGCGCTGGCACGGCTATGGCAACAGGCGTCCTGCCGCTTCCTTCTGACATGCTTTCCGACATCTTTGACGGACCTGCTTCTCAAACCGAGATCATCGACCGTATTGGCCGGCCCGTCGGTGCTAGCTGCTCCAACAACGGAGTCACCGTGACCGCCGACGCCATCATGGGCGACAAGGATATGGTTACCATCGCCTATACGCTTACGTTCGACGATCCCGCTGCCCTGAAAAAGCTTTCCGAGCCGGGCGAGAACGGAACTATCGCCGGAAGTGTCGATGGAAACGTATACGTTGATGGCGAGCATGGCGGCCAAGGCCAATCATGGCTCATTGACAAGAACCCCAATGACTCCAGCATTCAATACTTTGCACAGTTCAGCGTTGAATCACCCGGCCTTATGGGCAGGACCGTCCGCACGCATATCAACTCTCTCGTTGTGCCACGTGCTGGCAAAGAGCTTCCCGAGTATAAGAAAATACTTACGGGCCCATGGGATCTTAAGTTCCAGCTGAATTACGAAGATACATCCGTTACGATTCCCGCGCCCAAATCGGTCAACTTTAACGGCACCAAGGCGACGATTCAAGAGGCCACCGTATCCTGCGTTGGCGTTTCAGTCCGCTACAACATAGATCGTTCCATCGAACACGACAACAACAGCGGCAAGATGTCTCAAAACATGGAGGAGTCTATGGATGCCGTTGGCAACATACCCCTCATCGTGACGTTCAAAGACGGTCATGTTGAGGACGCAACCAGCCACAGCGGCTATTTCGCAAATAAACTGGATAACGGCACCACTGATGTCCACAAGACCTGGCCGTTCTCGCAAGTTTGTGACACAGACAAGATTGCAAGCGTACAAATTGGCGATACGGTCATTCCCATGAATTCGTAACGCTACGCGGCTCGTATATGCACCCGGTTCCGCACTTCGCGTCTAAAGATGCGCTGTCATCGAGCAGCGTGAGCGCAAGGCCGCCCGTATGGTCGGCTGGGAACACCTCGTTGCGCTAAAAACCACCACGAAGGGGACCGGCACCTTTGTGGTGGTTTTGCTGACTCGTCCGACCTGTCCCAACGGTTTGTCTCAATCTGTAACAGGTAGGGCCCAAATAATCGGTTAGCTGTTACAGATCGAGACAGACCACGGATGCTCGGCCGAAAATCTCAATCTGTAACAGGTAGGAACGATTTTGCCCCTTAGATGTTACAGATTGAGATATTTGACAGCTTGAATCGGCATCGCCTACAGCGCGGCGACGACCTTGTCGCCCATCGTCGTGGTGCCGAGGATCTTATCTGCCGGGGTGTTGACATCGGCGATGTCACGGGTGCGCCAGCCCTCGTCGAGCACGCGCGCCACGGCGCTCTCGATCCACGCGGCTTGCTCGCCCATGTCGAGCGCGTAGGTCAGCAGCATCGCCACCGACAAGATTTGAGCCAGCGGATTGGCCACGCCGAGCCCCGCGATGCCAGGAGCGCTGCCAGCGCTCGGCCCAAACAGCGATACGCCATCATCCAGCGAGGCAGAGGCAAGCATACCGAGCGATCCGGTAATCTGAGCCGCCTCATCGGACAGGATGTCGCCGAACATGTTCTCCGTCACCACGACGTCAAAGTCTGCCGGTCGACTGATGAGCTGCATGGCGGCGTTGTCGACGAGCAGGTCCTCAAGCTCCACGTCGGAGTACTCCTCGTCTTGCACGCGATGCACGATCTCGCGCCACATGCGGCTCGTCTCCAGCACGTTGCGCTTATCAACGCTCGTCACCTTGCCGCGACGTTTGCGCGCCGCCTCAAATGCCTGGCGCGCAATGCGCTCAATCTCGTACTCGCGATACTCCATCACGTCGACCGCACGCTGACCGGCCGCACCCGCAGCGCCCGCGCAGGTCACGGATGCGGGCGCCAAAGTCCCACGGCATGTTGTAGCCCATCGTATCGGGGATGTTCACGACCGTGGCACCGGCCTTTACGGCCGCCTCGATAATGCGCACCAGAAACTCCTGATCGGAGCGGCCGGCATCCTCGGCATAAAACTCAACATCGTCAACGAACTTGCGAGCATGTTTGACGGCATGGATCGCTCACTCAATTGCCCTTTCCTCAGTCATATGGAGCTTGTCGCGCAGGTGACTGGTGCTCACACCCAGCCCTGTATGGATACGGGGCCTCTGGGCCGTTTTGAGCGCCTCTGCAGCCACTTCGATATCCCTGTCGACAGCGCGCGTCAGGCCGCATACCGTGCATCGGTCGCCCGCAATCTTGCCAATCTCCTGTACGGAGCGAAAGTCACCAGGACTCGAGATGGGAAAGCCCGCCTCGATAACGTCCACGTTCATGCGCACCAGCTGGCGGGCGATGAAGAGCTTTTCCTCGGTATTCATGCTGGCGCCCGGCGACTGCTCACCGTCGCACAGGGTGGCGTCAAAGATTGTGATTTTGCGGCTTATATGTTCCTCCTGATTGACCGTTTTATGACAGATGGCTTTCAGGAGAGAGAGAAGGCCTAGAGATAGAAAAATACCCGTGTCGCTCATCACGCCTGAAAGCGGCAGACGATAGCGCACCCGGGTACAACAAATCGTTATAGCGAGATTACAACCCTAGCGCGCTATCCAATCTAGTAGCGCTAGGCCTAGGAGCTGTTGCGTGTTCTTAAACATGTTGGGCTCCCTTCGGCCTCGGGTAGTACTACATCGCGCTAAAGTACAACACAAGTAAAACCACCACAAGGGTGCCTGTGAACTGTCCCCTTCGTGGTGGTTTCGTTGACTCAAAAGCAAGAGACCCGGTCCTGCACGAGGCAGAACCGGGTATCTTTAGCAATGCTTGCTTTGCTCAGGCAGTAACTAAAAGTTACTCAGCCAGGAAGTCGCGCTGGACAGCGGGATCAACCTTGACGCCAGGGCCCATGGTGGAAGACACGGAGATGGACTTGACGTACTTGCCCTTAGCAGAAGAGGGCTTGACGCGCAGGATCTCGGTGTACAGGGCAGCGTAGTTCTCGACGAGCTGCTGCTCAGAGAAGGACTTCTTGCCCAGGGGCACGTGGCAGATGCCGTAACGGTCGGCGCGGTACTCAACGCGGCCAGCCTTGAGCTCGGAGACCATCTTGGCGACGTCCATGGTCACGGTGCCGAGCTTGGGGTTCGGCATGAGGCCACGGGGACCAAGGATCTTACCGATGCGGCCAACCTTGGCCATCATGTTCGGCGTAGCGATAGCGGCGTCGAAGTTGATCTCGCCCTTCTGGATCTGGGCGACGAGCTCGTCGGAACCGATGATGTCGACGCCGGCAGCCTCGGCCTCGCGGGCCTTCTCGCCCTCGGCGAAGACGGCAACACGAACGGTCTTGCCGGTGCCGTGGGGCAGGGAGATGGAGCCACGGATGTTCTGGTCAGCCTTACGAGTATCGATGCCCAGACGGAAGTGGGCCTCGACGGTCTCGTCGAACTTGGCGGTGTCGAGCTCCTTGATGAGCTTGGCAGCCTGAAGGGGGGTGTAGAGCGTGGCGCGGTCGATCTTCTCGGCAGCGGCGTTATAGCTCTTACCATGCTTAGCCATGTGCATTACCTCCTGTGGTTAAACGGGCGTGAGCCCTCCCACATCGTATCGTGTGCCCTATTGCACACATTTAACGGGCGCCCCGGTCGGAGCACCCGTCATTACCTAAAGAAATCGCTACTCAGCGATGGTGACGCCCATGGAACGGGCGGTACCGGCGATGATCTTCTTGGCGGCGTCAATGTCGTTGGCATTGAGGTCCGGCATCTTGATCTCGGCGATCTTGGTGAGCTGCTCCTGGGAGAGCTGACCGACCTTGTCGGCCTGGGGCTTAGCGGAACCAGACTTGAGGTTCAGCTCCTTCTTGATGAGGTGAGCCGCCGGCGGGGTCTTGGTGATGAAGGAGAAGGACTTATCCTCGTAGACAGAGATCTCAACGGGGATGATGTCGCCCTTCTTGTCCTGCGTCTCGGCGTTAAAGGCCTGGCAGAACTGCATGATGTTCACGCCAGCAGCGCCCAGGGCGGGGCCGACGGGAGGAGCGGGGTTAGCTGCACCAGCAGGAATCTGGAGCTTAATGACGTTGGCAACCTTCTTCTCAGCCATGGTCATTCCTTTCGAATCACGAGTGTGAAGTACTTGCTATATCGTAAGCACGCACGTGTTAGAAGCACTCCTGAGATGAGCAGTCACAGAAGAAGCACGCTCGCGCGAACGGACGAAAACTTAAGCGATGACAGCGACCTGGTTAAAGTCGAGCTCGACCGGCGTCTCGCGGCCAAAGATCATCAGCGTGACCTTGAGCTTGCCAGCCTCGGTGTTAACCTCGGAGACCTTGCCATCAAAGTCGGTAAGCGGGCCATCGGTGACGCGGACGGACGTGCCGACCTGAATATCGACCGAGGTGCGCTTGGGCGAATCGCCCTTACCGGGACGACGAGTCATCTTGTTGTACTCGTCGCGGGAAAGCGGAGCGGGCTTGCCGTTGCCGCCCAGGAAACCGGTGACGCCAGGCGTGTTACGAACGCACGTCCAAGCATCGTCATCCATCTCCATGCGGACCAGGACATAACCCGGGAAGATCTTAGAATCCTTGGTCTCGCGCTTGCCACCCTCTTTAATCTCGGTGACGCGCTCCATAGGAATCTCGATATCAAAGATACGGTCCTGCATGCCCATGGTCTCGATGCGATGCTCGAGATCGGACTTAACGCGGTTCTCGTATCCAGAGTAAGTGTGAACGACGTACCAACGCTTAGACATGGTTTAGCCCCTCAATCCAGAGAACAGAGCAAGAGCCTCGCCAAAGCCAGCATCGAGCAGAGCGATGACGACGCCGACGACGATCAGAGAAGCGCAAACGACGACCGAGTAGTTCACGAGCTCCTTCTTATCGGGCCACGTGACACGCTTCATCTCGGACTTGACCGAAGCGAAATACTTCTTGGTGCGGGCGAAGAAACCAGGCTTCTCGTTCTTCTTGGACTTCGCAGCCTTCTCGTTCTTCTTGGCAACGGCCTTCTTGGCCTCAACCTTGGAGTTGGCGGCAGCGTTATTGGCAGGTGCCGACTGCTGAGCCTTCTTCTTGTTCTTCTTGTTGGCCATTTGGGTTACCTCCGCGCAATGCGCTTATACATGAGTAAACCGTAAGCCCCCAATTGGGAGCTTACGGAATAATGACTGGCACGCCAGGAAGGACTCGAACCCTCAACACTCGGTTTTGGAGACCGATGCTCTACCAATTGAACTACTGGCGTATATGACTAGAGACTAGCGAGTCTCTTTGTGCAACGTGTGGTGCCGGCACCAGGGGCAATACTTCTTGATCTCCATACGATCAGGCATGTTCGACTTGTTCTTGGTGGTCGTATAGTTGCGGCGCTTGCACTCAGTGCACGCAAGAGTAACTAGAGTACGCATTTATCCTGAACCTTTCATTTCCGCCCCGTACGGGCACGAGATGGTACTTTATCAGCTCTATGTAAGTGCTGTCAATGAAAACCTCGAATCAATTGGTTCTCGGTGGATCCATTCATATTTGGAACACATCAATGAAGTCATCGAGAGCTAATCGACGGTGCAACCAGGACCATTATTGATCCTCTCGACACCAGCAACGGCTCAAGATCCATTGCAGAAAAGAACCCGGCACCCATATAAGTGCCGGGTTCTCTAAGTCAACTATCAGAGAGCTAATTTACTCAATGATCGTGGAGACGATGCCCGAACCGACGGTGTGGCCACCCTCGCGGATAGCGAAGCGCAGGCCCTCCTCCATGGCGATCGGGTGGATGAGGTCACCCTCGATGGTGATGTGGTCACCAGGCATAGCCATCTCGGTGCCCTCGGGGAGCTTGACCGTACCGGTAACGTCGGTGGTACGGAAGTAGAACTGAGGACGATAACCATCGAAGAACGGGGTGTGACGGCCGCCCTCCTCCTTGGTCAGAACGTAGATCTCGCCGGTGAACTTGGTGTGCGGGGTAACCGAACCGGGCTTGCAGAGAACCTGGCCGCGCTCGATGTCCTCGCGCTTGATGCCGCGGAGCAGCAGACCGACGTTGTCGCCAGCCTCGCAGAAGTCCATGGACTTACGGAACATCTCGATACCGGTAACGACGGTGTTCTGGGTATCCTTGATGCCGACGATCTCGACGGGCTCGTTGAGCTTGAGCTCACCGCGCTCGACACGGCCGGTAGCAACAGTACCACGGCCGGAGATGGTCATAACGTCCTCAACGGCCATCAGGAACGGGAGGTCGTTGTTACGAGCAGGCGTCGGGATGTACTCGTCGACGGCGTTCATGAGCTCGCGGATAGCGTCCATCCACTTGGCGTCGCCCTCGAGAGCGCCCAGAGCGGAACCACGGATGACGGGGATGTCGTCGCCGGGGAAATCGTACTCGGAGAGGAGCTCACGGGTCTCCATCTCGACGAGGTCGATGAGCTCGTCATCGTCAACCATGTCGCACTTGTTCAGGAAGACGACGATGTAGGGAACGCCAACCTGACGGGCGAGCAGGATGTGCTCGCGGGTCTGAGCCATGGGGCCGTCGGTAGCGGCGATGACCAGGATAGCGCCGTCCATCTGAGCAGCACCGGAGATCATGTTCTTGACGTAGTCAGCGTGGCCCGGGCAGTCAACGTGAGCGTAGTGACGGGCAGCAGTCTCGTACTCGACGTGGGAGACGGAGATCGTAATGCCGCGCTCGCGCTCCTCGGGAGCCTTGTCGATGTTCTCGAACGCAGTGAAGTCAGCCTTGCAGCCCTCGGTCTCGGAGAGAACCTTGGTGATGGCGGCGGTCAGCGTGGTCTTGCCGTGGTCGACGTGACCAATGGTGCCGATGTTAACATGCGGCTTAGTGCGCTCAAACTTCTCTTTGGCCATAAAGCCCTCCTCTAAACAGGTCGTCCCCGGACGGGACTTTGCCTTTATACCATAGTGGCCTCTCAACATACTATTGAGAAGCCACCGTGTTACCTATGGTAGCGGTGACTGGATTCGAACCAGTGACGCCACGGGTATGAACCGTGTGCTCTAACCAACTGAGCTACACCGCCGGATGGAGCCTGCAACCAGACTTGAACTGGTGACCTCTTCGTTACCAACGAAGTGCTCTACCGACTGAGCTATACAGGCACTTGACGGGTGGGAGCTATAGGATTCGAACCTATGTAGGCAGAGCCAACGGGTTTACAGCCCGTCCCCATTAACCACTCGGGCAAACTCCCAATCGTTCAAGTATCCGCAGGTCCTTTGGTCTTTTGGACCGCCGCCCCCGCGAACGAAAAAGATAATACGATGCAACCTTGGGGGCTGTCAACGAAAACCTCTAGATACACGGTGCCGGGCGTATCTATATAGCTTTGACCTGCGGTTTTATTGAGTTTGGATATGAAGAACGGTGGATTTGGGTGTAGTGGTGACGTTTACCAAGGAAACACTTTGGCACGGTGGAGTACGCCTACAGCATTGAACATAGATAACGTCTCGCTTGCGCTATTTAATAAGTTGAGATCGGACTTTTCCGGCACGATCGAGCGTGGATTTTCTCCCGTTTGAAATCGAGCGTGGACTTTCTCCCGCTTTTAGCGCGGCTCTAAGGCCAAAGTGGCAGATTATCCACGCTCGTTCTCCAGGCGGGAGAACTATAGAGCCGCAACTACTCGGGCCAGGCCAAAGTAGACCCATAGAGCGGCTCCCCCTTGGTGCAGGGGTAGCGACTCAAGTAACACGACGATAGCAAGTCGAAGAAATAAGTCATGGCATATTTCGAATAAACGCCGAGTCGGTCAATTCCGTTTCCCGCATTACCAAGACGATATACACGGTCAAAAGACCTCGATTTGTCATCGTTGCTAAACGCAGTAATTAGAATCTTCCTGCCCGAACGGCAATCAAGATACTCACGCGCCTGTGACGCAAATAGCCCGGAGACCGATACGAGAATTATCAATGACTGCGAAGCGTCTCCCATGTTTTTCAATTCCGCGACGTTAGCCCCAGCAACTATGCGAACTATCTTGCCCGCATAAAACATTTCCTGCTGAAATCGTACGAGATTGGCGCTTACATTATTGGTGCACCAGATTTCAACGTTTTTATGGCCATCAATTTCGTCGGCAAGGTGCTTAATAGCGATATCGGACACGCCGCTTTCGACCTCAGCGAACATCTCGATCATGCGAACGTCGAGCTCTGCCCTGTACTCCTCGTAGCCAAATTCCTCCTCTCGATGGCTTAAGTCGCTTGGAAAGACTGATTGAGTAAATGATTCTTTCAAATCGCTAAGAGACTGGTAGCCCAATCGATTGCAGAAACGACGAACAGCGGAACGGGTCACGAATGCATCGCGGGTTATTGCGGCAACATTGATTTCGCTCGAACGCCTAATGTGAGCGATGAGATATCGAGCGATGGCGGCATCGTTTGACCCAAACTCGCTGTTGATGATGGAGCTAATGCGATTGAGCACATCGAAGTCATTGATATTCACGTGATCCCTCTTTCCGCTCTCCTCGATATTATGGTTCATTTATTGAATCAAACAGCTTTGGTCGTTCTCCTATGATTCAAATCAGTTGACGTCATCTTAATCGTAATTCCGTCACACGTATCCACCGTGTTGAATGATGGAAAGGGGATTCATGGGCAACGTGAACAACATGCCGTTTCTCTGGGGTTCCGCCACGGCGTCTTATCAGTGCGAGGGTGCCTGGAACGAAGACGGCAAAGGCCTCGGCGAGTGGGATTTCTTTAACCACACAAGCAATAAGAACATCAACCATGTTGACGGTGATGTATCTTGCGACTTCTACCATCGCTATGAAGAAGATATCCGCATGATGAAAGAAGGCGGACAAAACACCTATCGCTTCTCTCTTTCATGGAGTCGAATCATCCCCACGGGTATCGGCGAAGTGAATGAAGAGGGTATCGATTTTTATAATCGAGTCATTGATTGCTGCCTCGAAAATGGCATAGAGCCCAACGTTACGCTGTTCCATTACGATCTGCCATTCACGCTTGCTTGCAAAGGCGGATGGCTGAACAACGACATGGCAGAGTGGTTCTGCAAATACGCCAAGATTTGCTTTGAGCGCTTTGGAGACCGCGTCAAAATCTGGGCTACCGTTAACGAGCCGCATTTCTACAGCTACTGCGTAAACATGTTGGGCAACTATCCCCCCAATCGATCGCTCGACGTTCAGTCGTACATGCAGTTTCAATACAACCTGATGCGCGCAAGCGCACTCGCAGTCCGAGCATATCGTCAAATGGGCTACGACGGCATCATCGGCGCTGTCCACGATGGCGGCGTTGTCGAACTCGACCCGGCAACCGAGCACCCTGATGACGTATTTCGATACGCAGACTTTTTCGCCAATCGCATGATTCTGGCACCAGCGCTTCAGGGTCAACTGCCGCCAGAAATGGACGAAATCCTTGAAAAACTTGGCGTCTCGCTCTATCGATCCCCAAATGACGTAGAAGAATTCAGAGACGGTAAAGTCGATTTTATTGGACTCAACGTGTATTGCCGAGAGTATGTAACCGACTGGCACGGTGGAGAGCTTGCCGTTTCGGCGAACAATAAGGGCGGTTCGAGCAAAAAAGTCGAAGGAAAATGCATTGCGCCCTTGTTTGAAAGCGCCCGCGACAGCAATGTTCCCCGCAATAAATGGGGCCGCGAAATACTCCCAAGTTGCATGTATTCAACCATCATGGATGTCCACGAGCGCTATGGCGCGCCCCGCATCTTTATTACGGAAAACGGACATGGCGCCTATGAGCAACCAGACGCAGACGGAATGATCCACGATGATGACCGCATCGAGCTTCTGGGCCAGTTCATCGAGCACATGATGAGGGCTAAACGCGACGGCGCGCGCGTTGAGGGCTACTACCTCTGGTCGACGATGGATCTGTATAGCTGGATCAACGGCTACGAAAAACGATACGGACTTGTCCATATCGACTTCGAGAACAATTTAGAGCGCACCCCCAAAAAGAGCTGGTATTGGTACCGAGACCTTATCTCGAAATATCAGGAGCAGGAAGGCTAGGAGAAAGAGATGAAATATCAGGCAATGTCCGAAACAGTCCTAAAGGCTGTTGGCGGCAAAGAGAACATTACATCGGTAACTCATTGTGCGACGCGCCTTCGCATCGACGCACGAGACACCTCGATCATCGATCTCCAGCTCGCCAAATCGGCCGACCAGGCGCTCGGAGCAGTAGTCAGCGGTGGCCAGCTTCAGGTGATCATCGGCCCCAACGTCACCGAGGCTTACAACGACTTCTCGACTTCGCGGGAATCGAAGTCGGCGGCGGCGCGGTTGCCGACGATGCCCAAACCGCCAAGGATCTTGCAGAGGGCATCAAAAGCGGCAACACTGCCATGAGCCTGGTTGAGAAATTCGGAAATGTCTCCGCACAGGTATTCATGCCCATCGTCCCAGCGCTCATCGTTGGCGGACTCATTCTTTCGATCAAGAATCTCCTGGTCAATTATTGTGGATTGAGCACCGATAGCGGAACTGCTCAGGTTCTGCTGGCGATCTTCAGCGCCTCATTTAGCTTCCTGCCCGTTTACCTAGGCTACCAGCTCGCCGCTGTCATGAAGATGCAGCCTATCATGGGCGCGCTGCTGGGCGCAATCATGATTAGCTCGTCTATTAGCGGTGCTGAGGGTCTCGACTTTCTTGGCATCCCCATCCCAACGAATGACTACTCGAGCACGGTGGTGCCAATCGTACTGGGCGTTGTGTTCATGTACTTTGTTGATCGCGGTCTTCAGAAAATCATCCCGGACGTTACCAAACTGTTCTTGAAGCCGCTACTCACCATGTTTATCGTCGTGCCTGTTGAGCTGATTATCCTCGGCCCCGCCGGCAGCATGATGGGCTACGCGCTGAGTGATGCCGTCACGTGGCTCATGGATAACGTGGCATTTATCGCTACTCCAATCCTTGCAGCCCTTAACCCCTATTTTGTCATGCTCGGTCTTGATAAGGCCTACATCGCAATCGAAGTTACGAGCTTGGCGCAGCTCGGCTGGGCGCCCATCATCTTTGGCTTCATCTCAAACCTCTGCATTGGCGGCACGAGTCTCGCCTTGGCAACTGCAATGAAAGGCAACAAGGAGAAGAGGGGTATGGTCACCACGGTTGCCGTCACCGCACTCTGCGGCGTAACTGAGCCCGCGTTCTACGGCTGCCTCATCGAGCGTCCCCGCCTGCTTGTCGGCACGGCAATCGGCGCCCTCTGCGCGGGACTCCCCGCAGGTATCTTCGTCCTGAAGGAGTATGTTGCGGGAGCATGCCCCGGCCTTCTTTCGGCGCTGATTTTTATCGCTCCCGATGGATCCATGGGCAACTTCGCACTGGCGTGCGTTGTCGCCGTCATCGCCATCGTCGTCTCGTTCATCGCTGCACGCGTGATCATCAAAAAGAACCCCAACTATATTGAGTAAATGCCCGCTGTTTGCATTGGGGACATCCTCGGCAGACCATTAGCAAGAACCCAAGAAGTCCCTTAGGAGCTCGATTAATCCATTCGGATTCCTGAGGCACAAACGACCCCGATTCCACAATGAAATCGGGGTCGTTGTTTCTAAAGCCGTCGATAGACAATCGGTGTTTACCTTAGCTCCCTATCCAAGTTAATTATCCACGCTCGTTCTCCGGTCGGGAGATTTTCTTCTCTCTCGTGTCCAGAAATCCACGCTCGAGCAGGACATCCAGGACCGTACCTGCCCTTGTCTCGATCTGTAACAGCAGGAGACCTATTCCGCTTCTACATGTTACAGATTAAGATATTCCTAAAACACCCTAAGTTTCATCTCAATCTGTAACAGTTAGATGCCAAATATCGGTCTTGGTGTTACAGATTTAGACAAACTGGAGGACGAGACAAACCAAAAACGGGATGGGCGCTGACCCAATGGCGCACCACCTAAATAGAAACGGGCCCTGTCCCACAAGGAACAGAGCCCGAAACTCTCATGGAGCCAGTGACAGGAATCGAACCTGCAACCCACTGATTACAAATCAGTTGCGCTACCGTTGCGCCACACTGGCACACTTGGCGCTTTCGCGCGAAGCCAATTAAGAATAAAGGAATTGCGGACGAGGCGCAACAGGCCGCGCGGCGTTATATAAATATGCAAAATCCAGCAACAACACGTACCAAGCCCGTTCATTTCTGTCAGTTCACCCTCAATCTTAAAACTCTTCGCCAGAACGAATAGTTTTAATTACAATTGGCTATATAAAACTATTCGTTCTGGCGAAGGGTTTCGCGATGTTGACTACAAAGGAAGCAGCCGAACTGCTCGGCATCACCCCGCGCAGGGTGCAGGAGCTCATTAAGAACGGCGCGCTGACCGCCCGCAAGGCTTCTGGCGTGTGGCTTATCGACAAAGACAGCGTAGACACGCGACTCCGCTCCGCAACCAAAAGAGGGGGACGGCCTCGTCGCGGGCATGGGAAAAGCGAAATCGCATTTACCCTCATGAACCGCACGCACGAAGTGGCCCAGCTGGTCTACAGCAGATCACGGAAAGACTTCACCCACATCGGCGCCGACGTCGATCGTGCCCACGCCCCTATTGGAGTTTTTGCTCCCAGCAAACCTGTATCGCTCGACTCCTTCCGCATCTGGTGGCGCGGCCGCGGTATCCCGCTCGCACGCATTGGGCTAGCCTCCCTGCTTGCAGAAGCCGCAGTCGATGTTCCCGATGAACTCGTACAGCGAAATCTTGGCCTCTCCTTATCCGACCAGTATTGGATTAGACCCCAAGGCTCCGGTCTCGCGTGGGAAGATATCAATTTCTTCAATAATGCTTTTGACGACGTCTCTCTCAGCATCGCGCCCTTCGCCCCAGAGGGCAAGGCAGCTGCCGCAAAGCCCGACAACACCTCGGACGGCAATCTTCAAAAGTACTGGACATGCGAGGATGACCGTCGAATACTCCACAAGGCAGGTGCGCACCTGAACCAGGAACCCTATAACGAGATGGTGGCGACCGCACTTCACCGTCGCATCCTAAACGCTTGCGATTATGTACCCTATTCGCTCGAAGGCACAGGTACTTCTGCCTTGAGCACATGCAATGTCTTCTTAACTGACGAAGAAGAATATGTCCCTGCGTTCTATGTAAACCAGCATGCAAATGCAGACGAGCGACTAACCGATTACGAACGGTATGTAGCAAACTGTGAGGAGCTTGGAGCGACAGATATAAAAGACGCCCTTGACCGCATGATCGTATGTGACGACATCATTGCCAACTACGATCGTCATTGGCGCAACTTCGGCCTCGTGCGAAACGTCAACTCACTGGTCTGCAGACCAGCCCCCATCTTCGATTCGGGCTCATCACTCTGGTGCAACATATCACTAGAGGAGCTTAGGGCGGGAGAGCACAGTTTTACCAGCGCACAATTTCATTCAAGCCCCGCCAAACAAATGTTGCTCGTCGAGGACATGGGCTGGTTTGACGGCGACAAACTCGAAGGCTTCGTTGACGAGGCAATCGAGATTCTGTCCAGAAACAACGCGCTCACGGCAAGGCTGCCATATCTAAAAGAGGCGCTTACATGGCGCCTCCGTAGAATGATCGACATCGCTGAATGGAGTTAGCGAGACAGCGTCGCGCCGTCAGCTCCCCTACCTCCCGCGCAGGGCCTTGAGCTTGGCCAGCGCCTCGGGGCTCAGGC
This sequence comes from Collinsella sp., assembly GCA_019419525.1. Lineage (GTDB taxonomy): Bacteria > Actinomycetota > Coriobacteriia > Coriobacteriales > Coriobacteriaceae > Collinsella. The sequence goes on from DXZU01000036.1 coordinate 21,638, forward strand.
GACTGCCCAGAGTCATCTTGATCTGCGGAGCTTCCTCTGCCTCGTGAACGTCGTTATCGATCTGCTTGATCTCGTCCACCAGCATGCGGCTCGAGATGCGCGTGACACCCTTGCCCATGACGACGGCTTGAATTGTGCCATCACTCGATACCACGGAGCACGCGCGGCCCTCCTCACGTGCCTCGATGCAGAGCTTCTGCACCACGGTGTCGGCAGAGACGCCCGTCGGCGAAAACTCGATGCGCACGCCGCGGGCCGGCAGGTTGGGACGCTCGCTGGAGATATTGCCCGCGCCGTCGAACACGATCACGGCCTCGTAGCGGCCCTGGGCAAACGCCGCAACATCGTTGATGAGCGCAGTGCGCGCCATATCGTGAACGTCGCTGGAATACGGATCATCGGAATGGTCGTACACGAGCTTTTCGTAGCGCGGCGTGCAGTGAATCACGTTGTAGCCGTCGACCACCAGCAGCTCGGGCTTATTGGAGTGCACCGTCGAGACTGGGTCGGCGATGGCCTGCGCAAACGCATTGCCGCCCACGCCATAGGTCGCGGCCGAAACAATCGGCTTGGCCGAGCCCTCGCCAAAGCGCTTGGCCTTGGACTTGGCGCGGTTCTTCTTGGACATGCGCTACTCCTCCCCCATGAGCTCGCCGGCGTTGCGGCGCAGCCACTCAAAGCACAGCGCCGTGGTCGCCTGGGCAACGTTGAGACTCTCGGTCATGCCGCGCTGGGTAAGCTTGGTCAAAAAGTCGCATTTCTCGAGCACCAGGCGCGAGATGCCGTCGCCCTCGGAGCCCATGACGAGCGCCACGCGGCCCTCGAAGGGAGCATCCCAGCAGCTGCCCTCGGCGTGCTCGGAAGCACCGCCCACCCAAAAGCCAGCGGCCTTGAGGTCGTCAAGCGCTCGGGCAATGTTGGGAACCTGCGCGATGGGCAGGTGCATGACAGCACCGGCGGAAGTCTTGTAGCTGCCCACAGTCACGCCGGCGGCACGCTTGTTGGCGATGATGACGCCCGCGGCGCCCACGACCTCGGCGGAGCGCACGATGGCGCCAAAGTTACCGTCGTCGGTCACATGGTCGAGCACCACGACAAGCGCCGGGCCCTCGCCTGCGCGGTCGAGGATGTCGGCGACATCGGCGTAAGGGAAGTTGCCCACCTCGAGCGCAATGCCCTGGTGAGCGCCATGGCTCGACAGCGCATCGAGCTGCGCGCGCGGCACATACTTAATGCGGACGCCCGTGGCGTTGAGGTCATCGACCAGGCGCGACAGAGCGGCATCGCGCTCCCCGCCCTCGGCGATGAGCGCGCACTTGATGGGAAAACCGGTGCGCAGCGCCTCGGCGGCAGCACGACGACCTTCGATAAACTCGCCCTTGGGAACCTGGATAGCGTCGCGGTTACGATCGCGTTGCGGACGTGCGGCCTGGGCGCGATCGCGCTGGCCCTTGGGAGCGGCAGCGCGGTCGTTGCGGCGAATCGGACGCGAGCCAGAAGCAGTCTGCTTGCCGCCACGAGGCGCACGCTTGCGATTGTCGGCCATAAAACGGCCTCCTTAAATAGATAACGAACAAGAATCGACCGTCCGAGCCACGGCACCTTGCCTTTCAATCGTCGGGCATGACCACCAGGTCTATGCCCTCCTCTTTCAAGGCAATCTGCCGCACCTCGAACGGTCGACAAATACTAGAGACTCTTAATACGAGTGCCCGCGGCAGTATCCTCGATCGTCAGCCCGAGGTCCTTGAGCTGGTCGCGGATGGCGTCGGCCAGATCCCAGTTCTTGGCGGCGCGGGCCTCGGCGCGGGCCTCGAGAATCTTGGCAGCGGCCTCGTCCACGTCGTCGCCCGTGTAGGCAACCAGGCCGGCGGCTACGCCCAGCAGGCCCAGCGGCAACTCGACCTTTGGCTCGGGGAGCTCAACGCCAAACGTATCGAGCAGCTCGACCAGCGTATCAGCGGCAGCCAGGGCTGCGGCCTTGTCAGCAGCATCGCCCGCCTGCTCCAGGTACTGGTTGCACTCGGTCACAAAACCAAAGACAGCACCCATGGCACCGGCGGTATTAAAGTCGTCGTCCATGCACTCCTTAAAAGTGGCACGGGTCTCGGCGGCCTTGGCGGCAAACGCCTCGGATGCTGCCTCATCGGCATCGGCCGTCGCATGGTTCGCGGCCCAGCGCAGGTTCTCGACCGTACCGGCGATACGCGTGAGCGAGTTCTCGGCACCCTCCAGGCGCTCCCAAGAGAAATCGAGCGGCGAGCGATAGCTCGTCTGCAGCATCAGCAGACGCAGAGCAGCAGCGGAGTGCTGCTCGAGGACCTCGGCCAGCGTAAAGAAGTTGCCGAGCGACTTGGACATCTTCTCGCCGTCGACCAGCAGCATGCCCGTGTGCATCCAGGTGTTGGAGAAACCCTGGTGCCAGGCGCAGGTGGCCTGGGCGCACTCGTTCTCGTGATGCGGGAAGGCAAGGTCGGAGCCGCCGCCGTGGATGTCGATCGGGGTGCCCAGGTAGCGATGCACCATGGCGGCGCACTCGGTGTGCCAACCGGGACGGCCTTCGCCCCAGGGGCTCGGCCAGCTGGGCTCGCCGGGCTTGGCGGCCTTCCACAGGGCAAAGTCGAGCGGGTCGTTCTTGTCCTCGTTCTCCTCGATGCGCGCGCCAACCATCAGATCGTCGATGTTGCGGCCCGAGACCTGACCATAGTTGGGATCGCTGCGCACGGCAAAGTACACGTCGCCGTTATCGGCGGCGTAGGCATGGCCCTGCTCGATAAGCGTCTTGATCATAGCGATCATGGGGCCGATCTCCTTGGTGGCGCGGGGGCGCACATCGGGATTGAGCACGTTGGCGGCACGCATGACGCCGATGAACTTGTCGGAGAACTCCGTCGCGACCTCGGCGGCCGTGCGGCCCTGCTCGTTGGCGCGCTTGATGATCTTGTCATCGACATCGGTGAGGTTCTGGGCGAACGTGACCTCGTAGCCGCTCGCGATGAGCCAGCGACGAATCACGTCAAAGCTGATGAACGTGCGGGCATTGCCGATGTGGATGTTGTCGTAGACCGTGGGGCCGCACACGTACATGCGGACCTTGCCGGACTCGATGGGCTGGAACTCTTCCTTTTTATGGGTAGCGCTGTTGTAGATACGCATTCGTTACTCCTTAACGGTTTTCTGTAGCAGGCAGACGGCCCAGGCACCGATTCCCTCGCCCTGGCCTTCCCAACCGAGCTTTTCGGTCGTAGTGGCGGCGACGCCCACGTTTTCCACGTCGACGCCCAGGGCATGGGCAAGGTTGGCGCGCATGGCATCGCGGTGCGGAGTGATCTTGGGTTGCTGACAGGCAATGGTGCAATCGGCATCGACAAACTCAAAGCCCAGCTCGCGTGCATAGTCCATCACGCGGGCAAGTAGCACCATCGAGTCGGCACCCTCGTAGGCGGGATCGGTGTCGGGGAACAGCTTGCCGATGTCTCCCCCGCGGCAGGCGCCCAGAATGGCGTCGGCCAAGGCGTGCGCGAGCACATCGGCATCAGAGTGGCCCAGCAGGCCGCGCTCGTAGGGAATGTCAACCCCGCCGATGATACATCGACGCCCCTCCACCAAACGGTGGACGTCGTAGCCGTGGCCAATGCGCAGGTTACTGAACATGGGGAAGGTCCTCTCCCTCGGCCATGCGACCGAGCAGAATCGCGGTTACGGGACGCAGGTCCTCGGGCACCGTCACCTTAAGGTTATCGCGCGGGCTCTGGACACAGCGGACGCGCCCGCCCATGCGCTCGACCAGCGATGAATCGTCGGTGCCGATAAAGCCCTCGGCGAAAGCAGCGGCGTGAGCGCGCTTCATGGCGTCGACGCTAAAGATCTGCGGCGTCTGCGCGGCCCAATAGAGCTCGCGCGGCGGCGTCTCGACGATGTTGTCGCCATCGACGATCTTGAGCGTGTCGATGGCAGGCTGGCCGCACACGACGCCGTCGAGGGCACGGTCGCCCACAAGCACGTCGATCGCATGATCGATGGCCTCGGTCGTAATGAGCGGACGGGCGCCGTCGTGGATGGCGACATATTCGAAACCCGCCGGAGCCGCATGCACGCCGGCACGGGTGGAATCCTGGCGGGTCTCGCCGGCATCGGCAAAGCTGATGGGCGTGTCATAGTCAAACGGGTCGATGGCCAGGCGGCGCATCTCGGCACGGCGCTCGGAAGGACACACCACCACGATGTGGCCGACCTTATTGCTACGGTCAAATGCGCGGATAGACCAGCTCATGAGCGGACGGCCCGCCACGTTAACGAGCTGCTTGCCGCCGGGATTTCCAAAGCGCTGGCCGCTGCCGCCGGCAACGACCACGGCGCATACGGGCGCCATTATGCGTTCCCCTGTTTGGTGCCCTTCATGCGGTACAGGGAGTCCGCAAGAATGGCAGGGTTGTTGACGCCAAAGTCGCCCAGGCGCTCCGGATCCTCGCTGATGTCGTCCATGAGCTCCTGTAGCGATCCATACTCGTCGACGATCTTCTCGGCCACGCCGTCGCGCACGACGGACACGCGCGAAAGCGTGCGCAGGCCCAGCGGTGTCATGACGGAGTCCTCGTCCAGGTCGTCGTAACCCAGAACTGCCGCCACGTGCTGCGGGTCGGACAGGTCCTTAGGCGTCATACGGCTCAGGTTGGCGCGGATCTTTTCGGCATTGGCCTCGGAGGAATCGCTCGCATAGTCGCGAATCATCAGGTCGTACTCGGTATCCATGCTGGAGCCGGCGAGCTGCTCGAGCTGCATCTGCACGAGCTTGCCCTGGTTGCCCAGCTTGACAATGCAATCCTTAAGCTCAGTCTTTGCCTGCTGCATGATCTCGAAACTCGAGAAAATGCCGGTGATATCGGCGAGCGTAACGTAGTCATCGAGCTCGAGGGCCGTCAGGCGCAGCAGGGAGCGATCGAGCGACTGACGGGTAGTCTGGAGCGTGGCGACGAGCTGGTTGACCGAGCTCATGATGGTGGTGACGGGCTGGATCTCATAGCTCTTGCCGTGAACGTACACGTTGACGACGGCACGACGAGCCGAAACCGAGATCACGATGGCGTCGGTGAGCACCGACATGCGAGCGGCAGTACGGTGACGCATGCCCGTTTCACTCGTGGCGAGCGAGGGATCGGGATTGAGGTGGAAGTTGGCGCGCAGGATCTGGATGAGGTCGCCATCGATGACGATGGCGCCGTCCATCTTGGAAAGCTCGAACAGGCGGTTCGAGGTAAACGAAATGTTGAGCGGGAAGCCGTCGTTACCGGCAGCGAGTACGTTTTCGGTGTCGCCGACGCAGATAAGGGCACCCAGGTGACCAGCAATGATCATGTCGAGGGCGGTGCGGATCGGCTGGCCGGGGGCAGTCAGGCGAATAGCCTGTTCCATACGCTTTTGCAGCTCGTTCTTATCCAAGGCATCGCTCCCATCGTATACGCTCCATAAACGCTAAATAGTTTCTCACGATTTGTCCCCGCAGCGCTTGCGAAATCCGATGCTTACAGAATGAGCGAACACCGCTGGGGTAGTCAAAAGAGCCCCAACCCAAATGAGCTGCTTATGTGGTAGCATCGGGGTTCACATGAATGAGGGAGTAGTCGCGTGACCGGGTTCGCCTCCGGTGGCGCGGTAAGTCAACACACTGGCCGATGCGGCCTGGCTTGCCTTAATGAACGAGACTCGTGGCTGTGCGCGCAACGCGTACGCCACGGGTCTTTTTTGTTACTCCCCCAAGAGGTACACGCGGGCCCGCCCGCAGAGAGAGCCAGACTATGGGACTCGCAGAGCTCGTGCTGCTCGCCGTTGGCCTTTCGATGGACGCCTTTGCCGTATCCATCTGCAAGGGCCTTGGCATGAAGAAGATCAACCTTAAAGTCGCCGCGGTGCTCGGCCTGTTCTTTGGCGGCTTTCAGGCCGGCATGCCCGTAATCGGATGGGCGCTTGGCAGTCAATTCATGGGCATCATCGGACCCATCGACCACTGGATCGCCTTTATTCTGCTCGCCTTCATCGGCGGCAAAATGCTGTGGGAGGCCTTTACCGAGGACGAGGACGAAGGCGACAACAAGAATGCCGAGAGGATTGACCTGGGCGAGTACCTAATCCTTGCCATCGCCACCTCGATTGATGCCCTAGCCGTAGGCATCTCGTTTGCGGCACTCTCGGTCGACATCGTTCCCGCCGTATCGCTTATCGGCGTCACAACGTTTATCTTCTCTGTCGCCGGCGTGGCGATTGGCCACACCTTTGGCGCACGCTACGAAAAACCCGCCACCATCGTGGGCGGCATCGTGCTCACCCTCATCGGACTTAAGATCTTGCTTGAGCATCTGGGGATTTTGGCGCTGTAACGCCAAACGCAATCGCTCAAAACTCAACGCCAGTACAAGGCCTCATGCAAAGTTTTGCATGAGGCCTTTTCGTGCAGACTTTTGCATGTCATACTGATATGCAAAAGTCTGCATGTTGGAGATCGCCATGGATACCCTTCCCATCACCACACCACGCCAAGCTGGCATCTACGTGCGCCAGGCACGCGAGGCTCAGGGTCTCACCCGTGCCGCCCTCGCCAAAACGGCCAGTGTTTCGGAGCGCCTGCTCGCATCGCTCGAGCTAGGAGACGCCACCGGCATTCGACTCGACAAGCTGCTGACGATTTTCAATGCTCTTGGACTGGCACTCGCCGCTCAAGGGGATATCGGCGAAGCAAAAAATGAGCGACCAGTCGACGCTCCGCATGCCAATCCGCTGCCTCGCAGCATCCCCAGGCGCCATCACACTCAACGTCCCCATCATCGCAACAGTCGTAGTACCGCCATTCCGGCTCTTGCAGATGCCCCCTTTACATCCGCACTTTACGACGAGATCTTCGCCGATTTCGTCATGTCCAATCTCGGAGTCTCGATTGCCGCAAACGCATCTAACCAAACCAAGCCCGAAGGGAAATAGCCAATGGCCAGAACATCACTTCGGACCATTATTTGCGGCGTACCTGCGGGAACGCTCACGCAAGATGAGAACGGTCTTATCAGCTTTACCTACGATCATGACTATGACGGGCCAGCCCTATCGACCAACATACCCGTATCGAATCGCACATACGGACAACAGGTCATGAATCCGTACCTGTTTGGCCTTCTACCCGATAGCGAGGACCAGCGAAAAGCGATTGCCGCCGAATTCGACGTTAGGCCCAACAATCCCGTTGCGTTGCTCAGCCATATCGGACTCGACTGTCCGGGCGGAGTGCAGTTTTATGCCGAAGAAGATGCCGACGCCGTCCTGCATCGCGCTGGCGATTACCGCCCTATAGACGACCACGAAATTGCTCTCCGCCTCAAGTCGATCAGAGATGACCGCGATGCATCGTGGATGGGTCTAGATGAAAGTTGGTCACTTGGAGGCAACCAGGGCAAGTTCGCGCTCGCGTTCATTAACGGCCGCTGGTGCGAATGCATGGGCTCCTCGCCCACGACGCATATTTTCAAAAATGGCGTTAACGGATTTAAACTCGAGGCTCTCAATGAGTTTGTCTGCATGAAAAGCGCCCAGCGCGCCGGTATCGCAACGGCAAACGTCGAATATCGTATGTTTGAGGACGAACCTACCCTCATTGTTGAGCGCTATGACCGCGTGAAAGTCGAAGACGGAACGATCAGGCGCCTACATCAAGAAGACCTCTGTCAGGCACTTGGGGTGATGCCCGCCCAAAAGTACACGGCAGACGGCGGCCCGACCACACGCGACATTCAAGAGCTCCTCGTAACTACGAGCCACCATCAACTTAACCTGCATCTGTTTACGCAGATACTGTTCTTCAACGCCATTATCGGCGCACCGGATGCGCATGCGAAAAACTATTCTCTGTTCCTTGGAAACGACGGCGCAGCCATGATGGCTCGAATGTACGATGTCGCATCGGGCTTGGCGTATGAGCGCATGCGACGTCGGGCACGCCTTGCTATGAGCGTTGGCGGCGAAAATCGTGTGGGGCGCATCGGTCCAGGTGCTATCCGCCGATACCACGGTATGGGCGACCCCGCGCTGGAGACGGCGCTCACCGATGCCGGGCTATCCGAGAAGTTTTGCTTTGCGACCATGATGGACCTCGCCTACGAGGTACCCATTTGCATGGAAGAGGTCATGGACGAATACGCCGACCTGCCCGGCATGGCGGACCTGCGCGAGCATATGCTCGGCCCCGTCCGCGAAAACTGCCAGCGCACCCTCGACCTCATCAGGGCGGATATGGGCTAGACGCCAATCAATTTCCCATTTCTTAAAAGAAGAGAGGGGGCACCCGTCGCAAAAGCTCGGATGCCCCCCTCATAATGTCATTTGCAATCCGCTAGCACGTGGCTCGGACCGCTGCTAGCGCGACCTTTACGCAGCGAGGCGCTTGAGGACGTCGATGAGCAGCTCGTAGAAGCGCTCGGCAGAAGCGAGCTCCATGCTCTCGTCCGGGGTGTGGACATCGGAGAGCGTCGGGCCCACGGCGATGGCGTCCAGGCCGTGCAGGGCCTCAGCAAACAGGCCGCACTCAAGGCCAGCGTGAATGGACTCGATGCGCAGCTCGGAGCCAAAGAGCTCGCGATAGCTCTCGACAAAAACGTCGCGGACCGGCGAATGCTCGGCATAGCTCCAGCCGGGATACTCGAACTCAAACTTGGCGTCGAAGCCCAAGACATCGGCCAGCGTCTGCAGGCGGTCCTTGAACTCGTTCTGCAGCGAGGTGATCGAGGAGCGCGGGGACAGCATGATCTTGACCTGGTCGTCGGAAGTGGCGACCACGCCGATGTTGGAGGAAACCTCGACGGAGCCGTCGGTGGCGACGTTGCGGCGAATCACGCCATTAGGGGCAAGACGCAGGGCGCGGATGAGGGCAAGCGCGGACTTCTGATCCATGGCCTCGACCTCGGCGTCGTCGGCAATCTCGACGGTGCAGGTAAAGCCGGGGTCGAAGACCTCGAGCTCGGCAGTGACGTCGGCGATGATGTCCTTTGCGATCTGGGCCGCGGCCTCGGCGGCAGCGTGGTCGGCGTAAACCAGCTCGGCCTTACACTCACGGTTGATGGCGTTGTCCTTAGTGCCGCCGTTAAAGCTAACGATGGCGGGCTCGCCGGCGACCATCAGGCGGTCGATGATGCGGGCCATGATGAGGTTGCCGTTGCCGCGCTCCAGGTTGATATCGTTGCCGGAATGACCACCCAGTAGGCCGGAGATGTCGAGCGCGAGGGTGCTGCCGGTCTTGTGCTCGCGCACGATGGGGCAGGTGTAGGTAACAACGACGCCGCCGGCGCAGCTGACGGTGGCAACGCCCTCTTCCTCGGAGTCAAGGTTAATCATGGTGCGGGCGCTAATCTGGGACTTGTCGAGCGTCTCGGCGCCGACCAGGCCAGTCTCCTCGTCGGTGGTGAATACGCACTCGAGGGCGGGGTGAGCAATCGAATCGTCGTTGAGCACAGTAAGCATCAGAGCGACAGCAATACCGTTGTCGGCGCCCAGGGTGGTGCCGTTAGCGGTGAGGACGCCGTCCTTCACGACCAGGTCGATACCGTCGGTCGTAAAGTCGTGCTCAACAGAGCCCAACTTGTCGCACACCATATCGATGTGGCCCTGCAGCATCACAGTCGGGGCATTCTCGGCGCCGGCAGAAGCGGGCTTGCGAATGATGACGTTGTAGACCTCATCCTGGTACACATCGAGGCCGCGCTCCTTGGCAAACGCAACCAGGAAATCGCTGATGCCCTTCTCGTTGCCAGACCCACGGGGGATCGCGCTGACCTCCTCAAAGAAATGGAACAGCTGGGCGGGCTCGTAGCCGGTGATCTTGTAATCCATGGTGCCTCCTTGGCGCAACTGGTTAGACAGTAAGACATGCGCCTTGTATATTCCCAGACTTTGCGTGCATAAACCAGTCGAAAACGCCGAGCGCCCTTGCATCATCGGCTAACGGTGGGGAGACGCCACTTTATTAAGGTAAAGCAGGTTAGACGGGCCGCGCCGAAGGAACGTTGGACCCTTCAACCAACCTCAACGCTTGATCAACGTTTATGCATACGCCATTGATATGTTTAATGAGATCTACTTTGAACGAAGGGGGCTTTCCAACAGAAAAAGGGCGCTCCTTTGGAACGCCCTCGTGGACACAAGGTTTTGTTACGCCCTACAGCGCGCCGGAACCGGCTTGCATCATGCCGCCGGGGCCCGAGGTCACGCCGCCGCTCACGGGCGCGGCGCTGCCAGTGTGCGGTGCCGCCGGGGTGGTATCGCCACCGAGCGTACCTGCCGGACGCGGTGCCGGAATCTCGCCCGTGCCGTGGCTAAAGACAAACTTGCCATCGGCCACGTCGCACAGGACGGTATCGCCCTCGCCCCACTCGCCGGCCAGAAGTTCCTCGGACAGCGGGTCCTCGATGAGCTTTTGAATAGCACGGCGCAGCGGACGCGCACCGTTGGTGAGGTCGGTGCCTTCGGCCACGATCTTGTCATAGGCCGCATCGGTGAGCTTGATGTTCATGCCGTTGGCAATCAGACGCTGGCGCAGGTCGTCCACCAGCAGGTGCGCGATCTTGGTGAGATTCTCGCCCGAGAGCTTCTGGAACACAACAATGTCGTCGATACGGTTGAGCAGCTCGGGGCGGAACAGGCGCTTGAGCTCGCCCATCGCGCGGCCGCGGATCTCACTCGAGGTGAGGCCCTGCTCGCCGGTGGTGCCAAAGCCAACGCTCGCATCCTGCGCGATCTCGCGGGCGCCCACGTTTGACGTCATGATGATCACCGTATTGCGGAAGTCGACCGTCTTGCCCTGGCTATCGGTCAGACGGCCCTCCTCCAACACCTGCAGCAGGATATTGAAGATGTCGGGGTGCGCCTTCTCGATCTCGTCGAACAGCACGACCGAGTACGGGTGACGGCGAACAGCCTTGGTGAGCTGGCCGCCCTCGTCGTGGCCCACATAGCCCGGGGGGCTACCGATGAGCTTGGAGACCTCGAACTCACTGCCAAACTCCGACATATCGAAGCTGATGAGCGCGTCCTTGCTGCCAAAGAGATACTCGGCGAGCGTCTTGGCGAGCTCGGTTTTGCCCGTGCCGGTGGGGCCCAGGAAGATAAAGCTGCCGCCGGGGCGACGCGGGTCCTTGAGCGGCGAGCGGCTGCGGCGCACGGCCTTGGCAACGGCCTCGACGGCCTCGTCCTGACCGATGATGCGCGTCTTGAGCACGCTTTCGGCCTGCAGCAGGCGGCGGCTCTCGCTCTCGGTGAGCGAGGACACCGGCACGCCCGAGGTCACGGACACGATGTCGGCAATCTGGGAGACATCGATGGTGAGCGGGCTGGCGTCGAGCTCGGCCGTCCAGGCAGCCTTGGCCTCGGCGAGCTCAATCTCGGCAGCCTTTTGCTGCTCGGTGATCTCGGCGGCCTTGTTCATGTCGTCGCTCTCGGTGGCCTCCTGCGCGGCGGCCTTAAGCTCCTCCACGCGATGCTCGGCCTCGCGCACCGGCTCGGGCGCGCGGTTGGCGGCGATGCGGGCGCGGGCGCCGGCCTCGTCAATGAGGTCGATGGCCTTATCGGGCAGGAAGCGATCCTGGATGTAGCGGTCGGAGAGGTTCGCGGCGGCCTCGATAGCACCCTGCGTATAGCGCACATGGTGGTGCTCCTCGTAGCGCGGCTTGAGCGCGGTCAGGATCTTGACCGTGTCCTCGACGCTCGGCTCCTCGACATCAATGGTCTGGAAGCGACGCTCGAAGGCCGGGTCCTTGGTGAGGTACTTGCGGAACTCCTCGGCCGTGGTGGCACCGATGATCTGGAAAGCACCGCGCGCGAGCACGGGCTTGAGCATAGAGCTCGCATCGATAGAACCCTCGGCAGAACCGGCACCGATGATGGTGTGCATCTCGTCGATAAACAGGATGACGTCGTCGGCTTCGGTTGCCTCCTGGATCACGTTCTTGAGGCGCTCCTCAAACTCACCGCGATACTTGGCGCCCGCAACGAGACCCGGCAGGTCGAGCGTCCAGATGTTTTGGTTCATAAGGTTCTCGGGCACGTTACCGGCGGCGATCTGCTGTGCCAGGCCCTCGACGATGGCCGTCTTGCCCACGCCGGGGTCGCCCAGGATAAGCGGGTTGTTCTTGGTGCGGCGCGAAAGAATTTCCATCATACGCTGGACTTCCTTTTCGCGACCAATCACAGGGTCGAGCTCGCCGTCGCGCGCCTTCTGCGTGAGGTTGGTCGCGAACTGCTTGAGCGTGTCGGTGCCACTCCCCTTTTGCTGAGAGGCATCCGAGCCGCTAAAGAACGGCAGGCCCGCACCGGGACGACCAGCACCGGCGCCGGCGAGCGGGCGCTTCTTGTCCTGGTCCTTGGCGGTAAGCTTCTCGATGGCCTTCTTGATGGAAGCAGACGACACACCCAGGCGCATGAGGATGTCCATGGCCATGCCGTTACCCTCTTCGACAATGCCGATGAGCAAGTGCTCGGTCGACACGTAGGTCTGGTTGTTCTCACGCGCCACGCGGAATGAACGCTCCATCACGCTAATGACGAGCGGCGTAAAGGCGAGCTTGGCAGCCTCGGTCTCCTCGCTGGGCTCGGGAACCGTGGTCTGGACCTCCTTGAGGGTATCCATGATGTCATCGTAGGAGATGTCGAGCGAACGCAGTGCCTCGGCGGCAATGCCCTCGTCCTCCTTGGCAAGCGCGAGCAGCAGGTGCTCGGTGCCCACCTTATTTGAATGCAGATCGAGCGCCTCCTGCTTGGCCATGGACATGACCTTGCGCGCGCGATCGGTAAAACGGTCTAACATGCTAGTTCCTCTTAGACGAGCTAGTTTTTTCAAACGCAAAGCGCCGCCCCGCGGCAGCGCTTTGGTCTCTTTACCCATATGGAGTATATGTTAACCGTTGGGACCTTTCCTGCCCGTAGCCGCGCGACAACGTCTACAAAAAAGGAATCGCCAGGTGCGTCTGCATCGGCCCAACGAGCGTGGATTTTCGGACACCCATTCCATGAACGTGGATAATCTCCCGTTTTGAGCCCGTAAACAGGCCAAAAACGGGAGATTATCCACGTTCATGTTATGCGGATCAGTTTCACTTGCGCCAATTAGCTGGTGTGGCGCCAGCGAGGGTCGGTGAGTGTACGCGCCACGCCCAGGCCAACGGGCAGAAACGCCACGATGAGCACTGCACGCACAAACCAGCCGAGCATATTGACCGTGTCGAAGGTGCACATGTAATACATCGAGCGATACAGATACAAGCCCGGCACCATAATGACAATCGACGGCACCGTGAGGGCGATGCGTGGGTAGGTGAGCTTGATTTCGGCTAAGCTCGCGAGCAGCCCCGATACCAGCGCACCGGTAAACGCAGCCGCCTCGGGAGGCATGCCTGCACTCAGGCCCAAGAAGGGAAGCAGCGTCGGCGCATCGACGAGCGTAAGGCGCAAGGTATTAGACACGGCGCCGATGAGCCCTGCCGCCGCGGCCATCTTTATCGGACTGTTGAACATAACCGAGAAGCCAAATACTCCGACAAAGCTCATCACCACACGCAAGAGTGTAAGAGCCAACGGTGAGAGCCCGAGCGGGGCAAAGTCATCCGGCGCCAGCCCCACACATTCGGCAACCATCCAGCCTACGAGGGTCGCCATCACAATAATTGACACAGCATACGAAAGACGCTCGATGCCGCTTCGCATATCGAGCTTTGCGATGTCGAGGCCTGCCGTAATGAGGGGAAAGCCGGGAATCACAAAGAGCATGGCGCCGATATAACCTTCTTGGTGCGACATTGCCCCCGGAATGACCTGGCCAAGGCCGAGCAACGCCAGCAAATACGAGATGCAGGCCAGCGCGACGCCAATCGTCAAAGCGCTAAACTGGCCCAAGCCCTGCTTGAGGATATGAGAGCGGGCAAAGTTGCCGACACCCGCGCCCACGAACGCGCAGGCCATCTCAATGGGGCCGCCGCCGAGCAAAAAGACAAATGCGCCACAGGCGCAGGCCGCCGCAAGACCCTGTTGCCAGGGAGTGTAATCAGGTTTTGAACTCTCAACGGTCTTGAGCATCTCGTGATACTCATGCACGGTAAAATGGCGGCCATATGTCTCGATTTCCTTTAGGAAGCTCTCCATCATCCAAATGCGATGGGTATTGACGCCCGTTGTGGGCAGGCTGACAACCTCGTTAAAGCAGTGGCCGCCTTCGATGCAGGTGCACTCAAACGACAGGAGACTTAAGTCAACATGGATGGTGACACCGAGTACGGCGGCGACGCGATTCATGGTATCGCGTACACGCCAGGCACCCGTTCCGCTCGCGAGCATAAGCATACCGGTGCGGCAGATGATGGATGATTTGTCGGTAAGTGGCGCATCAACGGCAAGCTCATCGCCCGCGGTCACGATCTGGCGCCAGTCAGTTTTCATATGGAGCGCGCCGGCACGGACACCGTGGTGCGTGGGGGCTCTCGAAAGCAGCGAGTCAAGGCGCGTAGGCTGTGGGGGCTCTGTCGATTCATCCTCAACCTCATCAGCCTCTTCATCGACCAGATCAAAGGAATCAAGCGGCGCTGGCTCGCGACGGTCGATCAGCTCCTCGTCCTCATCATCAAAGTAATTGAACTGATCGAGCATGTCCTCTTCGATCGCGCGCTCGCTCGCATCGTCCATCCCGGTGCTCCCTTCCTATCGACTAACCCCCATCCTAGGCAGCGACAGCTAAAGGAAACATAAAAGAGACGGCTGTCGAGCACCGGAGGCGCAGAATTGCCAATGCACCAATAGCTCCTCGGCGAGACGAGAGCGGATAATCTCCCGTTTTGAGGCCGAATACGAACCAAAAGTGGGAGATTATCCACTCTCGTGGAATGTAGTCGTTGGGGACGCTCTTAAATGACTAGCCGTTTAAGAACGTCCCCAACGACTACTCATTTAAGTCTGTCCCCAATGAGTGGTCGTCATTTAAGAACGTCCCCGATGACTATTGACGGCCAAGGCAACGCCGATGTATTGGCAACGTCAGCGAGCGGGCTGCATTTGAGACAAGGTGACGTGAAACGAAAGGGCGCTGACCTTCTGGTCGCGCCCTTGAAGTTGAACGTCAGATTGTCCAAATGCGGCCCGCGCAGCGTCGAGCCGTTACGCGGTTCGTAGAACCGCGTAACTAGTTAGTACATCTTTGCGCCGGCGGGGATGGAGGCGTCGAGCTGAATCAAGTTGAGGCGTTCCTCGCCCTCTTCCTCGTGGATGGCACTGATGAGCATGCCGCAGCTGGGGATGCCCATCATCTTGCGCG
This sequence comes from Collinsella sp., assembly GCA_019419525.1. Taxonomy (GTDB): domain Bacteria; phylum Actinomycetota; class Coriobacteriia; order Coriobacteriales; family Coriobacteriaceae; genus Collinsella. The sequence goes on from DXZU01000036.1 coordinate 36,963, forward strand.
GAGGCAGGTTGGTAATGGCAAGCAGGGTCTTGCCGACCAGGTCCTCGGGCTCATAGTATTCATGGATGCCGGAGAGGATGGTGCGGTCGGTACCGGTACCGTCGTCGAGCGTAAAGTTCAGCAGCTTCTTGGACTTCTTGACGGCCTCGCATGCCTTGACCTTCACGGCGCGGAAGTCGCTCTTGGAGAAGGTATCAAAGTCGACGAGCTCCTCAAACAGCGGCTCGACGGCAATCTTGGAATAATCAACCGTGGGCTTAAGCGGCTTGACGAAGGGGCTCGCGGCGTTGCCGGCCTCGGCGGCCTTGGCAGCAGCGGCACCGGACTGGAAACCCTTCTCGGGCTTCATGTGCGGGAACAGCAGCACGTCGCGGATGGAAGCCTGGTTGGTGAGCAGCATGACCACGCGGTCGATACCGATGCCGATGCCACCCGCGGGAGGCATACCGTACTCGAGGGCACGCACGTAATCCTCGTCGTACTCCATGGCCTCGTCGTCGCCGCCGGCCTTCTCGGCCATCTGGGCAGCGAAGCGCTCGGCCTGGTCGACCGGGTCGTTGAGCTCGGAGAACGCGTTGGCGTACTCGTGGCCGGCAATGACCAGCTCAAAGCGATGGGTCAGGCGCGGGTCGTCCTCAAAGCGCTTGGCAAGCGGGCTAACCTCGATGGGGTAATCGCACACGAAGGTGGGGTTGACGATGGTGTCCTCGCCCAGCTCATCGTAGATCTCGGCGATAATCTTGCCGGCGGTCCACTCGGGCTTGATCTCCAGGCCCTTCTCGCGCGCGGCGGCAGCAAGCTCCTCAACCGGCGTGTCGATGGTGACCTGCTTGCCGAGCACGTCGGAGACGATGTCGGTCATGGGACGGCTGGCCCACTCACCGGACAGGTCGATAGTCTGGCCCTGGTACTCGATGACCTCGGGGTTGCCGATGGCCTTGTTAGCCGCCTTAATGACGCCCTGGGCGAGCGCCTTCATGCCCTCGAGGTCGGAGAAGGCACGGTAGGCCTCCATCGTGGTGAACTCGGGGTTGTGGGTAAGGTCCATGCCCTCGTTACGGAAGATGCGGCCGATCTCGAACACGCGCTCAAAACCACCGACGATGCAGCGCTTGAGGTGCAGCTCGGTGGCAATACGCAGGTAGCACTCCTGATCGAGCGCGTTGAAGTGGGTAATGAACGGCTTGGCCGTGGCACCACCCTGGATGGTCTGCAGGATGGGGGTCTCGACCTCCATGTAGCCGTCGGACTCCATAAAGCGACGGAAGGTGGAGAGAATCTGCGAACGCTTACGGAAGGTCTCGCGAACGTCGTCGTTGGCGATCAGGTCGACATAGCGCTGGCGATAGCGGGTCTCCTTGTCGGAAAGACCGTGGAACTTCTCGGGCAGCGGACGAACGGCCTTGGAAAGCAGGGTCGCGCTCTTAGGGGCAACGGAAAGCTGGCCGCGCTGGGTGCGGACAACCACGCCGGTCACGCCCAGGATGTCGCCCAGGTCGAGGGACTTGAGCGTATTCCAGGCAGCCTCGTCCATGTCGTTGATGCGGCAGAACAGCTGAATCTCGGCAGTCGCATCGCGCACGACGATGAACATGATCTTGCCCTGACCGCGCTTGGCGACCACACGGCCGGCGATCTTCACGACGTCCTCGGTGTCCTCGCCATCGGCAAGCTCGGCGTACTTAGCCTCGATATCGGCAACGTAGTCCTCAAGCTCAGAGTGCTCGGGATAGGGGTTCTGGCCCGCCTCGAACAGGGCGGCGCGCTTGGCCAGGCGGGTGGCGCGCTCGTCGTTGAGCGTCGATGCCTGATCTGCGGCGTTCTGGTTCTCTGCCATAAGTTAGCTCCTCAAACTAAAACGCTCCCCAGGATTCGGTCCCAGGGAGCGAAAACATACCTTTACGCGGGACCGTGGTCTAGCGTGCAATCTTGGCGATGGTGTAGACGCGAGTCTTGCCGGAAGGCGTAACGACCTCGACGGAGTCGCCCTCGCCGTGACCGATGATGGCGTGGCCGACCGGAGACTCGTTGGAAATCTTGTGCTCGAGCGAGTTGGTCTCGGTGGTACCGACGAGCGTGACTTCCATGACCTCACCGTTGGGATCAATCAGAGAAACGGTGGAACCGATGGAGACGGTCAGATCGCCCGTGGTGGCAGCAACCTGAGCGTTGGCGAGGATGGCCTGGATCTCGGCAATACGAGCGGCGTTCTGGGCCTGCTTGTCCTTAGCGGCGTCGTACTCGGAGTTCTCCGAAAGGTCGCCGAACGCGCGGGCTTCCTTGATGTCCTCGACGATCTCCTTGGCGTAATCGCCCTCACGCCAAGCGAGCTCCTCGACGAGCTTCTGGCGGCCCTCAGCGGTCAGTACGATCTGGCTTGCGTCCATACGGATATCTCCCCAACTCTGATCAAACAATCAACTGTCAACAAAACGAAAAAGACCGGCTAGCCTGCGGGCAAGCCGGTCAGGTGCTCACCCCAAAGGGATGGGACTACTCTGCGTCCGCGTCGCTGTCCTCTGCCTGCTTCTTCTTGGCAGCAGCGAGCTTGGCCTCGAGCTCAGCGATCTCCTTGTCCTCCTCGGACTGCTCGACCACGACCTCCTCGGCCTGCTTGGTCTCGGCCTTATCGTCGCCCTCCATACCCTCACGGATATTCTTGACGGTAGAGCCGAGGGACTTGCCGAGCTTCGGCAGGTTCTTGGGCCCGAAGATAATCAGGACAACGACGAGAATAATGATGAGCTCAGGAGCCCTCAGTCCAAACATGTAGACCTCCACAATACAGCGAGACAAGCTCGAATGAGTATACCGCGGGTATCGCGGTATCACAACAATAGCTAAAAAAAGGGACCGCAAGAAGCGGTCCCTCCTCATGCTCTGGTCGGGTTGACTGGATTTGAACCAGCGACCCCTGCGTCCCGAACGCAGTGCTCTACCAAACTGAGCCACAACCCGTTAGCTCGACTATAGTAACAAAGATTTTCGCCGCGTGCTAGATAAATTTTTATTTCTTTGGCGCGTCGATTTGAACCGTGTTGGGAATAAGCTCAGTCGCGCAGGCCCACCAGCCACTTTGCTGGGCAGCATCGGCAAGCCTTTCGGCCGTGGCAGCGGTGTCGCAAATGGCAAACGAGCAGGCACCCGATCCGCACACATCTACAGCAACGGTTCCGTCCTGTTTACGCAGCCAGTCGAGGACCGTTTGAATCTGCGACTCCATCTGTGCGGAAATGACACCAAGGTTGTTATGGATGAGTGCATATGCCGTCTCGGCATCACCAGCACGCAAGGCAGAAGCTATCGCGCCGGGCTTGTCCGCAGGCACCGGGGCCTCGTCAAAACGTCGATAGGCTTCAATTGTCGAAACGCTTGCCTCGCGCGGCTTGACCAGCACGACGGGCGTCTCGGGCAGCGCGGGGTACTCAGTTGCCAGCACGTCTCCCCCACCTACGTAGAACGCAGGACTCGCGTGCAAAAAGAACGGGACGTCAGCACCAATACCCCGCGCAATATCGTCGAGCGCTGGGTCGGTGCGATCAATGCCCCAGAGCTCCGCCAAGGCGACAATGACCGCGGCCGCATCCGTCGAGGGGCCGCCCAAGCCGGCGCACAATGGAATGCGCTTCTCAATCGTCACGCAGATGTTTGCCTCGCGGCCATAATGCTCGGCCATAGCAACCGCAGCCCGATACGCCGTATTCTTTTGCATGGGAAAATCTGATGCCGGAACCGTCTGGACGGTCAACGCCTGTGCCGGCGTAACCGTCACGGTATCGGAAAGACCGACGGCTGCCATCAGGGAATCGACCTTATGGTAGCCGCGGTCGTCACGCTCGGTATGAACCCCCAGGTAGAGGTTAATCTTTGCCGGCGCGGAAAGGGTCAGGGACCAATCGGTCACCGCTAGTGCTCCTCGAGCTGATTGCCGAGCGGGGTAAAGATATGCTCGCCGCTCTCGGGGTCGAACAGCTCGACCTGACCGGTGAGGACATCGATATACTGGTAGGACTGACGCGACTTGCGGCCGCGGCGCTCGTCGACCTCGACGATAAAGACGGCGGGGTGGACGCTCTTGATGGTGCCCATGCGCTCGACGACGCGGGTGCGGCCCATGTTGGCCTTCACCTTGACGCGATCGCCCACCATATCGGTCAGCTTCTCGTGGATGTCGTCGACGTGATTGACTTCCATCTCTTCCATGAACAGAGCCTCCAGAAGGTGCAATTCAAAAAGGGGATAATACCCCTAAGATAGACAAAACTCTAATACTATAGCACTCTGCTGCCGCCATACGCAAGTAGCTAAAAAAGCCCGGTCCCAAATTGACTACTTACAGACTATCGGTGTCGAGGACGATGGTGAACGGACCGTCGTTGACCAGGTCGACCTTCATATCGGCGCCAAAGATACCGTGCGCCACATGCTCAACGTCCTGAGCGACGAGTGTCAAAAAGTACTCGTAAAGTTCGTTAGCGACATCGGGCGCGCCGGCGTCCGTAAACGACGGACGGCGGCCGTGGCGGCAGTCGGCAAACAGCGTGAACTGCGACACCACGAGCACCTCGCCGTCGACATCCGCCAGCGCCAAGTTGGTCTTGCCGTTCTCGTCCTCGTTGATACGCAGCCCGCGGAGCTTGCCCCACAGCTTGTCGGCTTCGGCGCGTGTGTCGCCGTGGCCCACGCCCAGCAGCACCAAGTAGCCGCGTCCAATACGGCCCACGCACTCGTCGTCGACTGTCACGCTGGCGTTGAGCACGCGCTGCACCACCGCACGCACGGTCTACTCCTCGCCCGTCAGCTTGGCGGACAGATGCTCGAGCGCATGGAAACGATGGCTGATGGCGTTCTTCTCGTCCGCCGTGAGCTCGGCCATGGTCTTGCCCGGCGTATCGACCGGCAGGAACAGCGGGTCGTAGCCAAAACCGTGTTCGCCGCGGCCCTCGTGCGCGATAACGCCTTCGCAGGCGCCCTCGCCATAGGTGACCAGACCGTCCGTATCGATAAGCGCGACGACGCTCATAAAGCGCGCGGTACGGTCCTCGTCTGCCACGCCTTCCAGGTTAACGAGAAGCTTGGCGTTGTTGGCGGCATCGTCGCCATGCACGCCCGCATAGCGCGCGCTATACACGCCCGGCTCGCCGTCCAACGCATCGACGACCAAGCCGGAGTCGTCGGCGATGGCCATAAGGCCCGTCTCCTCGACCGCAGCCTGCGCCTTGATGATGGCGTTCTCCAAAAACGTCGTGCCGTTTTCCTCGGGGTCCTCAAAATCGCCCAGCTGGCCGAGCGCCACAAAGCGCACCTCGGGCATGACCTTGCCCAAAATGGCCTCGATCTCGGTGAGCTTATGGGCGTTGCCGGTTGCCACGACGATGGTCGCCGCCGGGTCGAGGGTGTCGATGTCAATCTTCTCAAGTGCCATAGCTGGTCTCCTTTGTCTCTATAGCAATGCCGAGTTGAGGACGACGAGGACTTCGGCCTCTCTCCCGTCTCAATCAACGGCAGTCTTATACTTCGACGTTTTCCCAGATAAAACCTGCCAAAATAAACCTGTCCCTTTTTGGCAGGTTAGGCGAGGGCTTGGCGCTGAAGCTCGATGAGCTCGGCGATACCCTTATCGCCCAGGTCGAGCAGGGCGTTGAGACGCTTGCGATCGAAGGGCGCCTGCTCGCCGGTACCCTGGAGTTCGATCATCTCACCGGTGTCGGTGGCGACGAGGTTCATGTCGACCTCGGCGTGGCTGTCCTCGGAATAGTCCAAGTCGAGCAGCGTATTGCCGTCGACAACGCCCATGGAGATTGCAGCCACCTGGCCGGTAAGCGGGATGCGCTCGATCTTGCCCGCCTCGACCCACATGGCGAGGGCGTCGTGCAGCGCCAACCAGGCACCGGTAATGCTCGCCGTACGCGTGCCGCCATCGGCCTGGATCACATCGCAGTCGACGGTAACGGTGTACTCGCCGAGCGCCTTCATGTTGACGACGGTACGCAGGCTGCGGCCGATAAGCCGCTCGATCTCCATGGAGCGGCCCTTGCGGTTGGCATGCTCGCGCTTGCAGCGTTTACCGGTCGAGGCCGGCAGCATCGCATATTCCGCCGTTACCCAGCCGGCCTTGGCGCCCTTGCGCCAACCCGGCACACCCTCCTCGATGGTGGCGGCGCACAGTACGCGCGTGTCGCCGAACTCCGCCAGGCACGAGCCGTGGGCGTGCTTCATGACGCCGCGGGTGAGCTTAACGGGGCGCAGCTCGTTTGCGGCGCGGCCGTTGGCGCGGTTGACCTGCATGTATTCCATGGAACTATCCTTTCGGCAAAAGATGTGGCGAAGCCTCCGGCGACATTGCGAGCCTAACCGAGTTCGTCGATATCGACATGCTCAATGCTTTTAAGCGGCTGGCCAAAGATAAAGCTACCCGCCACCGCAAACTCGGCAATGTTGTCAGACGTGGTGGCAAAGCGATGCTGTGGCTCGGCGGTATCGCCCGCCAGCTGCTCACGGCGCGTGAGGATATCGGTCAGCTCGCGGGTGGTCTCCTCGGCGGAGCTCACCACGCGCACCCCGGGTCCCAGCGCATGGCGGATGGGACCCACCAGCAGCGGGAAGTGCGTACAGCCGAGCACCACGGTATCGATGCCGCGATCGTGCAGCGGCTCGACTGTGGCGCCGACCAGCGCGCGAACGGCTGGCGTATCAAAAATATCCTCGTTCTCGAGCCACTGCTCCTGCAGGTGCGCGCCCGAGGCGAGCTCGTGCTCGACGACCTCGACAAAGCTCGAGGCCGGACAGCCATACACATCGACACCAGCATCCAAATCCTGGATGGCGCGCGTGTAGGCGCCCGAGCGAATGGTGAGGTTGGTGGCGAGCACGCCCACGCGGCGCGTACGCGTGCTGTTGATGGCGGCGCGTGCGCCCGGGGCGATCACGCCGATCACGGGAACGTCGAGCACTTGCTGAGCCAGACGCAAGGCCGCGGCGGTCGCCGTGTTACAGGCGATGACCATGATCTTAACGTCGTGCCTCGATAGCCAGCGGCCCGCCTGCAGCGCAAACGAGCGAACCTCGTCCTCGGTGCGGGTGCCATAAGGGCAGCGTTTAGTGTCACCGAAATAGTAGACGGACTCGTGCGGAAGCGCCGTTGCGATCGCGCGCGCGACCGTTAAGCCGCCCAGGCCCGAGTCGAACACGCCGATCGGACGCGTGTCCCCGGCCATATTATCGATATCGGACATTACCTCACCAGATTCTCTCTCGAAAAATGCGACCAATCGTGATGCGTCGCGCTACGAACGGGCTGCGACCAGCAGCTCGGCCGTTGCCACCCAACCGTCGACAATCTTGCCGCGCGTAATATAGGCATTGTCGCAGGCGTCCAAGAACTCCGGGGCACCGGCGCTCGTCAGACCGTTCTCGACCAGGCAGAACATGCCAACATGGTCGGCCATGTAGAAGTCGGACTCGGAGTCGCCGAGCGCAAGCGTCTCCTCGAGCTCGATCCCCAGGTGCTCGCAGAAGCGCGCAATGGCAACGCCTTTGTTGAGACCCGCCGGATTGATGTTGAAGGCGCGGCCGTCCTCGACGTGATTAAGCTCGAGCGTCGTCGGCTTGGACAGGTGAGTCAGATGGCCGTTGCAAGCCAAGACCAGACCGCAGCCGGCCTCGTCCAGGATGGCCTGGACCTCATCGTCGGGCACATCGCCGCGCATGCCGACGGTGACCTCACGGTACTTGTAGCCGGTCGACATGTCGTTGTGGTATTCGATCTTGTGCGGCCAGCGGGCAAGGATCTTCTCGCACACGCCGGTCTGCTCGATCACCTGGTGCGGCGTGAGACCGCAGGCGGGGTCGTAGGGCATGTCGCCCGTCAGGTACTCCCAGTCGTTGGCCTTGAGGTCGTACATGACCAGGCCGCCCATCTCGCCGATGTAGGAGTTGAGGCCGAGCACGCGGGCGTCCTCATGGATCATGGTGCGATTGCGACCCGAGGTGGGGACCACCTGGATGCCGGCACGGGCGAGCGCGACAACCGCCTCGACGAGCTTGGTCGAGGGATTGCCGTCGTTATCGCGCAGTACGCACGAGCCGGGGGCGAGCATCGTGGCGTCCAGATCGGTAAAGACATACTTGACCTTGGCAAGACGCTCGCGCACCTCGCCCGAAAGCTCGGCAACGGTCGGCAGGATGTTGTGGGACATGGTCACTCCGTTTACGTAGAAGGGTTTGGGCTTAGACGGCATGTTTTGATTGAGGGAACACGTTTATGGCGACAGCGCACTCAGGGCGCCTTCGCCATCATGGTTCATTAGTCAAACTGGGTAACATCGATCAGGCGATTGGCCAACGAAAGGTCGCTCTCGATGGGCACGAACTCGTCACCCACGTGCATGAGCTCCTCGTCACCCTTTGCCAGCAGCAAGACAATGGTGGGAGCATCGGGGTTGACGTACTCCTCGCGCGCCGCCTTGAACGCCGCATGCACAGCGGCTTCGCGATCGAGGATAATCTTGTTCGGCGTATCGTCGGGAACATGTTCGGCAAGCTCGCGACAGACCTTCATCGGGTCCTCGTGAGCCGGGTCCTCGTTGGCAAAAATCATCAGGTCGGAATATGGTGCGGCCTCGCGCGGAAGCTGCTCGCGGCGCTCCTGCGCCTTGCCGCCGGCAGCGCCAAACACTGCAATGACTGGACTAGTGGGAAACGCGCGCTTGACCGACGAGAAAAGCGAACGGAACGAAAGCTGGTTGTGCGCATAGTCAACGACGCAGATCACGCGGCCGTCCTTCGACTCCACGACCTCCATACGTCCCGGCACACGCAGTTTGGAGAGGCCCTTCTTGATAGCCTCGATACCGATGCCGATCTCGTGCGCAGCGGCGATAGCGACCAGCGCGTTTTCCACGTTAAAGTCGCCCGCGATGCCCAGCAGGACCTTCTCCCCCGCCTCGGACTCGTCGGCACACAGGCCATGCAGGTTAAACTCGATGTTAAAGCCGACCACGCGGACATCGCTTGCCCACAGGCTTGCCTCGGGATGCTCGACGCCAACGGTCACCAAGCGCTCGGCGGTCGACGCTGCCTCCAGCACACGGTCAACCTCTTCGGTGCCCAGATTCACCACGGCGGTCTTTGCCTGGTCAAAGATCCTGAGTTTGCTCTCAAAATAATCCTCAAACGTGGGGTGTTCGATCGGCGAGATGTGGTCACGCCCGATGTTGAGGAAGCACGCCACGTCAAACGGCAGATTCTCGACGCGTTGGTACTTGAGCGCCTGGCTCGAGACCTCCATGACCATGGACTGGCGACCGGACTCACGGCAGTTGGCGATATGGCGCCAGACCTCGGGGGCCTCGGGCGTAGTATTGGTGCTCTCGTAGCACTCGATGCCATCGTCGGTACTCACCGAGCCGATCATGCCGCAGGACTCGCCCGCCGCTTTGATAATCGACTGGAGCATAAAAGCGGCCGTGGTCTTTCCCTTGGTACCGGTGATGCCCACGATCTTGACGTCGTGGTCGGGACGGTCGTAGACCTCCGGCGGCAACAGGGCCATGGCCGTGCGAACGCTATCAACAACCAGCATCGCAGCACCGCTCTCCTGCGCCAGCGGCTCCAGAGACTCGACCAGCGACTCTTCGCACACAAATGCGACGGCGCCCGCATCGAGCGCCATGCTCAAAAACGCGGGCTTAAAGGCAGCGCCCTTGCAAAAGAACACGTCACCTGCCGAAACCGCGCGCGAATCAAACGAGCAGCCGGTCACGGCACGCTCGTCAACCTGCTCCGAAGCACGCAGTTCGCCGCACACATCGAGAAGCTTGGCAAGCGTATCGACCGTGGTCACGGTCGCGGAATCCGAATGGTGCATCTTTCACCTTTCTCAGCCATTTGGCAGGGACGGTTTTCATAGTAACTGAAACGTGCTCGCGCAAAAACGGCTCCCGGAGGAGCCGTTACGCGCAGGCATTCGTAAGCCGTGACTAGGCAACCTGAACAGAAGGCTGGCCCTCGTCGATAAAGAAGCGCTTGTACCACACCAAGAACACGAGCGGCGTATAGATCTTGCGCTGGAAATCGCCCTTGCCCGCAAAGTGCAGGTCGAGCAGATGCATGAGCTCGTCGGTGTCGAAGAACTCGCTTGCCCACGGCGCGGTGAAGTACTCCTTGACATAGTCGTACCACTTTTGCTCGCGCAGCCAGTAGACAATCGGCACCGGGAAGCCCACCTTGGGACGGGTGGCCCACTCATCGGGCAGCGACTTGTTGGCGGCGTGGCGAAGCACCTGCTTGTTGCCGTTCTCGTTGATGCGGTAGCGGTCGGGAATGTGCTCGGCGAACTCCATGACCTTGCGATCCAGGAAAGGCACGCGCAGCTCCAGCGAGTGCGCCATGCACATCTTGTCGGCCTTGAGCAGAATGTCGCCCGGAAGCCACATGTTCATGTCCAGGTACTGCTTCTTGACCAGTTCGGGCTGGCCCTTCACGCGTGCATAGATGGGTGCAGCGAGCTCAAAGGCGCCGTCGCCGGTGTTGTACTTGGGCTTGAGTACGCCGTCGACCTCGCGCTCAGGCCATACCAAGGCCTGGCCCAGGAACGACTTCTCGGGGATCTCGGCACCCTTGACCAAGAAGTTATGGCCCTTGAAGTACGGCATATGCAGCGCCAGGTTACCGAGCGCGCGGCGAATGGGCAACGGTACCATCTTTTTGTACTTGCGCACCGGAACCGTGTCCTCGTAGTAGGCGTAGCCGCCAAAGAGCTCGTCGGCGCCTTCGCCCGAAAGCACGACGGTGACGTCCTTGCGCGCCATCTCGGCCAAGAACCACAGCGGCACAGACGACAGGTTGGACTGCGGCTCGTCCATGTGATACTGAATGTCCTCGAGTGCGCCAAAGAACTCGTCGGCGGTAATCATCTTGCGAACATTCTCGACGCCGAGCTTGTCGGATAGCTCCTTGGCGTAGTTAGTCTCGTTGAAATTCTTGTAATCGAAGCCCACCGAGAAGGTCTTGTCGGGCATGAGACAAGCGGCAATATAGCTGGAGTCGACGCCGCCGGAGAGGAAGGAGGCGACCTTAACATCAGCGATGCGATGGGCCTCGACGCTCTCGTGCACAACCTCATCCAGCTCGTCAACGTACTCCTCAAACGGCTTCTCGACGGCGGAGTAATCGCAATCCCAATAGCGCTCGACGTTCATCTTGCCGGTCGGGATGTCTACGGTAAAGTAATGCGCCGGCGGCAGCTTGTAGACACCCTCGAAGAAGGTCTCCTCAGTTGCCGAATACTGCAGCGTCATGTACGGACGCAGGGCCTTTTTGTTGACCGCCTTGTGGAAGTGCGGGTAGTCCAGGAAGCTCTTGATTTCGGAGCCAAAGAGCACGCCCGGCGCGCCGTCGCCCGCATCGGCCATGGGATAGTAGTAGAGCGGCTTGATGCCAAAGATGTCGCGGGCGCCAAAAAGCTTGTTCTTCTTCTTGTCCCAGATGACGAAGGCGTACATGCCGCGCAGGCGATCGAGTACGGCCTCGCCCCACTCCTCGTAGCCGTGCAGGAGGCTCTCGGTGTCGGCTCCACAGTGGAACTTATAGCCCTTGGCCTCGAGCTCGGAGCGAAGCTCCTGGAAGTTGTAGATCTCGCCGTTGAAGACGATAACGACGCTGCCATCCTCATTGGCCATGGGCTGAGCGCCGGCCTCGGTCAGGTCGAGGATCGACAGGCGGCGGAAGCCCAGGGCAACGCGGCCGTCGATAAACTGGCCGCCCATGTCGGGACCACGATGGACGATGCGGTCCATCATCTTGGTGAGCACCTCGGATTGGTTATCCGTCCCACCGACAAAACCGACAAAACCGCACATATACTATCCCCTCTGCTGTTGCTGGGTATCAAATCGAATCAGTAGCTTTTGAGTATACCCGAGGGTGCAAAGAGGGACGGAATGTTCAGGCAATCTCAACTGAATCAGCTCCGCGCCGACACGCGCCGGTTACCTTTAATGGATATGAGGTGAATGGGGCGATTGTTTTGCTATACTCTCTCCGCACGGGCGATTGGCGCAACGGTTAGCGCAGGTGCTTTACACGCACAAGGTTGGGGGTTCGAATCCCTCATCGCCCACCATTGAATTGGAAACGGTCCTCGAAAGGGGACCGTTTTTGTTTGGGCCCATTTCATGGGATTCGAACCCGCAAGGGTGCGGAGCTGAGGAAACGCGAAGCGTTTTCCAGCGCAGCACGCGAGGAGCGAAGCGACGAAGCGGATGCGGGCGGTGGAGCCGCACGCGGACATCCCTCATCGCCCACCACTGATTTGATAGGCTCCCAGCAATGGGAGCCTTTCTTTTTTGGGCCCAGCGCATGGGATTCGAACCCGCCAGCACGTCTGTCACAAAGGCCGTGGTCAAAAAATGGCAAAAATGAGTACTGCTACTTTGTTTGCAACATATAAATAGACAGTATTTGCTTAAGTTACGCAACATATGTCCATTATAAGGACTAACAGTTAGATCAAAATCGTGCTTTCATCGTCATTTCGACGGTGGCGCGCGCAGACGTGGTGTAAGAGCGTCCCGAGGTCCGTCGCTGCAAGTC
>DXZU01000037.1 GCA_019419525.1 Collinsella sp.
CATAGCGGGTGGTTTAAAGCTGGCCGCTGCGCGGCCAGCAGACTAAAGTCTTGAACGAAATACGGCCCCGCAGCTCAATAAGCTGCGGGGCCGTACTATACACCGACGAATTAACGACGGAGTGCATCCACTATTTGGCCAGCTCCTGAACGATCCAGTCAATTGCACCTTCGGGATCGTTGGTAAGGTCGATATACTCCTTGCCCCTTGTGGTGAGCAGTTTAATTCCAAGGCGATCGGTATCGGCCTTCATAGCGTCATAGTACATGCGTGCCTGGGGCGCCAGAACAATCACGTTGTACTGATCCATCGTCTCATAGTGGCTTCCGTACGCACCGGACTGAGAAACCAGATCGACACCCTTAGCAGCGGCACCTTCGCGAAGAGCATTTGCCAAGAGAGTCGAAGTGCCGGCACCCTGGCAAAGCACAAGCACGCGGATCTGCTCCGCCTTGTCCTTTACCGCCTCGAGAGCTTTTGCGACATTTTCCTGTGCGGCAATAGCATCTGCATCCGAGTTTCCTGCAGTCTCCTTTGCAGACTCTTCCAAACAAAGCTGATGGTCATACGCCTTGCAGAACGGATAGTAAATCACAAAGTCAACGACCAACAGCACTGCCATCAATACGAGAGAACGCAGATCGAGACCCGTGGTGAGGAACGCACCGATTGGGCCGGGAAGCGCCCACGGCATGGTATACATGGGGGCGTTCATTCCAATGACGTCAATGAAAAATTTACCGATAATGGCGTTGACCATAGGAGCCACTAGGAAGGGCACGAACATATAGGGATTGAGAACAATCGGCATACCGAAGATAACGGGCTCGTTAACTCCAAAAATCACCGGGATAATCGATGCCTTGCCCATGGCTTTAAGCTGCTTGGAACGCATAAACATGATCAGGATAATAGGAACGATGAACGTGCAGCCAGAACCGCCCAGACCGCCGATGAAGCTTGTAAAGTCCTGCGTAAGAGCAATTGACGGGTGTCCACCTGCTTGGAAAACCTCAAGATTGGTAACGGTATTGCCGTAGAGCGCAGCATTGATCGGACTCATGACAACCGAAGCACCGTGGATACCCATAAATTGGAAAAGTGCGACCGCGCCTTCGATAAGCGCCATGCCAGGATAGGTGTCGACCGCGGAGAACAGCGGCGAGATGAGAGCGGATACCAAATTGGCGAACGGCACAGCAAGCAGCTTGCGGCTCGCAAGATCGATAAAAGCGCACGCAAGGATCGAAAATCCAAATGCAAAGATATCGCGAAAACTCTGCGCAATAGAGCCAGGGACCTCTTTGGGAAGCTTGATCGTCACATTATGGCTAATGCACACCTTATAGATATTAACGGTCAAGAATGCGGCTACGAACGCAGCGAGAAAACCCTTGGTTCCCATATAGCCGGTTTCAAAAACAGATGTATCTGCTCCGCCAATCGAGACAACATCGTTCGTCACCGATAGCAAGAGCATGCCGCACATGGCACAAACCATGCACGAGGTGGGGTTGAGAGATTTACCCGAAGGCATGCGACGGTTCATCGACATGGCAAGTGAGCTCGCCGTGGTGCCGGCCACCATAATGCCAAGAAGTCCCATGGTATATGCATAGATTTTATTGAAGAAATCCAGCACCTCAGACGGAAGCGTGATGCCTACATAGGCAGGGAGCGTCGAAAGAAGAAGGAACAGGCTCGAGAACAGCACAATTGGCATATTCGAGAGAAAGCCATCCTTAATCGCCACCAGATAAATGTTCCTCGAGATTTTGTCGAAGAGGGGCTGGTGTTTTTCAAGGAATTTGACGATAGCGTCCATAACACATCCTTTCATGATTCCCGGGCACACAACGATTTATCCGGACTCAACCGTCGTCGTCCCCGTTTGTATCCACTTATGTAAGTGAATACGTTCTTGTGCGAAATGTAATATCATTTGCGCGATTTGTCATAACCAATTCTTTTTCCGCTTTGTCGATATGTCAAGAATTCAAATACTTATTCGGTGAACGGTAGTTGATTAATTTAATGTTTTCCCAGCTAAAGGCTATTTTTTCCGAGCAATACAATAAGCTTGCAACCGTTCACCGATTGGATATAACATATTGAATATATTGTTGTAACAATATTAGAGACAATGTCACAAGCCTGTCGTTCTAGTCAAAGGAAGTAACAATGCCCAAACGATTACTGAACATGTCCGCATCCGATTTTGCCGCCACGTCACCCATGGATCTAAAGCAGGCAATTCTGGCTTCCGAGGGACGTACCATCATGGCGGAAAACGTACCCTCTTCCCAATTTCTCGGCGGCGTTACTAATGCAGAAATCGAACGTGCCGCAGGTGCCGACCTGCTTCTGTTTAACGCGCTCGATGTGTTCGATCCAGTTATTGCCGGTATTCCAGATGATCTCAATGAAAACCCGGTCACTTGGGTGAAGCGAGCATGCGGAAGGCCCATTGGCGTCAATATGGAGCCAGTTGATAACGAGGCAGAGATGTCTGAATCCCGTACGGAAATCCCCATGGGTCGTCGCGTCTCTCCCAAGACCTTAGAAAAGGCAAACGAACTCGGATTTGATTTTATTTGCCTCACAGGCAACCCTGGAACTGGCGTCTCCAACGATGCAATCGCCCATTCGATCAAACTCTCCAAAGAGCATTTCAATGGCCTGATCATAGCCGGAAAAATGCATGGAGCAGGCGTTGCGGAACCTGTCATGACGCTCGAAATTGCGCGCAAGTTTGTTGACCTCGGCGTCGATATCCTTCTCGTACCAGCCCCCTACACCGTCCCTTGCTTCCAAGAAGCAGACCTGCGCGCCATCGTAGACTTTGTACGATCCCACAACGTAGGCAAGTCAATTGAAGAGAAGGTTCTCGTCATGGCGGCGAACGGGACGAGTCAAGACTCCTGCGACAGCGAGACCATTAAGAAAATAGGCCTTGCAGCAAAAGCAGCCGGCGCTGACCTCCAACATATCGGGGACTCCATGAACGGTATTTGCCTGCCCCAGAATATCTTCACGCTCGGACAAGCCCTTCGTGGATACAGGCATCAGATCGTCATGCTGAGCCGCTCTGTGATACGTTAAGGTTACCTTGCCCACGTTACATCCCGACTGAGGCAACCATCAGGTATAACCAACATGCAAACTGAGGCTCTAATGCTCGATACACACGAAAAACGGCCACTCTATTTACAGCTCACCGACGCGCTGCTCAAGCAGATCGTCGATGAATATCAAGCAGACGATAAACTTCCAACAGAAATGGAACTCTGCGACGAATACGCCGTAAGCAGAACAACCGTCCGACTTGCCATGAGTGAGCTGGAGCGTCGTGGAAGTATCTATCGAATCCAAGGTAAGGGGTCGTTTGTTGCACCGAAACGCGTTAGCGAGCTCAATTCACTTTTAGACTTTGACTTTGCAAGCCATTGCGATGGCGTTGATCCGGATGCCATCACCAAACATTTCGGCGGCCTCACATCAGGTCGTCCAATTTCCGTAATGATGCTCCAACAATTTGGATGTCAAAGTCGCGATGAAATTCAGCGTCTTGAATTGACCTACGAACTTGAAGGCAGCTTCATAGGCGCTGATACGTTCTTCATTTCAAAGTCGCGCGTTCCGAATAACCAGTTAGATTTTCAGGCATTTAGCAGAATCATGGACGACTTGTCCAAGTCTATCCAATCTGTTAGGGAAAGCTATAGAGCACGTCAGCTTAGCGATTCCGAAGCCAGTAATTATGGTGTTGCAAAACTTCCGGTCATCGAACTGACTCATTATGCTTACGACTCCGGAGGCAAACTAATCTCAATTGTCTGCCGCACCGTCTTAACTGGGCGAATCCCTTATCAAAACTTTATTTTCAAGTCCTAATGTTCTTTTTCTTTTGTCTCGATCTGTAACACGTAGCCGAGTTTTTAAGTCCTAACCGTTACAGATCGAGACAAACAAGGTAGACCCCGCCGAATTGTCTCAATCTGTAACACTTAGACCGGTTTTGGACGTCTAGATGTTACAGGTTGAGACGATTTGATTGTGGGGTCCTCATTTGCGCGTCATATTGCGTAGCGCTGACGCGCTGGTTTCCACAATGACAGGAGGTAAAAGTCCTCCCGCATCGCCTGTTGGCAATCCCGTAGCGTTAGCTAGCAGATGACCTGTGTGTGCTCCTCGATGGCGGCGCGGTCCTCGACCGAGATACTCGGCTCGCACACCACGGCGTCCAAACTGTCCAGGCGACAGAAGGTGTAGAAGTCGCGCTTGCCGATCTTGCTGGAGTCGGCAATCAGATAGCGCGAGTCGGCCTTGCTAAAGGCGAGCTGCTGGATGCGGCCCTCTTCCATGTTAGACGTAGACACGTCGCCGTCCAAAATGCCGTTGGCACCGATAAAGGCTGCATCGATGCCCAGCGCACGCAAGGTATCCTCGGCCGTGGGGCCCACAAAGGCGGCAGTGCGGCGGCGGTACACGCCGCCCACCAGGCACAGTTCGCAGTCTTCGCGCGCCTCGAGCAGGTTAAACACCGAAAGCGAATTGGTCACAATGCGCAGGCGAAACGCCGGCAGCATCGAGGCCATCTGCTCAACCGTGGTGCCCGTGCCCAAAAAGATGGTCGAGCCTTCCTCGATAAGCTCCACAGAACGGCGCGCAATCTGCAACTTTTCCTCGGCATGCTTCGTGCGCTTTTCGCTGTGCGAATACTCATGGCGCAGCATAGCGTGTGGACGGCCCTGTGCACTGCGGGCTCCGCCGTGCACGCGCTCGATCTCGCCCAGGCTCGCAAGCTCCTCAAGGTCACGGCGGATCGTCATATCCGAGACACCTAACGCATCCGAAATCTCCTTGACCGAGACCGTTCCCTGTTCCTCGAGCAGCTGCCGAACCTTATCCTGTCGCTCCGCTTTAATCACGATGAGTCCTCGCTGTTCCACGCTCACGTCAATTCAAACAATAACGAACAAATTGTATCAGACTCGCGCGCGTCAGAAATGAACGCCCGCACAGCTCTAATCATCACTTTTTTGAGAAAAATACCCCCTGCTTTAGTGGGGTGTAGTGATAATCTCGCCTGTTCGCGCTACAGTTTGTCGGAAATACCTCGATGTTAGGAACCAAATGATCACTTCCGAGCTTTTCGGCACCGCGCCGTGCGGTACCCCCGTTCATCGTTACACCCTCAACGGGCCCGAGATCTGCGTTCGCATTATGGACTATGGCGCCACCGTGTTGGGTATCGATGTGCCCGACATTCCCGGCAACGTGCGCGATGTGGTACTGGGCTTCGATAAGCTCGAGGATTACTTTGACAACCCCGCCTGCTTTGGCGCGACCATCGGCCCCGTGGCAAACCGCACCGCGGGCGCCACGATCACCATCGACGGCACGGACTGGCATATGCCGGCCAACGAGGGCGTCAACAACCTGCACAGCGATCTTGAGCACGGCCTGCACAAGCGCGTATGGGATGTTGAGCTCGACGAGGTCCACAATGCCGTGCGCATGACCACCTCGCTTGAGGATGGCGAGCTGGGCCTGCCCGGCAACCGCACCTTTACGGCCGTGTTTACCGTGACGCGCACCGGCTGCTTCCGTATCGAATACGGCTGCGAGAGCGACCGCGCCACCTACGTGGCCATGACCAACCACACGTACTTTAACCTTGCCGGCCATAACGCCGGAATGGACTGTGAGCACTTCTTTGTTGCTAACGCTGCCCACTACCTGCCCATCAACGAGCAGAACATCCCCACCGGCGAGATTGCTCCGGTCGAGGGCACGCCGTTTGACTTTCGCGAGCTGCGCCCCGTCGCGCCTGGCATGGAGGCCGACGATCCGCAGATTAAGCAGGCACGCGGCTACGACCACTGCCTGTGCATCGATGACTATCAATACGGTCGCAACCTGCGCCGCGCCCTGCATGTCGAGGAGATGTGGACCGGCCGCGAGCTGGACTACTACACCACCGCCCCGGGCGTGCAGCTCTACACTGGCAATTGGCTGGGCGACGAGCACGCCAAGGACGATGCCAACTATAGCTGGGGCGCCGGCTTTGCCCTCGAGGCAGAGATGTACCCCGACACGCCGCACCAGCCGCTGTTCCCGCAGGGCATTGTGGGCCCGGGTCACCCATACAGCAATGTGATCGAATACCACTTTATGAGGCACTAGGCCCACAACGCGACATATTGCACAGCAACGCCCGCCGGCACCACCGCCGACGGGCGTTTTTTCATCTTTTGGGCTCAATTTCGCTGTGACTGTATGAGTGACATATCAAAACTATGCCCATTTACTACGTTTAGCCCGGGATGCTCGACCATGCACCGGTTTTTGCTAAATTCGCGAGCCGCCTACCTGCGGTTATGTTTTTCTCAAATTCGACATGCTCGGCGATAGCCGACCAAACGTAGGTAGCGCGCAGAGATGTGGTGTAAGAGGCGGGGAATGCCCCGCCTCCGCCCTTT
>DXZU01000038.1:68-45755 GCA_019419525.1 Collinsella sp.
TGATGGGGAATAGTGGACGAGATTCCGGACTGAGCGGTTTTGATAGCCGATGCCGGGGTGGGTGCCCCTGAGCCGTGCAAAAATTGGAGTATTCTGCAACGATAGGGGGTCTGGTAATTTATTGCAGGCCATATAATGCAGTTCAAGAGTTATCTTAGGGTGTTAATCCGATGAGTTCTTCCTCAAATGCTGCCTAACGCTCTCACGCAAGAGTGATTTCGCTTCACATTTGGATCCACTCGAGGGTGATAGACACCCGGCTCTGCTGAATACTCGCAATTTTGCACGTCGCTAGGGTACCCACCTTGTTAGCCGGCCTAGTTTCCGGCACCGAAGATCCTGCCCTCGGGCGCGAGGCTGCTTGTTTGGGCAAATGATGGGCTGTCGGATTCGACTGTCTGCATGTCATCGATTGCCGGAACTTCATTAATTGTCGGGTCATCCAGCGTGATGCCTTCGAGTGTTGCTTTTTCGAGGTCGATTCGTTGACGATCTTCGGAATCCTGGCGGAGCTGCTTCTGAATTCGCTTTTTCTCTTCTATAAGCCTTCTGAGTACAAACTGTCTCAGGTCCTCTTGCATGATTTGAAAGTCTTTTGGCAGACGCGAGGGGCGTACGCCCTCTTTCCGCTGGATTGCTTCCATGACCCTAACAAAAGCGCTGGCATGCATAAAGGAATAACGACTGACGGTGATGATTCCGTATCCCATGGACGCAAGCGCATTCTTGCGCTCCTCATCGATGGCGCGGTCTTCTTCCGCGTCATGATAAAAACCGTTGTATTCAATGTCTGTGCGAGATTTCTTTAGATATGCATCCATAAAGAACTTTTTGCGTCTCGTGAGATTCTTTGCGGCAGCGGTGACCTGCACCTCGTAATCGGTCTCAATTCCCTTAATACCAAGTCCTCCTTCGCTTTTAGGCAGCGTTAGCATCATGACAAAGGCCGTTTCCATAGGAGACCGGCATCCATCGCGTACACATTGGATCGCCTTTCGGGCAAGGGCCAAACCGTCGCATCTGGTAATGGAATTAAAGAACTGCTTTAACCTTTCGGTCGAGGTGAGCGCGAAACGCTCGGTATAGGAGGTGGAAGAGTCGGTTCCAAGGGAATAAGCGCCGCACAGTTCAAAGTAGTACTCCACTAGTTCGCGAAAAGAAAGATAGGTGGCGGCCTGAAGTGCGCAAAGCTCAACGCCAACAATGAAGATGCCATCTTTGAGCTCTATAAAGCGTGAGTTCGAGAATCGTTTTGAAGAAACGTGGCACTGACAGTTCATTGCATAGCGCGCATTCCTGCGATCAAACACCATCACCTCGAGGGAATCATTTGCGTCGAGGGAAACATCATTTTTGGTGAGCCATTCTGTGACTGCGTCAAGGAGCGTTCCGGTGGGACATGATCCGTAAATCGCGGCAGGACTACAGGATTCGATGCCTTTCGCAGACACCGAATGCGCGGCCTGGTAGACCGCTTTTGCAGTGGTATGTGACAATACGATACTCATGGTATATATCGTGTCAGCTAATGTCGTGTTGATGGCGCTGAGTGGAAAAGCCGTTTTAGAGGTCTAACCAAATGCTGTCCAAAAGCTTGACGCAATTATGGGCTGGTATGCCCTATAAAAGTTTTCGCAGCTTAGCTATAGCATATAAATACTCAACTGCCGCACATTTGATAGTGATGCATCACCATCCGACAACGAATTACGCGTCGGGAATTGGCCGAAATCGTTCAAAATGAGGGTTCAGAATTTGTGATGGCAAATCTATCTGTGGAACGTAGGGCGGCCCCGCTGCGGGGTTTCCCGCTGCGGGGCCGCTCGTGATCTACGCCGTGTTTGTCGTAGACGTTTCTACTTGGCAAATAGGTTCTTGAGGTTGAACTCGGCTTGGACGGTGCGGAGCATGAGGTCGGTGTCGTCCAGGCCCAGATGCTGCTCGTTGGCGTCGGCGGCGAGGGTTCCACGGCGGCGCGCCCAGTTCTCGAGCGCGGCGGGGGCGGATTCGCGGGGGAGCGAGCGGACGTCGGCATCCAGGCTGCGGCAGATCTGGCGCGAGTCGATGACGATAATCTTGCCGGCACGACGCGCCTCGGCGTAACCGTCCAGGTGAATCTTGAACCAGCTGTCCTCGAACGCGGCGTTATGCGCCATGTACGGGTACTTCTTCATAAGCTTGAGCAGCTGCTTCTGCAGTCCCTTGTTCTCACGGAAGGGCGTTTTGCCGTCGATGTCGTCCCAAGTGATGTGGTGGATATTCGACAGCGGCACGTCTTCGCCGCGATAGATGTCGGGCAGGCCGCAGTAGTGTGCTTCGGCGTCATGCGGCACGGCGTCGCTGGTGAGCTCCATGATTTCCCAGCCCACGTTGATGATGTAGCCGCGCTCGGGCGCGCGACCGGTGGTTTCGATGTCGATGCCCAGCACCGTGCCTTGGATGGGCTTGCGGGCGTAGGCCACGCCGAGCGCGTCGCGGTCGCCGCGGATTTCGCGCATGACGGACGCGGCGGTGCGCTTTTGCATCTTGCCGATGGCAGCGCAGGTGTCGGCATCGGACAGGCCGCGCGAAAGCGTCGCGGGCGTCACGTTGCGCAGGCGCGCCTCGCCAATCTGGTCGCACAGGTCGCGGTTGCGGTCAGCCAGGCCGCGCACGGTGGCAAAGTCGAAGCTGGGGTCGCCCTCGGCGGTAAAGTACTCGGTTTCGAGCACCTTAAGGGCCTCCTCGCCCTTCTGGCGCTCGGACTCCATGGCGCCGTGATCGCCATAGATAAACATGGGGATAAACGGCTGGCGCTCGTATTCGAGTGCTTGTGAAACGTTCATATAACTGCTCCTTGGACGGGCCGTGTCGCGCGGCTCGGTGGCATTGAGTTATGGCGAGATGATAGTTTACCATGGGCAACTATTGGCATCGCGCCTAGGACAACTACAATACCCTAGTTGACCGCTAGGACTTTTACAATGCTGCCGAAAGACATGAAAGGTTCCATCCGTCATGGATTTGCTGATTGATATTCTGCTCGACGCCGGCAAGGACACGCTCTCGCTGGTGCCGTTTTTGTTGGTGACGTATCTGGCCCTCGAGACACTTGAGCACGTTGCGGGCGACCGCGTCAACGGCGCTATCAAGCGCGCCGGCGCTGCGGGTCCCGTGGCTGGCTCGCTGCTGGGCATTGTGCCGCAGTGCGGATTTTCGGCCATGGCAGCAACGCTGTACGCCGGCCGTGTCGTGACGCTGGGCACGCTGGTCGCCGTGTTCCTCTCGACCTCCGATGAGATGCTGCCGCTGTTGCTCGCCGAGCAGGTGCCCGTGCAGACCATGGCGATGCTTTTGGCTTCGAAGGCACTGATCGCGCTGGTCACGGGCTTTATCGTGGACGCGGCTATCCGCGGCCTTCGTCGTAATGCCCGCGCGCATGCGGCGATTCGCCGTACCGTGCTGGGGACCGCTGCCAATCCGGCTCATGTGAACTGCGCGCACGACGACCATACCGGGGGCGACATCATTGATGAAGTGGCCGAGGCGGGCGTGAGCGCCGACCACATCCACGAGTTGTGCGAGCGCGACCATTGCGGTTGCGATGATGATGAAGATGAACACGAGCGCGACCACGGACACAGCCATGACCACGGTCACGCAGGCGAGCATGAGCACCACCACGGCCATGGGCACGACCACGGTCACTCCCACGAAGGTGCGCCCGTCCTGTCGATTATCCGCAGCGCGATCTCGCACACCGTGCAGGTTTCGGTTTTTATTTTCCTGGTGACGCTGATTCTAGTTGCCGTGCTCGAGACCTTCGGAGAGTCCGCGATCGAGCAGTTCCTGCGTGGCAACGAGACGCTCGCCGTCTTGGGCTCGGCACTCGTCGGCCTGATCCCCAACTGCTCGGCCAGCGTGGTCATTACGCAGCTGTACCTGGAGGGCGCGCTACAGCTGGCGCCGATGCTCGCCGGCACGCTCATTTCCGCCGGCGTGGGCTATCTTGTCCTGTTCCGCACCAACCGCAGCGCTCGTGAAAACGCCGTGTTCCTGGTCATGATGTACGTCATCGGCGCCGGCTGGGGCCTTATCCTATCCGCCTTCGGCCTCTAAGTAGGCCTAAAAAATGGGCTTCAAATAGCCATGCTCGGCGCCTGCGCAATGCGGCGACGCATGGCATTTTGAAGCCCGTTTTTTGTTGAGCCATGGATTCCGAGCGCTCACACCGCGCAAAACAAAAAGGTAGATTTCCGGGCATGTCCCGAAAATCTACCTTGGTTAGCGCAGCAGCTCGGTGAGGTTGCGCTTAAAGCGGGCCCGGTCTTCGCTGGTAAATGCCGCCGGACCGCGAGTGCGACCGCCGGCGCGGCGCACCTTCTTTTCCTCGTGGCGAATAAACAGTTGCATGTCGATGGTCGCCTTATCGTAGACGCGCCCGCGCACGCCGATGGCGGCGGCATCGCGCCCGAGCACCATGCTCGCCAAGCCAATGTCCTGCGTCACGACTACATCGCCCGCCTGCAGGCGTTCGACAATGGCAAAGTCGGCGCTGTCGGCGCCCATGCTCACATCGAGCGTCGTGACCCAAAAACCGCGTCGCGCATGCTCGACGTCGCGCGGATCGTCGCGGCGAATGTGGCGTTCCAGGTTCTGTGTGCTGTTGCCGGCGATAACGACGGCGACGCCCGCCCGCCGCGCGCAGTCAATCGACTCGCGCGTGACCGGGCAGGCGTCTGCATCAATAAAGAGCGTTCGCGGCATCTAGTGCACCAGTTTGCCAAATTGAATAGCGCGAACAATCAGCGTTACGCCAAACACCAGCAGTGCGGCGCCGCTAAAGATGACGAGCATCTTGGCCGACCACAGCGGATAGATAAACACGAACATGCCGGCGATGATGGAGAGCGCGCCGCTCAGGATGGCGAGGGCACGGTTGGACGAAAGCTCGGACTCCAGAATGGACATGACACCTTCGACGATCCAGCCAAAGCCGGCCACGATAACCACCATCGTGGTGAGCGTCGCGGTCGAGAAGGCCTGGTTGCGCAGGATTATGACGCCGCCCAAGATAATGAGTAGGTTGGAGATGATGCTCGTCACGCGCCAGCCGGTGGGCAGCAGTGGCTCGAAAACAGCGGTAAACAGCCTGATCGCGGCCGTGATCACAAAGTAGAAGCCCAAGACGGTCGTTAGGAAGACGAGGGACTTGGCGGGCGCAAACAGCAGTGCGATGCCGGCGACGAGCGCCAAGACGCCCGTGATGGCGTAAATCCAGCGCACGGCCTTGACGGCCTTGCCTGCCATGCTTTTCTCGTCAAATCCAAACTGGCTCGATTTTTGGTCATCGTTCTTAAAGATGCCCATAATGTCTCCTTTCCGTGCGGCGTAAGCCTTGATCGTTACAACCAGTATCGCCTAAAGGCGCTGGCGTATGGGTCGGGGAGGGCGAAACGTAACCCAAAGGCCCCGAATTGTTTCCGTTGTTCCCCACGTCGCGATTTTCTATTCAACAGGTGTAGAACATTGCAGCCCTGTTCGTTATTGCCTACGTTTTAGGTTAGATTTTCCTAAGAACAATTGCCCGAAATTGGGGGTCCCTATGAACGAAGCAGTTCCCGCAGCGCCGGTAAGCGCTGAGTCGATGGCAAAGCAGGGTTGCGAAAAGCTCGGCTTGGACGCGTTTGATGCGTTGGTTCGCTGCGCCCGCACGTGCCGTCGCTTTGACGAGTCCATGCGCGTGCCGCGTGAGCTTTTGCTTGAGCTGGCGGAGCTGGCGCACCTGACTCCCTGTGGTGCCAATGCTCAGCGTCTGCGTTTTCATGTGGTAAGCGGTGCAGAGGACTGCGCGCGTGTATTTGACGAGCTTGCATGGGCCGGTGCGCTCAAGGATTGGCCGGGTCCCGATGAGGGCGAGCGCCCGACCGGCTACATCGCGATTCTTGCCGAGCGCGCCGTTCCGGGTAAGCCCGCCGCTCCTATTACTGAGGTCGACACGGGCATTGCCGCGCAGACGATGATGCTCGCCGCCCGCAGCGCCACGCCCGAGGTGGCTGCCTGCATGTTCAAGGCCTTTACGCCCCACGCGATCGATGCCATGGGGCTCGATAGCGACAAGTATGAGCTCAAGCTGATCATGGCGTTTGGCGTTCCGGCCGAGACGCAGGTGATCGATGCGATCGATTCCAACCCCGACGGCTCAATTAATTACTGGCGCGACGAGGCGCAGGTGCACCACGTACCCAAGCGCCCGCTTGCCGACGTACTGGTGTAGCTGAGCGTCACCGCGGTGTGATCCGGCGGTAAACCACCACAAAGGTACCTGTCCCCTTTGCGGTGGTGCGAGGGGAGGACGTGTGGCAGATTTGTATTTGGTGCGGCATGGGCAGACTGAGCTCAATGTGCAGAACATTTTGCAGGGTGGGCACGATTCGCCGCTTACGGCGCGCGGGCGCGAGCAGGCGCTGGCGACGCGCGCGGCGTTTGAGGCGCGTGGCGTGACCTTTGACCGTGTGTATTCCTCGCCGTTGGGCCGGGCGCGGCATACGGCTGAGCTAATTGCTGGTGAGGGCCGCTCGATAGAGCTGGTCGATGACCTGCGCGAGTGGCATTTGGGCTCGCTGGAGGGTACATCAAATCGCGAGATGCCGCCGCAGCCCTGGGGTGATTATCCGGTGGCCTTTGGTGGCGAGTCTGAAGGCGAGCTCCAGTCGCGCATGGTCGCGGCGCTGTCCCACATCATGGCCAGGCCGCAGCACGACTGTGTGCTGGCAGTCTCCCACGGCTCTTCCTGCCAGGAGTTTCTTGAGTATGTGACTGGCAGGGGAGAGCTACCCGACAACGGTGCCGTGCTTCATTTTGGCTATTGCGACGGTGCGTTTTCGCTCCTTGATTGGTAACGAACGAAAGGACCCCTATGAATAAAGACCTGTATCTGGTTCGTCATGGGCAGACAATATTCAACCTTAAGCGCATTATTCAGGGTTGGAGTGACTCGCCGCTTACGCAGTTGGGTTGCGACCAGGCGGCGCGTGCCGGCATGTTCTTACGTGCGCGCGGCATTGAACCCGATCATGCCTACACCTCCACACTTCATCGCACCGAGCAGACTATCGCCAACCTGTGGCCGGGCTTGGCGTACGAGCGCCTGGACGGTCTGCGTGAGTGGTTCTTTGGCGACTTTGAGGCCGAGCGCGTGATGCTTATGCCCGAGCGCCCGTGGCGAGATTTCTATCGTCAGTTTGGCGGCGAGGGCCAGATGCAGGTGCGCGAGCGCATGGCGGCGACGATAACCGATCTTATGCGACGTCCGGACCACGAGTGCGTGCTCGCGGTGAGCCACGGTTCGGCTATCAAGGAGTTTTTGGACCACGTGCGGGGCGCGGCGGCCGACGAGCGCGAACGCGTGCCGGGCAACTGCTCAGTGCTGCATTTTGCGTTTGACGATGCGGCCGATACGTTTGAACTGGTCGAAGTCTTTACGCAGGAAGACTACGCGCGCGAGCTGGGGCTTGAACCGCTCGTGGCTACTGCGGGTCCGCAGCGCGGATAACGCGAGCGCGGCGGCACGGGTCGTCGGCATAACTTCTCGACGCAAAAGGGGCGGAGATGCATGTACCTGCTGCATCTCCGCCCCCTGTTTGTTGGGCTGCCGATTTTTGTGCTGGACGGTCTGGTCTTGCTAGAACCGCTCGACCTGGTGCGTGAGCAGACCCGTCGGAACCTGCGCCGCGCCGCCGCTGACCTGCGCGGCGGGGAAGAGCGCAGCTACGGCAAAGTTGAACGGCTCTTTGCCCGTGTAGGTGCCGGCGGCACGTGCATCGTCGGCCAGGAGCTGTGATGCCTCGACTAGTGCGACAGCGTAGGCAGGGTCGTCGGCCAGTGCCGGCTCCGGCGCCTGGTCGAGCATGGCGCGGATGGCCCCGACGGCGTCCTCGCGCTTGACCTCCCACACGCGGTGCGTAATGCCGGCGGGGTCGGTGACGGCATAGAGTGAAGCGCCCTCTTTTGCGGCGCCGAGGATGATATCCATGACGGGAGAGGCTTCGTAGACAAGCGTTACGGGACGGGGCTGTACCTTGAGGTCGGCGATTGCGCGCGCAGCGGCGGTCGTATCGGCGGCAACCGCGTCGCCGCCCGCCAGCGCACCAACCGGGCAGATCGCCACGACACCCGTCACACGTCCCGGCTCGCCCGAGCATTCGTACACGTAATACGCCGCACCCGGGTCCTTGAGCATCAGACCATCGGCAAGGGCTCCGCGCAGAGCATCGTTGCCGCTCAGGATGCTGCCCATTGCAGGCAGCGCCTCGAGCACGCGGTCCTGAGCCGGGCGGATGCAGGGAAACGGAAGTGCTTTCATGGGCGGTCCTAACGCACGAGTCGGTTTGTTCGCGGCTTATTATGCCCCAACTTGGCCGCTCGCGTCCCAGAGCACGTTATCGGCGAGCGCGATTAGCACCTGCTGACAACGAACGATATCGGCGTGGGGCACATATTCGTTGGGCTTGTGCGCGAGCGCGAGCGACCCGGGACCGTAGCTCATGCAATTGCGGTTACCTGTCTTGCCGGCAATGACGGCGGTGTCGGTGTAGCCGGTAAAGAAGCCGACGGTCGTGTCCGCGTCCGTCACGTCATCGGCGGCACGCTTGAGCGCTGCTAGAAGGGGAGAGTTCGGGTCGCGCTCGATGGCGGGGCGGTCGCCCGTTACGGTGTAGCTGCCATGGCAACCGGGAACGGCGGCTTCGGCGACGGCGATGGCCTGCTCTACCATGCGCGTCGCGGCGGCCGTATCGGTCGGCGGGGTCAGGCGCATGTCGACCCAGACTTTGGCGCGGTCGGGTACGACGTAGGGGCGATATCCGCCCTCGATTTGGCCAAACGTGATGGTCGAAGGCCCCAGCTCATCGTGCGCGGGCAGCGCCATAAACGCGCGACGGAGCGAACACACGACCTCGGCCATGGCAGCGACGGCATCCGCGCCCTTCCAGGGCTGGCTCGCATGCGCCGTCACGCCAGTCATTTCAATCTCGAACCACGTACGCCCCTTGTGCGCCACCTGGATCTGTCCGTCGGTGGGCTCGGTGTCCAGCACCCATTCACGCGAGCCGACCCAGCCAGCATCGATCGTGGCCTCTGAGCCGCGCATAAAGTCCTCCTCGTCGACCGAGCAAATGAGTGAGAAGCCACGGCGGGGCAGCTTGCCTTCTGCCGCCACGCGCTCGAGCGTATGGACCAGTGCGGCAATGGCGCAGGCCAGGCCACCCTTCATATCGCAGGCACCGCGGCCATAGAGTTTATCGTTGCGCACGATCGCTCCGAGCGGCGGAATGTCCGCGTCCCAGCCATCGCCCAGTGTAACGGTATCCATATGGCAGATATAGACGAGCCGTGGCTCGTCGCTCAGTCCCGGCACGGTGACCATAAGGTTGCGGCGCCCGGGCAGCACCTCGAGTTCCTCAACCTGCACGGCATCGAGTACCGGATGGCTCAGCTGCGCCAACCGTTCCTCAACCAACGCTTTGATATAGCGTTCAATCTCGCCCTCATACGCACCTGGGTCGGAACTGTCGATCCGCACGAGCCCTTGCGTAAGCCGCCAGGCAAAATCTGTATCAACCATAGGCACCTCACAGATAGTTAGGTCAACATACAGATTGTATGCCAAGAAGCGGCTCGGTGCATTTAATGGAGCGCTCACAAAAACGGGGGCGCCTCTCGTGCGAAAGGCACCCCCGCGGGCATTCAATGTCAGTGACGGGCAGGCCACATGGGGAGCTGCCCGTCAGGTCAGTCGGCGCTACTTGATCACGCGCACGCGATACATCGACGGAATCTGCTTGAGCGCCTCGATGGTGCTGCTGTCCAGGTGCTCATCGGTGTCGAACATGGTGTAGGCGTTCTCGCCGGCGGACTCGTTGGTCATACGCTGCACGTTGGCGTTGTCTTTGGCCAGGATTGCCGTGATCTGGCCGATCATGTTGGGCACGTTGGCGTGCAGGCAGGCGATGCGGCTTGCGGCGCGCGCCTTGCCCATGCTGCAGGCAGGATAGTTGACGCTGTGCGCGATATTGCCGTTCTCCAGGTAATCCTTGAGCTCGCTGATGGCCATGTCGGCGCAGTTGGCCTCGGCTTCGCCGGTGCCGGCGCCCGAGTGCGTGGTGATAAACGTATTGGGCATCTTGACCGTCTTGGGCGTGGCGAAGTCGCAGCTAAACCAGCTGAGCTTGCCCTCGCGCAGGGCGGCGTCGACGGCGTCCTCGTCAATGATGGTTTCGCGTGCGTAGTTGATGAGCACGGCGTCGGGTGCCAGCAGGTTAATCTGCTCGGTGCTGATCATGCCGATGGTGTCGGCCTTGCTGGGCACGTGCACCGTGAGGTAATCGCAGCCGCGGCAGAGATCCTCGAGCGTGCCCACGCGCTGCACCTCGCGGCTCAGCACCCACGCGTGCTCGACGGAAATGAACGGATCGTAGCCGTAGACGTCCATGCCCAGGTCGACGCAGGCGTTGGCGACCTTGGAGCCTACGTTGCCCAGACCGATGACGCCGATGCGCTTGCCCTTGAGCTCGCGGCCCACAAAGGCCTTCTTGGCCTTTTCGGCATCGACCTGAATCTCGGGATCATCGGCGTTGTCGCGCACCCAGTTCATCGACTGCACCACGCCGCGGCTCGAAAGCACCAGCATGCCCAGGACGAGCTCCTTGACGGCGTTGCTGTTGGCGCCGGGGGAGTTAAAGACGACGACGCCCTTCTTGGCGTACTCCTCGACGGGAATGTTGTTGACGCCGGCGCCGCAGCGGGCGATAGCGCGGATGCCCTCGGGCAGCTTGTAGCCGTGCAGGTCGGTGGAGCGCATCAGAATGGCGTCGGCCTCCTCGGTGGTGCTTACAAACTCGTAGCCCTCGCCAAACTCGACTTTGCCGTCCTTGGTGATGTCGTCGATGGTTTTGATCTTGCGCATGAAAAACTCCTTAGCAGGTTTGGTTTAAACAGGTGGTTTGAAGTGGCTGGTCGGCCCGCGGGTTGCGGGCTAGTTAGATCGCGGGCTCAAACTATGCTGCGCTTCGAAGTCCTTCATGTACGAGGCCAGTGCCTGCACGTCTTCCATGGTCACGGCGTTGTAGACGCTTGCGCGCATGCCGCCCACCAGGCGATGGCCCTTGACGTTTTGAATCTGGTGCTCGGCCGCGCCTGCGACAAAGGCCGCGTCGAGTTCGGTGTCGCCGGAGCGGAAGGTAACGTTGGCGATGGAGTGGCTGTCGGCCTGCGTGGTGCCATGGAACAGCTCGCTGTGCTCGAGCAGGTCATAGAGCAGGTTGGCCTTGGCCCAGTTGCGTTCGGCCATGGCGGCAAGTCCGCCGGTCTCCTCGACCCAGTGGAACACCTTGCCGCATACGTAGATGCCAAAGGTGTTGGGCGTGTTGAGCATGGAGCCCTTGGCGGCCTGGGTCTTAAGGTCCATGTACTGCGGCGTCTGCGCAAAGGCGGGGCCATCTGTGATGAGGTCGTCGCGCACGATGACCACGGTCACGCCCGCGGCGCCGGCGTTTTTCTGCGCGCCGGCGTAGATGAGTCCGTAGCGTTCGACGTCGAGCGGCTGCGACAAAAAGCAGCTCGAGACATCGGCGACCAGCGGTACGTCGCCACAGTTGGGCAGCTCGTGGTACATGGTGCCAAAGATGGTGTTGTTCTGGCAGATGTAGACGTAGTCGAGCCCGTCGCCTGCGGCCTCGGCGGCAATGCGCGCGTTGATGTCGGCCATGTTGGGAATGCGGTCGAAATTGGTGTCCTCGGAGCTCGCGAGCAGCACGGCCTCGCCGTACTTGGCGGCCTCCTTGTATGCCTTGTTGGCAAAGTTGCCGGTCACGATGTAGCCGGCGCGGCCGCGGCGCATGAGGTTCATGGGGATGCCCGCAAACTGCAGCGTGGCGCCGCCCTGCAAAAACAGGACACGGTAGTTGTTGGGGATGCTCAGCAGGCGACGCAGGGTTGCCTCGGCGTCGTCGATGATCTGCTGGTACATGCTAGATCGATGGCTCATCTCGAGCACGGACATGCCGCAACCGCGGTAGTCCATCATCTCGTCGGCGATCTCGGCGAGCACGCTTGTAGGCAGTGCGGCCGGGCCAGCTGAGAAGTTGTGCACACGTGCCATCTTCTGGTTCCCCTCGTAGTCGTTTGAACGTTCGGGATACTTTAGCACAGTGGAGCGGTAGGCGCGACCGCATCATGGTAAAACTCGACTACGCCGCTATGATTTACAGGATGGTTACATGGGGGAGGGGCGCTTTACTCCTCAGGCAAATCCAAATCGGCGAGCGAAGACATAAGGTTCTCTAGGCGCTTGATCTCTTCGTCGCAAATTAGCCACCTCCTGGTCACTACGACGCCAGCGTGGCAATGACGGCTTCGTCGCCGGCGTATATTAGGGTGTTGCCATCGGGGATGATCGTCTGGCCTCCGCGCTTGAGCATCACCACAATAAACGGATGCTTGCCTTGCGACACATCGCACAGGCGCTGGCCGGCCAAGCGACCGTGGGGTGTCACGGTGACCTCGCGCAGTGTAACCTCGGCACGCTCTTCGAACGTTGGGGCGGCCATCACCAGCAGATC
Organism: Collinsella sp.; assembly: GCA_019419525.1. Classification (GTDB taxonomy): domain Bacteria; phylum Actinomycetota; class Coriobacteriia; order Coriobacteriales; family Coriobacteriaceae; genus Collinsella. Next base: position 12,668 of record DXZU01000038.1, read on the forward strand.
GCCTTCCTGGATCACGGTGTCGCCATTGGGCAGTACCGGGTGCGCACCGTCGCGCAGCACCAGGACCACGAGCATATCTGTGGCGCTGCCAATATCGGCGAGCGAGCGTCCGGCAAACGGATGTCCAGCGCCCACCTTGAGCTTTACAAACGACATGCCGTCCTCGTCGCGGTAGTCGTTAAAGGTGCGGCGCACGTCGCCGGTCGCATCGATCATATCGAGCTTCTTCGCCACCGCCGGCAGAAGCGAGCCCTGCACCACAATGCTCGACACGGCAACCACAAACACCAGGTCAAATAGGTCGTGTCCGCCGGGAACGCCGGCCACCACGGCAAAGAGACTAAAGACGACCGAAGCTGCTCCGCGCAGGCCCGCCCAGCTTACGAGCGCGACCTGGCGAGGGTTCGTCCTAAACGGCGCCAGCAGCATGCCTACGGCGATGGGGCGGCTCGCAAAGAGCATAAACGCCATGAGTGCCAGGCCCGGTAGCAGCATTTGCGGCAGGCGTGCGGGTGTAACGAGCAGGCCGAGCAAGAAGAAGATTGTCATCTCGGCCATCTCGGTGAGGGTGTCAAAGAAGTGCGCCATCTCGACCTTGCCGGTGATGTCGCTGGCGCCCAGTACAATGCCTGCCAGGTACACGGCCAAAAAGCCGTTGCCGCCCAGGTGGCTCGGCAGCGCGTAGGCGACGATGGCCACGGCGAACAAGAAGATGGTCTGCGCGTCCTTGGCCGTTGCGTGCGCGCGTTCAATCAGGCGGCCCGCCGCCCAGCCGATGGCAAGGCCCAGGCCCACGCCCAGGATAATCTGCTTGGCCAGCAGTGCGGGAATGTTGATGTCGCCGCCGGCCGCGAGTGTAGCGAGCACAGCGGTGAGCATGTAGGCGACGGGGTCGTTGGAGCCCGATTCGACCTCGAGCAGCGAGTCGGTGCCACCTCTCAGCGACAGGCTGTGCTCACGCAGTACGCTAAAGACGCTCGCCGCGTCGGTGGATGCCACGACCGATCCCAGCAGCAGGCTGCCGATCCAGTCGATCCCCAGCGCGAAGTGGGCGAACACGCCGGTGATGCCGGCAGTGATGACGACGCCGAGCGTGCTCAGCAGCACCGCCGGCGCAGCGACGGGCTTGGCGCGGTCGATATTGGTGTTAAAGCCGCCGTAGAACATGATGAACAGCAGCGCCGTGCTGCAGACGGTTTCGGTGAGTGCGTAGTCGCTAAAGTCGATATGCGTCGGGCCGTTGACGCCCAACAGCATGCCCAGCGCGATAAAGATGAGCAGGGTGGGGAAGGGGAGTTTTTTGCCGACGGGTTTGATGGTCAGGCACAAAATGATGACGAGGCCGATAAAGAGAAGGATCTGGTTCATGGATAGTGTCCGCTCCTGGGTGGTTGGCGTGGCACGGTCAGTTGTTTGTGGTTATTTGTACCCAAAGATGGTGGGTTTATGGGGTTGGATTGCGGGCGTGCGCGATATCGTCATAGACGGCTGCCGTCTTTGCCTCTGCTCGGAAACCCTTTCCAGCTTTATTGCAACGGAGTACAATGGGTAACGTTTAAGTTCAACTTGAAGTTTTAGTTGCGGCACCGGGCTTCGGCCGCAATGCAAGGAGAGGCGTACCATGGCGATCTATGTGACATCTGATGCTCACGGGCACGTGCGTGCGCTTGACGAGGCCCTGTCTAAGATCTCGTTGACGTCCGACGACACGCTGTACGTGCTGGGCGACATGATCGATCGCGGGCCCGATCCGGTCGGCGTTATTAAGCTCGTGCGCTCGCTGCCCAACGCCCACGTGCTCAAGGGTAATCACGAGCAGATCATGCTCGATGCCATCATTGGTCAGGATCCGCTCGATGCCGAGACCTGGGATATCAACGGTGGCTGGACGACGCGCGAGCAGCTCAACGACATGGAATTTGAGGCATACGAGGAGCTCGTGCGATGGATGGCCGCGCTGCCGCTCTACGCGGTGGTCGAGACTGCCGAGCGGCCGTACCTGCTGGTGCACGCCGGCATTCAGACCGAGGCGGCGCGTGCGTTTTTGCTTGAGCATGGTGTCGATTGCGGCGACGGCAGGGGAGCGGTCGATGCCGATCGCGAGCTGCTGCAGCAAATGCTCGCCGTACAGTCGTCCGATGACTTGCTCTGGATTCGCCATGGCTATTGGGATGCCCCGACGGGGCTGCTTTCTGCCGAGGGCAAGGGTTCGGTCGTGGTGAGTGGCCACACGCCAACGGTGTCGCTCGGGCGTTATTGCGAGGTCGGTGGTCTTGCGGGGCTCGATGAGGAATCGGGACGAGGGCAGATCGTGCGCTTGGGCGGCGAGGACACTGCCGGCGTGCCCGATCGCATCGATATCGATTGCGCCGCCGCCACCGGCTCCGAGTTCGGTCGCGTGGGCATCCTGCGGCTCGATGATGGGGCGGAGTTCTACGCGAATATCAACCCGGGCGAATAATCGGTGCAAGGGGTAGCTAATTTTGGACGGGGCCTTTTTTGACTACTTTTGCCCTTCTGCCCGCAAATTGATTTTTCAGGGACGGGGATTAAATAATCATTTGGCTGCCCGCTGGCTAAGTGAGTAGACTTTTTTGGAAATGCCGAGCACCCAACATATTTGCCTCAATAAAACCGCAGGTCACGGACTTGTGCTTTGTCGGTGTGGTGCGGGATTCGGTAAAAGTCTACTCACTTAGTTTTGCGTGATGCATATTGTTCGCAATGTGACCCCAGCCGGGGTGATTCCATCGCAAATTCCGGTGACCGTGGGCAGCTAATTAGGCGCCGTAGGGGTTGCGGTCGCGCTCAATGCGTTGGCGGATGTGGGCGTACTCGATAATCAGTAGCACCAGGAGTAGGACCATGATGGCTAGGTAGCTCACCACAGCGCCCATCAGACCCAGCAGCTTAATCAGGATCACCGGCAGCACTACGCTTACGGCGAAGCAGATCAGGTAGATCTTGGTGACGTCGCCGGCGTGGCGCAACACCGTGATGATGGCGTAGATAAAGTCGATGGCCGCGGTGACGCCGCCGGCGAGGACCATTAGCAGTGCCAGCGTACGGTAGCGTTCAAAGCTGAGGCCGTACATAAAGCTCATGAGGGGAATACCGGGACCTGCCATAAATGCGGCGCACACGCTGGTGATGACCACGATCAGTGCCATAACGGCAACAATAATCAGGTCAAAGCGGCGACGCTTGCGCGGATTCGTCCAAATGCTCGACAGACGCAGAAGCTGCGGTTTATAGACAAATCCGATGCTCAACAAAATGGCCTGCGCTGGAAAGAACAGGGCATTAAAGTACAGCTGATACTTGTAGGCCAGCGTGCCTTCCATCACGAACTTGGGCATGCTCTCGATAAGGTTGAACAGGAACAGCGCGCCAAAAAGCGGGGCGCACTGGATAAACAGGTGACCGACCTCGCGCAGGCTCACGCGGCGCGATTTTTCGGTTTCGAGCAGGGCGAGCGGCGCGGTGACCAGCACGAGCGAGGCGATGGCGGTGACACCCATGGCCATGGCGGCGATGGGCATGCTGCGCGTGAGGAACAGTGCCACGCTAAAGACCGCGATGACGCCGACGGATCGTAGCGTTTGGCTCATGCCGGCCAGGTAGAGTTTGTCGGCCTGCTGCAGGCGGCCCTCGTACACGTCGGCAATGCCGTCGATCGCCTTATACAGGTAGACGCCCAGGCCGATTGTGGCCATCTGCGCGTCATAGCCGCGGGCGCTGCTATACATGAGGCCGCAGCCTAGGGCGAGCGCTCCGCAGATCCAACGATTGAGCTGGTAGGAGGCGAAGGAGGTTTTTTCGTCGATGTCCGAGACCTGAAAGTTGCGCACGCCGTAGTTGCACGCGATCATGATGAGCGTGCCGGTAACAAAGGCGATGGAGAACTTGCCGGCCTCCTCGGCGCCCACGAGCTGCGTCGACACAATGGTGAGCAGCGGAAACGCCATGCCCCATACGGCGGTGCCCAGGGTGTTCCAAAGATAGTCGCGACTGGTGGCGTGCTCCTCGTATTCCGCTTCCTGCATGGAGAAGCCGCCGCCGTAGACGGCGCCGAGCAGACGGTTCCACCAAGCGTTGACCATGCGGCGAACGGGGCCGGGCTCCCGATCGCGTTCGCGCCGGCGACGTGTGGCTTGGCTGCTATCGGGCCCGCCGGCGTTGCGCTGGCTCAGCTCCTGGATGCGAGCGAGCTCCTCGGCGGTGTGCGAGGCAGGGAAGAGGCCGTTCTCGATGCGGCCGCCCTGGGCCTTCGCGGCGCCGTCTCTCGATGCAGCGGGGTTGGAGGTGCCGTTGCGGCGGGCGATGGCGCGGCGAATGCTATCGAGGGGCGTGATGCTCAAAGCGGAGTCCTTTCTATTGCTGCGCTTTAGTATAGACGCGACGGTGTTCGCTCGTGTTTTTGAACGGATTGTTCAATAATTTCGGCGGGCGGCTGTAATTTGTCGGTAAACGTGCGGTATCCTGTTGAAGTTTTGTGACACCCCCGATGCCGCCCACGCGGTACCAAGGAGCTTCTACCTATGGACGTCGCCGCATTCTTACTGGCTCTTGTGCCGATTATTTGGCTGGTCGTGATGCTGCTGTGCTTTAAATGGCCAGCTTGGAAGGCCGCTATCGGATCGTTTGTCCTTTCGTGCTTGCTTGCCTTCGCATGGTGGCACCTGCCGGCAGCGCAGATCGCGACCGCCTCGCTCGAAGGTTTTTTTGATGGCTCTGTGGCCCATCGTCCTGGTGATCATCGCCGCGGTGTTCACGTATAACCTGTGCGTTCGTACGGGCGCCATGGACGTGATCGGCAGCATGATCACCTCCATCAGCAGCGACCGCCGTCTGCTGGCGCTGCTCGTGGCTTGGTGCTTCGGTGGCTTTATGGAGGGCATGGCCGGCTTCGGTACCGCTGTCGCCATTCCCGCCGGCATGCTCGCGGGCCTGGGCTTTGAGGCCGTGCCTGCCGTGCTCATCTGCCTGCTGGCCAACGGCGTGCCCACGCCCTACGGCTCCATCGGCATCCCCACGGTGTCCGTTGCCGACCTGGTGGGTTTGGATTCCCTTCACCTAGCGACCGTTCAGCTGGTGCAGCTCGCACCGTTCTTTGTGGTGATGCCGCTATTTATTGTGCTGGTTGCGGGCCGTGTTGCCGATGACCAGGGCAATGCCGCGAGTGTGGGCGAGCGTCTGCACGGTGTTGCCGGCGTGGCGTTGCTCTCCGGCGTGTCGTTTGTCGGCGCGGCTCTGGTCGTTGCCATGTTTGTGGGCCCCGAGCTGGCCGTGGTCGTAGGATCCATCGTTTCGCTCGCGCTGACAGCTGCGCTTGCCATGCGTGCCGAGAAGTCGGGGCATCTGGACGCACGCTTCCATATGAATATCGAGGCCGGCGAACAGCTCACCGTTAAATCGGCGCTTTCGGCCTGGTCGTGCTTCATCCTGATCTTTGTGTTGCTGCTGGGCACGTCTAATCTGGTGCCCGCTGTACATGCTGCGCTCGCGCCGTTTGCGAGCCATGTGCAGGTGTATTGCGGTGAGAATCCCGGTACGCTTACGTTTTCGTGGATCAATACGCCGGGCGTCTGGATTTTCCTGGCGGCGTTTGTCGGCGGTGCCATTCAGGGCGCTTCGCCGCGCATGATGGGCGAGGTGCTGGCCGCGACTGTGAAGCAGATGACGCCGACGGTGATCACCATGCTTTCGGTGCTGGGCTGCGCCAAGGTGATGGGCTATGCCGGCATGATTTCGTCGATCAGCGCGTTTTGCATTGCGGTCGCCGGCGGTCTGTACCCGATTCTGGCTCCGTGGATCGGTGCGGTCGGTGCGTTCGTGACCGGTTCGGGCACGTCTTCGGGCATGCTGTTTGGCCCCATCCAGAGCCAGGCTGCCACCGCGCTGGGTGTGAGCGACTACTGGATGGTCGCGTTGAATGCCTTGGGCGTCGCCGCCGGTAAGATGATCTCGCCGCAGACCCTCGCCATTGGTCTTGCCGCCGTGCACGTGCGCGGTAAGGATGCCGAGCTCCTGGGCGCGGTGCTGCCCTACGCTGCCGGCATGCTGGTCCTGATGAGCGCCATAGCCATGCTCGGCCAAGGCCTGCCACTGTAGTCGGCACTTAGGGACGTTCCTTATGTGCCGTCACTTTGGGAACGTCTCTAAGTGCCGGCATCCGGGGACACTCCTTGAATGTTGCCTGTTCAAGAGTGTCCCCAATGACTAGTCGTTTAAGAACGTCCCCAATGACTAGGCCGCTTGCCTGCGATTTTTGACCGTTGGGCGGGCTTGCCGCCCTTGCCGCAAAAACGTTTTTGCATATCGGGTACAACGGGCTTTACGTGAGTAAAGTGCGCGTCGCGTCCACGTGTCGCGTTTTTAAAGGAGGCCCCATGCCTGGTGTTACCCCTGCAGAAGTTCTGTCCAACTTTGGTATTACGCTCGTTGAAGATCCCGCCGAGAATCAACCCCGTCTGCTGGTGGACCTGCCGGCGGCAGAGCTTGTCGAGCACGCTATTCGTCGCAAAGAGGGCCGTATGGCTTCTAATGGCGCGCTCGTGATCGAGACGGGGGAGCGCACTGGTCGTTCGCCCAACGATCGTTTTATCGTTGACACCCCCGATGTTCACGACAAGATCGCCTGGGGTGCGGTCAACCGCCCACTGTCCGTCGAGAGCTATGAGGCCATCAAGGCCGGCATCGTCGACTATCTCAACGAGCGCGACGTGTTCGTCACCCGCGGCATGGCGGGCGCCGACCGCAACCACACGCGTCGCCTGCTCGTTGCCTGCGAGCGTGCCAGCCAGGCACTCTTTATTAAGCAGATGCTCGCTCGCCCGCTTGCCCGCGAAATCGCGCGCACCGGCGAACCCGACTTCTGCGTGCTCGCAGCGCCCGGTTACCAGTGCGACCCCGCCATCAAGGGCCTCAACTCCAGTGCCGCCGTGGTCATCAACTTCCAGGAGCGCGTGATTTTGGTCGCGGGTACCGGCTACTCCGGCGAAATCAAAAAGTCCATCTTCAGTGTCATGAACTACCTGCTGCCTGTCGAGGACGACGTGCTGCCCATGCATTGCTCGGCCAGCATGGATCCCGTCACGCACGAGACCGCCGTGTTCTTTGGCCTGTCCGGCACCGGCAAGACCACGCTTTCGGCCAATCCCACGCGCCTGCTGATCGGCGACGACGAGCACGGCTGGTCCGACATGGGCATCTTCAACATCGAGGGTGGCTGCTACGCAAAATGCGAGGGCCTGGACGCCTTCCACGAGCCCGAGATCTTCAACGCCGTCCGTTTTGGCGCCATTTGCGAAAACGTGGTGCTCGACGAGAACCGCAAGCCCAACTACGACGACATCTCGATCACGCACAACACGCGCGTGGCCTATCCCGTGGAGCACATTCCTAACGCGTGGACTAAGGGCATGGGCACCACTCCGAGTGTCGTGCTGTTCCTGACTTGCGACGCTTTTGGCGTGCTGCCGCCCATCTCGCGCCTGACGGCCGACGCCGCCATGTACCACTTTGTGACGGGCTTTACGGCTAAGATTCCCGGCACCGAGGTCGGCGTCACCGAGCCCACGCCCACGTTCTCTTCGCTGTTCGGCGAGCCGTTTATGCCGCTCGACCCCATGGTTTACGCCAAGATGCTTGGCGAGCGCATTGCCGACGGCCGCACGCGCGTGTACCTGGTCAACACCGGCTGGATCGGCGGCGGCTACGGCGTGGGCCATCGCATCGAGCTTGCCTACACGCGCTCGCTGGTCGCGCGCGCCCTCGACGGCACCATCGAGGACAGCGAGTTCGTGCACGACGACATCTTTAACGTCGACATTCCCACGACGTGCCACGGCGTGCCCGATGGCATCCTGGTGCCGCGCCAATACTGGCAGAGCACCGCGCGCTATGACGAGGCCGCGCACAACCTGGCGGTGACGTTCGAGGAGAACTTCGAGAAGAAGTACTCGCACCTGCCCGAGTCCGTCAAAGCCGCCGGCCCGCACGCCCAGGTGTCCGCCGAGGCCCGTCATCACGGCCGCGGCCTGCTGGGACTCCGCCACTAGCTTCGCCGTGAGTCCATATCCACCACAAAGGGGACAGGCACCTTTGTGGTGGTTTTGCTCGTGTGGATGACTCGGGTTACAATACGCCTGACATATCGTCCCCTTCTCCGGATGGGGACAGCGCAAGCGTTCTTGTGACGGCACCGTAGGACTTTGAAGGTGGCCGTTGTAAGGGCGCTTTTTGTTTAGGCGCCCTCACTCGGGCGCGCATAATGAAGGGAGAGCGTATGAAGAGCTTTATTGCCGAGGATTCATTCTGGGAGCTGTTTCCGCAGGCAGCGGTCGGTGTTGTGGTCGTGGAGGGCATGAAGCCCACGGCTCAGATTCCTCAAGAGGACGTGGATGCGATTGCGGCGTTGCTCGACCGCGCCAATATCGATGCGGAGCGTCATCTGACCAGCGACACTATCAGCGAGAACGCACCGGTCAAGGCATGGCGCGAGGCCTATCGTCTGTTCAAGACCAAGAAAGGCGCGCGCTGCTCGATCGAGAACTTGCTCAAACGCGTGCTCAAAGGCAAGCCGGTGGGCCACATTACGCCCGCGGTGGATATTTACAACACGGTGTCGCTGACCTACGCGCTGCCCGTGGGAGGCGAGGATCTGCATGCGATCGAGGGAGACCTTCGCTTGAAGGTGACCGACGGTGGCGATGCGTTCTTGCCGCTTGGCGAGGAGGCGGACGATCCGACGCTGCCCGGCGAGCTCGCCTACATCGACGATGCGGGCGCTGTGTGCCGCTGCTGGAACTGGCGCGACGGCGTTCGCACGGCGCTGTCCGATAATTCGGCCGATGCGTTCCTGGCGATTGAGTGCGTGGAGTCCGAGCGGATGGGGGATTGCCAGGCTGCGATCGATCGCTTAGCCGAGCTGCTTGAGCGCTATCTGGGAGCGACGGTTGTCATTAAGACGCTTGTGACCCGCGACAATCCTTGCGTGGAGCTGTAGTGGCGCCTAGAACCTATTGATGCCCCAAACCACCACAAAGGTGCCTGTCCCCTTTGTGGTGGTTTTTATGTTGATGGGTTAACAAATGGGGTATTTGGGTACGGGTGTCGCCTTATGCGACTAAGATGTTTACCCGTAAGCATTATGCAAGCGAAAGGCGGTCGTCTCCCATGCAGCAGAACGACGAGACACGTTTCGAGGACTTTGTCGGACTGATCAGCGGGCTCTACAAGGAGATTCAGCGCATTAAGACATCCGAGGGCGCAAGGCTGGGCCTCAAGGGCTCCGACGTTATGTGCCTGTACTATCTTGAGCGCAGCAAGGATGGCCTGACTGGCGCTGACCTGGCTCGCATGGCAGGCGTGACCCGCGCCGCCGTCTCGCGTACGCTGGCGCATCTGGAGGAGGGTGGCTACGTCGAGGTCGATGATTCGGGCGATGCCGCCGTTAAGTATCGTGCTCCGGTGCGCCTGACCGCTCTGGGCGGCGAGAGCATGAGCGAGGCGGACCGCATCATTCGCGAGGTGCTCGATACCACCGGTAAGGCTATGGGTGTGGAGCAGCGCGAGCAGATGTATGCGTCGCTGCGCACGATTCTCAACACCCTGCGCGAGATCTAAGGCCGCCAAGGCATTTGCTTCCAATTAACAACTGCATAGTCCCGTTTGAGTGCGTATGCCGTGCCGGGGCATTGCTGTCAAAATTCCCCGCGAGAGGTCCGCGAAAGAAAGGATTCGCTATGTCCATTCGTATTATTACCGATTCCGCGAGCGATATGTCGCCGGCTGAGCACCCCGCTCTGCGTGTTCTGCCGCTGTCCGTCACCTTTGGCACCGATGTGTACATGGATGGCGTCGACATCGATCACCAGCGCTTTTACGAGATGCTCGTGGAGCGCGATGAGCTGCCCAAGACCGGCCAGGTCAACCCGTACGCGTTTTCGCAGGCTATTGCCGAGGCGCGTGATGCCGGCGATGAGGCTGTGATTATTACCGTGGGCGCTAAGCTTTCGGGCACCAATCAGAGTGCCCGTACCGCACTTGCCGAGGCGCCGGGCGGCGACGTGTACGTGGTGGATAGCAACAACGTCACTCTGGGTGAGCGTGTCCTGGTCGAGTATGCCCTGCGCCTGGTGGACGAGGGCCGTAATGCGGCCCAGATCGCGGCGGCCGTCGAGGCCGTCCGTGACCGCGTGGTCGTCATCGGCCTGCTCGAGACGCTGGAGTACCTGGTTCGCGGCGGTCGTCTATCTGCTGCGGCCGGCGCCGTGGGCACGCTGCTCAACGTGAAGCCCGTGGTGGCTGTCGAGGACGGCCTTATCGTGCAGTTGGGCAAGGCGCGCGGTTCCAAGAACGGCCGCAACCTGCTCAACCAAAAGGTCGAAAAGTCAGGCGGCATCGACTTTTCCATGCCGCTGGCGCTGGGCTATACGGGCCTTTCGGATGCGGTGCTCAAGAAGTATGTCGAGGACAGCGCGGCACTGTGGGCTGGCCACACCGAGGGCGAGTTGCCCGTTCACACCATCGGCGCCACCATCGGCACCCACGTAGGCCCCGGCGCCGTCGCCGTAGCCTTCTTCCAGCCCGCCAACTAACCGACCTGCCATAAACCACCACAAAGGGGACAGGCACCTTTGTGGTGGTTTATGCTTTTCCGGGTGGAAGGGAGTGAGCAATGGCGTCTGAGGGCTTTTTTGAACGGGTGTACGAGGTGGTCGAGCAGATCCCCGAGGGGATGGTCGCCACGTATGGCCAGGTGGCGCTGCTTGCCGGTCGTCCACGAAGTGCGCGGTACGTGGGGTATGCCCTGCATAGTAATCCGCGCCCCGGCGAGATTCCCTGTCACCGCGTGGTGTTTGCCGACGGGCACATATGCGAGGGCTTCGCTTTTGGCGGTCCCGATGCTCAACGTGAGCTTTTGCTAGGGGAAGGTGTGGCGTTTAAGGACGACATGCACGTCGACTTGGCCGCCTGTCGCTGGCCTGCCGGGCTCTAGCGGTTCTGCCGTGGCGAAAACCACCACAAAGGCGCCTGTCCCCTTTGTGGTGGTTTTACGCTGTAGGTTTACCAGAGCTAACTTATGGAGAAGGTGTGGTGGCGTACTTTGCCATCAGAAAGTAAACCACGGTGAACTATATTGGTTTCAGCAACGGAGCAGGCAATAGGCGATGAAAAAGCCTCCCCTGTTGAGTTTGATTCGCATTCCTCCCCTCTGTGCGATTCAACGGTGTACTTCGGGAACGGGCCCGCTGGCAACTTTCTGTCAGCGGGCCTGTTCCCGTTTGTCGGGGGAGTGAAATAGGCGGAACCGAGCCGGTCGGGCACCAAAAAAGGCGGACGTCGTAGCGCCCGCCCTAAAGCAATCGAAAGCTCAAGCCAGCAAATCGGTCTAGTACACCATGCCCATGGCGTCCTGAACCTCGGCCAGGGTCTGCTCGGCAATCTCGTTGGCGCGACGGTTGCCCTCGTGCAGCACGTCCTTCACATAGTCCAGATCGTTCTCATAGCGCTGACGACGCTCGCGGATCGGCGCGAAGTACTCGTTGACGGCCTCGGTCACGTACTTCTTGAGCTGGCCGGAGCCGCCCATGCCAATCTCCTCGGCAATCTCGACCTCGGAACGGCCGGTGCAGATGGCGGCGGTTGAAAGCAGGCCGGACACGCCGGGGCGATTCTCGGGATCGAACGTGATCATGCGCTCGGAGTCGGTCTGGCTCTTCTTGATGCGCTTGGCCGTCTCCTCGGCGGTCATCGAGATGTTAATGGCGTTGCCGTAGCTCTTGCTCATCTTGCGCCCGTCCAGGCCGGGCAGCAGCGGGGTCTCGGACAGCAGCGCGTCGACCTCGGGGAACACCTTGCCGTAACGGTTGTTAAAGCGGCGGGCGATGGTGCGGGTGAGCTCGATGTGCGGCAGCTGGTCGCGACCGACGGGCACCACATTGCCCTTGCAGAACAGGATGTCGCAGGCCTGGTGCACCGGGTAGGTGAGCAGAAGGCCGGTGAGCTCGTGGCCCGAGGCCTCCATCTCGGCCTTGACCGTGGGGTTGCGCGCCAGCTCGGCCTCGGAGACCAGCGACAGGAACGGCAGCATGAGCTGGTTTGCGGCGGGTACGGCGGAGTGCGCGTAGATCATGGTCTTGTCGGGGTCGATGCCGCAGGCAAGGTAGTCCATGACCATGTTGTACACGTTGTCCTGGATGTGCTCGGTCGTATCGCGGTCAGTGATGACTTGGTAGTCGGCGATGAGCACGTTGGTCTTGGCGCCCATGTTCTGCAGCTCAACACGGCCCTTGAGGGTGCCGAAGTAGTGACCCAGGTGCAGACGGCCGGTGGGGCGGTCGCCGGTGAGCATGGTGAACTTCTCGGGCGTTTTGGCCAGGCCCTCGCGAATGGCGTTGCTCTTTTGCAGCGCGACTTCGTAGCTGTTCTCGTTTGGCATGATTGCTCCTAACGTATGTTCATGGGTCAAGATGATAACGCGTTTATTGGAGGGTCGGGGCGTAAGTACGCGAGGGGCGGGAGAGCGGCGGCATGTGCGATGGGCGCGGCGTGGCTGCGCGTTTGGCCGGCGGCGCCTGGGCGCAGCCTCGGCAGCTTACCCTAGCGCCTGTGGTGGCGCTCCTCCCTGCGTTCTTCTGCCGCCTGCTCCTCCTGCTTAAAGGCGGGGTCGTCGGGGGTGACGAGCTCGTCCTCGTGCGTGCGCTTGTTGTAATGGTGGCGCAGCACGGGCTCAAACAGGTGCAGGTGCTTGGCAAAGGCCGCCGAGCCAATGGCGAGTACGGTAAAGATGAGCACGCGCATGGGCACCTCGACCTGGTTAATCGCGGCGGCGCCGGCCGAAAGCATGATGCACCAGGCGTAGATGAGGAGCACTGCCTGCTTTTGGTTGTAGCCCTCTTGGATCAGGCGGTGGTGGATGTGGCCCTTGTCGGCCTGCCCGATGCTAATGTGGGCGCGCTTGCGGCGCACGATGGCGCTAAACGTGTCGATGATGGGCACGCCGGCAACGATGAGCGGGATGATAAGCGAGGTGAGCGCGGCGGTGCGGCTCACGTTGAGCAGCGAGATGGAGCCCAGTGCAAAGCCCAGAAGCAACGACCCCGAGTCGCCCAAGAAGATGCTTGCGGGGTTGAAGTTGTAGCGCAAAAAGGCCAGGCAAGCGCCAAAGAGCGCAATGGAGAGCGCGGCGGCGTCGATGCGGCCCGAGAGAACGGCCATCGAAAACATGGTGAACGACGCGATGCCGCAGATGCCCGTGGCCAAGCCGTCGAGGCCGTCGATGAGGTTAATGATGTTGGTGAATGCCACCAGATAGATCACGGTGATGGGGTAGGCGAGCCATCCGAGCATGATCTCGCCGGGGGCAAACGGGTTGACGATGACGCCGATCCGCAGGCCGCCGATACAGGCGATAAGCGCGGCGAGGACCTGTCCGGCTAGCTTTTGCTTGGGCTTGAGCTGGAAGACGTCGTCGATAGCGCCGGTCGCAAAGATGACGGTAAAGGAGAGGGCCAGCATAGGATAGCTAATGTGAAGGCGCGGGTGCGGCACCAGGACGGGCGGCCAGCCTAGGTGCCAGGTGCCTAGGATTTGCACAATGCAGGCAACGACCAGGCCCAAAAACACCGCCGTTCCGCCCAAACGCGGGATGGGCTTGGTGTTGATGCGGCGCTTGGAAGGATAGTCGACGGCGTCGAGCTTAATTGCCAGGCGCTTGACCAGAGGCACCGTGAGGAAGGTCGTGATAAAGGCCGCCGCTGCCACGCATAGGTACGGTATGTAGCTCGGGGATGAAGCCATGAATCTAAAAACCGCCAAGCGTCGAAGGGAAAGGTCAGAAGAACGCCATGCGCAAAGGGCATAGCCGAATCATGATACTCGACCAAGGGGGGTGCATGGAATTGCGCGCAGCGATAATCACGCGCTTACCAGATATTAGGGTATTGTCGATGGATTGTTGGGATGCCGGTGGGGATCCATATGGACTGTAATGGCGATTTTCGGCAAAAGAAAACCACCCCCCACGTTACGAAAATGAACCCACCTAAAACAGGTGGGTGCCCTCATCGACTGTTCCAGCGTCCTTAACAACGAAGGATACCTGTACTAGGTACGACTGTGTGGGCTCCCTAAATAAACGCGACGGTTCACCCAGTTGCTCCGCGGGGGGCGGAATACCTACATCATAAAGCGGCACTTTATCGATTCCAGTCTTGACATTACAAAAATCGTGTCGGACGATTACGGCGCCTTGGGCTCGAGCCGTCTGTGCGGTTGGTCCCTTTACGTTTGAGCTGCTGAATCGTTGTTTTGGAGCATGTTTTTATGCCGACGCCGTTGACCGAACTTTTTTCGCCCGCCTGCCATTTGTGTCCGCGTCGTTGCGGTGCGGTGCGCGACGAGGGTGCGCACGGCGTATGCGGTGGCGATGACACGCTCAAGGTGGCCCGCGCGGCGCTTCATATGTGGGAGGAGCCGCCTATCTCGGGCGAGGCCGGTTCGGGCACGATCTTCTTTAGCGGCTGCTCGCTCAAATGTGTCTATTGTCAGAACCACGAGATCTCGACGGGCAATTTTGGGCTTGAGATTTCGCCCGAGCGCCTGGTCGAGATTATGCTGGAGCTGCAGGACCAAGGTGCCAATAACATCAATCTGGTGACGGCGACGCATTATGCTCACCTGCTGCCGGTCGCGATTGCCGCAGCTCGGGAGCGCGGACTGGTCATTCCAATCGTCTACAACACGAGCGGTTATGAGCGCGCGAGTGCCGTGGCGGCGCTCGGCGATTTGGTCGACGTGTGGCTTACCGACTTTAAGTATGCCAATGCGGCGCTTGCGCAGTCACTCTCTCATATTAAGGACTACCCGCGCGTGGCTGTGTCGGGTCTGGCCCAGATGGCGCGCGAGATTGAGCGCCGCGGGGGAGAGCTGGTAGACGGGGACGGGCTCATGAAGCGCGGCATAATCGTGCGTCATCTGGTGCTGCCGGGGCATGCGGACGATTCGTGCCGCGTGTTGGACCTGGTGTGGCAGACGGTGGGCGACGTGCCGATCTCGGTCATGAACCAGTACACGCCCAATGCCCTCATGCGCGAACAAGGCGGCGACCTGGCGCGCGCCGTGACGCGCGAGGAGTACGAGCAGGTGCTCGACCATGCCGACGACCTGGGCTTTACGACGATGTTTTGGCAAGAAGGCGGAGCGGTAGACGAGAGCTTCACCCCGGCGTTCGACACCACCGGCGTCCTCACCAGCGCAAAGTAGTGCGCTCGCCGATGATTTTTCTGGGACGGGGATTAAAAAATCATCGAGAGGATCGCCTGCTCGAAAAGTTGTCAAAATAGCCGCGTCCCAAAAAGACTGGGTATTGGGCGTTGACAGTTGGCGAGCCGTAGGTAAAATATCAACTTGTCTTGGGGACGTAGCTCAGTTGGGAGAGCGCTGCCGTCGCATGGCAGAGGCCGAGGGTTCGACTCCCTTCGTCTCCACCCTTGGATTTGATAAGCCGCTGACATTGTGTCGGCGGCTTTTTTTAAAAGAAAGGGCTGTACCATGGCCAAGCTTGAGTCCCAACCACTGTCTGCCGAGGAACGCGCCGAGTTGGAAGAGCTCCGCGCCGAGAAAGCTCGTCGCGAGGCCCAGGAAGAGGCACGCCGCGAGCGTGAGGAGCTGGCCGCCCTGCGTGCCGAGCGTGCGAAGGCCGAGGAGGCCGCCGCGAACGTCGCCCCCGCGCCCAAGCCCGCCGCCGCGAAGCCCGCGCCCACCGCACCTAAACCTCAGCCTAAAAAGGTCGCTCGTTCCAAGTCCGTCGAGCCCAAGCCGAGCCGTGACGAGATGACCCTTGCCCAGCGCATGGTTACCTCCAAGGAGCCTACGGGCGAGAACGAGATCCCTGGCATGGCGCCGGCTCAAAAAATCATCATTGTCCTTGCCCTCATCGCGTTTGTCATCTTTATGGGCTACACGATCCTGACCAGCATGGGCCTGCTCTAGCCCATTCGCGCTGGGTGCCATGCCCGAACACTCTGCCCTTTTCCAACCCTCAACCTCTGCACAACGCATCCGAAAGGTCGCCCCATGGCTTTGACCGACATCTCGCATCCCACCGACATTGCAATGCTCACCGATCTGTACGAGCTCACTATGGCCCAGGGCCTGTGGGAGAGCGGCAAGGCCAATGAGCAGGGTTGTTTTACCGCGTTTTACCGCGACCATCCTTTTGGCAGCGCCTATGCCGTCATGTGCGGCACCGCCGAACTGCCCGAGCTGGTCGAGAATCTGCGCTTTACGCCCGAGGACATCGACTACCTCGCCTCGCTCCAGGCCCCGGCCGGCGGCGCGATGTTCAAGCCTGGATTCCTCGACTACCTGCGCGATTTTCGTGCGCATGTAAACATCGACGCCGTGCCCGAGGGCGAGCTCGTCTTTCCGCGCGAGCCCATGGTTCGCGTCACCGGCCCCGCGCTGGAGTGCCAGCTGCTTGAGACGGCGCTGCTCAACATCGTTGGGTTCCAGACGCTTGTCGCCACCAAGACGGCGCGCGTGGTGCTGGCGGCGGACGGCCGTCCCGTTGCCGAGTTTGGCCTGCGCCGCGCCCAGGGTCCCGATGGCGGCTTGGCCGTCGCGCGCGCGAGCTACGTTGCCGGCTGCTCCTCTACGTCCAATGTGCTCGCCGGCCGCCGCTACGGTATTCCCGTCTTTGGCACGCATGCGCACAGCTGGGTGATGAGCTTCGATTCCGAGCTCGAGGCCTTCCGCGCCTTTGCCAAGTCGAGCCCCAAGAACTGTACGCTGCTCATCGACACCTATGACGTGCGCGAGGGCTGTGAACATGCCATTACGGTTGCCAAGGAGATGGAAGCGGTGGGCGAGCGCCTGTCGGCCATTCGCATCGACTCCGGCGACCTCGCCAAGCTCTCCAAGTATGTGCGCAGCCGTTTTGATGCCGAGGGCCTGCCCTATGTGGGGATCTCGGTTTCTAACGATTTGGATGAGTACACGATTCAGTCGCTGCTCGACCAGGGCGCGCCCATCGACAGCTTTGGCGTGGGTACCAAGCTTGCGACCTGCTATGACCAGCCGGCGCTGGGCGGCGTGTACAAGCTTTCCGCCCGCCGTGCGAGCGAGGCAGATCCATGGACGCCGGTGGTCAAGCTCTCTGAGCAGCCCTACAAGCGCACGATCCCGGGTGTGCAACGCGTGCGCCGTTATTACGACGGCTTTGGCGGCCCGGTCTGCGACATGATCTACGACGAGGACCATCTGGCGGGGGAGGGTGCCGCGCGCGGCAATACCCTCGTGGCCGTGAATGATGCCGCCCTGGTGACCGACGTGTCCGAACTCGAGTATCGCGAGCTGCTGGTGCCGATCGTGCGCGATGGCAGTGCGGTGGCTCCGCGTGAGAGCATCCAGGACGCGCGCGAGCGCTGTGCTTGGGCGCTCGACCATCTGGACGCAGCTTTCAAGCGCTTCCTGTACCCGCAGACCTATGTGGTGGGTATGGAGCAGGGCCTGGCTCAGGTGCGCGACGAGCTCGTGCGTAAGAACATGGCCGCGGCCTCTGCCTTTCCCTGGGCTCACTAATTCCTTGGGCGGTAGGGGCGAGTCACGCTTCCCTGGCCGCCGGCTCGGCCGTTCGCTGAACAGTTGATTGGTTTGACGTATGACGACTTCTTATAAAACGATGGTGGTAAAGATCGGTTCGTCCACGGTGGTGGGCGCCGACGGCAAGGTCAACCGCGCCTTTATCGGCGGGCTTGCCGACCAGGCCGCAGCGCTGCGCGAGCTTGGCTGGCGCCTGGTCGTGGTGAGCTCGGGTGCCATTGCCTGCGGATATCCCGTGCTGGGCTTCGACCGCAAGCCGGTCGGTGACCTGCCGAGCCTGCAGGCCTGCGCCTCGGCCGGTCAGTGCATCATCTCGTCGGCCTACGACGAGGAGTTCCATGCGCGCGACCTGCTCACCTCGCTCGTGCTGCTCACGCGTCACGACACGGCGCGCCGCACGTCCTACCTGCACGCGCGCGACGCCCTGCTGCGCCTGGTGGAGCTGGGCGTGGTGCCGGTCGTCAACGAGAACGACACCGTTACCGTCGATGAGATTAAGTTTGGCGACAACGACACACTGGCTGCGCTTGTGAGCTGCCTGGTTTCTGCCGATCTGTGCGTGACGCTCTCGGACATCGATGGTCTCTATACTGCCAATCCGCATGAGGACCCCACGGCCGAGTTCGTCCCGGTCGTGCATAAGATCGATGCCAAGATTATCGCCTCGGCGGGTGATTCTTCCACATCGGTGGGCACGGGCGGCATGATTACCAAGATTCGCGCGAGCCGCATCCTGATGACGGCGGGCATTCAGAGCGTGATTTGCTCGGGCGAGGAGCCCGATGCGCTCGTGCGTCTCGCCCGCGGCGAGAGCGTGGGCACGCTGTTCGATCCGCCGGCGGAGCGTCTGGACATCGCACCCCGCAAGCTGTGGATCGCGCTGGGCGACAAGGCGCATGGCTCGGTGACGGTCGATGATGGTGCTGCGAAGGCGCTGGTCAGCCGTGGCTCTTCCCTGCTTGCGGTGGGTATTCGCGAGGTCGATGGCCAGTTTGCCGAGGGCGATGTGCTCGATGTGTGCGATCCGAGCGGTATGGTTGTCGCCCGCGGTATCGCCGAAGCCGATTCGGACGTGCTGGAGCTTGCCGCCGGCCGCCGCCAGGACCAGATCGCCAGCAACCGCCTGCTGGCAGACCTGGCCGAGAAGCCCGCAATCCATAGGGACAACTTGATCGTATTTGCATAAAGAAAGACAGCGCTGCGGATCGTTTCCCGCAGCGCTGTCTTTTTTGTGCCGGCACTTGGGGACGTTCCTTTTGTGCCGGCACTTTGGGACACTCCTTTGCTAGAAGATCCGGCGCAGGTCTCCGCGGTTGAGGGCTTCGTCGAAGAGGTGCTTGAACACCACGCTGCCGTGCAGACCGTCGTGCTCGAACTCGTTGGTCACCCAGGCATGCGAGTTGCCCACGCGGCTGAGCGTGTCGAGCTGCATGCTCGAGTCCACGTACATGTCATCGAAGTACACCGCGGCCTGCAGGGGCACCTCGTTGCACGCCAGGCGCTGCGGGTCGTAGATCTTGTCCCAGCTGGTGTCTTCCATCAGCAGATCCATCGCCGGCTTGAAGGGCTTAAGTTCGGGCATCTGCTCAAACATCCACGGGAACATGGCCTCGCCGGTAAACATGAGCGGTCGCGCGAGCGTGTCGAACTCGGCACGGTGTGCCTTCTCTTCTGCCGCGGCCCAGCGAATGGGCATGGTGTCGCCGTCGGCGTAGATGAACTCCTGAAGCGTCCAGTACAGCGGATTCGTGCGCGTGTTGGTGCGCTCGAAGGCGCGCATCAAAAAGCTGTCGGATACCGAGGCGTCGCAGGTCAGCGTGCCGTCGCCATCAACAAAAGCGTGATCGATAATCCAATGCATGCGCTCAAAGCTCGGCTTCATGCCAAAGTCGCTGCCCATGAGCTGTAGGCGCTCGACCGTCATTGGCGAGCCGTCGGGCAGCACGGGCTTCTGAGCCTCGAGCGCATCGGCCAGGGCTGCCACGCGCTCGACGTCAGCGGGGTAGCGATCGTAATACTGCTGCGTCTTGGCGGCCATGCGCGGGAAGGTGTGCGCGTAGACCTCGCTGGCGCTCGCCGGCACGTGCGGAATGCCACCACAGGTAAAGCTTGCCGCCACGCCCTCGGGGAAGAGCGACAGATAGCTCAGCGTCAAAAAGCCGCCGTAGCTCTGCCCGAGCGTGACCCACGGCTTGCCGCCAAAGCCCACCAGGCGCAGGTACTCAAAATCGTGCACGATGGAGCTGGCGAGGTGACGCTTGAGGAAGTCCGCCTGCGAGCGTGCTGTATCGGCGCCGGCGGCCGTTGCGCGATCACCCAGTGCCTTGATCGTGCGTCCGTCCACGCAGCTACTGCGTCCGGTGCCGCGCTGGTCGGGAAGGACCACGCGGAAGTGCTTGACGGCCTCCTCGATCCAGCCGTCGCTTGTGGGCGACAGCGGACGCGGGCTCTCGCCGCCGGGGCCGCCCTGCAAAAACAGGAGCAGCGGCAGATCGTCGTTGATGCGGTCGGGCGCGCAAACCACACGGTAGAAGAGCTTGATGCTCTCGGGCGCGCCGGCGATGGGTGTCGGTATAGCGCCGCGGCGCATGGTGCTGCCGACGGCCAGGAGCATCGGCTCCAGGCCGCGCCAGTCGAGGGGGACGTCGATGCTGTGGTCCTCGACATACAGGCCGGGGACGTGGTACGAAGTGATGAGGGCCATGTGAGTCTTCCGTTCGTTGCGGTGTTTCGGGTTGACCAATTCTACCGCCGCGGGCGAGGCCATGCGCAAATCGGCTACCATGGTTGCAAACTTCTAGGAGAAAGGGCCGCCCATGTCGGTCGATATAGCCACGTATGTCCACGATCTTGCCGTTGCCGCTAAGGCAGCGTCGGCCTCGCTTGCCACGGCGAGCGACGAGCAGCGCCAGGAGGCCGTGCGCGCCATGGCCGCAGCACTGCGCAACGGTGTCGACTCCATCGTCGCCGCCAACGAGCTCGATATGTCCGCCGCGCGCGATGCGGGGACCTCGGCGGGGCTCCTCGACCGTCTGCTGCTGACGCCCGAGCGCGTCGAGGGTATGGCCGCCGGCCTGGAGAAGCTCGCCGAGCTGCCCGATCCTGTCGGCCGCGTGCTCGACCACCGCGTGCTCGCAAGCGGCGTGGACCTCACCCGCGTGAGCGTGCCGTTGGGCCTAGTCGCCATGGTGTACGAGGCGCGCCCCAACGTGACGGCCGACGCCGCGGGCATCTGCATCCGCACCGGCAACGCCTGCATTCTGCGCGGCGGCTCGCTGGCCTATCACTCGTGTGCCATGATTGCCGAACTGCTGGCCGATGCGCTCGAGGCCAAGGGCTTCCCGCGCGAGGCCGTGTCGATGATCGAGTCTACCGACCGCGAGGCCACCGGCGAGCTCATGAAGCTCCGCGGCGTCGTCGATGTGCTCATTCCGCGTGGCGGTGCGGGCCTGATCCAGCGCTGCGTGCGCGAGTCGCTCGTTCCGGTGATCGAGACGGGCACGGGTAACTGCCACATCTACGTGCATGAATCCGCCGACTTCGATAAAGCACTCAACATTATCGTCAATGCCAAGACCCAGCGCGTGGGCGTGTGCAATGCTGCCGAGTCGCTGCTGGTCGACCGTGCCGTGGCCGATGCGTTTTTGCCCGCGGTCGTGGCCGTGCTGCATGACCACGGCGTGCTCATTCACGGCGACGAGGCCACGTGCGCCGCATGCGCCGACGCCGGGCTTGCCGAGGGCGATGACTACGTTGCCGCGACTGAGGAGGACTGGGGTCGCGAGTATCTGGCGCTCGAGATGAGCGTGAAGGTCGTGGCGAACGAGGACGAGGCCATCGCGCACATCAACCGCTACGGCACGATGCACTCCGAGGCCATCGTTGCAGAGGACACGGATGCTTGCGAGCGCTTCCTGGACGAGGTCGATGCCTCGGCCGTGTATGCCAACGCCAGCACGCGCTTTACCGACGGCGGCGAGTTTGGCCTGGGCGCCGAGATTGGCATCTCGACCCAAAAGCTCCACGCCCGCGGCCCCTTTGCCGCCGAGGCCCTCACCACCTACAAATACAAGCTCCGCGGCACCGGCCAGGTCCGCCCCTAAACCCCTCGTAAACGAAAACCGCCACAAAGGTGCCTGTCCCCTTTGTGGTGGTTTTGGAATTAAGCCTGAAAGGTGTCGCGGTCGGGGGCGAAGGACTGCATGGCCGCGATGGTACGGTCGAAGAGTTCGGGGAGCTCCCAGCCCAGCATCTCGGCACCCTGCGTAATCACGTCGCGCGAGCAGCCGGCGGCAAAGCGCTTGTCCTTGAACTTTTTCTTGAGCGACTTGGTCGTAAAGTCCATGACGCTCTTACTCGGACGCATGATGACGGCAGCACCGATCAGGCCGGTGAGCTCGTCGCAGGCAAACAGGATCTTTTCCATCTGCAGCTCGGGCTTGGGCAGCGAGGTGTTGAAGTCCGACGTGTGCGTCTGGATGGCGCGAATGAGCTCGGGAGACGCACCTTCGCCCTCAAGAATCTCGGCAGCATAGATGGTGTGGTTCATGGGGTCGTCCTCATGCTCCTCCCAATCTAGGTCGTGCAGCAGACCGACGATGCCCCAAAACTCCTCGTTCTCGGGGTCGAACTCGCGCGCAAAGTAGCGCATGGTGCCCTCGACCGTCTCGCCGTGGGTGATGTGGAATGGGTCCTTGTTGTGCTCGTTGAGCAGTTCGAACGCGCGATCGCGGGTGATTCCGGCGGTAAGCAGCTCTGCCATGACAGACTCCTTGTGTTCGTAGGTGTCGATAAGAATGAATACTACTAGAACGACTAGAACGAAAAAACCACCACAAAGGTGCCTGTCCCCTTTGTGGTGGTTTTTGGCGCGGATGGGTTAGTTGAGGGCGGCTTGGGCTAGGCGGGCTTCGGCGGCCTCCTCGGTGACGCCCAATGCCACGGCGAACTCCTCGATGGAGCGGCGCTTGGCTTCCTTGAGTACACGCATATAGTAAGAGCTGGGCTTTTTATCGGCTTCCTCGGCCTGGCGAATGCGGTGCATCATGGTCTTTGCCACGCGGACCGTCTCGGGCGCGCCCAGCTTGAGCTGCTGCTTAAAGTGTGTCTCTTCAAGCGAGCTGTTGCGCTCGGTAAAGGTGTCGCACTCCAGCTCGTCATAGTGGCTCAGCAGATGCTCGGCATCTTGCTGAGAGATGGCGGCATGCAGACGGTCGGCCTGCGCCACGGGGTACATAAGGATCGTCTGCGCATGCCCCTGCTTGGCCTCGAGCAACAACATGGGCTGCGGCGTGTCGTCCCTAAAACCGACGACGGTGCAGACTCCCTGACCCGGATGAATGACGTGTTGACCGATTGAGAACATGCTACCTCCAACTTATACGAATTTACGTATGTCTAGAATAACACGCTGACGTGCGCAAATCCTCGCTTTATGCAGGAAAAGCACACAACTCTGATAGGTAAGAGTATTCGATAAAAGACACAGCTCATTCACACCTTTATGCATTTTCAACGCGTGCATAATCTGCAGGCAGACCGGCATCTTTGAGTGACTCCATACAAGCTGTAGTCAATTTTGTGCATATGCAATTTCGATTGGCTTTACCCTGCGACAGTGCCCCTCGCTTGTGATAGAGTGCTACAAACTCTGGCTTTTGCCCTACGAGTGACCAAGAGCTCGGGGGCTTTAACACAAGGAGGATCTATGCCCGAGAAGATTGAAGAGCTGGTACGCGCTGCGCTTGCTGCGGCCCAGGAGGCCGGCGACCTTTCCGCATTTGAACTTGACGATTGCGCTATCGAACGACCGGCTGACACTTCTCATGGCGAGTGGACCTCTACCATGGCCCTGAAGTCCGCCAAGCTGGCCCACTGCGCCCCGCGCAAGATCGCCGAGGCCATCGTTGCCCATATGCCCGAGGACCCCGCGATTGAGAAGGTCGAAATCGCGGGCCCCGGCTTCATCAACTTCTACCTCTCCGTCGCCGTCAAGAATGCCATCTTTGGCGAGGCTCGCGAGAAGGGCATGGACTTCGCTAAGTCCAACGTCGGTGGTGGCCTGAAGACCCAGGTCGAGTTCGTTTCCGCTAACCCCGTCGGCCCCATGCACATCGGTCACGGCCGCTGGGCCGCTCTGGGCGACTCCCTTTGCCGTGTTATGGACCACGCCGGTTACGACATCCAGCGTGAGTTCTACATCAATGACCACGGCTCTCAGATGAACACCTTCGGCAACTCCATCAGCACGCGCTATATGCAGCTTGCCGACATCATCGCCAAGCAGGGCGTTGATATCGACGAGGCTCACAAGCTGCTGATCGCCGACCGTGACGCCTTTGTTGCCGACGAGAACGACGAGCATCCCGAGACCCATCCGTATCAGGACAACTTTGCCGAGACTCTGGGCAAGGACTCCTACGGCGGCGACTACATCATCGACGAGGCCGCCGAGTTCTGGCGCACCGACGGCGATAAGTGGGTCAACGCCGATCCTCAGGAGCGCATGGAGAGCTTCCGCGAGCGCGGCTATGTAAAGATGGTCGATAACATGCGCGACCTTTGCCATGCCGTCAATTGCGACTTCGATCGTTGGTTCTCCGAGCGCTCGCTGTATGTGAAGGACACCGAGGGCGAGACCGCCGGCACCTCCGCCGTCGACCGCGCTTTTGAGAAGCTCGACAAGATGGGCTATCTCTACACCAAGGACGGCGCCCTGTGGTTCCGCTCCACCGACCTGGGCGATGACAAGGACCGCGTTCTGATCAAGTCCGATGGCGAGTACACCTACTTCGCCTCCGACGTTGCCTATCACTGGGATAAGTTCCAGCGCGTCGACCACGTCATCGACATCTGGGGTGCCGACCACCACGGCTACATCGAGCGCGTCCGCTGCGTCTGCGACGCTCTTGGCTATCCCGGCAAGTTTGAGGTTCTGCTGGGCCAGCTCGTCAACCTGCTGCGCAACGGCAAGCCCGTCCGTATGTCCAAGCGTAAGGGCACCATGGTGACCCTGCAGGAGCTCGTCGACGAGGTCGGCTCCGACGCTGCCCGTTACACCCTCATCTCCAAGAGCTCCAACCAGATGGTCGACTTCGATATTGAGGCCGTCAAGAAGCGCGACAACTCCAACCCGGTGTACTACGTGCAGTACGCTCACGCCCGCGTGTGCTCCATCCTGCGCCGTGCCGCTGACGTTACGCCCGAGCAGGCTGACGAGATGGGCATGAAGGCCATCGCCGCCAAGGCCATCGGTGAGAACGTCGATTACTCGCTGCTGACCGACCCGACCGAGCTCGCCCTTTCGCGCAAGCTCAACGAGCTCACCGACCTCATCGCCAGCTGCGCTCGCGACCGCGCCCCGTTCCGTCTGACGCACTTTGCTGAGGAACTCGCCGGCGACTTCCACAGCTTCTACGCTGCCTGTCAGGTGCTGCCGAGCGAGGGCCGTCCCGTCGACCCCGAGCTTTCGCGTGCCCGTCTGGCCGCTTGCGATGCCGTCCGTGTGACGCTCGCCCTGGTGCTCACCCTCGTTGGCGTTTCCGCGCCCGAGCAGATGTAAGCTACGGGTCATTTGACCGTACAGACTTGGTTTAACTAAGCCTTGAAAGCCCGATCTCCCACGGAGGTCGGGCTTTTTGCGTTTGGTGAGACTATTTGGTTTGCTGGGAAATGCTACCAAATCGCAACTATACCGGTTTACGGGGCTGAATCGCCAACTGGCGAGCATGGTGCCAATAGCAAAATTAAACCCGCAGGTAGATGGCTTATTGTTTATTGAAAATGCAGGGTATGGTTGGCTTGCAGCATTCTGGCCCCGTAATCCGGCGTAGTTTTGAAAATTGTCTCTTGGGGACGGAGGAAAATGGATCATTTTTGTCTCGCGGAGGGGTGGCGCGGACCCGTCCGCCGCGAATCGTGCCCATCTCCTACGTTTTGCCGCATACCCCGAACCATACCGTAAAGTTCGATATAAAACCGCAGGTAGCGGACTCGCTGTTTTTGATAAAACAAGGGTATGGTCAGGGGTCCGGGGGCAAGCGTAGTAGATAGGCGCGTTTCGTGACACGGCGAATCCCGACGCCACGGATTTGCTCCTTAGTCGCTCCATTTCAAGGCGCCTTAGGGGAAGAATGTCCCTTTTGACTAGTCGTTTAAGAACGTCCCCAATGACTAAGTTGCAGGTGGCGGCGGTTGTGTTACACTAACGCTGCGTATATGACGCAAATATCTCGATACAGATCAATGATGTCCGTCGGTATTTGACGGAGCTAGACTGTTTAGCCGCCCTGAAGGTTTATGCAGGGAGCATGTGATCACAGGGCTTGAAAAGAAAGTTGAGCAAACACTGTGTCTGATCAACAGCAAGAAAACGAAATAACGACGACGCAGACCGCTCCCGCTGCACCGGTTGCGTCGGACCAGGTCGCGGCGCCCGCGCAAGCCTCGGCTCCTGAGACGCCTAAGGCTGCTTCGACGCCTACGCCTGCAGCGGCTGAGAAGGCCGTGCCTGCAACTGGTGAGGAGGCTGCTCTGGCAAAGCCCAAGCGTACGCGCCGCACGACCAAGCCTGCTGCTGACGGCGAGGAGGTCACCAAGCCCAAGCGCCGTACCACGCGCACGACGCGCGCCAAGCGCACCGTTGCAGCTGACTCCTCGGCGCCGATTTCCGATGAGGTCGCGCAGGCACGTGCGTTGGCGCAGATTAGCGAGGCTCAGGTGGTGCGCACCCGCCGTCGTGCTGCCGAGCGCGAGGCCGCGGCTCTGACCGAGCTTGCAGCCCCGTCTGTGCCCGAGACCCCTGCCGCCGACCAACCGACCGAGAAGCCGGCACCGCGCACACGCCGTCGCACGGCTGCTAAGGCCGAGCAGGTTGCCGATCAGGTAACCCCCGAGCTCACTGAGGCTTCGGTCCGTTCCGCGGCAGGGGAGGGCGCATCGCCAACTGAGCCCGCTGCGCCTGTCGAGGCCAGCGAAGTTCCCGTTGTCGATCCGGCTTTGCGCCCGCACCGTCGCGGTCGCAAGCCCAAGGCCTTCGTCGAGGCAGAGAAGGCCGCAGCCGCAGCCGCAGCTGCTCGGGATGCTGCGGCGACCGCCGAGTCTGCAACCGCTGCCGATGCACCCGTTCAGGATGCTGCGACTTCCGAGGCCGCTCCCGCCGATGCCGAGCCCGCCGACGTCCGCCCCGGTCGCAGCCGTCGCACTGCTGTTAAGCGCACGTCCAAGGCTAAGGCTGCCAAGAAGGGTACGTCCGAGGATTCCGACGAGACGACCGCCGATGCATCGACTGATGCCGCCGAGCCCCAAGACGTCGAACAGCCTGCGTCCGAGAAGCCCAAGCGCGGTCGTAAGAAGTCCGCTAAGGCCAAGGCGTCCGAGCATCAGGCTGATGTCGAAGCGCAGGTCGATTCTGGCGCCGAGGCCAATGAAGCCGCTGCGGTCAATGCCGACGCCGCCACAACCGATGTTGCCGCGCCCGCCGAGGCCGAAGACGGCACTCGTTCCAACCGTCGCCAGCACAAGCGCAACGAGGAACGCAACGAGCGCAACAACGACCGTCGCAATCGCCAGCGCGATCGCAAACAGCGCAACAAGGAGCGTAACGCCGCCCCCACCGAGCCCACGCTTTCGCGTGAGGAGCTCGCTGCCATGAAGGTCGCCGAACTGCGCGAGAAGGCCAAGGAGTTCGAGATCGAGACGACCGGCAAGAAGAAAGCCGAGCTCGTCGAGGAGATCTACGTCACCGCCGCGAAGGCAGAGGGCTTCCGCGACATCAAGGGCATTCTGCAGATTCGCCCGGACAGCTCCGGCATCATCCACGCCCATGGCTACATGAAGTCCAACGACGACGCCTTCGTGCCCGCCTACCTCATCCGCTCCGCGCGCCTGCGCACGGGCGACGTCATCGAGGGCTCACTGCGTCCTTCGCGCGGCGGCGACAAGCGCGCCGGCCTCGCCAAAATCACGACCGTCAACGGTCTAGACCCCGAGCAGATTCGCAACCGCCCCAAGTTTGGTGACCTCACTCCGGTCTATCCCAACGAGCCGCTGCGCATGGAGCACGGCAAGGACTCCATTACCGGTCGCGCCATCGACATCGTGTCGCCGATCGGCAAGGGTCAGCGTGGCCTGATCGTGTCCCCGCCCAAGGCCGGCAAGACCACGATCCTCAAGAAGATCTGCCAGTCTATCTCGATTAACAACCCCGAGGTGCACCTCATCTGCCTGCTCGTCGACGAGCGCCCCGAAGAGGTCACCGATATGCAGCGTTCCATCAAGGGTGAGGTTGTGGCGTCGACCTTCGATATGCCCGCCGACAACCACACTCGCGTGGCAGAGCTCGTCATCGAGCGCGCCAAGCGCATCGTGGAGCTGGGCGGCGATGTCGTGGTGGTGCTCGACTCCATTACGCGTCTTGCCCGCGCCTACAACTTGGCGGCGCCCGCCTCGGGCCGCATCCTTTCGGGCGGCGTCGATTCGGCGGCCCTGTATCCTCCCAAGCGCTTCCTGGGCGCAGCCCGTAATATCGAGAACGGTGGCTCGCTCACCATCCTGGCCTCTGCCCTCATCGACACCGGTTCCAAGATGGACGAGGTCATCTTCGAGGAGTTCAAGGGTACCGGCAACATGGAGCTTAAGCTCGACCGCGACCTGGCCGACCGCCGCATCTTCCCGGCTATCGACCCCGTTGCCTCCGGTACGCGCAACGAAGACCTGTTGGTCGACGAGCAGATGCGTCCGTTTGTCTTTGGTCTGCGTCGCATTCTTGCCGGCATGAACAACACCGAGCGCGCAGCCGCGTCGTTTATCAAGGGTCTTAAGGGCACCAACACCAACCAGGAGTTCCTGGTGCGTTCGGCCAAAAAGCACAGCGACTACGAGCAGACGTTCTAGGTTGTCATCCACGCGCAGCGATAGTCATCAATGCGATAAAGGGTCGGGGCTTTGAGCCTCGGCCCTTTTCCATATCGCCGCTCCGCGCTTATTTTTGACCATAAGACTGGCAAGCAGCAGGTTTCCCGTTTCAATCCGACATCGTCGCTTGCAATCGACAGGGCGGTTTCGCATAATAGCTTTTAAGCTTCGCGACGGAAAACGCAGATGAAACGAACCATATACCGTTGCTTTGGGGCATAGCCCCGCTTCATCTTCTCTCGCGCAGCCAACTGAATGATGCGATTTGGGTGCTGGAAGATGGGGAGAGCTCATGGCTTCTTCTGATGCAACACAACGAGCAGTCCTTGCCGGACTTTCGTGCGGGATCGGCCTTGCCGCTCCCGTGGTTATGTATGCCGCGACGCTGCCGTTTTCGTCGGTGAACGAGACGGTCGTGGCGGGTGCGGTTCCCTTCGCCGTGGGCGCGGTGGCGGGCGTGGGTATCTATGCCGCCTCGCTGGGTATCTCCGAGTACCGTGCGCAGCGTGAAGAGCGTCTGTTCCAGCCTGATGCCATGGGCGGTGCCGCCAATCTCAATCAGCATCAAAGCGAGTTCAAGACCGCCTCGATTCCAGCTCAGCAGCAGGATGCGACTCCTTACGCTGCGGCTTCTGCTTCTCAGGCTCAGGCGGAGCAGCCTACCTCGGCATTCCTTTCCGGCCTGACTGGTGCGTTCCAGCGCCGTCATGCCGATGATGGTGTCCCTACCATCGCTCGAGCCGCAGATGCCATGGACGAGGCCGAGGCTTGGTCCATGATCGACAGTATGCTCGACGACGATTCGCCGGTGAGCTGCGACCCTGCGCACTCGCGCGACGTCTATCAAGTCGCCATCGACGAGCTCACCAACGGCGGGCAGACCGGCTCCTTCAATCGCGACGACATCGCCGCCGCGGCACGCGCCGTGTCTGGCTCCCAGGCCGCCCCTGCGGGCAGCACGGCGGCTTTCGTGGCACTCGTCGCCAACGCGGTAGCCAATAACGCCTACAGCGCTACCTCGGCGGACGCGAACGCTTCTGCCGACAATTCGTACGTTGATGAAGCCATGGCCGCGGACGAGGAGGCCGTTGCCGCCCGCCGTGCCGCCGAAAGCTCGTTGTGGGGCGCTCCTGCCCAGCAGCAGGCGGCTGAGGCTGCGCCGTACAATGCAAACCTCGCCAGCATGCCTATCATCTCCGGTGCCGCGGACATCGATCTCGATGACCTCGATGAGCCTGCAGCCATCACCGCATCGATTGATGCCCAAGATCGCATCAACACCGGCGACCTTCCAGATGCCTCGCTCGAGGTTGATGTCCCCATGGCCGATTACTCGGGCCACGAGGACATGTGGGCCGCCGCCACCGCGATCCTGGATGAGATTGACGAGCCTGCTCCTGTTACGGCCCCCGCTCCCGTCGCTGCCCCTCAGCCTGCTGTCCCCGCCTATGTCGGCCGTCACAGTGCTGTGTTCCCCGAGG
Source organism: Collinsella sp. (assembly GCA_019419525.1). Classification (GTDB taxonomy): domain Bacteria; phylum Actinomycetota; class Coriobacteriia; order Coriobacteriales; family Coriobacteriaceae; genus Collinsella. The sequence continues at coordinate 42,676 of DXZU01000038.1, forward strand.
ATACCGCCCGTATCTCGCGCGAGAGCATCGAGCGGGCCGAGGCTATTGCCGCCGGTATTATGGAAAATCGTCGTCACGAGCGCGTCAATCAGATCCTCGAGGAAGAGATCGAGCGCCTGCAGTCCTCTACCGCCAAGCGTACGGGCCGTGCCTATCTGAGCGTTATCGAGGGCGGTACCGCCAGCTTTGCGCCGCTCCGCGCGGAGGCATAACTTCTGCATGGTTAAGATCAATCGAAAATGGGCGGTCGCGACCTGCCTGATGGCGCTCTTGATCTGGGGCAATTCGCTGGTCCCCGGCTCGGGGTCGGGCTCGCTGAGCCTAACGGTCATGGAAGCTATCCGCGGTTTCCTGCACGGCGTGGGACTTCCATATGAATGGGTGACCAATTTTGTTGTTCGCAAGTGCGCGCATTTTACCGAGTATATGGTGCTTGGCATCCTGGCAACGCACGCCTTTGATTTTGAGGGCCGGCGCACCTTTGACGTGCTGCTGCCCACGGCGGTGTTCCTGCTGCTGATTCCCTCGATTGACGAGACGATTCAGCTCTTTGTGCCGGGACGCGCCGGCATGATCACCGATGTGATGATCGACTGCTGTGGAGCGGCAACGGGCGTTGTGCTCCGATATCTCTTACGGTCGCTGATGTACGCCAAAAAAGCCGCCTAGGACGTACTGTTTGGTCCTAGGCGGCCTTTTTTATTTGAGGGCTTATATGAGGTGTGGTGGCGTCGTTCCGTAGGTCAGATTTCCCGGGCGCGCCACGCCCTGTGGGTGCGTCTGCTACTGAAGCGCCTGTGCGCCCAGGGCCAGACAGCCCATGATGCCCTGCTTGCCCTCGAGGCTGTTGTTGACGATGTAGTTATCGATGTCGTTGACCTCGGGCGTGACGATATAGCCGTTGAGCATTTCGGCGCACTTCTTGCGTGCGAGCGGGACGATGGGGGTGTGGTCGGCCACGCCGCCGCCGATGATGATCTTTTGCGGCGCGTAGCACAGCGTGTAGGTCATGAGTGCCTGTGCCAGATAGCCGGCGAGCAGGTCCATGGCCTCCGGGTCATCGGCCATGTCTCCGGCGCTCTTGCCATCCCAGCGCTTTTTTACGCCGGGGCCGGCGATGAGGCCCTCGAGACAGTTGTCGTGGAAGGGGCAGGCGCTGTGCTCGCCAATGGTGTCGCGCGGGTCGCGCGTGACCAGGATGTGGCCAGCCTCGGGATGCATCATGCCGTGCACGAGCTTACCGCCCGAGAGCACGCCGGCGCCCACGCCGGTACCGATGGTCAGATACACAACGTCAGTGAGGCCCTGGGCGCAACCAAAGGTGACCTCGCCCAGGCAGGCGACGTTGACGTCGGTATCGTAGCCGCAAGGGATATTGAGCTCGTTTTGGATAGTGCCCAGCAGGTCAAAGTAGCGCCATGCCGTTTTGGGCGTCTCTAGGATCTTGCCGTATTGGGGCGAAGCGGGGTTGACTGCGGTGGGGCCAAACGCGCCGATGCCCAGCGCGGCGATGCCCTTGTTCGCAAACCACGCGTTGACGGCCTCAACGGTCTCCTGCGGGGTCGTGGTCGCGATCTGCTCACGTTCCAGGACCGTACCGTCTGCATAGCCCGTGGCGCAGACCATCTTGGTGCCGCCGGCCTCGAGCGCTCCGATAAGCTGCTGCTCTGCCATAGTGTTCCTCTCTCTGGGACGAGTTGCTCCGTGACTAAAGTATAGCGCTCTAAACCATTTAAGAAAGCGCTATAAAAAGAGGCCTCGCAACGCGGCGAGCGGTGCGAGGCCTCTTTGGTTACTTTAGCTGCCCGGCCGTCCTTACCCGCGCGGCTTGATTTTATCACGCAGCGACTTGAGGTTCTCCAGCGCCGCGTTAAGCGTCTCGTCTCGCTTGGCAAAGTGGAAACGAATCAGATGGTTGACGGGCTCACGGAAGAAGCTCGATCCGGGAACAGCGCCCACGCTCACCTTAGACGCGAGGTCCTCGCAGAATTCGAGGTCGCTGTCATAGCCAAACTCAGAGATGTCCAGCATGACGTAGTAGGCGCCCTGCGGCACGTTATGCTCAAGACCGATGCTGTCGAGTCCCTGGCAGAACAGGTCGCGTTTGGCGGTATAGAGGTCAAGGACCTCATCGTAATAGCTGTCGTCGAAATTAAGGGCGGTAACGACGGCCTCTTGCAGGGGAGCGGCGGCGCCCACGGTGAGGAAGTCGTGGACCTTCTTGATGCGCTCGGTGATCTGGGCCGGGGCAATGGTGTAGCCAAGACGCCAGCCGGTGATGGAGTACGTCTTAGACAGCGAGCTGCAGCTGATGGTGCGCTCAAACATGCCGGGCAGCGTGGCCATATAGACGTGCTCGTGGGGCGCGTAGACGATGTGCTCGTATACCTCGTCGGTAATGCAGTAGGCGTCGTACTTTTTGCAGAGGTCGGCGATAAAAGTGAGCTCCTCGCGCGTAAAGACCTTGCCGCAGGGGTTGGATGGGTTGCACAGGACGATGGCCTTGGGGTCGTTGTCGCGGAAGGTCGCCTCGAGGACCTCGCGATCGAAGTCGAACGTGGGCGGGTTGAGCGGCACATAGATGGGCTCGGCTCCCGAGAGAATGGTGTCAGCGCCGTAGTTCTCGTAGAACGGCGAGAAGATGACGACCTTGTCGCCGGGGTTGGTGACCGTTATCATGGCGGCCATCATGGCCTCGGTGGAGCCGCAGGTGACTACGATATTCTCGTTGGGGTTCACCGGCATGCCCATAAAATGCTCCTGCTTGGCGGCGAGCGCCTTGCGCATGGCCTGGGAGCCCCAGGTGATGGAGTACTGGTGATAGAGCGGCTTGGGGTCGCTGGCGATGGCGCTGAGGCTATCGAGCAGCTGCCCCGGGGGATCGAAGTCAGGGAAGCCCTGCGAGAGATTGACAGCGCCGTACTTATTGGAGATGCGTGTCATGCGGCGGATGACCGAATCGGTAAATCTTGCCGTGCGGTTGGAGAGTTCTTTCATGACGGTCCTTTCGAGGATTTGCAGTGGGGCAAGTTTACTCCTATGAAACCGGTGGGATTTGCTCGAAATGGTCTCGAAAAACT
>DXZU01000039.1 GCA_019419525.1 Collinsella sp.
TATCGGTCGATGATTTCAATCCTGCGGCTAGCCGATGTTCTTCGCAAATAAATGATGCTTATAGGACAAAATGTGTGTCTACTTTAGGGGCATCGGCGCAGGTCGATGCTCCTTTTTCAGCCGTTTAAATTCCGTGCCCGCTTTTAACCGCTCGGACAGAATGTGTGTCCGGTTGCCTATCGTTCCCGCAGGTGGATAACCTTTTCCGGAACCGTTAAACACCCTTTCGGAAGAGGTGACCATGAAGGCCTTGATGGCCCGTGCGAGCTGATTCTTAAAAGCATCAACCTTCTCAACTGCGGCAGCTCGGTCTGCCATCTCGCGTTCGAGTCGTTGAACGATTTCCTGTGTGTCGCTCATGCCATTCCTTTCCCTCGGGTGTTTTACCTAAAATATCGCCCCGTGCGGACACGATTCTCGCCCATGACACGACGGTAGCAAATATCACAAAGTCGCAGGTAGACGGCTCAACAGGATTCGAGTTACGGGGCGATTGAACCTGGGGCGGCGTGGATGTTCGCGACACCCCTTTTCCGCGTCTTAAAACGCATCTGGTGAGGTCGATTTTTCGGCCTTGACCTGCGTGGCGGCACTTTGGGGTGCTTTGGGTGTGCCCTTAAGCAGTGCTTGCACCTACCAGCGCGTGAAACATTTCGACGGTAATTCGTGAAACAAATTGCAGAACTATCGCTCCAACGGGCGCTGCCGCCACTCAACGCGAGCGGTCAGCTTGGCACCGCAAACGGCTACTCGCCCTTCATGGCCATACACATGGCGTCGGCCATTGAGTAGCGGGCACCGTCATCTTCCATCAGCGCTTCGTTGAATGCCTCGATGTCCACCATGTCCTCGATTTTCTCAAGCACAGCCCTTCTCACGAACTCGGAAAAGGACATGTTTGAGATGTTCGCATGGGCCTGAACCAAAGCCATTTCGCTCTCATCGAACATGACCGCAATTTCGCATACCCCCATGGCCTCTCCAATCAATGCCGGCGACTGGACTGTACTGGCATACATCTTGTTGTTCAGATTAAACGGTCTCAAAACGTATACCCGCCTCAATTCAGAGACGGCATCTGGTTGCTGAAGAAGTTCATTTCCTTCGCTAAGGAAAAGGCAATCGCCTAGATCGGAGTTTCAGATGACCAACGATGATGGCCGCCTCCTGCTGGATGTGACCGAGATCAAGCGGCGGCGCAACCGGATGATACGTCAGACGATGGGATTTCGACATGCGGTTGTTGATGCGCACAACGGAGAGCTTGTTGCCGTGATACGCAGTCCCGATGATGCCTATGACTACTGCGACTATTTTGCCATGGTTCGTCGGGACGCCACTGTTCTCGATTTGTGGGCTGAGATTTAAAACATCTCTCCTACTTCAATGCGTTTTTTGGGTTTATAGCTGTTCGCTTTTTCGGCTATGTCGCAGTTCGCTAGTTCATTCATTACGTTCTTCATATCGTCTGCAAATCAGTTATGCCGCGGTTACACAGCTCTGTTGTTGCGTTTCGTCGTAATTCAGCAATGACATAGCCGGAGCTCGCCCGCAAGTGTCGTACGCTGCCGTACAAAACTGCGTTTCGGCCGTCCGCGTACTGACAAGGCTCTGCCCTAGTACCCGGCGCCTGCTGCGGTTGTTCATATCTGAACTGCGACACAGCCGAACAAAGCAATTACGACACTACGCAACTGTGTAATTACCGAACTACGTGATAACGACAAAACTGAAAAACGTAACTGTTGAATTGCAGAACAATGAGCTAACGCCGCGAGTGCCGGGTACTAGGGCAGAACCCTAGCGTGCGCCGCTTGCGGCGGTACGCTGCCGGGCATTTTGTGCGGCAGTGTACGACTCTTGCGGACAGATTTCAGGACCGAATAGTCCGAGGTTCAATAGTTCTGTTATTACGTAGTTACATAGTGCGGCTATTCCGCTTTGTCGTTATTGCGTTATGTCGCATTGTCGATATTACGTAGTTCGGTTTTTCACTTTTTACGCCGTTCACTTATTCATTTGTTACATAGTGCCGCTATTCCGTGGCGTCACTTTTATGCCCACCGCGTGCGTATTCGACGGTGTGGGCAGCGTCTCCGAACACCTCGACTGCTGCCGCCACGAATTGCGGTGTGGTGCGCCTCGGGATATAGAAAGTTTTGTTGCCGAACACGATTGCGATCCAGGCGTTACGGTAGATGAATTGATACGCCGCCTCTCTTGAGCGCTTACCGCAGTATTCCTCTGCAATCTCGTCGATCTGCCAGAGATGGCCGAAGCCGACGATATATTCGGCGATGTACGCGCTCGTCTTGATTTGCACGCGCCGCGGGCGGCGGTATGGAGTATAGCTGCTTTTCCCAGGGTCCGCTTTAACGGGCACGGAATAGACCTCGGCTCGAGCCTTTTCAGCGACCACGCGCCGTGCATCATCGAGGCTATAACGCTTGCACAGGCGCTCGCCGTCGTCGGTCGAGCACTTCACGGTGATTGACTTGATATGCGGCGCCAGATACTTGTACATCCATGCTCGCGACGCGCCGAACTCCCACCGCAGATCTTCAATACTCAAGAACTCATCCATCTTCTGACCTCGATTTTCTGCCGATAAACGAGAAATCCCGCAAGAGACGCATACTTGTACCCCCATCGTAAATGTGGGTACAAATCTGCCGCCGACCCGGGCGGTTCGGCGCTTGCCAGGGCTCCGCCCTTGGACCGGGGAAGGACGCTCGCGCGCCTCATTATTACAATAACGGACAGGAACGAAATAGCGCCAAATTTCAAATTATTACGATAAAAGACACGGGTGCGGCGGCGTGTGCGATGGTGTCTGCGAGAGATTATTACGATAACGGACATGGCGGATTTATCGACCCAGCACCGGGTGTTCCCCTCGAAGATGCGACCGCCGTGGCGTCACCATCCAAAATCGCGACATTGGGATGGTGCAAACTGACCCTTAAGAGTCAGTTTGCACGCCAGCTTCGTTCAACGTCAGACATTGGGAATGTCAGACATTGAACCTGCGGCAAAGCCGCAGCTGGGGCCGCATGCGGCCTGAAATCGCTCGCGAAGCTCGCTTGATCGTACGCGAATGTCTGACAGTGCTGTCAGACATTGTCGGACAATTCAAATGTCCGACAATGTGCACGGGATCGCACTCGCAAAGCTCGTTGAGCGGTCGATAGGCGCTTTGGAATCGGCGTAAACGGCGGGTGCCAGAAAAACGACCTCACGGAATCGCGCCCATGGTCGATTCATATGCTTATTCGAGATTCTGTTTGGTTTTGGGGCGACGGCCCGTCTCTATGAGGCGAATTAGCCGTACAGCTTGAGTTCCTGCGGCTCCATATGGTCACTCCCGAGAACGACATCCCTGATGTAGCCCTGCGGCAGCAGCTCGACAGGCAAAATTGTCGCCAGGAAGTCGTCGAACCGCGCCCGAGGCGTCGGGTCGGGCGCATGCATGACCTTGGTCGCGCCGTCGGGCAGGGTGATGGTGAGCCGCACCGCTCCGTTGCGTCGATACGCCCTCGACCATTCCTCGTCCGTGTCCCCGTAGCCTTTGCGGTCCGCGGTCGTCCTCCAAACGGTCCCCAGCTCGTCGAATGACCGCGGGTGCTCGCCGAGGTCGACCCAATGCAGTTCTGACCTCTTGCGCCTCGCCGCGTTATAGGCCGGCTTCCATTCGTCCGGCAGGTAGACCCTCTCGAAGACCTCGCGGGACAGCTCGCGGAACTTAACTTCATCCGCCCGCGACCGGCGCGGGTCGCTGCCCAACTCGGCCGCCTCGGCGGCCGCGGCCTCGAGCCAATCCATCGCCTCCCGGCTGCCCGCGAGAATATCCGCCGCGCCGACGACTCGGGTGCGCCTCTCGACCGTGCCGTTCACCGCCAAGTCGCGCAGCTCCTTGCGGGACCAGATGAAGCCGCCGCCGGGCCCGAGGCCGACCTTATCGGACCAATCGCCCGACACATAGATGTGCCGGATATGCTTGCAGTGTGACAGCACGAACGGGCGCGTACACTGCAGGGCCCGGCAGACCTGCTTGGTGGTCACGTCGAATTCGTTTTTGACGGCGTCGCCCAGCTCGTCGATGCCCTCCGGCAGCGTGATCAGCCCCGGGTCGTTCTCGTTTGTCCTCGGCTCGCACCTGCCCATGGCAATCGCCTCCTAATTATGTTAGTGATTTCGCTAACACTTTTATACCCGCTTGCAGTGGGGCCATCGGCAAGGGAATCGCGAAAGGGGCCCACCATTGAATAAAGCAGACGCCTTGCCCGGCGCCCTGTTTAATCGCGCTTATGTTAGTGATATAGCTAACGTAAGCGCGATGTAGCCCATTTCGCTCCCACGGAAAGGCGCGCCGTGAGGCTATGCCGACCTGAGGATTCTCTCAGCCTTCTCGAGCGCAGCCGAGCGCAGGAACTCCGACTTCCGCATACCGCACGCGGTGGCCGCCCTCTCGATGAGATCGGCGCCCGTTTTCGGGCACTTGAAAGACAGATTGGCGTTGGCCTCTCCCTCGGAGAGCCTTGGGCGGCCGACGCGGAGGTTTGCCAGGGCCCCCGTCCAAGAGCCGGATTCATATTCCGCGCACTCGCGCTCGATGTCCTCGTCCGTGATTACGGTGCCGTTTGCAAGCCTAAACTCCATCAGTAACCTCTCCTTCTCGCGCTCTCGATCTCCTTCAGCGTCTTCTTGCTCGGCGGCGTCATGGCGTGATAGATAAGCCATACGCCGTCAGCCAGGAGGACTCCGACCATCTCGATATACCGGCCATGTGGGTCGTAGCCTGTCCGCATCTCCTGTTCCCCGGGTACGCGAACGGCCGCGAAGCGGTAGTTCTCCCATGCCGCCTCGACATCTCCGGCATCCAACTCGGGGTGTCGCTCGTGAACCCTTCGGTGTATCTGAACCATTGGCCTCCAATCGTACGAGAATATTCTACTACTATTTGGTAGTAGAATATTCGACGCATCAACTTATAAGGCCTATTCGCCAACCGTTCGTTCCAAAACGTATGTTTGGGGAACTTACGGCGACGCGCAACATCCTAACGGCGCTTCGGCTGTCAATAACTCCTATACCAACAGCGAGGATCAGGGGCATTACGAGCAGCAGGCGACCGGCAAGCACTGGGTCGTGGACGTGGTCGGCCACTGGGAGTAGGGATTGCCTTCAGGCGGTATCGCGCTGTCGCTGCGATTCACATCGCATGAACGATGGATGAACTCGCATGAAAACCAAAGCATACGGTAGTTTTATCTGACTAAAGAGGGTAAAATCACCGTAGAAGACGACGCATCCCGTGTAAGTAACAAGGAGCGCGGGCGGCCTAGTTTTCAACTTTTGTTAAATGCCCGGGCTCCACCCCGGGCATTCTTATTTGCGCCTGTCGCGGCGCAAATGCCGTCCACCGTCCGCACCGCGCGTACGCCTACGGACCTTAACTCGGACATCATACGAATCGAAAAACGCAATGACGAACGTGCCGACCGTCGCAAGGGCGGCCAGCGCATCAAGGATCTTTAGCATAGGGAAGCCTCCAATCGAATTGTCGGCCGCCCGCGCACGGAATGCGTCGTCTCGTCAATTCTAGCTGAACCAGCGGCTGTCGAACTTAATAACCAGATGGCCACAGTCCCAAAACGTATGCCTCTGGGCACTCGAAAATCGAACCCTCGATGCCGTGAACGTCGAGTGCCAAAACCCAGTGTCAAAACCTCCGCGTCAATTCCCATGGGAAAATCAAATACGAGACAGGAGGCTGAAATGACACGTTACGGATATGCTCGCGTGAGCACGAAAGACCAGAGGTTGGACCGCCAGATCGAGGCTCTGGTGAACGCTGGCGTGGCCTATGGCCATATCTACAAGGACAAGGTCACGGGTGCCCAGGACGGCGACCGGACGCAGCAGAAGCGCCTGTTCAAGAAGATGCGGGCGGGCGACGAGGTGGTGGTCGAATCCTGGGAGCGCTTGACCAGATCGACCAGGCAGCTGCTCAACTATGACCTTATGTTTCGAAACCTCGGCGTGAAGCTCACGTCCCTGAAACAGCCCGTGGATCTAGATACCGCATTCGGGCGCTTCGTGCTTGGCACCCATGCTTGCACCGCGGAACTTGAGCGAGATCTGATCAGGCAACGCCAGGCCGAGGGTATCGCCGTCAAACGGAGCCACGGCGGCAACGTGGGTGGCAGGCCTCGCACTGCCGGCGTCAAAGCCGATGCCGCAGTAAGGCTCTATCTTGGAGGAGAGACTCCTATTCCCGATATTTGCGCTGCGACTGGCGTCTCCAAATCAACGCTGTACCGCATCCTTCGTGAACGCGGATTGGTGGGCGTCAGGAAATAAGTCCGTCTGTCGTTTCGCGATTTGCCTAATAGGCCCGAGTGCGGCGGCGTTACTATATAAGGGTGCGGTATTTCTCTAACCGAAAACCTGCGTGAACGCATGACTTGAGACGCCTTTCTAGAACTCACCGATCGCAGGAAAAAGACAACTCAACAGCGGCCGTGCATTGTTCCCAGCCATATGGCATGGCGGAGCCATGCCCGTTGTTGATTGGAGTGCCGCATCATGGCCGAAAACCAAGTCCAGTCCGAAAAGAAAATGACCAGTCTGAATGTCTCATCGGAGACCCGTGACGCCATAAAGGACATCAGCACGAGCCTTGGTCTCTCGCAGGCCGATACCGTCGCCCGCTTGGTCGATGGCTACCACCCTAACGCCACTCCCGGCGTGAAGGCTGCGCTCGACGCATCGGCCGTCCTCGATGAGGCGGTCGAGCGGGTCAAGCGCATCATCGTGGTCGCTGCCGAAGCTGCCGCGATGGAGGCTCGTGCTGCCCGCGAGGACGCCGACGCTGCCAAGAAAAGTGCAATGGAACAGATTCAGAGCATCAAATCTAATTGCGTCGAGCAGGTCGCCGCCATCAAAGAGAAATTCGAGCTGGATACTGCGAGCTTGGAGATTGAGAACGATGAGCTCCACGCCACCGTCGCCGATTACCTCTCGCAGCTCAAGAAGCTCGATTCCGAGAACAATCAGCTCTTGGCAGAATCAGCCGCAAAAGACGATCGAATTGAAAGCATGAGGGGCGCGGTCGACGCCGCGGCCAAGGCTCAGGCCGATCTCAACGTCTCCCTCCTCGCCCAGCGTGACCTGATGGCCGAGGTCGCCGCCCTCAAGGACCGCCTCGCCGCCTCCGAGCAGCGGGCGGCCGTGGCCGAGGCCAAGGTCGAGGTCATGACCCAGGCGAGGGGCGAGTAGATATGTCCGACAAGCTAAGGCCGTCTCGCCGTGAGTTGATAACGGCAGGGCTAGTCGTCTTTTTGGTCACGGCACTCGTCTGGACTGTCATTGATGGTGCCGGCGCAAATGCGCTCACCATCAGCGGTGTCATCACCCGTCAAAATGCCGTCTGGGCTTCGCTTGCAGCAGTTTCAGTGGTCATGCTCATTGGGGCTTGGCTGTTTGGCTGATGGCATTCAAAAACAATTAAGTTTGGAGTAGTCGATGGAACATCTCTCTGTTAAAAAGGCAATCAACCTGGCTCGGACTCTCGGCGTCGCCGGTCTTTTGGCGGTTGCCCTGGTCACGACCTCTGGATGCATTCGTACAGATAATCACCAGCCGGAAAGCCAGGTTTCCACCTCTGATAGCTCGCAGGAAGAGGGCGCGGTTTACGGCAAGATGGAGTATTCACTCACCGGCGTCGAGGTACATGATTCGGCGGATGACGATGGCGGGAAGGTCGCCGTTGTTCGCTGGCACGCCATCAACAACCGAACCGCAGATTCCTTTGCCACTGGAAGCTACATTACGGCCTATCAGAATAAGCAGATGCTTCATGGCGGTCTTGCCGCCGATTTGCAGGAAGATTCCTTCTCTTCGCAAGGGCTTGCGCCGGGAGGCGAATGCGACGGTGTGTCGATTTTCGAACTCAATGACATGTCCCCCGTTGAAATTAAGATCAACGGCACGAGCGCTGGATCGAACTCTCTCGACCAGACCTTTGAATTGGAATAGGCCTCATAGCATCTAATTTTCTAGAAACCTTCTAGAGCATTTCTAGGAGGTTTCTAGAACCGAGCGCGGCATCTTCGATCGACACGATGTCTCGGTAGATCAGGCGGTGCTTGGCGTCGCACCATTTGTCGTCGTGGTAGTGGCCGAAGAACCAGGCGCGGTAGCCGAGCTGACCGTCGAGCTCGGCAAGGAATCGCTGAAGCCGGTCGCCCCGATACTCGCGCCCGCGCTCGCGACACAGCTTCTCCGCCAGGGCGGCAGGGGCCTCGTGAGTCACAACGTAGTCGACCTTCCAGCCCACGCGGTCGAGCGAGGAGCGGCAGTGCTCCGTCTCTTCCTCGCTCGGCATCTCCTCGGGCCACCAGCTCCTCCCCTCCTTGCGATACTGCCTGTCGTTGCTCGCGGCGCCGCCCATGGCAAGGACTGTGAGCCCGTCGATATCGAACACCTCTCCGCGCATCAGGTGCAGCACGCGCGGTCGCACCTCATGGACGAGCCCATCGTTCCACTCCCGTACCGGCAGATTGGCCAAGGCGTGATGGTTCTCATGGTTTCCGTCGACGAAGCACGTAGTCCACGGTTTGGACTCGAACCAGTCGAGCCAATACCTCTCAGCATTCGAGCCGTCCCAGACAAAGCCGAAGTCGCCGGCCACGATCACCACGTCGTCGCTCGTCAGAGTCCGGCCCAGCGACCAAGACCTGAAGGCGAACCTGCTGGCCCCGTACTCGGCCCTGCCGTGCACGTCTCCTGTCACATAGATAGCCATCAGTACGCACCCCACGGCAGGAGTTTGTCCCCGAGCCTCACGATCCGATCGTACAGCACGGTATGACGTTCGTCCGGGTTGCCGTCTCGGTGAAAATGGCCGTAATACCAGCGCTTGTAGTCCAGGCGGTCCTCGAGCTCGTCGAGGAATCCGGTCAGCCGGTCCACATCAGGGCGTTCCCAGCCCGGGTCCGGATAGAGCGTCGGCGAGAGCATGCGCGTGGCACAGGTATGGGTGATGACGCAGTCGACCTTCCAGCCGACCTCGTCGAGCTTTGCCCGCGCGGCATCGAATTCGCGCTCGTCCGGGAGCTCCTGAGGCCACCAGCTGGAATACGGAACGCGGTATTCCCTGTCCACGCTCGTGGCACCGCCCATGGTGAAGACCGTCGAGCCGTCGAGCTCGAAGACCTCGCCGCGCGTCAGGCGCCGAATGGGCGAGGTGTCCGACAGGCGCTGCGTCAGCCCGCCGTGCCACGGCTCCATGGGGCGCTCCTCCCAGTGATCGAAGCGCTCGTGGTTGCCGTCGACGAACAGTGCCGTGTAGGGGCGCGACTCCAGCCAAGCGATGTCGGCGCATTCCTCGGCAGAAAAGTCCCACGGAAAGCCAAAGTCACCGGCAACGATGAGATAGTCGTCGCTGGTAAGACTATCGCCGAGCTCCCAGTCGCGGAGCTTTTGCATGTCGAGCCCACTGTGGATGTCGCCCGTCACATAGACCGTCATCGAATCACCTCTTCCCTCTTGTACGCCGCCAGCTCGCGCTCGATCTGCCTGTCGCCGGTCTCGTTGACCCACCAGGGCCATTTCACCCGGCCGCACGGCTCGTCGACTCCGGCGAACCATTCCCTCAGCTCGTCGAGGCTCACCGGGGAGTGCCCGTTGGCATCGCAACCGACGTCGTAGCGCAGAAGGCCCTGCTTGCGGTTGAACTCGTTGTACGCGCCGCCGCTGCTGTGGATGTGCCCGTGGAGGTGCCACGATCCATGGTTCATGCCCTGCCAGTCGGCCATGGGGTAATGGCTCAGGACGATCTTCTGCCCGTCGATCTTGAGCACGCAGATCGGCGGCTCCACGGTGAAGGCGCCTGCGACCGCCGGCTGGGTCCAGTCCTTGTCGTGGTTTCCCGGGACGAGGTGGATGCGTCTGCAGGCAATCCGCTTGCGAAGCCCATAGGCGTCCTGGGCGGTCATCTTGAATGAGAAATCACCCAGGATGTAGAGTTCGTCGTCCACGGCAACCCTGCCGTTGATGCTGTCGACGATGGCGTCGTTCATCTTCCAAATCGTCTCCCACGGGCGGTCGGTGAACTTCAGCACGTTCTCATGCCCGAAGTGGGTGTCGCTGGTAAACCAGATCATTCCATTGTCTCCTTGTCGCTAAAAACCGTTCTCCTTTGCGCAGTTGAGGAGACGTATTTTGAGCGACATGAGGCGTTCTGACCTCATGTTCTGTGCTCCAATCTGCCGGATTGTTCCAGCTAAAACTTTAAAACCTCGTGCGGACAGAAAACCGTGTCTCGTTTGTGGGGTCATAGTATAGGCACTGTTAGAGCTAATAGCCCAAATCCGTTGCCAACTAGCCACTATTAGCAACTATTAGGCCTTTTGGACAGCCGAACTGACTAATAGCCGCTATTTGTTGGGCTGTTTTGCAACCACGAGCGCTGCCGTGGATTCTTGATACGGCGCATCGACAACAGCAATGGCGAGCGGGTAGAATGGTGCCGACGGCAGCCCAAGTTGTGAAGAGCTGGGCAGAGCCGTTGCGTTAGAAAGTTAGGTCATCATCTTAGCGACGGTGACCTTTCTTTTTGGGCTTCGAGCCCTGCTTGAGTGCCTTGGAAAGGCCGACAAGGGCCGTGAGGAGCGAGACCAGGGCGGTCAGGAGCTTCACGAACTCGGTGAAATCGGTCATGGGCATCACCTCCCATCGGATGGAGGGCTCTGCCCGGCACAAGGGCTGCCGACAGCGCTGCTGATTCTAGCAGAGCGTCATTCTTCTTTGATCAATCCGTGCTCCACTCCCTCGCCGGAATCCAGTCTTTCCGCAGCTCGACGAAGGTGTTCTTGATTCCCGCGACCCCAAAACGGATCGTCTTCGCGCTTGTCACGGGCCTTGAGCTTGCCCCTGGCTCTCTCGACGATCTTGCCAATCACTTGCCGCCAAACCTCATCCTTAACTTCCTCGCCGACCTCGCCAAACTCCATCGACGGCCCGTCCTTGCTCACCGGTCCATACATATGGATCCCCCTTTTTCAATCCATCTATTGCGATAGATCTTCTAGAAATTTGGCAAAAGCGTACTCATGCAACGTTGCATGAGTACACAATACACCGCATTATCGCGCTACGTTTCTTGCGGCAACGTAGAACCGGCAGTACTCCGGCTTGAAGACGAACTCAACAGTCCCGGTCGCCCCCATTCGGTTTTTAGCAACGATGACATTCGCGATGCCCTTGGCCGGACGTCCATCCATGTTCGCCTCTCGATCGTCGGCTGAACGGTCCAAGAACATAACGATATCGGCGTCCTGTTCGATCGAGCCGGAGTCGCGAAGATCAGACAACTGGGGCACTTTTCCGACGCGATTCTCAACCTGCCGAGAAAGCTGGGATAACGCAATGACGGGAACGTTAAGCTCCTTTGCGAGGATCTTGAGCGAACGGGAGATCTTGCCGATCTGAACGTTCCTGCTCTCGAACTTGCTTCCCTTGGGATCATCAACCAGCTGCAGGTAGTCGACGATGATGATTCCCTTTCCTTGCCCGCGAAGCATGCGCCTCGCCTTGGCGCGAATGGACGCGACGGTCGTTCCGGGCGTGTCGTCGATGTCGATTGGCAGAGCACTCACGGATGCCACGATGTTCTCAGCCAGGGCGCGGTCGCCTTCCTTGATAAGCCCATCCCTGATGGCTCCGATGGTCAAGCCGCTTGAAGCGCCGGCCGACGCGCTCGCGAGTATGCGCTGTCCTATTTCGGTAGCAGTCATCTCCAGCGAGAAGAGGCATACCTTCGTACCAACGCTTGCGATCGATGTTGCCAGATTGATTGCGAAAGCACTCTTACCGACCGCTGGCCGAGCGCCGAGGACGATGAGCTGTCCAGGCTCGAACGAACCGATAAGCTCATCGAGCTTGGAGAATCCAGTTTTGACATGGTCCGTCGCTCCGCCCGTCCTGGTCGCCTCGGCGGAATCGAGGACGAGGCGTAAAGCGCTTTCCATGCTCTTGTAATCGCTTGGGACGGATTGCTCGGTCGCGGCGAGAAAGGTGTCCTGGACTGCGGAGATGTATTCCGCGGTGTCTATCGGCGGGTTATTGGTTAGCGACGTCACTTCAGCGGTCGCGGCGATGACATTACGGCGAGCGGTGTCACGTCGCAGGATGTCAACGTAGTGCTCATACGACGCCTGAGCAAAGTCGTCCGAGATGAGTTCGATGACGTATGCCTCGCCACCGACGGCAGCGAGCTTTCCGCTGCTCCGAAGCCCATCGATGACGGAGACGCAGTCGGCCCCGATACCCTTCGCATCAAGATCGCAAATCGCCTTGAAGATCGTCCTGTTCGACGGAGAGAAAAAATCTGACTCCGTGCAACTTGCCACGATTTCCACGCGTGAAACGCGGTTCGTCATGGCGGCGGCCAGCACTTTCTTTTCTGCTTCGATGTTGGACGGGAGTTTCGTTGGTAACGGCATATTTGGCCTTCCTACTGCGTACCAATGCAACGTTGCATGAATACGCAGTTGAATAATCTGATATTTTCTAGAAAATATCTAGATTTATCCCTTAATGCGCACTGATGCAACGTTGCATCAGTGCGCATTTACTTGTTTCTCTTTCTCGACTTCTTGAGAATCGCTTCCAGTGCTCGTGTGCGGTCATCTTCGAGACGGACCGCAGCCACAGCGGCCCCCGACGCGATTTCCGGCACGACCTGCTTTCCCTGCTTCTTGAGCTCAATGAAACCTTGCTCGGCAAGATGCTTCCTAGCCTTTTGGAGCGCGGAGACGGAAATACCCAGGAGCTCTGCCAGCTCCGGGTTCTTCATCGCGCCGCGGGGGTGGTCCAGCAGACTTTGGGACACGAGGTCGCCGAACACGACACAGGCTGCATCGTGGAACGCATCACTTGCAAGCATGAATCGCGGCACGTGAAGGAACTGACCGCTAATCAATTCGCTTTTGGACATGCCGACAAAGTTACCGATTTCATCAAAGTCAACCGAAAGAGCCCCGCTTTCCGAGCGCACGACCCATCCCCAACCAACCATCTCGTTGATGGTTGTACTCACTCGGCACCGATCGATATCAAGTTCGACGGCCGTTGACTCACGAAGCTCGGAAAGACCAGATCCGATATGCGAGAGCAGGATAACGGTGCCGATCGAGCATTTGCGCCCATTCGGCATCGTCTTGCCAACCACCGAAACGAGACCGAGGCGCACAAGAAGCCATGGATAGTCCTTGAGCTCACGGGTTGCGACGGGGCGCTGCAGCACAGGCGCTGCAGCGGAAGTACCCAGATTGCCTCCGCCAACCGAAAGCTCGGTTTGGAACACGAACGGCGCAGGGGCATCATTCGATTTTTCAGATTGACTGCCGACGGCGGCAGCCAGAGCGTTGGCCAAGCTGGTCATGATTATCACGACCTCTAGCCGACAGCATCATCTGCCAAGGTACATCCACAAAAACCAGCGGTAGAACCGAAGGTACTATGGTATGATGTCCTTGACAAATCGATATCACGTCGGAAAGAAAGACTCATTTGCTTGGCGGCTGCGAGTCTTTTTTTCTGCCTATTTTTCCTCATCGCCAGCCCGATCCTCGCGCTCATGAAGCATCTGGTTGCGCAAAAGCACGCCGATATACCCGGACTTGTTCATTCCGGTCTGCTCGGTAACCTCGGTAAGATAATCCACGAGCTCAACGGGAAGGGTGAGCAACACGCGCTTCTTGGACGGAGTTGCGTCCTTCTTGGATTCCATCTCAAATACCTTTCTGGCCGAATTTACATTGCAAATAGTATATCCGTATATATCACGATGTTCAAATATATTTCTTCACGGTTGAATGCGTTGTCATAACCCCTTAACGTGTACTCATGCAACGTTGCATCAGTACATAACGTTGCATGAGTACGCACATAGCGTTGCATGAGTACACATTTATGTTGCATCAGTACGTGATAAATAGGGGTTAACGTTGCATGAGTACATGTCCCTATATATGTAGAGAAAAGAGAATTGAGAATTAAGAGAGGGGCCACAAGTGGCCTAGAACCCTTGCTTGAAACTCACTGAAAGACGAACGCCTTTTTGCAATCGTGAGGTGACTACAGATAGGGCATCTTTTTCAGCTGCTATCCATTCCGACATTCAGTTGACCTCACGTCTAGACCACGGAAACGGCCACAGAATCGAATATCTGACCCTTTGGAACCAATTCGACCGTATTCCTCAGACTGCATTATTTCGATGCCTTAAATCGGATCTGAGAGCTTACAAGAAAGAAAAAGCACCTTCCGGTGCTCTTCTTGACTGACGTTTGATTAAGATATGTTCGCGAAATGCGATATCAGGATGCTTGTTCCAATTCTTCAATCAGATTGAGCAATCGGTTTACGGCTGGGCCTAGAAGGTCTGAAAGAGCGAGCGTGATTTCACTCCCTGATTCCTCCATTGCCATTGCGAGGCCCTTTAGGCCATGAAGCTCGATGGCGAACTTGCCGTAAATTTCGGCGCGCGTCTCCTCGGCCGTTTTCGTCGAGTCTTCGATGGCATCCTCTGGGATGGCGAACGAATCAATATTGTCGCTCTCTTCGAGCAGGTCGAGCAATCGGTTTACGGCTGGGCCGAGAAGGTCGGCCAGCGCGAACAGGGCTTCGTTTTCGGATGTGTCCATCACCTGCGAAAGCCCGCTGAGCCCACAGAGCTCCGTGGTGATGTCGCCGCTGAGCTTCCTGCGTTTCTCGCCTTGAGTCATATCGGCTCCTTTTCTCATCGATTCCGAAACTAACCTATCGGTCTTCGTTTTCCGCCTCTTTAAGCAGTTCATCGACAGCGTTCTGCATCACAGCTGTCATCGTCCTGCCCTCCTGCTTGCAGTAGGCCTTCAGGGCTGCGTGCTTCTTTGCCGACACGTAAAACGTAATCATCTTGCGCTCGTCGGTCCCGGCATCACCCTTGTGTGCGGTGTCCTGGTTGTCCATGAGGCGCTTTTTGGCCGGCTTGGTGTTGTTGTTGGCAAATGCATTGAAGTTATTTTTAACGGCCATTCAGGGCCTCCCTGAGCTCGCTGTAGACGTCATCGTATCCGTAGAGTGCCGATCCGAACGGCAGCCCGAAGTAGCCCTTCAGGTCCTCCTTCTGGCGGATCGCCGTGTCGAAGTAGGAAATACCGCCGGCGGCAAGGTTTTCCTGCGCAGCCTTGAAACCGTTGGTGTTCGTCAGCACGCGGGTAAGAAGCACGGCGTACGGCCTCCCGTTCGCTTCCATCGTTTTCACGGTCTCGGCCGTTTTCACGAGGTCTGCGTTGCCGGTGCCGGTCGGCACGATGACGAAGTCCGACGCGTCCTGCGCCGCGTCCAAGATGGCCCCATTGGGTGGGCAATCGATGAAGGCCCAGCGGCCCGGATCGCCTTTGAACTTCTTCGCCGCCCGTTTGACGGTTGCGGGGTTCGCGGCGTCGACGGCGAAGGGAAGTTCCTCGCCGTTGTCCTCGGCGTTATCGGCCCAGAAGGTGGCCGATCCTTGCGGGTCCGCGTCGAGTACGACGACTTCCTTGCCGTCGCGAGCGGCGGCCGTCGCGAGCGCGATGCAGCTCGTCGTCTTGCCCACACCGCCCTTCAGATTGATCAGCGAAACGATCATTTTTGCACCGGTCCTCTCCATAATTCTTCTAGAACATTTCTAGAAACTTTCTAGATTCATTTTATCGCACCGCAACGTTCCATAACCCATGAATCCCTACAAATCTAGAAATACTCTAGAAGTTTTATAGAAATTTCTAGAGTATTTCTAGATACAATCACGATCACGCGTACCTTTCTGGTTTGCGCCTTGATACGATAAATGAAGACTCAGTTGGGAGAGGGAGGGGGTTGTGGTGACTGGCTTTTGGCAAGTGTTTGCACTTCTGGGCCACCTCGGTTTTGCAACGGTCCTTACCGTATGGCCGAACGACTTCGGCCGTCATCCCCGCCTTATCCGTGCCATCGGCATTCTCGGGTTGATCACCGGCGCCCCGCGCGTTCTTCGATTTGGCCTAGCTATTTGAGAAGCGACGGCGCGGCAGACAAGCAGATTAAGGTGGAAGGAAATGACCAGGCGCCCACCGCGCCGCCATCAAAAGTGTATCGCTCGCCTTCAACCTAATAGTTCCTAATAGTGCCCATGCACCTGACTATTAGCGACTATTAACCTAAAGACCCTGAAAATTCGTCTATTAACCGGTATCACCGCAGGAAGATAGCCAAATCCAAACGCCTCAACACCTGGAAGCCAACAATTAATTTCTATAATTCTTCTAGAAAATCCCTAGAAACCTTATAGAAGAATTATAGATTCAACTCATGCTGCGTCCCTTTTCGTTTCGGGCATACTGTCGGCAAGAAGACGATTTCAAGGAGGCGGACATGCTCCAGAACGTACTTGGCAGCGACGGACAGATGCACGTCGAGAACCAGGTCGGCAACATGAGAATCGACCTCACGACCGGTGAGACCAAGACGGTCGTTCCGTGAGCCGGTGGTATGAACACGGTCATTGGCCCCGACGGGACCCATACCGAGTTTCAGACCGGCCAGATGCGCCAGACTCTCGGTAAGCCTGGGTTCGACTGGTTGTTCAATAAGCACTGACAAACGGTCGGTAAAACATAGGCGCTCTTAAAAATATGTGACCATAAGACCAGGCTAACATGTGCTCACAGACATATAGTCACAGCTGTAGATCGGTTTAATCCGCAGTCCGTAAGCTGAAGCTGCCTCAACGACCCGTGGCTGGCGAAAGAAAAAAGGGAATCCCTTTTGCAGGATTCCCCTTTCCGAGTCGTTATGCGATTTGTCCTTACATCTGCTCGCGGCGCTTCTTCCGATCGAGAAAGACGCCGGTCGCCACGAGGACGGTGCCGCCGATGACGAACGTCTCCCCGATGAGGCCCGCGCGGTCACCGGTCTGGGCGAGGCTGCCGGGCTGGGCGGTATCCTTGCCGGCGAGGTGCTTCGGGGTGTATGCCGCCTGTTGCTTTGCGACCTCCTCTGCCTCCTGTCGTGCGATCTCATCGGAAAGCTTCTGCTCCGCTGCGATGCGGTCGGATTTCGCCAACTCGTAGGCGGCGAGTGTCGCATCGTAGCCGGGCTGGAGCTCGTCCACCGCGGCCTGCTTCTCGTCCAGGATGGCCTTGGCGGGCGCGACCTTGGCACGTGCCTCGACTGCTGCGGCGAAAAGCGCGTTGAGGGCGTCATCCGCGTTCGCGTCATGGCCGGAAGCGATCGCCGCGTCGGCATTGATGGAGTTCAGCCTCGCCAGCTTGGCGTCTGCCTGCGCCTTTGCCTGCTCGGCAGCGGAGACCAGGGACTCGGCGGCGACGGCGTCAGCCTTCGCGGCATCGAGTTCGACCTTGGTGTCATTGACGGCCTTTACTGCAAACTGCTCGCGCTGCTGTGCCTCTGCGAGCTTCGCAGCAAGACCGGTGAGGATGTCGAGGTTCGACTGTGCGTCCTCGAGATCGGTCTGGGAGCCGGTAAGCCTGTCGGCGGCAACGCCGGTGTCGGCCTTTACGGCATCGACGGCACGCTGGGCATCCGCGAGGGCGCTTGCGGTGGTATCCGCCTTTTGCTTGGCGGCTGCGAGGACCGCCGCCTTCTCGGCCTGGTCGGCTACCGCCGCGTCGTGGGCGCTCTTTGCGGTATCGACCGCCTTCTTGGCGTCGGCGACGTCCTGGAAGAACTTCGCGAGGTCGGCGTTCGCATCCATGACGTCCTGCTGCTTGGCCTCGGTGTCCGCCTTGGCGGAATCCAACTTAGACTGTGCGGTCGTTACGGCTGCGTTGGCGGCATCAAAGGCGACCTGCTTCTGCTGGACGGTCGACTTTGCCGTATCGACTGCCGCGTTGGCGGCTTCGAGGTCCGATTTCGCCGCATCAAGCTCGGTCTGGGCATCCGTGACGCCCTGCTGCTTGGATGCGACATCAGCCTTGGCTGCATCGACGGCACGCTGGGCATCGGTGACGTCCTGCTTCGCGGCATCGACACCTGCCTGTGCGGAATCCACCGCGACCTGCTTCTGCTGGACGGTTGCGGCGGCGCCGGCGGCTGCCTGCTGCTTGGATGCGAGATCGGCCTTGGCTGCGTCGAGTGCGCTCTTGGCGTTCTTGAGACCGTTGATGTAGGAGGTCAGCTTCTGCTCGTACTCGTCGACGGAGATGGCTCCGGTATTCCAGCCCGAACCGGCCCAACCGCCGTATTGCAGCGTGAGCGAGAACGTCAAACGGGTGTCATCGTTCAGACCGCATCCCATGACAGCATAGTCAGGGTTGATGATGTTCATGTAATGACCGATACGGTAGTAATCGAACTTGTCCTGGTTGGCGTACCAGAAGTCGTAGGCGTCCTTTCCGGAAAGATTCGTCGCACCAAGGGATGCTGCAGTCTTGTCAAACAGATCCTTTTCCTGATAGATCCAGGCCTTGCAGGGGTCGCGATAGCTCCAGGCAAGGTTTTCACCGACATCGAACTGCTGGGCATGCTCTACATTTTTCGTCGAATAGTTTGCATCTGCAATCGCTGCCGCAATGAGCTTATAGCTTACCTCAAGCTCGGAAAGGCCGACGGACTTACGGTAGGCGTTCACGTTCTTCATGACCGTGATGGACGAAAGCATGTTTTCAAGGCCCGTTGCGTCGAGACTGTTTCCGATCTCGGTGTAGTCTTTGTACGTGCAGTTCTGGATGATCTCGATGGCTGAATCGGCACCCATGGCCTTGAAGAAACCGATGGCTCCCTGCTTGAGCTGCGCGTCTGCGAGATCCACCTTCGTTTGTGCCTCGTCGACCTTCTGCTGGGCGGCGGTCACGGCCGCATCGGCGGTATCCTTTGCGGTCTTGGCGTTCGCAAGCTCTTCGTTGGCGGCTGCCTTGGCGGACTCGGCGTTCTTGACAGCCTGCTTCGCTGCATCCAGCTTGGCGATGGCGTCGGCATTCGCCTGCTTGGCGGCATCGAGGTCGGCGTTCGCGGCATCGAGTGCGGACTGGGCGGCGTTCACGCCGGATTCGGCATCGGCCGCGGCCTGCTGCTTTACGGAGAGGGACGCCTGGGCATCATTCAGATCGGCCTGTGCCGTTGCTGCAGCGGACTGCGCCTGCTCGAGCTCGGACTCGCACTGGGACTGCACCGCTCGTGCGGCAGCGAGGGCTGCCTCTGCGTCCGCGACCTTCTGTTTTGCCGCATCGTACTCCGGACCGCTGGCGCCTGCCTCCGCTGCGGCGAGGTCGGCTTTCGCCTGCTCATAGGCGGCGCTGGCTGCTGCGGCCTTCGCATCCGCCGCGTCCTTGTTCTGCCTGGCTGCAGCGAGGACGGCATCGGCGGAATCCTTTGCAGACTGGGTCGCAACCAGCTTGGACTGGGCATCGGCAAGCGTCGCGTTAGCGTTGGCGAGTTCAACCTGTGCCCTGTCCACGGCAGCCTGGGCGTCGCGCACGGCCTGCTCGGCGGCACTGATTGCCTCCGGGGTGGCGCTTACAGCATCTGCCTTGGCTTTATCGAGGGCATCCTTGGCATCCTGAGCCGCCTTGAGGGCGGACTGGTACGCTTCGTCCTTCTCGGACGCATCCGCCTTGGCGTCTGCGAGACCCGCCTTCGCCTGCTCGAGGTCCTTGCCAGCGGCATCGGCGGCGTCCTTGCCCTCTGCGACCTGACGGGTGTACTCGTCCATTGCTGCTCGGTCGGCTGCCGTGCCGGCGCTGACTGCCGAATCGTAGGATGCCTTGGCCTGGTCGCGGGCGGAAGCCGCCTCGTTGTAGGGACCGGCGGCCTCATCGTAGGATGCCTTGGCGGCGTCCTCCTTCGCCTTCGCCTCGTCGACCGCCTTCTGCAGGTCCGCGATGGTCTGTGCGGCGGATTTCGCGCCGGTACCGGATGCCGCGCCGGCGTGGGCGGCGATCGGCGACATCACGGCGGGGTGCTGCGTGCCCCCGTCACCGGTCTGGGCGAATGCCGCGAACGGTGAGATGAGGCTCGATCCGGTCATGGCGGCCATGGTCGCCGCGGTGACGGTCAGACGCGCGATCCCCTTCGGGGCGTGAATCTTTTTGCTTGGCAGTGCGGCGAAGTGATCGCCGCCGGCAGCGAAGTGCTTTCCCTGAGTCATTGCTATTCCATTCCTTTTCCATGCCATGTCCGACTAGGCATCAGAACTCTTTCCAATAAAGGTAGTTATGCGCCTTAACTGGGATTGTTGTATATAGTCCGTTGGCATAAATACAACAATCCATGACTCTTTTTGTCATGGATACGAAGACGCTTCAGAAATCATTCGGCATGAGATGCAAAGAGCTCCGCGCTTGACTCGGGTGCAGCCAGGAGCAGTTCGCCAATTTGATTGAAATGGATCGTTCCTACTACGCGAGCATTGAAGTCGGGCGGCGTAATGTCAGCCTCTCAAATCTCAAGAAGATTGCCGACGGATTTCAAATCAGCATTGCTGAACTCATGAGAGGCGTCAGCTAAATTTATCCGTCTCATAGTTCACATTGGGTCTCGTTGATTAGTGCCTTAAGAAAATGGAAATCGTCCCAACGAGCTATCGTCAATCGTCCCAATAAATTACCGTCAATCGTCCCAATAATTAATCGTTATTTGTCCCAACGACGCAGATAGACGCTATAATTTCAAATGAATGATTGGAGGGAAAGCCGATGGATAGGTATATAGGACGTTGTGTTGACTGCTTGGTCGAGCGCGACCTTGGCATTTTTGGTGCAGTGCTCATTCAGGGGCCGAAATGGTGTGGAAAGACAACGACAGCTCAGAGATTTGCCGAGTCATCGTTATCTCTCTCCGACCCATCTGGCGGCTTTGCGGCCCTCCAGCTCGCTCGTCTCGATCCGGCCCAGGCAATTGTCGGACCGACCCCGAGGCTTGTCGACGAATGGCAGGAAGAACCGAAGCTATGGGATGCCGTGCGATTCGAATGCGATGTCAGGGGAGGGGAGCCAGGACAGTTCATTCTCACCGGATCTGCGACGCCGCGAGCCGAGAACCAGCCGATGCACAGCGGTGTGGGTCGAATCGCCCGTTTGCGGATGGATACCATGACGCTTTTCGAGCTCGGTATTTCGTCGGGAGCGGTCTCGCTTGGTGCGCTGCTCGATGGCGATTCCGTTGCGGCGTCACTCGGATCTATCGCCGGTATCGCCGGTATCGCGGATTTGCTCTGCCGCGGCGGTTGGCCCCAAGCGGTCGGTAAGACAACTGCCGACGCAATGCGGATAGCCGCCGCCTATATTGACGGTGTTTGCGAGTCTGACGTTTCGAGGGCGGATGGAGTGAAACGCGACCCGGTTAAGGTAAGGGCCTTGCTCTCGTCGCTTGCACGCAATGAATCGACTCTTGCCGGCATGAGGTCCATCGAAAGGGATTTGGGCGTTGACGTCTCAAAGAATACGATTACCGGCTACATGGACGCGCTGCGCCGTATCAATATCGTCGACGATGTCCCCGCGTGGCATCCGGCTCTCAGGTCGCCGGTGAAGTTGCGGCAGGGCGCGAAGCGGCACCTTGCGGACTCATCGCTCGCCGTCGCCCTCATCGGTGCGGATCCGGAGTCGTTGTCATCCGATCCGAAGACCCTTGGCTTGCTCTTCGAATCCCTTGTGCTGCACGATCTCAAGGTTTACGCGGCGGCCAGCGATGCGACCGTATCTCACTACCACGACGCTGACGACCTAGAGGTCGACGCGATTGTCCATCGTCGTGACGGCTCGTGGGTTGCCGTTGAGGTTAAGCTCGGAAGCCCCCAAGTCCAAGAGGCGGTGGAAAATCTGCTTCGACTTGAGCGAAAGCTGGTCGATCGCGGGGAGAGGCCGCCTGCGGCGAAACTCATCGTCATCGGGTTTGGTATGCCGGCTCACGTAACTAGCGAAGGCATCGTTGTTGCTCCGGTCGATACGCTCGGTGTCTAAAACCAGCGCATTGCTATTCTGAGATCTAAAGCCTGAAGCTCAAAATCTCATCGCCTAGTTCTTCGCTAAACGGACGTTAGGGTGCCACCATTACACCAACATTTTCGACGCGATCGCGCTGGAGCTGACGTCGGCATCCGTGTAGTGGAAAGCCGGGACCGCCTTGCGCGGAGAGGCAGTACCGTTCTTGTAGAACGACAGTACTAACTATGTTCAGTACTCAAAACCAACACCAAGGTAGAAAAACAGCTCTCCTTTTTGTTATAGAGCCCCAACGTCTAATCCCTTTCTTTATCTGTTGCTTTCCATATTTTCGAGCCTTCTGCCATTCCTACGGGCGAAGAACAAGGTTTTTTCAAGTCAATGCTTCACAGGGATTTCTTTACAGAATTCGTATCATTCTCGCTGCCTACCCTCTTGTACATTAAACCCTTAAAGTTCATGAAGGAGCAGAGGCATGTATGTTGATGCATGGGGCTCGAGCCTGTACAAAGATATCGGTATATCTCCATTGCCAGCGCAGTTCCCACAAGAGTGTTCGTAAAACAAATTGATCCCTTTGGCACGGGCATGCGGACTGTGTTCTCTTCGGCTCGCTGGAGGAAAGAGAGATAGGATTTCATATCGCTCTGCTTTTCGAGAATAGGACCAATTTCCCCATCAGCTACTCCAACAGCACAAAATGCACAGGGAATGTCCTTTTCTATACATGCTTCAAGAACTATTGACCTGGGATTGACCCCCTCCCCACTGTCTGCAGCGCAAACAAGCATTGAAGTCCTCGAAGGAACGCAACGCATGAGTTCTTCGGCAGAGCGGACGTAAGACGCAATTGGATTAAGCGAAAGATCCGGATAGCGATTAACAAGTGTTTTGGAAACTGCCTCTACTTTTGCTTCTCCTATTTCATCGGGACCAACAAGAAACTGACGATTTACGTTTGACCTCTCAACTCGATCCCCGTCGATTAATGTAAAATGCCGAACTCCAGCAGCAGCCAAATGCTCCGCCACCACCTGCCCTATGCCGCCCATACCAACGATGGCAAGATGAACGGCGCCGATTTGCTTAAGTAACGTCAGTGGAGCGTCGGAATAATAAGACAAAAAGCGAGCTGTCCTCGAGTGGGGTGATTCCAGCTCGTATTCTTCAGTTTCTAGAAAACCAAGTTCGTTGAGCCTTAGCAAGAATCGTTGCTCGCGAGCTTCAAGGTTCGTCTCATCTACCATATTTTGTTTGGCGAGCTGATCAAAAAGATTTGTACTCAAATCAGAGATTTTGACCCTCACTCGCGATTTTAATCCTTGCAATATAAGTTCGTTGGAATCTCTCCTGATATAAGCACTATCGTTCCAATAGAACATTTAATATCCTTTCCCTCAAGCCTTCTTCTGGAAAAGTGTTTCGCATGAAGAAGGCGCTGGAGAGTCGTCCGATCGGCAGAAAACACGCAGCCTCGCCAAACAGTTCGACGGCTCTCTCGTTAAACGCCTGGCGCGAAATCATGCCAGAAAAATACCTGCTCAAAACCGATAAATACTTTTGGAGACGCATTCGGTTGCCCAAGCCCGTCAGTAGTGCGAGTTGATAGTAGATAAAAATAGGGTCAGTGAAAGTATTCGGAATTAAAAGCAGGTGTACATCCGCCCAATCCGATTGAGGAGAGAAATAATCACTCGACATGAGTTTTGGATGATACCTGCCTGACGATGCTAATTGAAGCGCTATAAGTTTTACAATCTTTTTATTGGGGTAGTATTTGTCGTATGAAATTGATAATTTCGCAGTTATCTCTCTTTGTTCATCGGATTTATTCACGCCGTAATCGAAGGAAGGATCTTTCAGTTTCGGCGACAGAAGTCTTCTGATTGCCTCTGTGTCAACGAGAGAGAGGATGTTCCTACGTCCTTCTTCGTCGGCGAAATAGGGAGAGTGCTTGTTTGAAAAAACGATAACAGCCTCTATGCCAGATAATCCATGGTGCAGCCGAGCGCTCTTGCAATAGCGCTCAATTAATAAGGGCATGTTTGTATTGCAGCTTGCCATGGTTCTTCCGAGAAGAAAACACAAGACGTCAATCCATCTATTCTCGATGCGCTTTATCGTCATAGTCTGAGTGCACGCAGCGCTGCTCAGTTTGACTTCCTGCCTTCCGATTTGCGTAACAGAAAAATCATTGACACAAAAATAGTGAGAAGAGAGGAGATGTAAAAATGGTCCCACCCTTCCTCCGGTCCGGAATGCAATGGACAGCGACTTTGCATGATTGCTTAGCGAATAGCAGTGACCATCAATTACATCTATTCTCAAAAAGAAAGTCTTTAGAAAGCCGCTGCAATTGTGATGGACGTAGTCAAGCTTCCTCCCCAACTCGACAATATGCTCATTATCATGTCGACTTGTAAACCTAATCGTCCTGTCATCATATTCAACTTCGAAAAAAGGGGAATGAGGGCATCCCGATGCATCGAGTATTACTGGAACCCCGGCGATACGCTGAATGATTTGTGACGAATAGTCATGTCCATCAAGAAGGCTCGACGCTTCGGGCAGCTCGTCAATCGATATATCAATTCTTGAAGACATGTATTCCTACCATTTTTAAAGAAACAACGGCGGTAATTGCTATCGCGATTGCGCCAATAACACCGAGCGCTATCTGAATGGGATATAACCCCAACACATATCCAAATATGGAGAAAAACATTGCAGAAAAGAGAGCCCTTACCAGAGACGCGACGGAAAGGATCGTCGCGCGGAGATCGTCCGCTATCGCGTCTTGGATTAAGTTTTCCGAAGTGATGTACACCACTTCTGGGAGAAAGCAAAGCACCATGCTAAGGCCAAACAAACACAGCGGATTTGAAGCGAACCACGGAAGAATCATGAAAAGACCGGCCTCGATTAGCATCGAGCCGAGCATGGTATTTCTTTTCCCGAAACGCGATGAGAAGAAATCTGCTGCAATGTAGGCCGTCGCATTTACTGCATAGGATGCACCGAAAAAGATTCCTATTATGGAGACGGGAGCATCAAATGCGTCGAATACCAACTGATTCAAGTTGTAATAACTCCCATAGAATCCATCGAGCATGCTTGTGCCGATTAGAAGAAGCAACACCGCAAAAGCGGATTCTCCAATGCACCAGGTTTCGCGTCTGAAGATCTTGGCTACGTCAAACCTTTCCTCTCCAGAGTTTTTGGAATGGGTCGTTTCCATCCTCTCAATGGGATACAGAAGGAGAAGCTGCAGGAGATAGAAAACGGAAACGCATACGTAGAGGGCACTCCAAGATACTTGGGCAATGAATGATCCAAGTACGATTGCCGTTCCCGTAGCGATTGATTGCGCGGCAAGCAGCCGAGCGTTGATGGTGAGGAAGCGTTCTCCTTGGTCGGCATTTCGAACAATTTCATATAAAAGTGCTTGATCGGATCCCGATTGAAGGGAGTAGGCGAGGGCCTCAACAAGGGAAAGCGCGACAAGAAAGGGGCCTGAGAGCAACAGCATGCCAGCCGTATGGAAGAAAAGCAGCAGCACGCCCACTTGAATCGAAAACTTCTTTCCAAAGAAATCGCCTACCAGCCCTGTTGGCAGCTCGAGGACGACCGTGGCAATGTTGAACAGGGCTTGATAAAGCGCGATTTCCGTGACAGACATTCCTTTATCCGCAAGGAAAAGTAGAAACACTCCCCGATTTAAAACAAATCCCGCGAGAACGAAAAAGGCGGAATAGATGTGCAGCTGCGCAGTGGCATTCTTATTCATTTGGCACTCCTAACGACTATTTTTGTCGGGGTGCTCGCCACTGATTCGAAGCCTGAAATGTTCATAGTCTCAATGAAGAGCTGATAAAGCTTTTGAACAGGGTATCGATAGAATAGGACATCCTGCGCTCTTTCTTCTCGACGAACTATTGCCAGCCGGTCGATTTCGAAACAAGAAACCGCATAATACACCCCAGCTTGATCTAGAGTTGCCGTATAGCTTTCTGCAACGGCAAATGCATCTCGATCGCGACACATTTCAAAAATATCTTCAATGCTTCTACCATCTCGATGAATCATAAGGTAGGTTGCGAATTTAAAATGGTTTATCAAATCAAAATACGTATCGGCACGCGCGAGCACGTCAAGAATGTCGTAATTTTCATTCCTGACTGTGTACAGATGATTGAAATGAAGAGGTGACAGGCTGTTTGGGTCAATTCCGGCGGCAAGTAAATCTAAGTAATACTGAGATTCTTTTACGATGATATAATCCTCTTTATTCACCCCTTGAGCAACATCAGTAAGAGGCTCTGGGCTCATATAGGAAAAGTCAACGTTTGACATAAAACTGGTCGACGCGACTTCTTGAGCAAGGGCAAGGGTGTCGAGTACTTCGGAATATGTTTCTTCTGGAAAACCGATGATAAAATTGGTTTCGAATCTCATGCCAGAGGAAATGATGGATTTTACCGTAGGAATTACTTTTTTAAGATTCAAGTTTTCCGGCATATTCGCTGTATTCTTTGCGAGCCAGTTTCCAAGCCAACAAATACGGAGATACATCCGGTTGCCTTAAGTAGGCCAATGATCTCGGGAGTTATCGTATCGATTCGTCCCTCACAGTTGTATTTGAAATCATAATTCATTGCATATTTTTTGACTGCAAATTCAAAGAAGTACTTGTGCGATGCTAAAAAGTTATCATGATTATAGTTAATTGAAGAAAGAGTGCCGGTTTTTGCCATGCAATCGTAGACACGCTGCGAGGTTTCGAGCAGTTTGTCGACATTAAGAAATCGCGCTTTCTGACCGAGAAGCACTCTGGATGAGCAATAGTAGCAATTAAACGGGCAACCTCTACCTGCCTCAATGTTGACCACGTTCATGCCGTATGAATTGGAGTAGTCGAGTTCCGGAAGGTTGTTAATGTCGTATTCAACCAACTCGCATAATCCAGAATCCCCGGTTTTAGAAATCGAATTTTTAGGTAAATCGCCTTGAGCGCCGCAAGCAATATATTCGAGTAGAAGCGGGAGGGTTTCTTCCCCATCAAAGATCGATAGAAAGTCAACCTCGGGACAATCCTGAAAAACCATTTCTCGAAGTGAAGTGATCTGGGGACCACCAAATATGATAACCGATTCGGGATGCGCCCGTTTAATAATCTTCGCTATCATGATGCCCCAGATATAAGAGGCGTTCATGATCGAAACACCAAAAACATGGGAGTCGATTGCTTTTATTTCGTCGAAGAACCACCGATAGATTTCTTTTGAAAAAGTCTTTTCTTCTTCGAGGAACTTACGCTGAAAGTCAATAACGTGAGTTGAAAATCCCGCGGCTTCAGAAACGGCCCTTAGATTCAAGATGGCCAGATTATCAACAAGGGTCTTCCTGTAGTGATTCACCGGATTGATCAGAGTGAAATCAACCTTCAACTTGAGCTCCTTTCTTTCGGGCGAATAGGAATCGCCTCCGTCACATTAAACGGAGGCGATTGTGTTATCAGACCTTAGCAGCGGCGCTGTATAACCTGATCAACATCAATGCCGAAGTCCAGAAGTTCTTCAACAGTGATCTCGATGTCGGAAGCCGATTTATCGCTGGCCAGCTCGATTTCCTCTTTCTCCATTTTCGTCACCTCCTTTTCATGTATGAGTTAAAAAAACTAGTGGCTTTCTGAAAACAGCCAGGATCAATGCTAAACGATGATTTTAGATTCAACGTCGGGACCGGTTGTTTTTATGAATATGATGCCAATGCACGAACAAAAGCAGTTAGCCTTTTCAGCACTGTTGCGGCTTATGCAATCACATGAGTCCTAGGTCCTTTCGACACCACCTGTATTGCGAATCAGCACCGCTGCCTTCCCGACTGAATATTGCCGTCAGGCACCGCTATTAAATGCATCTCCAGGCACCCCGTTACACTCGTGCCGCCATGCGGTCGACTGAACGAGGAGGTTCCACATAGACGCGATCTGGGCCGACATGGGAGAGACCGTCATGCGGCAGCGCTGCAGATGGAGCGCTAGCAATAAAAGGGCACAGGGACCAGCGTCTGCCAGATGCCCGCACACGATAACGGCGGTGCTGTTACGCGATATTCAGCAGTGCTTAAGCTAGCAGATACTCAATCACACGCATGGCAGTGGTAACAGCACGGGTGTTCCTATAGTTTTGTCAACCGGGGAATGCCGTTCGCGAGATCGAATCGCGAAATGCTGACGCCAGGCCTTTCGACCGGCGGACTTCAGCCTGTTCGGAGTGCTGTGCTTCGACTAGGTGGCTTAGGGCGCCCTGTCCCGCATGATCGCGTAGGCGACCTTCAACCTCTTTCGCGTCAGCGCTTTGAGTGCCTTGCCGTGCGGTATGCCCCGTTCTCGGCACCTGGCGTAGTGGTCGCCCCATCTTCCCTCTGTCCGGGCAAGGCAGTTGCACGAGAATATGAGCAGGTTTTTCAGCCTTTTGTTGCCTTGGCGCGATGCCGTCACCGAGGAGATCGAGGTCTCCGACTGGCGGTTGTGCGGCGCCAGGCCGCAGTACGGCGCGAGCCTGTCGTGGCTTGACTCGTCATGTTTAATCTGTTTCGTTAACTGAAATGCGTAAATCTGGTTAATCGAAAAAGCAAAATTTGGTTAAATGAAAACGGTAAATTTAGTTAAAAGCACTGGTAAGCAATGGTGAAGAATATGCCAAAAAAGTACTACACTCGAATTATCGAAAATGAGCTCGACCAGATGCTAGGGATATTCGGTGCCGTTCTCATCGAAGGACCGAAATGGTGTGGAAAGACAACCACAGCCGGGACCCGTGCGGCGTCCAGGCTCCTGCTCATGGACCCGTCGCGCAACTTCGAGAATCGCTTGCGTGCCGAGACGGACCCGGCGCTTGCCGTTTCCGGCGAGGTGCCGCGGCTGATCGACGAATGGCAGGAGGTTCCGAAACTTTGGGACGCGGCGAGGTTTGAGTGCGACAACCGCGGCGGCGAGCCTGGCCAGTTCATATTTACGGGGTCAGCGACACCGCGAGACGACGAACGTCCAATGCACA
>DXZU01000004.1 GCA_019419525.1 Collinsella sp.
GCCGCGCGGCAAGGAGATATATTGCCAGACCGGAGGGGCGCCGGGGGCGGGAATCGCGCACTCCATATTTTGTTCACAAATGAATAGGTCCCTCAGTCACGTCACTGAGGTTATAACTGAAGCATCAGCTTCTGATATTGGCGGTGACCAGCTGGTTTATAGATGTTGAGGCATCGGTCATCTCTGGAGCGCCACTTTACTCCAAAAGCATCGGTTATTTGTTTCCCGTCGGTAAAAGGCAGGTTTTGTTCGCCAAGCGTTCCTATATATAGAAGTTCGGGTTCGAACCGTGCATCGGTAACAAAAAAGCGACCAGCCGGAGCCGATCGCTTTCTATTCTATGCTGGAGCATCCAGAGGGGTTCTTCCGAACTCATTTTCTCGCTGCCATTCATGCTTTCGAAGCATCTTTCTACAGCCCTCGTTGTCTATCCTCGTATCTCACAGGTCTTCCGGAAATTCACAAGCAGTCTTAGGGTCAATTTAGTTCTGCTTTCAGAGACTTGTTTGAGAGTTTTTAAAGACAGTTCAAAACAATAAGTGAGACACCATAAAGCAGAGCAAGATGAGCCGGATAGAAAATGTAGAAGAAATATTTGAGCTTCAGCCCTCGCTTGCCATTATAAAGATTGATAAGCAGCAACGAAACGACCGCGGCAGCAACATCAGGATTAAATATATTAGCTGTAGCAAACTCAAATCCGCCGCCAACTATATGACATGACGAAAGGAGCACTGCGCATACTGCAGCAAAGAACATCTTGGCCTTGCTGTCGTGGAATAAATAGAATGCAGCCACAAGCAGAATGCCATACACACCGCCATCTAGTTTAGTGTATTCAGCTGCCAGTGCTGTCAAAACAATCAGAGCAGTTTCTGCGATGTACCTCTTCCATTTTGAAAGGCTTTGTATCTTTTCCAGAATTATCAAGAAGACCAAGCAAAGCAGGAGCTCACACATAACATTTTGTTGCCGAAGGGCAAATAGTTGCCCGGTTTGAACGAAATCGTATATGGGCTCCGCAATGATTGCGAAGACAAGCATATTTCGCAGGTACCTCTTTATGTCATGAGTATGCAAAAATCCCTCAACTATCAAAAAGCAAAATAAGGGAAATGCAATTCTGCCAAGAACATGAAGCACATCCGAAGCCTCGCTTAGAATCGCCCACTGTTCGTCTGATATCTGATTGTACGATGCGTGAGTCATGATTCCATTGGTCAGGACGATCCTGCTTACATGATCGAGAACCATCGAAATGGCCGCTATTATCTTTAATGTGCTGCCGCTAATTCCGTATCTATCTGTTTTCATTTCGTTTTCCTTTCTTTGGGTGGGCCGTCAGAGGTTCGGCCTGCTCTGCAGACGGCCGCTGCGGCGCTTCGCGCCTTGCGCGCTGCGCTGGCAAACGCTCACGCGTTTACTCAGCTCCGCGCCCTTTCGGGTTCGAACCCATGTCGCGGCAACAAAAAAGCGGCCGGCATCCGCCAGTCGCTTTTCTATTCTATGGTGGGCCGTCAGGGGTTCGAACCCTGGACCTTGGGATTAAAAGTCCCCTGCTCTGCCAGCTGAGCTAACGGCCCGCGGGTGGCATTGTACCACGGTCTGGGGCTATTCCCAACTCCATTGGCCGTTCTGGAAAATCACAACTTCACGTCCATCAGGCGTAATGCCCGTAATATCGATATCGTCCGTGCCGATCATAAAATCGACGTGCGTGCTCGAGACGTTAACGCCATGCTCCAGGAGCTCCTCCTTGGACATGTCATACCCACCCTCGATGCATTCGGGGAAACCGACACCCAGCGCGAGATGGCAGCTAGCGTTCTCATCATAGAGCGTGTCATAGAATAGAACGCCACTTTCACGGATCGGCGTGTTCTTGGAGATAAGCGCGACCTCACCCAGATGAGCGGCACCTTCATCGGTGTCAATAATGCTCGCAAGCGTCGCCTTACCCACGCGGGCATCGTAGTCCACTACGCGGCCCGCCTCGAACTTAATCCAAAAATCGTCAACCTTGTTACCGTGGTGAATGAGCGGCATAGCCGAATACACGATACCGTCGGCACGCATACGATCAGGCGAGGTGAAGACTTCCTCGGTGGGAATGTTGGGGAAGAAGGGGTGCCCATCGGGCGTCTTGCCCTTGCCGCCGGCCCACTCGTGACCTTTCGTCATGCCAATCGTCAGATCGGTTCCATTTGCCGAGGTGTAATGCAGGTAGTCGAAACGATTGTCGTTCAGGAAACGCAGGTTCTTTTCGAATGCGGCGTCATGGAGTTCCCAGTCGCTCTCCGGGTCCTGGCCATCGGCGCGAGCGGTGTGCAGAATCGCATTCCACAGCTTATAGATTGCAACCTCATCGGCGTCTCCCGGGAACACCTCGCGCGCCCAGGCAACGACCGGCGCGCCGGCGATGCACCACGGGTTGATGTTGTAGTCCAGTCCGCGGCGGAAGACCTTGCACTGCGTGTTCCTTGCCTTAGAAGCTGCAGCAGGCTTAGCGGGATCGATGCCCTTAAGGGCGGCAGGGTCCGCACCCTCGATAAAGATAAAGCAGGCACCATCCTGGGCCAGGGAATCAAGCTGCAGGCGCTTCCACTCGGGCGTCTGCTCAAAATAGCTTTTCTCGACATGCTCGTACGTGAGCCTCGTCACGGCGTCATCGGCCCAAATGACCGTCACGTGGCCGGCGCCGGCAGTATAGGCCTCCGCGACCACCACGCGCGCAAACGGCGCGCACTCAACCGGAGACTGAACGACGACTTCCTGGCCGGGCTTAACGTTTACGCCCTTGCGGACAACCAGGCGCGCATAGTTTTTAATCTTGGGCTCCAGGGACTTCATACCCTCCAGGGTCTCTTCGACCGTCAGGGCAGCTCGAATCATGTGCCACTCCATCTATCTATAGAACAGTAAAAAGGCGCGCCGCAAAAACGACGCGCCTTATATCTTAGCGATAAGTATGTATGCAAACGCTACTTCTTCTTGGAGTCCTTCTTGTCCTCCTCGGCAGCTGCGCGCTCGATAAGAGCGTTGAGCTTGTTCTCGGACATGCCCTCGGCCTGCGCGCGGTACATGTTGCGCAAGGGACGAATACGAGCGAAGTCGTAGATAAAGTCACCTAGGATGATGACATAGGACAAAACGATGCCGACCATCTGGACAGGACTGGACACCATGCCAGCGGGAGCGAAGTACAGCGAGGCCCAAATTGCCACGACGAGCACCATGCCAATGGCGAGCACAATCCACCAGATGCGACGGCGCTTGGTGTAGTCCTCGTCCTGCTTGAGGAGGATATTCGACACCGTATAGATGCGGTCCTCCTTGGCGCGCTGCTTAGCCTTGCGGGCGCGCTTCTCCTCTTTAGAGAGGCCCTCGAGGTTCTCGCCCTTCTCGAGCTCTTTGCGGCGTGCCTTAGACGAAGCCGGCACGACGCGAACGGAGCTCGCTGCTTGGCGGGCGGGCTTAGCAGATGCGGCAGACTTGCGCGCAACCCCGGTAACTTCGTGGGATTGCGTGCGCTTGTTCGTGGCGCTACGGGTACTCACTTATGCGTTCTCCTTCATGCTTGTGAACTGGGAGCCCGTGATGATCTGGAAGGCCTCGCGATAGCGCTCGGACGTGCCATCGATGACCTCGGCGGGCAGGTGCGGGGTCTCCCCCGTCATATCCCAGTTGGCCTTGAGCCAATTGCGGACGAATTGCTTGTCGTAGCTAGGCTGGATCTTGCCCTCCTCGTAGCTGGCAGCAGGCCAGAAACGGCTGGAGTCGGGCGTGAGGCACTCGTCGATCAGCGTGACCTTGCCATCGATGACACCAAACTCGAACTTGGTGTCGGCAATGATGATGCCACGGGTCGCGGCGTACTCGGCAGCGGCCTTGTAGATCTTGAGGGAAAGGTCACGAATCTGCGTGGCGATGTCCTCGCCCACGATCTCGCAGCAACGCTCGAACGAGATGTTCTCGTCGTGGTCACCGATCTCGGCCTTCGTGGACGGCGTGAACAACGGCTCGGGAAGCTTGGAAGCCTCGGTCAGGCCCTCAGGCAGCTGGATGCCGCAGACGGTGCCGTTCTCGTCGTAGGTCTTCTTGCCCGAACCGGTCAGATAGCCGCGGACGATGCACTCGATAGGAATCGTCTGGGCCTTCTTAACCAGCATGGCGCGGCCAGCGAGGTAGTCACGATACTCAGCAAACTCCTCGGGGAAATCCGCCGGGTCGATGGAAACGAGATGGTTGGGAACGATGTCGGCAAACTTATCGAACCAGAATGCCGAGATGCGATTGAGCACCTCTCCCTTAAACGGAATCTCGTCGGGAAGAATGAAGTCGAACGCAGAAATGCGGTCGGTGGCGGCCATCAGCAGGTTTTCACCGGCATCGTAAATATCACGAACCTTGCCACGGGAATCCGGACGACGCTCCATCGTTGTCACGTGAGTCACTCCTTACCTAAATACGACAGAAATGCGGGTTCTTTCCCGCATGTTTTCGCAAACTCGGAGCGGCAGGGACGCGGCCCCTCCTTCACCGAATAGCGAAAAGCTAGTGCTCCATTGTAGTAGATGCCGCGTCCGCCGTGTGCTCGCGGGGCAGATGAATTGTAAAAGTCGTACCCTTTCCAAGCTCCGACTCCACGGATATGTAGCCATGGTGACGCTCGACGATCTGCTTGGTCACGGCGAGGCCGACGCCCAGGCCGCCAGCTTCGCGGGCGCGGCTGGCATCGGCGCGCCAAAACCGCCCGAAAATGCGCGACAGATCGTCCTTGGCAATACCGATGCCGGTATCAGAAACGGCAATGCTGACGTGCCTGCGGTCACTGAGCACCGACACCACGACCCAACCGCCCTCGGGGGTGTAGCGCATGGCGTTGCTCATGAGGTTGATAACACATTGCGTGATCATGTCGGGATCGGCCTCGACGACATCGTCGTGCCCTTGGGTTTCATCTGCAAAGCGAAGACGAAGGTCACGGTCGGCAAACAGACGCTCCTGGCCGTTCACAATCGATCGCACGAACGGAACCATGTC
This sequence comes from Collinsella sp., assembly GCA_019419525.1. Lineage (GTDB taxonomy): Bacteria > Actinomycetota > Coriobacteriia > Coriobacteriales > Coriobacteriaceae > Collinsella. The sequence continues at coordinate 5,044 of DXZU01000004.1, forward strand.
CACCGGTTCTAGATTGAGCGGAGCCGTGCTGTTTTCCATACGCGATAGGTCGAGCATCTGCTGCACCAGACGAGCCAGGCGACGCGTCTCGGAAGCAACGGTCTCCAAATGCTCATCGTCGGTGGGATACACGCCATCCTGCATGGCCTCGACCGTTGCGAGCATGGCCATAAGCGGCGTGCGAAGCTCGTGTGCAACGTCTGAGGTCAGGCGCTTCTCGTGTTTCATATCCTTCTCGAGCGAGGTGGCCATCTCATCGAAGGTCTCACCCAGCTGATCGATCTCGTCATCACCGCGCAGCCCCGTGCGAGCCGACAGGTCGCCGTCACGGATTTGCTTTGCGGTACTGGTGATGCGATGAATCGGTTTGGTGAGCATGCGCGACACGAGCGATCCGATAACGACCGAAATGCAGATTGCAACAACCGCGGCGAGGGCCATGGCGTTAAAGGTCTTCTCCCTAAACGCAGAGTCCGCCTTGGTGAGCAGAGCGTCGGAGCCGATGGCCCACAGCTTTACCTGTCCGACATGCTCGCCGGAAGACGTTACAATCTCGACGTTAGCAACGCTATCGGAGTCGGTTGGAGCAGACGAGACCGGGCTATGCGATGCCCTCTTGCCGCTCGTGTCGTCGGTCGTAGCCTGGTTTTCGCGTACATCGGCGGTGGCGCTTGCCGAGGGCCAGGAATCGTCATAAACGATCACACCCTTTTTATTGACGACCTGCATGCCCAGATCGTCGGAAACCAAACTCGACGTTGCGACCGTGCGCAGTTCTCCCGCGGTCCAAGAGCCGTTTTCCTCATATGAGGTCGCCAACTTCTCGGCAGCGGAATTTGCGATTTCGACGATATTGGAGCGTGTGTAATCCGAAAAGACCGTGCCCCACACAACAGAGACAACGCCCACCAGCACCAATACCGTCATGAGCGATGTCAGAGCAAAAGCAAGTGCCATGCGCGAGGGATAGCTCATCGTTGGCCGTGAATCGGAACGAGGCGTGTTCCAACTAGCCTTGGAACCCGCCTCGCTCTCCTGCTTGTGCTTTTGTCCGATTTCAAAGCGCGCAGGTGTCATATGTGATTTCCCTATTTCTCGTCCGACTTATCGGTCTTGGCCGGAGCCTCGAAGCGATAGCCGACACCATGGACGGTGTAGAGCCACTTGGGCTTCTTGGGATCATCGCCCAGCTTGGCGCGAAGATTCTTCACGTGGCTATCGATGGTGCGCTCATAGCCCTCAAAGTCATACCCGAGCACTTTCTCGACCAGCTCCATGCGGTTATACACACGGCCGGGATGGCGGGCAAGCGTGGTGAGCAGCTTGAACTCGGAAGCCGTCAGATCGACTTCCTTGCCCTCGACCAAGATCTTGTGGCCCGAGATATCGATGACCAGATCGCCGAAGTCGAGTACCTCGACGGCGGGCTCGTCGGCCTGATGGGCACGGCGGAACAGAGCGCGAACGCGGGCGACGAGCTCGCGCGGCGAGAACGGCTTAATCAGATAGTCGTCGGCGCCGAGCTCAAGACCGATAATACGGTCCTCGATCTCGCCCTTAGCCGTCAGCATGATGATGGGGACATCCGAGGTATCGCGAATGGTGCGGCAAACGCGCTCGCCGGGGATCTTGGGGAGCATAAGGTCGAGCACGACCAGGTCGAACTGATGCTTCTCGAACTCCTCGATCGCGGACTGGCCATCGCCGACGCCCACAACCCAGTAGCCTTCGCGCTCGAGATAGGCAGCGACGGCGTCACGGATTGCCTTCTCATCCTCGACCAGCAGAATCTTTTTTGCATCTGAAGCCATAACACGGCCCCCCTGTCTCAATTAGCTAAGAACAAGCCCATTTTAACGCACCTGAGCCCGCCAGATGCCGCTATGACGCGGCAGCTCGGCGGGCGGTACTCACAATTACAACGCGTTTATTCCCCTGTTGGCGCCTTTTTAACCCCTCTAAGCTTAAAGAGAGAATAGGCGTGCAGTGACCGTCTCTGGTATACCCTGGCTGTTGCGCACCGTGGCGTACGTAAGGAATGAGTCCGATTTTCCCGCCGTAGCTGGATAATCGCCATACTCCAAAGCGCGGTCGGGCGACAGCAGCGAGCCATAGGTCTTGGCAGAGGTGTCGATCAGGAAATGCGACGCCTGTACCTTAACAAGGTATTTATTCTTCTTGCCAGCCGCACATGCGAGCGGCTCGCGTGACAGGAAGAGGTACGGCCCTCCCTCATTACCGATATACGTGCCCATGTTGCCCAGGCTGCCCACGCCACTATAGGCCGCCTCGATAGAAAACACGAAGGTATCGCCCATATACACGGCCTCGAAAGGCGAAACTGACGAAGGGAGGACCAGCTGGGCACGCTTGGTGTTGTTGCCGTCGGTCAGATCAATTGCCGTTATGCCGTAGTAGACGCCCTCGTCGTTGCGGACACGCGGCGAGATGGTCAAAATGCCGTCGCTCGCGCGCGGGGCCGATGCAAAGCGGCCCGTCGATTTCCAAATTGCCTCGGCCTTGGATTCATCAAGCGAGCGACGATAGCAAAACGAATCACTACTCGTTTTATTGCCGCCTGCCGAAGGCATTTTATACCAGATAACCGATGACCCAAACGCCGTAAACAGGGGCGGATCATAGTCCTTGCCACCTCGATCGAGCTCAACCACGTCGCCAGAGAGCGAAGCGCCCGACAGATTTTGAGCGTAGAGCTTCCACGATGAATTGGCAAAGTTCATCTCAACCCACGCAAACACGCCATCGCCGGCACGGACATCGTAAAATGCATATCCCGTGCCCTCGATAGGGTCCTCGATTAATGTGGTAAGCGAGCCATCGCCCAGGTTGAGCACACCGAGCGTGTTGGCATGCAGAGCAGAAGCAGGCGCCATCATCGCGGCGGCGTAGTCGCCATCGCAGTAGTACAGCAGCGTGCCCAGCGGCAGCGTCCACGACGCCGCCGGCTCAAGATCGATATCAACAGCTTCGTACTCATCAGTGATCGAGACAATCTTCGAATCGTCCTTGATAACCTGCGGCTCGCCGGCGGCATCGTCGCTGGTGCCCGTTTTTTTCGAGCAACCGGCAAGCACCGTGGCAGCGCCCGCGGCAGCACCGCCGAGCACAAAGCCACGGCGCGATATTCCATTCTTGATGTGGTCGGCGATACCCATTAGGCGATCTCGGCGCGAGCGGCCTCGATAGCGCGCGTAAGCTGATCGGCGCAAGAGGTCTTTTTCATACCGCAGGTATTACCGGCGAGAACCTCGATTACGCGATCGGCAGGAGCACCCTCGACTAACTTGGAGATTGCCTTGAGATTGCCGTCACAGCCGCCGGTAAACTCAACGCCCAGCACCTTGCTGCCATCGTCAGAGAGATTGAGGTGAATATTGCGAGAGCATACACCCTGCGGCTTGTAGTCAAAACTAATCATTGAGATCCCCTCTCAGAAAGAAATTTCAGACGTCTATTATCCCCGCCTGGGCCGACTTATTATCGCAAGCACCGATTCAACATCCTACGATGCATGGACTCGCGGGGGCAAGATTAGCAGTCCGCACCCTGCGCGTGGACCGTGCGCTTCTCCCGATACATATTGTGGTCGGCGACACGATATACATCGGCCAGCGTATTTCCAGCCGTCTCGACGGTCGCCACGCCAATCGATGCGCTGACCGTCAGGGCCTCATCGCTTACCGCGGCAAGACCGAGACGAAGATCCTGTTCCAGCCCGAGCGCAGACTCGTTGTCAGTATGGGGGCAAACCAGCAAAAACTCGTCGCCGCCAAGGCGCATCGGCAGATAATCCGCACCAGCCACCCGCCGCAGCACGGACGCCGTCCGTCGCAGCAGTTCATCCCCCATCTCGTGACCATAGATGTCGTTGGTCCGCTTGAGATAATTGCAGTCCAACATAATCACGCTCACGGGCAAGTCCTCGTTTACCAGGCTATCTCCGCGCGATTCAAGATAGTTGCGGTTGCGAAGCCCCGTCAGTTTGTCTTGATATGACAGCTCCTCGGCATGCTTGACCATCGATATGTTGTGCGTCGCCACGACGACCGACTCCAGCCGGCCTTGCTCATCGCGATGCTGGGGGACAACCTGTAGCGAGTACCAAGCGCCTCGACAATCTCGCACCTCGGCAGCCAAGTACGGTACGCCCTCCATACGTTCACGAAGCGAACTTATATCTACGAGTCCCACAACCGCTTCGCGGCTTTCGGGGCTCACGATATCCCGGCAGACCGTGTCCATAAAGTCATATGCCTCGCTGTGCTCGGCAAATATCTTCGCTATCGCCGGCGACATATTGATCCCCTCGATCTCGAGGGTGTCGAGATGCAAAAGAAAGGTCGAATCGTAGATGGCGCTTATGGCATTGATAATGCCGAGCTGTTTATCCTTTTCGACCAAATTGCGGTGGTCAACGATATTTCGAGCCAACAGCACCACAACCCAAAACGCAAGACACACCAAGACGCCGACGGCGACAAATGAAATCCTGTCAGACATGACCTCAGATTTGGGATATAGCGCAAACAGGCGGTAGTCCTTATATGCCGCACGCACAGCATACCATTCGTCTCCTCGATATTCGATGCGCGTCAGGCCGTCGTCTTTCCACTCAACTCCTACGCTGGTGAGGAGTCGGGCGAGCGACACGTCAGCATCGGCACTGTTGGATGAGACAATCTCCGCATCCTCCATAACAAGCACCGTGGGACCCTGGTGGAAGGTACTGTTCGAAAGCACGTCGGCTATGGCATATGAATAGTCGTCCGCCGTATCGGAAACAAGTGAGCGGTATGCCAGGGCAACGCCGTCGCCATACGGAACAGCACAGACGGCAAAAACGACACCACGGCGCTCATCGACAGTTGAGTAGGTCACTTTGGAACCTTGATACATCGATGCGACCGGCGAACAGGCCAACTCATCTCGCCACAACATGAGCGGATCGCGACCATCGATGTCGTAGTGGGCAGCCATATGGCCATCGGAGTCCATGACCATCAGCCCCGAAAGGTTCTCGGCATGGACAAATTGCTCGATAAGATCGTCGTTAACCTCAACGCGATCAGAGGACAGGAACGTCACAAACGATTCGACCGCGGCGAGCAAATCGTGCGTCGCCTCGGTTTTTCTCCCCTGTTCGTAGCGGTCATATTTTTCGCAAGCGTTCTCCAAAAACACCATGGTTTCTTGGCCAAACCCAAGCGTTTTTTCGAGGCAGCGATGGGTTCCAACCGTATACAACAGGCCTAACAAGACGGCGCTGACAATAACGCTGGCAGCTATGACGTTCAGAGTCTTTCGACTCAAACGGTGCTCATCAGTTGTCATGAATTTCCTCCTTGCCCGCCCGTCGTCGCTCCTGTCTTGTAATTGCCCACAATACGGTCAATCGTGCCATCTCGATCCATGTCGAACAGCGCGGTATTGAGATCCTTTACGACCGATCCTTCATAGCTGTCATCAAACGCGACGCCCAGGTCAACCGTCATAACATTGTCGGCAAACACACGGTAAACGCCGGGATACTGAGCAACGAGTCGGTCAAGCGACTGGACATCCGCCATCCAGCAGTCAACGTACCCTTTGACTAGAGCGGCTTTGCAGAGTTCGGCAGAGCCATATGATTTGATTTGAACGTCCGACGAGACCCCCAAATCCCCCGCAAGCAATCGGCGTTCACTCACCGAACCCGCAATCACCGCAATGGTCTTACTTCCATCGAGATGTGCCAAGGACTTGATGCCACTCGTTTTCTTGGCGGCAACCGAGACCGTCACGGTTAGATACGGCTCGGTCCAGTAATACTTATCCTCGCGATAACAGGGAGAATAGTCACACCACAGACAATCGATATCACCGTTTTTGAGCAGCCGGTCGCGATCGTTCCAGTCAATATCGACAAACTGTGGCTTGAGCCCCGCACGCTTGCAGGCCTCGCGGGCGATGTCGATATCGATACCGGCGTAATCGCCCGTGGTATCGACATACACATAGGGGTCGTTATCCGTAACGCCGATTTTGAGCACCGGGAGATCTCTATCGGCTTCATTCGAGGAGGAAGAACTGCTTCGAACGGTATACGTCAGGGCGCCCGCACAGACGGCAACAAGGAGTATGAGCGTAAACGAGACGATGGTGGCCCGCTTGATGCGTCTGGGCACGTGCCCCCTTTCATCGAAACAGCAGTCGGAGTTCATTTTATTACCCGGGCGCATATGCGACAGTAAAAAAAGCGCCTCGCCCAAGACGGGCAAGGCGCCAAAGGTTGAAATGCATCCGCAAGCGGTCGAATTAGGTTAACCCTACTCGAAGCTCAGCTGCTCCAGGCGATCGAAGACCGTATCGATGCGGGTGAGGAAATCCCACGGATCAAAAATCTCGTCGAGCTTCTCCTGGCTGACGGTGCAGCGCGGATCGGCCTCGAGACGCTCCTTAAAGGTGGGGCCAGAGACACAATCCTGCACCTCGTGCCAGGTGGCCATGGCGTTCTCCTGCACAATGGCGTACGCATCCTCGCGGGTGATACCCGTATCGACGAGGGCAAGCAGGACCTTGGAGGAGAAGATGAGGCCGCGGGTCTTGTTGAGATTGGCCATCATGCGGGCCGGATACAGCTGCAGGCCGTCGATAACGCGAATGAGGCACTGGAACATATGGTCAAGCGCGATGAAGCTATCGGCCTGGGCGACACGCTCGGCGGAAGAGTGCGAAATGTCGCGCTCGTGCCACAGGGCGACGTTGTCGAAGGCGACCTGGGCGTTGGACTTCACGACGCGCGACAGACCGCAGACCTTCTCCATGGTGATGGGGTTGCGCTTGTGCGGCATGGCGGAGCTGCCCTTTTGGCCCTTGCGGAAGGGCTCCTCGGCCTCGAGTGTATCGGTCTTCTGCAGGTTGCGGACCTCGGTCGCGATGCGCTCGCAGGTGGCCGCTGTAGTGGCAAGCACGCCGGCAAGATAGGCGTGGTGATCGCGGCTGATGACCTGCGTGGACAGCGGGTCGTGAACCAGACCCAGGTGCTCACAGACGTACTCCTCGACGAGCGGCTCGATGGAGCTGTAGGTGCCGACGGCACCGGAGATGGCACCGAAGGCAACGTTCTTGCGAGCATCCTCAAGACGATCAAGGTCGCGCTTGAGTTCCCATGCCCAAGAGCCAAACTTCATGCCGAAGGTCATCGGCTCAGCATGGATGCCATGGGTGCGTCCGGCGCAGAGCGTATTGCGCTCCTCGAAGGCGCGGCGCTTGCAGATCACGCCGAGCTTCTTGACGTCCTCGATAATCAGGTCACACGCCTGAGTAAGCTGATAGCACAGAGCAGTATCACCCAGGTCGGAGCTGGTCATACCGTAGTGAACCCAGCGACTAGGCTTGGGCTCGCCCTCGGGAACATCGGCGTCGATATATTCCTTCATGTTGGTCAGGAAGGCGATGACATCGTGGCGCGTGACCTCCTCGATCTCATCGACCTTCGCCTTCTCAAAGTTGGCATGGTCGCGGATCCACTGGGCTTCGTCTTTAGAAATGCCGATCTTGCCGAGCTCCGCCTGGGCCTCGCAGGCTAGAACCTCGATCTCCTGCCAAATGGCATACTTGTTCTCGAGGGAGAAGATATGTCCCATCTCCGGGCGGGTATAGCGATCGATCATAGCGGCTCCTTTTTGGTTATTGGCACGTTGGTCGTAACTCAACCATTGTACCGTGCGCGGGTGCGAGTATGGGCAGCAGGCATTAACCTAACATTTTGGAATTGGAGCGGGCAACGGGACGTCCGCGTATTTGCTTCGCAAATCCGCACCGGCTGCGGTCGATCTCCTCGGATTCACGGAGACGATGGGGAAGACTTTGTTGAATTGGCCGTCCCAAGGTCTCCCGCGCTCGATGGAGCGGACGACGGGACGTCCGCGTATTTGCTTCGCAAATCCGCACCGGCTGCGGTCGCCTATCGGCGACCTTGCCTGCTCGCTATAAACGCTTCGCGTTTATTTAACGCTCGCACCCTGTCGGGTTCGAGTCCCGGCACTTTATTGAAAAAGGCACAGTAACGAAACGTTACCGTGCCTGAAATTCGAATGGAGCGGGCAACGGGACTCGAACCCGCGAGTGTCAGCTTGGGAAGCTGATGCCTTACCACTTGGCGATGCCCGCTTGTGTGTTGGCTAGTATAACGCGGTTGTCTTGTTCGATACAAGGGTGGCGATGCTTGTTTTAGCTGTGGAGATTCGTTTGAAAATCGCATCAATTGTGGAGATGAGGACCTTTGGCCTCCTGTTCTCCTTATCTTCTACCTGCGCTTTTGCCTGATTGTTGTATTTGAGCTCAATTTGTCAGGGATTGGGCAAGCTTTTGGTCAGGCTCCGGTACTTACCCGCATGAACCTCGGGGGTAGCCTCATCCTACGCGTCGCAACCTCCCCATGCGGCGCACGAGGGATAAGGAGCAGCCATGTCCAACTCACCCACGCACTCTGTCCACAGCGCAATCGCAACAGGTCCGCTGCTCCTGCTCCTCTTCCTGCTGTTCGGCTGCCTGGCACCGGGAGCCGCATTTGCCGTCGATGGCTACGACCAGCTCGGCTTCCGTACTATTAGCGATGATTGTGGGCCCTTCTTCATCGGCAAGTATGAAGCTCAAGACGCCTCGATTGCCTACTGCATGAACCAGGAACGCCCCGGGCCCACCAAGCCGGGCGGTCCATGGCTCAACTTTGATCAAGGCTGGGTGTGGCTCGACGACGAGTTCGCGGCAATCGTTTGTCACGGATATCCTACCGCCACGTCGTTTGGCGGTTACCGTCTTTCACCCGATCGCGCCCGCGCCGCCACCCAGCTTGCCGTATGGATGCTCAACGGCACTACCCATGTCGACGGCACCTACTCCTACACGACCGCTCAGGGCAAAACCAAGAGTGGGCACTTTACCGCCGACAATGAAGTCGTGGCGGCTGCGCGGTGGCTCCACGACAGCGCAAAATCAGGAAGCATCAAAGCCGCTCCGCACCGCGCGCGGCGCTATCTAGGAACCGTATCGGGCGGCAGCAGACGTCAAGACATGCTCTATGTACTGCCGGCGGTCTCTGTTTCCTTCCAAAAGCAGTCTGCAAACGCTGCCATTACCAGCGGAAACAATACTTATCAGTTTGACGGGGCAACATTCGATGTTTTTGAGAGCGCCAGCGGCGCGCGTGTCGGCACCGTCCAGATGGACAGCAACGGTCGAGCGCAGGCAACACTCCTACCCAACACGGCATACTACCTAGTTGAGACAACAGCGCCAGCTGGTTATATCCCCCGGCACGATCACATTGCCTTTACCACGACGGATAACGGCGGATACGTCACCATTGATGAACAACCCGGCACCATTACCTTGCGCATTGTAAAGCTCGACGCCGCAACGAATGCAGGCCCCCAAGTTGGGGCTTCGCTCGCAGGAGCAGAATTCGTGTGCGTATCGCAATCAACCCCTGGATGGACACAAACTCTCAGGACCGATGAAAGCGGTCGAGCTACCCTCACCGATGTCCCCCTGGGAACCTTTACCATCTATGAATCGAAGGCGCCCGAGGGCTATTTGCCCTCCGGTGACAGTTGGTCTTACACCGTTGGAGCCGACCAACTCGGCGATTCAGGCGTGGTCGAGATCGAATCGCGCGTTTCCGATATCCCCATTGCGTTTGACCTTGAGATTTCAAAATTCAAGGACTACGGCAATAGCGATCAATCCGGCCTGGAGCAGCCGGCAGGAGATGTTGTCTTTGAGGTTGTCAGTAACAGCTCTCAGCAGGTTGTTGGCACACTGACCACAAACATCTATGGCTTTGCCTCCACCAAAGATCAGCCCGAAGCATGGTTTGGCGCAGGCAAGCGACCCGCCGGTGTCCACGGAGCCATCCCATACGACCGCGCCGGCTACACCGTTCGTGAGGTTCCGGAAACCGTCCCAGAGGGTTTTAAACGTGCAGGGGAATGGACCGTCGAGGCCAATCAGATTTCCGACGGCGCCGAGCTTCAATATATCGTGGACAACCACGCTCTGTCGACGCATCTCCAGATTGTAAAACGCGATGCCCAAACAGGCGCTTCTGTTCCCCTAGTCGGATTCACCTTCCAACTCCTCGACAGCAATCACAAACCTGTCTCACAAACTTGCTGGCATCCAGCACATAACGTAATGGACACCTTTACGACTGACGCGACCGGGACCGTCACACTGCCCGAATCGCTCGTGCCGGGCACCTATTATGTACGCGAAACCTCGGCCAAAGAGCCCTATCTTGTCGGCAAAGAGATCGAGGTAAACATACCCGCCGACATGAACCTAACGCCCGTTGCAATCGCCTCGTATTATGACCACGCCGCGACCGGAAACATCAGGATCGTTAAAACCGATGTCGTAGACGGCAGCAGCCTCGCGGGCGCCATCTTTGAGATCCGTGCCTCGGGTGATATCGTGCGCCCCGATGGTAGCATTGCCGCGCTCGACGGTGAGACCGTCGCGACCGTCGCGACGGATGAAACTGGAGAGGCACGCGCGGACGACCTCCCGCTGGGATCTGGCACCGCACGCTACGAGGTTGTCGAGACTCAAGCGCCGGCAGGCTTCTTACTCGACCGGACGCCCCATATCGTAAACCTCGCTTATGCCGACCAAAAAACGCCCGTTGTAGAAGCACGGCTTAACGTATCCGACAATTACACCAAGGTTGATATCTCCAAGGTCGATGCAAGCGGAGAGCAGGAAGTGGAAGGTGCACAGCTCACCTTATATGGTCCCGATAAAACCGAAATAGACTCCTGGACCTCATCCGACAAGCCGCACCGCATCGAACATCTTGCACCCGGCACCTACTCGTTGCGCGAAACGATGTCTCCGCGGACCTATGACCTTGCCGAGGAGATAACGTTTGAAATAAAGGATACGGGAGAAGTCCAATCCGTCGCGATGAAGGATGCGCCCATCGAGATCAAAGGACAGGTCGACAAGCGTCAGGAACTTGTCCAACCTATCGGGAAGGGTCTGCTGGCCAACGGCGATGGTAAAAATCGCGCCGCGACGCAAACCAATACGGACGGACTTTTCTCCTATACCATCGACGCTCGAAACGATTCAGCTACCTGGGTTGATGAGTTTACGATTACCGATGATCTTGAGTGCGCCAAAGACGGCACGGCGAGATTCGTCTCAATCGAAACCCCCGTCGCCATCGGCGACCTCAACGGTCTGTGCAACGTGTGGTATCGCACGACGCCGTTGGACTCGACAGACGTCGATGAGCCGGCAAACGCGACGCTTGACGATGGGCACGAAAATCCTTGGCTTGAGTCCGACGAAGTAAAAGAGAGTCTGGGTGAAGATTGCCGCCTCGTCGATTACGACGGCTGGCACCTCTGGAAGGCGGATGTCTCGACCACGGAATCCGCCACACTCGAGGCGAAAGAACTCGACCTTGCATCCAATACCGTCGTGACGGGCATTCGCATTGAATACGGTGCAGTAGCCGCCGACTTTACGACTCGAAGCGATACGGATTCTTGGACCCGTGATGATCTCAAAGATGAGCACGACGACCTTGACGATGCCAAAGCAATCCTTGGCACAGATGCTCGGGGCGCAGTCGTGCACATGCAGGCAACGTCGGCTTACACACCCCAAACTGCACTCACCAACAGCGCACGCGTCGATCTTTGCCGCAACGGCGGCGGCGATAAACTTGAGTCACATGACGAGGACAGTGTCATTCAACGCTGTACCCTACCGCAGGACCTACCGGCAACAGGATCAGCTCCCATCGCCGCTTGCATCACCGCGCTCCTGACCTCGGGTGCCGCAGCCCTATGGTTCGCTCGCCTTAGGTCAATCCCAAAGAAGCGCTAGCGCGATGAAAAAGCGGGCGAGCCAGTCCCCCGGCTCGCCCGCTTTCAATCATGTAAATCGCCGCATCTACTCTGCAGACGAAGATCCACCATCAACGATTGCTTGCTCGGACTCAGGAATCCCATCGGCACCCGTGCTCTGTTCTTGCTCCACCTCTTCGCTGATTGCGGAGGCGGGGGTCGAGCCCTTCGCGCCCACGATGTAGGCAGCTCCAAACCCTAACGCAATGGCAATCAAGGTCAAAATCACGTAGACAGGCCAATGGCGCTTAATATACGAAAACACGTTGACTCCTTAGAGCTCCGTCTACGAACGGCGGATAACCTCGGTCACGACCTCGGATACCGTGGCAATGTTCGTCGGGTTGACATTGTGGGGCAGGTCGTCCTCGGTACGAGCGCAAGCCAGACGCGTGCCGTCCACGCCGGCGATGGTGAGGGCTCGGCGGCTCGCCTCGAGCGCGGCGTAGGCATCGGTCTTGGCATAGGGCATCTCGAGCGCGCCACAATCGACATGGAACGACTTGCACACCTTGCTGACCAGGTTCATGATGCGGCGATCGCCCTTGAGCAGCTGCTGTTCGCCCTCAACCGTCACCACCGAAAGCCTACCGGCGCCGACGGATTCAAGATTGATGAAGAAGACGCCGCGGAGCTTATCGCGATGCGAAGCCAAGAAGGCCTTCATACCGGAGCCATCACAATCCGAGGCGCCCGTTGCCACAAACCAGATATCGTGACCGAGCAGCTCATCGTCGCCCATAGAAGCGACAGCCGAGAGCATATCTTCGGAAGAAGCGCCGTCGGAAGACGTAGCGCCGCCCTTCCAGCCATCGTTATCGTCCTCGAAATTATCCCACGAACCGATGCCGCGACCGGACTTCTTGGCATCGTAATCGTCTTCGACGCCCAGCCAGTCACTCATGCTGTCCTGTTCGTTTTTCTTTTTACGACCGAACAGGCCGCCCAGGCCGCGCTTGCGAGACTTAGGTGCCGCAGGGGCGGGAGCCGAAATGGTCTCGATCGGCTGTGCGCCCGACGCAACGGGCATAGGAGGCGCAACGGGTGCCGATGTGGGTTCGGGACCCTGAGCGGTAGCAAAGGGGTCGTTGACCTGTGCGGAGGGATCGGGAAGGTCGAACAGCGACGTGCGAGACGCAACGTTTGTCTGCTTCATCGACGGCAGCGACGGATCGGGGACCGAAGCCAGCGGAGACGAGGAGGGTGCAGGCGACGGTGCCGACGCCGGATCGGGAACATTCATCTGCGGACGCGGCGATGCCTGGGAGGAAATCTGGGCCATAAGGGAATCGACCGTTTCGTCCTGGGTGGGAGCAACATCGGCAACCGTGGCACCGGAACCACTCGGGGCCGGCATGGTGAAAATCTGCGTGGAGTAAGGCCTCGACTCATCTGTCTCGGGGGCCTCGGAAACCGCAGGCACTTCCTCCTGCTCGACCTCGGTCGAATCATCTTGCTCGGCTGCCGCGTATTGCTCTTCGTCACAGTTGGCCTCGACGGGCTCGTCCTCGGCGACATCTTCGATTTCGGCTGCGTCAATAGGCTCGTCATCGTCTGCCGCGTCGCCCTGCTCATCGGAAACAGGAAGGGGCTCGGCAATCGCGGTGCCTTGCTTTTCAAACGTTATCGTGGAATCGAACTGCGCGGCATCAAACGACATGGTGCTATCGACGTGCTGCTGAGCCTCAAAGGACGTTGTAGCTTCGGCGGCGTCGACAGGCACGGACTGCACAGCCTCGTTCTGCTCGAACTCTTGCGCCGCGCGCTCACGTGCCGCCTCGGCTGCCTGCTGCTGAGCGATAGCCTCCTGCTCGGCAGCCTCGCGTGCGGCAGCGCGCTTCTCCTCGAAATCGTCGACAAATTTCCTGCCCTTTGCAAGCGCACCCTTAAAGAAGTTGGAAGCGCTGGCGCCAATCGAAGAGAACGCGGATGCAATATCGGCATGGGGCGTTGCCGCGGGAATCTCGGCCGAGAAATCAGTATCGCTCTCGTAAGACACACGCCTCGGCTGTTCAACGCAATCGTCGTCAGACTCGTCCGCAACGTCTTGCGCCGGCGCGGCGGGAGCCAAAATGTCCAGTCCTGCCGCGGGATCGATCGCGGACACTGCCTCGGGCTCGGCAACGGCAGCGGTAACCGCGGCAGACTCATCATCCACGGTGGCAACAGGCGCAGGCGCAGTCACGACGGGGGCAGGCTCGGGCTCAAACGTCGGCTCCTCGCCCTCCTCGTAATCGAGCGTGCAGGACTCGGGAAGCATTCCGAGCGCACGGATGGCATCCGAACCAAAGCGGATGTTGCCGGCGGCATTGCGATAGAGCTTGGGCTCGGGCTCGGCCGCGACAGGCTCCTCCGCCGGCTCGGCAGCGGGAACCTCGTCATTGAACTCTTCGGCCTGGACAGCCTGATTCTGATCCTCGGGCACAATGGCGCCAATCAGCGTCTCGTCGGCAGACGCACCCTCAAAGCCCTCGATCTGCTCGTCGAAAGCCTCACCCTGTGCGGGCTCGGTCTGAGCGTCGGGAGCAGTCGGCTGACCGAACTCGTCCTCGGCGTAGGTAGGCTCTTCGTACTCGATGGTGTTGCCGTAGTCGTTTTGCTGCTGGGCCGCGGCATACTCCGCCGCTGCGCGCGCCATTTCTTCGGCACGACGCTTCTGCTCCCCAAAATAGGTATCGAACGGAACATCGTCGGGAAACTCGTTTTCGCCCTGGAAGGGAGCAACGTTGTCCATGACGCCGAGCATGGCGGCGACAGAAGACTTGTTGCACACCGCGCCGGACGTATAGGGAAGAATGTGGCGGTTAGAGATGATGTTTGCCGCGTTGGCAAGTGCAACGAGGGAAGCGAGGATCGCGACAATCCACAGCAGAACCTTGAGCGCGCCGGGGAGCGGCAGGATACGCAGGATGGCAACGGCAGCGGGGGCAACCGTGGCAACTGGCAACAGCTTGGCGATGAGCGCACGATACGAAGCATAAGGCTCGCGGGCGAGCAGCTCAGCGCGGGGAGAGTCGTAGTGTGCGACAACGACCACCGGGCGGTTGCGCGGAGACGCAAGCGGGCCCGAGGCCTTGTGGTAGGCGATGACATTTTGGCTCACGCCCGTCTTGCCCAGGCGCGAAACCACGGGGTGGCCCGTGCGCTCGAGCACGTAGAGCACGGCACCGACAATGGCCAGCAAGGTGCCGACCAAGCCGATACCGCCGCCGATGCCCATCAGCAGGGCGCCGGCAAACGCAAGGATGCCGGTAACGGCAAATGCCAATCTACTGGGCGCCGGGGCATTGAACTCCTGAACCTCGGGATCAAAGCCGTGGTTGCGGAAGATCTGAGCGATATCCTCGGCAGCCAAGCGCTCTTCTTCGCTGCATGCCGGCGTGATGCCGGTGTTCTGCAGCAGGTGGTTAATATAGTTCTGGGTGTTCGCCATGTGCGCTCCACATCCATAATCCGACAAATAGGCCCAATGCATGCACATTAGAACCGTATATAGTCGAAAGTATACCCCGAGCGAGCGCAAACGACCGAATTCGGGCCATCTTAACGCCCCGAGCGGACAAGGATATAGCCTAATCTCCATATCGGACTAAAATCATGGCAGCAAACCACCTTCTCATGCGAGGACTCTATGACGGCAAGCGACGCGACCGCGACAATTAAAAAGGGGAATTCGGAGCCCAGTTTCGATAAAACGGCTCAGCGCATCCTCAATCTTTTCTTTGTGCTCAACAGCTCCCCCGAACCGCTGACGACCGAGCAGATCGTCTTGGATTCTGACCTGGGATATGGCTCGGGCAATATCGACTCGGATAAGCGCAAGTTTCGGCGCGATCGTGACAAACTGCTCGAACGCGGCATCTTAATCAAGGAGGTTCGCCCCGCCGGCGCGCAGGAGACCGAGGAAAGCTCATGGACAATCGACCGCGAGCACACGTTTGCAGCAGGCGGCCTCATCACCGCAGACGACGCCGATATCCTGCTCAACGCTATCGACCAGACAATAGCGGCCGGCTCATCCACTTTTGCCGCGCCGCTTGCCGATATTCGTTCCAAGATTGCCTACCTCACCGGCAGGACGACGGCGGACGAAGCACCGATCCGCCGCTCTCCCACCGTCGATGCGGTATGGAGCGCCTTTGCCGAGCGATGCGCACTGCGATTTTTATATCAGAACGGACGCGGTGAGCAGAAAGAGCGTACCGTCTGCGTCTACGGCATGTTCGAGCGCGAGGGCGTTGCGTACTTCTGCGGCCTCGACAATGCCACCGACGACATCAGGACATTCCGCTGCGACCGTATCGTTCGCGCTTGGCGTCCTTCGAAGGCCTACGCCATCCCTGCAGACTTCAATCTCAACGACTACCTGTTCTTTGAATTCGATTTTGCCGACCGCCCGCCCGTTGCGGCTACGTTCTCGTTCGCCCCGCAGACGCAGATCGATATGATCAACGGCCTCACGAGCGGGCGAGGTGAGCTCGCACACACCGATTCGGGATGGACTTGGACCGTTGACGTGCGCGATCTTGAAGCCGCCGCCTCATTTTGCATGGCCCACGCCATGGACGGCATGAGGCCCATGGCCCCCAAATCGCTCAAGCAGGCGTGGAACCACCTCATTAAAAGGACGGTGCACGAGCATGCCCGTGCGTAAACTCACCAGCGAGCAGAGGCTCTCGCGCGCCATCGACATCATGGAGGCCCTCTACGCCGCCGGCGAGAGCGGCATGACACGAACCGAGATTTGCAGTCGCTTTGACATCACGGGGGCGTCGCTCGACGAGATTCTCGAGATCGTCTCGACGCTCGCGGACCGAGAATCGGGTGCGCGTATCATCTGCGAATGCCACGGCGAGCGCGTGGTCCTCACCGGTGACGCCGGGCGTGTACTACCGCTGCGCCTGAGTGCCGCCGAGGGCGCTGTGCTCAACCACGAACTTGAATCGTTGGGGATCGAGCCCCAGGCGGCGGCTCGAATTCGACATGCTCTTCTACCCGAAGAGCTCGGCTATAACCAGCACGTCTTTGACACCGTCAACCACGGGTCGCACTGGCAGCAGCTGAGCTGCGCCATTCAGGACGGCGTTCGCTGTCGTATCTCGTATCGCTCGATGGACGATGCGCGGCCACGCGAGCGTCTGGTCGACCCCTTGCGCATTACAGCAAACGGCGACCAAACATATCTGATTGCCTGGGACATCGCGGTCGATGAGCAGCGCACCTATCGCATGGATAAAATCGAGGGACTCGCCTTGACGGAAGACTCCGTCGTGCCTCACGCACCGGACGTTGCATCCCTCCACGATTCCCTTGCCCGGACGCAGCGTAGCGCAAAGCTCTTGATGCCATTCGATATGGCGGAGCATCTGGACTGGGCCGGCATCACCCTAATCGAACGCAGCGGGACAGACATGGCAACGGTAACCGTACATTACGGCTCCGAGCGTTGGCTGCTGAGCCAGATAATCGCAGCGGGCGGAGCCATCCGCATCTTGGATGACCCCGCCCTGTCAAAGCGTCTGTGCGATATGGCAAAAACCCTCGTCTGTCCGCTTTAGCGCCGCCGCTCGTGGCGTGCACGCCACAGCTGTAGATAGTGCCCGATCTGCGCCGATTCGATGCGCTGGTAGGAGCTCGTGGGCAGCGACGTTAAGAACTTCTTGCCATAGCCCTTCGTCACCAGGCGAGGATCCGCCAAGATCAGCACGCCGCTATCGGTCGACGAGCGAATCAAACGCCCCGCGGCCTGCTTAACCTCGAGCACCGCCTCGGGCAGCGAATAGCGCGCCCATGCGCGGTCTTCGCGCAGGTTGCGCTCGCACGAGAGCGGGTCCGTGGGGCTCGAGAACGGCAACTTGGGAATGATGACGCAGCGCAGCGTCTCGCCGCTGGCATCAAACCCCTCCCAGAAGGCCTTGAGCGCAAAAAGCGACGAGGTCGGTTCGTTGATAAACCGGTCGCGCAGGCGACGAGGAGATGAGTTGCGCTGCTGGCAGTTGAGCTCCAGACCCGCACGGGCCATCTTGGGCTCAACGCGGGCGTATAGGTCCTCCATGTCGCGCCGATTGGTGAACAACGTGAGCACCGATCCGCCCATGGCAAGATGGGCGTCGACCAGTACGCGCTCGAGCGCCGTAAGATAGCTCTCACGATCGCGCGGATCGGGGATATCGCCCGCAACGACTACAGCCATGTTCGAATCAAAGTCGTAGCTCGAATCCAAGTGCAGCGATGACGACGTTGAAGCACCGATGCGATCAAGGCCGACCGCATGGTTAAAGTGCTCAAAGCTTTTGGACACCGTCATGGTCGCCGAGGCAAAGATAGCCGTGTGAACCTCGGGCAGCC
This sequence comes from Collinsella sp., assembly GCA_019419525.1. Classification (GTDB taxonomy): domain Bacteria; phylum Actinomycetota; class Coriobacteriia; order Coriobacteriales; family Coriobacteriaceae; genus Collinsella. The sequence goes on from DXZU01000004.1 coordinate 23,313, forward strand.
ACTCGGTTGCCAAGGCCTCGCCAATGTCGATGCGCTCTGCGGTCATCGACTCTCCGCCGGCACGCAGCCTGCGATTGACCTGCAACGAATACACGTAGTGTTCATCGGTGCCATCAATGATGAGTTTGAGGTTCTCGGCCAGCTCGTGCAGGCGGCGCGAGATATCACCCAGGTCGACAACAACCTCGGGCTTGTCGGCGGCGACGGCTTGCACCAGCGCGTCGACGCTCTTGTCAGCTTGTTCCAATGCGTCGATGGCAGCGTAGGCCGACTGTAAGAAATCATGCCAGTCGTCAGATTCGCGCAGCTCGGGGCCAATCCATAGATTGGCATTGTCATAGCCCCCACGGGCACGGCGACCGAGCTCGCGAACGCCATCGAACACGCCGGCGATCGCCATGCTCGCGCGCGCAACCGTCGACGTCGCCTTGGCAGTAAGGCCCAGATAGAGCGTAGAGCCCTCGGAGGTTGCCAAATCACGGGAAACCTGGCTTAGCGCGCCGGTGCTCGAGCCACCCAGACGCTCAAACAGGACGCGTGATTCGTCCGCCGACACCACACGCGCCCACTGACGGCGCGCCTCGCGCTCGATGGAATGGGCCTCGTCGATTACCCAATGACGAATCGGAGGCAAAATCCTGCCCTCGGCCGCGACGTTGCGGAACAGCAGGGAATGGTTGGTGACCACCACATCGGCATGCGCCGCACGACGGCGAGCGCCGTGGACCAAACATTTATCAGGGAAAAACGGGCAGAGGCGACGAGCGCACTCACGCGAGGCCGTCGTAAAGTCGGGGCGGTTGACGCTGCGCCAACGAATGCCAAGCGAGTCGAGGTCGCCATCGGCTGATTGGCAGACGTACGCCATAATGACCGCGACCGCCGTGAGCGTGTCCGCCGGATCGCGCTTGGTGGTGATCTCGACCTGGCCGCGGCTCATGCGCTCGAGCTTGCGCAGGCACGGATAGTGGTCATACCCCTTGAGAGCGCAAAATGACAGACCACCGTCCAGTTGCTCGGCAAGTTTTGGCAGCTCATGGTACATGAGCTGGTCGGCAAGATTGTTCGATTTGGTCGCAATACCAACCGTGATGTTGTTACGGCGTGCCGCCTCGGCAAAAGGCACCAGATAGGCCATCGATTTGCCGACGCCTGTGCCCGCCTCAATTACACGATGAGTGCCCGTGACCAGCGCATCGCGGACCTCGAGCGCCATCGCGATCTGCTCATCACGCGGCTCGTAGGTGGGATACATGCGATTGACCAGGCCACCTGGCGCATAGTCTGCCTCAATCTCCTCACGACTCGACATCTTGAGAACCGGCAGTTCATCGGCGTCCACCCGATCGTCGGCGCGATCGGCCTTGAGAACGTCAGCACGAGCGGCGCTGAGAGAGAAGATAGAACCAGGGTTCTGCCCTGCCAAGAACGAGAAGATAGGACGATAGGACCAAGGCACGTCCGGATGCATGTCGGCTAGGCGCGCCATGAGGCCCTGGGGCAAGTCGGTGAGCGCCACGAGCAACACGCGCCATACGCCACACAGGGCGTCGACGTCGGCATTGGCACGGTGTGATACCGAGTCGCAGCCAAACAGATCGGCCATAAAAGACAGCTTGTGAGAGGCCAGGCGCGGAAGCGCGATGCGCGACAGCGCCAGCGAATCGATCCAAATATCGCTCACGTTGACGCCGCCTTTGACCGACTCGATAAACGAGCGGTCGAACGTGGCGTTGTGTGCGATCACCGGACAGCCACCGACAAAATCGGCGAGAGCGGCGACGGCCTCAACGGCCGACGGGGCATCTGCCACATCGGCATTTGTAATGCTCGTGAGCTCGGTAATCTCGGCGGGAATCAGCTGCTTGGGATGCACGAAGGTATCGAAGCGGTCGATGACCTCGCGGCCCGAAAGACGGGCCGCCGAGATCTCGATCAGCTCGTTGTCCTGCACCGAAAGACCCGTGGTCTCGGTATCGAGGACAATCACATCTTCCTCGATAAGGCCGAAGGACTGCGTTTTGGCGCGGTCGGCAAGCGTGGCATAGGAGTCGATGACAAACTGCGGCGTTCCTGACGAAACCGCGTCCTCGATTAGCATGCAATGCCCGCTCGACGAAGGCCCATACGGATCAGGCTGTCACAGACCTGCGGGAACGTCATGTCGTCTGTGTGGCGAATCTCATCCGGATACAGCGACGTATCGGTCATGCCGGGAATGGTGTTGGTCTCGAGGATGACGGGGCCGTCCTCGCTCACGATAAAATCGCTGCGCGAGATGCCCAGGCAACCGAGGGCCTTGTGAGCAGCACAGGCAAGCTCCTGAGCGCGAGCGTAATTCTCGGGTGAAATCTGCGCCGGAATACGATGGATGTCCGTAGGGTCGACATACTTCACGTCCAGATCGTAGAACTCACAGTCCTCGGGCTTGCGAATTTCGACAATCGGCAGGGCGCGCACGTCGTCCTCGCCGTACACGCCGACGGTGATCTCGGTACCCTCGATGCACTTCTCGACCAGCACTTTGTCGCCGTACTCAAACGCCTTGGCAATTGCCGCGGGCAGCTCGGAGGGCTCATGGACCAGGGAAATGCCATAGCTGGAACCGTTAACGGCCGGCTTCACAAAGCTGCGCTCGCCACAAACCTCGACGATATGATCGATATCGACTTCATCGCCCACCTCGAGCGCAAGGCCGGGGGCAATGGGAATGCCCGCCTTGGCGTACAGGAGCTTAGAGACCTCTTTGTCGGCACCGCAGGCGCTAGCAAGCACGCCCGAGGCCGTGTAGGGGATACCCAGGGTCTCCATGGCGCCCTGCATGGCACCATCCTCGCCGCCGGCACCGTGCATGGCGATAAACGCCACGTCAAAGCCGCCGGTTGCCATGGTTACCATAAAGTCATCAGCGGCCGTATCGAGCAGCTCCACCGAGGTGTAGCCGGCTTCCTTCAGTGCCACCACAACGTTCTTTCCCGAATTGAGCGAGATCTCGCGCTCAGCGGAATGACCGCCCGCCAAGACCGCTACGTGCATGTTCTCTAGGCTTTTACCCGGCATGGGCAGACTCCTCCTCTATAATTTCTGCAGCTGATACCATATTGTAGCGATACCCTCTACGTTTCCCCAAAATCGAAAGGCTTCCATGAATCCCAGGACTAAATCTCAGGACATTCGCGACTTGAGCCAAAACGATATTCGCGAGCTCGTGGCCGAACTTGGCCAGCCCGCGTTCCGCGCGAAGCAGCTCATTGAATGGGTCTTCGAGAAGAACGTTTGTTCGTTTGACGATATGACCAACATTCCCAAGGCTTTCCGCGAGCAGCTTAAAGAGGCTTTTGCCTTTGACACGCCCACTGAACTCACCAAGCAGGTTTCCAAAGATGGCTCGCGCAAGTATCTGCTCGAATACCACGACGGCGTTTCCGTCGAGACTGTCGGCATGCCCCGTCGTAACAAGCTTTCCGTCTGCGTTTCCACCCAGGCAGGCTGCGGCATGGGCTGTGCCTTTTGCGCTACCGGTCTCAACGGCCTCAAGCGCTCTCTGACCGCTCAAGAGATCGTCGACCAGGTGCTTCATGTATCCAACGACTTTGGCGAGCGTGCCACAAGCGTTGTCTTCATGGGCCAGGGCGAGCCGTTTGCCAACTACGACGAGGTTCTCAAGGCATTGCGTATCCTCAACGACCCCGATGGCATCGGTATCGGCGCTCGTCACCTCACCGTCTCTACCAGCGGCGTTATTCCCGGTATTCGCAAATTTGCCGATATCCCCGAGCAGTTCACGCTTGCCGTTTCCCTGCATTCCGCCATCCAATCGACGCGCAATAAGCTCATGCCCGGTGTTAAGAAGTACACGCTGCTTCGCCTTCACGAGGCGCTTCAGCTCTACACTGAGAAGACTGGCCGCCGCCCGACCTATGAGTATGCCATGATCGAAGGCGTCAACGATACGAATCCCGAGATGCAGGCACTCTGCGACTTCTGCGAGGGAACGCTGTGCCACGTTAACCTGATTCAACTTAACGACATCGAGGGCAGCCCGCTCAAGCCGTCGCCGATTCATAAGGTTGAGGATCTTCAGCGTCGTCTTGAGTCCCGTGGCATCGAGACCACGATTCGTAACTCCCGTGGTAACGATATTGACGCCGCTTGCGGACAGCTGAAACAGCGCTTTAAAGTTCAGAAGAACGCATAGGGGAGTCGCACTCCAAAACGTTTCATGTGAAACATCGAACGGCCCCGGTTGCAGGATATGCAACCGGGGCCGTTTCATTTATTGACCTCAATTTTGGAGCAGCTGCTACCTTTCCCATTTTTTACGGACAAAATAAGGGGCCCTTGTCTCATGAATCAGACAAGGGCCCCTTAAAATATGCAGGGTAATTGTTAGGTACCTAATAGCATACATTTTCCCATTGGTTGCTGACCCAACCCTGATTAATCTTGGGATTCTTCGTTACCTGAGCAGTACGCATTGCAACATCTTCTGTCATAACATCCATTTTCTTCTTGGATGTATCGATAATATCTTGCGCACTACGAAGCAAACGACCTCGAAGTTCATCGTCTGTCGCGATCTTATAGCCAGCAAAGGCACCAGCCGCGACAGTCGTCGCCAATGCAATCGCAGTTAAAATTCTATTCCTCATCTTGGCCTCCTTGATCAAACTGAATCATTTCACCAAGAATACGAGAGAGCTCTTCCTCGTCTTTAAACTCAATCTCAATCTTATTCTTTCCACGCGAGCTATTCACACGCACGTTGGTATTAAAAACCTGACGAAGCACGCGGGCTGCCTTTTTAAAAGACTGAGGGGTTGCAGGCCTCGGCGTCTTAGGTGTCTCTCCGGCAGAAAACAACGGAGCAAGATTTTCTGTCGCTCTTACGGAAAGGCCCTCTGCAACAACCTTCTCTGCAAGTCGAATTCGAGCATCCTCATAGGGAACTGCAAGAATCGCACGTGCATGACCAGCAGTAAGTTTACCCTCAAAAATCATCTGCTGAACTACTTCGGGGAGATCGAGAAGACGCAGTGAGTTTGTAATTGCAGAGCGTGACTTGCTTACTGCCTTCGACAATGCCTCCTGGGTCATACCGCTGGCATCGATGAGCTGTCGATAGCCCTTAGCCTCTTCGACGGGATTCAGATCTGAACGTTGAAGGTTTTCGATAAGAGCAAGAGCCAGCATCTCTTCATCATTTACCTCTTTAATGATGACTGGCAATTCTTCAAGGCCAGCAAGCTTTGACGCCTGGTAACGACGCTCACCAGCGATGATCTCATAGCCGTTTCCATGCTTGCGAACCAAAAGCGGCTGCAAAACGCCATGTTCTTGGATTGACTCGCTCAACTCGCGAAGTTCAGTTTCGTTAAAGTGAATTCGCGGCTGATTAGGGTTGGGAACGATATCCTCAATAGGTAGTTTTGTTTCAGATGGAGCATTTGAAGCCGATGCAGCCGAACCGCCGGTCTCATACTCGGCCTCTGAAACCAAAGCATTCAGTCCACGTCCCAATCCGCCACGTTTCTTTACACTAGGCACGCTTGATCACCTCTTTTGCAAGGTTCATATATGCTTTTGCACCCTTATTTTGAGGTGCATAGGTAATTACCGGTTCTCCAAAAGACGGAGCTTCGGAGATTTTAACCGTACGGGGGATTAGCGTCTTAAACGCCTTATCACCAAAGTACGATTGAACCTCCTCAACAACCTGATTCGATAGTGAAGTACGCGAGTCATACATGGTCATAAGCACACCATAGGTGTCTAAGCCCTTGTTCAGCCTTGATTTGACCATCTTCATTGACTCAAGCAGCTTCGTAACGCCCTCGAGTGCGTAATATTCGCACTGGATCGGAATCAAAACGCTGTCTGCTGCGGTCAAAGCGTTGATAGTAAGCAGGCCGAGCGAAGGAGGACAGTCAATGAAAATAAAATCGAACTCGTCCTGAATCGGCTCAAGCAAATCTTTGAGGCGGGTTTCACGTGCAATTGCGCTTACGAGCTCAATTTCGGCGCCTGCAAGCTGAATTGTAGCTGGAATTACGAATACCTTTTTGCAATTTGTATCAAGAACAAGTGATTCTGCCGGCACATCATTCAACAATGCATCATAGATGCAGTGATCAAGGTCTTCTTTTTCAATTCCGAATCCACTGGTGCTGTTTCCCTGCGGATCAAAATCGACAATCAGTGTCTTACGACCCTGCTCACCCAGTGCTGCTGCAAGGTTTACAGCCGTCGTTGACTTACCGACGCCGCCTTTTTGATTGATGATTGCAATGATACGCGTGTCTTTTGCGCTCTTTGAACGCTTAACGTCGCGAAATCCCACGGTCCCTCCTGGTGTGTATTAAAGCTGTCAAACGGAGGATGTTTCACGTGAAACATTCCGAATCGATATCAACCGCCATGTTTCACGTGAAACACTGCAAGTTGTTAGTATCCATTATGTTTCACGTGAAACATCTAGGCAAGCGGATTCTTCTTTGCCACGCCATTTGCACGAGGCAATGAAACGGATGCTGGATGACTCTTCTTAAGAACAATGAACTCCCTGTGACCCAAGCCTTCAGGCAAATCAATTGTGTCATTCAGAAGCAAAGTGAAGCCGCAAATCTTAGCTGCTGACATGCCGGAAGCAAGCTCCTCATCCGAAGGATTGCCCTTGGTTACAACAAATAGCCCTCCATCCTTCAGATACGGAGCCGCATACTCAACAAGAATCGGTAGAGGGGCCAGTGCGCGGGCGGTTACAACAGAGAACTGCTTCTTATGGCTCCGAGCATATTCTTCAAGACGATCATGAACCGCATGGGCATGTTTCAATCCAAGAGCATGGACAAAGGAATTTACCGCATCAACCTTCTTGCCAACAGAGTCAATATAAGTAGCTTTACGATGCGTGGTTATTGTTAATGGAATACCAGGGAAGCCCGCACCTGTTCCCATATCGAGCAAAGCTCCCTCAGGAGCCTTGTTGATATAGGGGAGCAAAACAAGTGAGTCGAGGATATGAAGTACTGCAGCATCTTCTACGTTAAGAATACGGGTGAGATTGGTTGTCTTATTTGTTTCTAGAACCAAATCCAAATGCTGAATACATTTCCTCAGCTCAACATCAGTTACGCTCAAGGAATACTCTTTGCAATAGAAAGCTAGACGACTCAACATCTCGTCAGCTTGCTGATCAGTAAGTACTAACAACGAAAGCTCCTTTCTGACAAAAATCAGCGTATCGAGAACTTTTGACAAAAAAAGGGGACGTGGAAACCACGTCCCCTTAGCATAAACTCGAGTAGATTATCGAGCAACAATCACCACATGGCGATCAGGGTCAGAACCCTCAGAATGAGTATCGACGGCATCATTGCCACGAAGTGCAATGTGAACCAGTCGACGCTCGTAGGCATTCATGGGCGGAAGCGAAACACTCTTATGAGTGCGAATGGCACGCTCGGCAGCAGACTGAGCCATGGAGGCAACCTTGTCCTGACGGCGGCTCTTGTATCCCTCGACGTCCACTACAACCGGATACCTAAAGCCAAGTTTGCGGCTCACCAGCAAAGAGAACATAACCTGAAGGGCATCAAGGGTGCGACCATGACGGCCAATGAGAACAGCAAGGTCGGGAGCCGTTACATCCAAAATCAGCTCACCTTCGTCGCCCTCATACTCATCGATAGGAGAGTTGGCGGCATCGAAGTGCGAAAGGATGGAACGCAGGATGGAAATAGCAACATCGGCAATGGTGTCGAGCTCCTCATCGGTCAGCTCTTCACCAGCCTTGTAGCGCTGTGCAATCTCGGGATAATCGCCCGCGACCTGCGGGGCAACCTCCTCAAGCATATCCTCGATGATCTCTTCAGACATAACGTACTCCAAAAGTTAGGTACCTAAATAAGATTGATATCCCACTACTTCTTCTTGTGCGGGCGCGGCTTCTTCTCGCGACGAGTGACCTCAACCTGCAGCGGAGCGTTCTTAAGACGCTCCTCCTCATCGGCCTTCGCCTTGTCGATGACCTTCTGCGTCACAAAAATCTGCTGGATAACCTGCCAAGCAGACGAGACGTCGTAGTACAGCAGAACACCAACGGGAAGGCTCCAGCCCATCCAAAGCATCATGACCGTCATGACAACGGCCATCATACGCATGCTCTGAGCCTGCTGGCCGGTCTGGTTGCGCGACATATAGAGCTGCGGAATCAGGGTCAGGACGGCAAACAGGATCAGGCAAACCAGCGCAGGCAGTGCAACCATAAAGCCATCGGCAAAGGAAGCGCTCGGCGTGGTGGTCAGGTCGGGCAGGATGTTGAAGAACGAGAACGTGCCGTTGTTAAAGTACTGCGGCAGGTTGCGCAGCAATGTAAACAGGGCGAACAGGATAGGCATCTGAATCAGCAGCGGCAGACAGCCAGCCATGGGGTTGAACTTGTTCTCGCTGTAGAACTTCTGCATCTCCTCGGCCTGACGCTGGGGATCGTCGGCATAGCGCTCCTGGATCTCGAGCATCTTGGGCTGCAGCACCTGCATGCGAGCCGTCGACTTGGTCGACTTGAGCATAAGCGGCGTCAGCAGCAGACGGATGATGACCACCAGGATGATGATGGACAGGCCCCAGTCGACCGCAAAGGTCTGGATGAGCTTGAGCAGCTCGAAAAGGATGTTAACGATCCAATCCCACATGTAAGTTTTCCTCCGATAGCGAGTGCCCGCTAGGGCACAGGGTCATAACCGCCGACGTGCAGGGGATTGCAGCGAGCGATGCGCCTCACGGCAAGCCAGCAGCCTCTCAAAACACCGTGCTTCTCAATCGCCTGGATGGCGTATTGCGAGCACGTTGGGTAATAAATGCAGGCGTCAGGCAATAAGGGCGAAATAACCTGTTGATATATGCGAATAGGAGCGATGGCAACACGTCGCAAAACGTGATTGCTCATCGCTCCTCCCCGGCAACGCCGGCGCGCTTCATAAGCGAACGCAACGCCTTGTCCATCTCCTGCGGCGAGGAAACCCTCGTCTTGGGAGTTGCAAACAAGATGATGTCATAACCCGCAACGGGAAATCCGCAGCTGCGGGCGGCCTCGCGCATCACACGCTTAGATCGGTTGCGCACGACGGCACAACCGAGTCGCTTAGCACCAACGAAGGCGACCCTTCCGGAGTCGCCTTCGCCAACCGATTCACATATGGTCATTCGAATCAGAGGGTGATTGAAACGACGCCCCTGACTGAACACATGCTCGAAATCTTGCCGAGACTTAATAGTCTTCATGCGAGATGTGTGTATCGCTGCTAGACAGTGAGACGCTTGCGGCCCTTGGCGCGACGACGGGCGAGCACGGCACGACCACCCTTAGTGGCCATACGGGCACGGAAGCCATGGGTCTTGGCACGCTTACGCTTATTAGGCTGATACGTACGCTTCATCTTAAGTTCCTCCTGCTGCATTTCGAGTGTCCGCGGGGACGCGGACGCAGATATAGACACGTGAGCTTGAAGATTGTAGGGAAATCAATGTTCAAATGTCAAGAAATCAAAGGTAAAAGGTTGCGCAGTTCACACGGTTCCCCCATAAGCACAACCGAAATTTGCGCCTCATGGCAACCTTTCACGATATTTCATCGAGTTTTCAACAGGTCATGTTGGCAATGTTGAGAACTTTTCACCCGTTTTCCAAAGTTTTCAACAAGTTTTGAAAAGTTGTCGAAAGATGAGAAACGTTGCACGGTGAGCTACTATTTGTTCGAAACCTTTTGAAAGATTGCGAGCGGCATGTCTGACGACTTTTACACCATGGTCGATTCCGGAAACCCGGCACCCGACAACGAGCACATCACCGGCGTGCGCGAAGAGCGTGCGGAAGGCGAGCAGACGACCACGCAGGCGCCAAAAGCCATGTACGCCGCGCGCATCGCCGTCTATGACGACATGCTGTCGACACCGCGGGTGATCGTCATTGATCCGCAAGATGTCCGCACGTATTTGGAAGAGACGACCAACACCGTCTACCAGTGCATGAAAGAACAAGGTGGCCATATCTCGCTCATGGTCATCCGCGAGATTGTCGAAAACTTTATCCACGCACACTTTGCCGAGCCCATCATCTCGATTCTGGACGGCGGAGACACCATCCGCTTTGCTGACCAAGGACCCGGCATCGACGACAAGGAACGTGCTTTCGACTTTGGCGTTACCAGCGCAAACAGCAAGATGAAGCGCTATATCCGTGGAACCGGAGCAGGGTTTCCCATGGTGCAGGAGTATTTGGAAAACGCCGGCGGTGCCGTATCCATCGAGGACAACATGGGCAACGGCACCGTGGTTACGGTAAGCCTGAACCCTAAACGCGTGCAGGAAATCGAGCGTGCCGGCGGACGCGGCGCTGCCGTGCGGCCCGAGACGGAGCAGCCCACATATCCCCTGCCGGGAGCTTTTGCGCAGCAGCCCGTGGCAACGCAGCAGATGCAGCCCCCCGTGGGACAGATGCAGCAGCCCGGAATGCTTCCCACACAAGAACCCCAGGCGGCATCTATGTCGATGCCGCCAAACATGCCAGAGGCCATGCCGCTGGCTGATCAGGATGCAGCAGCAATGCGGCAGGCGACGGGGGCGCCGGGTGGCCAGCAAATGGGCTATCAGCCGTACCAACAGGGATATCCATATCAGCAGATGCCGCCACTGGGGTATGGCCAGCAGTTCCCGCAGCAGTACCAGCAGGGATATCAGCAGCCGTACCAGCAGATGCCGCAGCAGCAGTACAACCCCTGGGCCCAGCAGACGCCTCCGCAGCCTTACCAACAGTGGCCTCAAAGTTTTCAACAGCAAATGCCGCCGACGCAGAGTTCTCAACAACCAGCAGCTCAAATGATGTATCCTAATGCAGTAAATCAGTATGCACAGCCACAACCGGACGTGTTCGTAAGCGATCGCGGTAACGCCGCGCTGGGCTATCTGGCGCAAAATCAAGCGTGCGGCGCAACCGATCTTGCGAGGGCGTTTGGAAACTCGGCCCCCACTTGGTCACGCACGCTCAATGACTTGGCGCAGGCCGGCTTGGTCATCAAGCATGGCCAGAAATACCATCTGACCGAACTCGGCGCCGCTCGCGTGCGAGCTCAGAGCTAAAGAACGGGAGAGACAGTGGACGAGGAAGCAAGCATCATCCTGGGGGATGCCATCGCCTTTTGCCAGCGCGACGGCCAAGATGCACGCCTCATCAACATGCTGGGGCAATCGCGCGCCATAAGCCTGACCGAAGATACGCTCACGATCGAGGCCCCCTCGCGCTTTGCCATCGCGCAGCTCAAAAAGCATCAGCCGACTATTGAGGCCTATCTGGAAGAAATCGCCTTTGCACCGATTGCTCTCGACATCGTGGCACCGCAAGGCGCCGCGACGGAATCCGCTGCCGCCACGGCGCCCGCCACGGCTCCCGCTGCTTCCCCGGCGGTGCCGGCCTCCGCAGGCGATGTGCCGACAATCGAGCACCAGCACAGCGATGTTTCCCGTGAAACAATGGCACCGTTGACGAGCGCGGCGGCGACGTCAACGAACGCACCCGTCACGCACATGCCCATCGCTCACGACGCAGCGGCGGGCGCGGATTCGGGCATTGCAATCAAGAACACGCTCTCGGCCGACGATTTTCGTCGCATGATGAACCAGATGAAGGGCGGAGCGCCGACTAAATCCACGCAAGCTGCGGCCCCCGCTTCACCCATGCCAGCACCGACCGTGCCGGCCGAGCAGAATACGGATGGAGCCCCGCTCGCCGCGAACTCAAAATTTACCTTTGAGAACTTTGTCTACGGCCCCGAGAACAGCCATGCCTATCGCTCGGCACTCAAGTTTGCCGCCCTCGCGGACGAGCGCGGCACATGCACATCCCTGTTCATCTATGGCAAATCGGGGCTGGGCAAGACCCATCTGCTGCTCGCCATCAAAAACGAGCTCGCCGAGAAGTCGCCCGAGATCAAGGTCAAGTATGCCAACTCCCAGGCATATCTGGACGACCTGATGACCGAGTTCGACCGTCAAAAGAAGAGCAACGCCCCCATCATGCAGGCGTACCACGGCGTGGACGTGCTCATCATCGATGACATCCAAAACATCATCGGCAAGCGCGCGAGTGTGGACTACTTTTTCCAGCTCATGGACGAGTTCATCCGCAACAACAAGAAGGTCGTCATCGCGGCAGACCGCGCCCCCAAGGACCTGAGCATGGACGAGCGTCTGACCAGCCGCTTCAACGCCGGAATGCTCTGCCTGGTCGCAGAGCCCAGCTACGAGATGAAATACAAGATCTTGCAGCGCTATTACGAGAACACCATCGTCGCCGCTCCCGAGGCGGGCGACGACTCACTGCTGGCGGCCTATGGGGGCGACGGCGGACACCTGACCGACGAGCACTTTAAACACATGGCCGAGGTCTCGGGCACCAACATCCGCGAACTCGAGAGCTTTTGCGAGCGCTGCGCCGGCGAGGCGGGCGACCGTGAGCGCGAGGGCGGGGAGCTCACCTTTGACGATATCGACGCCATCGCCAGCCAGTACTTCGACACATCGGCCAAAAAGATCAACGTCCAGACGGTTCAGTCCGTCATCGAAGAGCAGTACGGCGTGACGCACGAGGAGCTCATCGGCCCGCGTCGCAACGCCAATATCGCCAAAGCACGCCATATCGCTATCTACCTGGCCATCGAGATGTGCGAGATGACGACCACGGCGGTGGGCGCCGAATTTGGCAACCGCAACCACTCGACCGTCAGCACGAGCTACAAAAAGGTCCAGAAGATGATCCAGGAAGACCGCACCGTCACCGAAGACCTCAAGTCGCTGCGCGATAAAATTACACTGCGCTCGTAGGGAAATAGAGACACCTGTTGAAAACTTGTCGAAACCACGGGCATAAGGTGTCTAAAACCCAACCCGCGGTGATGAAAAGTTTTGCGCAGGTTTTGAACGTGGAAAACCACCCCCGTTGCACACAGGTTGCTGTCGATTCTCTTTCTGGGTCTGACCTGCGTCTTTGGGAGTAATCAACAGTTTCGTCAGTGCTATTACTATTATTAAGATATTTATATCTATAGAAAGGTATTAAAAGATGAAGTTCACCGTCAGCCAGAGCTCGCTTACACAAGCCATCGACGTCGTAATGAAGGGTGTCGCTTCGGCATCCACCCTTCCCATCCTGTCGGGCGTGCTCGTTAAGGCGCAAGACGGCATCTTGGAATTCCAGACCTCTAACTACACCATCTCGATCCGTCATCGCATCGCGGCGCATGTCGAAGAAGAGGGCGAGATGGTTATCCCCTGTAAGATGCTCTCCAATATCACCAAGACCCTCCCCGATGCCCCGGTCACCTTTGAGCTGTCCGAGCGTCAGGTGCTGATTGGTTGCGAGAAGAGCTCGTTCCGCCTGAACACGCTCGATGCCAATGACTTCCCCGAGTTTCCGGCCTATGCCATCGAGAGCGCCGTGGAACTGCCGACCGATATCTTGTCCGAGATGGTCGGCCGCGTGTGGCGCGTCACCTCGACCGACAAGGCCCGCCCCATCCTGGGCGGTGTGCACATGAAAGTCGAGAACAACACCGTGCGCCTAGTGGCGACCGATTCCTTCCGTTTGGCCGTGTGCGATACGCAGGTCGAGACCTCGACCCTCGAGGGCTCCTTTGAACTCAACGTTCCGGCCGACGCCTTTAACGACGCACTGAACATCATGGCCAGCCAGGCGACCATCATGATCGGGGCTACCGACACCCAGGTCGTCTTTGAGGCCGGCAATACCACCTACGTGTCGCGCCGCATCGAGGGCGTGTACCCCAACTACAAGCAGCTCATCCCCGATTCGTGCGTGACGAGCGTCAAGATCGACGTCGCCGCCTTTAACGCCGCCCTCAAGCGCGTGGCCGTTATCGCGAGCGCCAACCCCGCCGTCAAGTTCGAGATCGATGTCGAGAACGGGCAGATGGGCCTGTCCTCCATTTCCAATGACCAGGACCTTGCGCAGGAGACGATCGATGTCGAGGCCGAGGGCGAGTCGGGTACCATCGCCTTCAACTACCACTACATCTTCGGCTGCCTCAATGCCCTGTCCAAGGAGAAGGAGATCACGCTGGAGCTCAAGAGCTACTCGCAGGCGGGCATCTTCAAGTCCTACGACAAGATCAACTACCTGTACCTGGTCATGCCGGTCCGCATCTAGCGCTGCGCCATGACCATGTTCGCCCGTGATCTTTCCGTTGCGCATTACCGCAGCTTCGATAGCTATCGCCTTGCCTTGGACGAGGGCGTGACGATACTTGCGGGACCCAACGCGGCGGGAAAGACCAATCTCATAGAGGCGCTGCAGCTGCTGACGAGCGGCGCCTCGTTTAGGCATCCGACCGCCGCCGAGCTCGTCCATGATGGCGTGGGCTCGTGCGAGGTAGAGCTGAGGCTCGAGGGCGACGGCCGCGTGCTTGATATGGGATTGAGCGCGGAGGACGGTAAACGCTCGTTTAGCCGCAACGGCAAGAGATGCTCTGCCGCCGGTGTGCGCGGGGTTCTGCCGAGCGTGCTGTTTTGCCCCGACCATCTGGACATGGTTAAGCGAGGCGCCAGTGTGCGCCGCGCCGCCCTCGACGACTTTGGCATGCAACTGAGCGCACGCTATGCCGATCTTGCGAGCACCTATGGTCGCTGCGTGACCCAGCGTAACGCCTTGCTCAAGGAGGCCTGGTGCTGCCGCGAGATGCTCGGCGCGTGGAACGATTCGATTGCCCGCGCGGGCGCGGCTCTGCTCGTGCACCGGTTGGCCCTGCTCGACCGGCTGGCGGGCCATGTGCGTACTGCCTACGGGCAAGTGGCGTCCGGTGAGGCTGCCAACGTGACCTATACGTCCACGCTGGGGGATTTGCCCCAGGTCGGGGATCGCGAAGAGCTGAAGGGCTGGGCGTACGAGCGCATGCTGGCCGCCCTTGATGAGCACGCCGACGAGGAAATTCGCCGCGGCGTGACGTTGGTGGGACCGCATCGCGATGAGATTGAGTTTACCGTGGCGGGTCGCTCCGCCCGTTCGTTTGCCAGCCAAGGCCAGCAGCGAACGTTGGTGCTGGCCTGGAAGGTGGCGGAGGTGGCCGTGGCTCGCGATGTCCTGGGCACCGCCCCACTGCTGCTTTTGGACGACGTGATGAGCGAGCTCGACGGCGAGCGTCGCGGTGCTTTCCTGCGGTTGATCGGCGATGATATCCAGACGGTCATAACCACGACCAACCTGGGGTATTTTACCGATGACCTGCTTGATCGAGCCAAGGTGGTGAGCATGGGTGAGACGTGCTAATTACGAGCGCGAGAGCGAAACGGTCGCCTTCAGTGGGTTTTTGAACGCAGAGCGCCAGCGCATCCTGGCGGCTGCAACGCCTAAGCGCCGCGCGCAGATGGAGGCTGCCGAGGAGTCGCGCGCGGTCTATCGCGCGTGGAACGCGGTGTGCTCGGGCACGCGCGAGGGGCGGCATGTGACGGGTCTGCGCTACCTGCCCGAGTCCAATGAACTGCTGGTATATCTCGATTCGCCCTCGTGGACGCAGGAAATGACGCTGTTGCGTGAGATCATCCGCGCGCGCATGGAGCGCGCCGGTGCGCATGTGGACGGCCTGGTGTTCAAAACCACCGCACCCGGTCACACGCCGCCCGCCGCCAAGGAGCGCCTGCGCCCGGCGACGACCGAGCACCCGCCGGCCCCGCACGCCGACCTAAGTGAGGCCGAGCGCACCGAGATTGAGCGCCAAGTGGCGCCCATCGAAGACCAAAAACTGCGCGAGGCCCTCGAGAATGCCATGAGAGCCAGTGCCGAGTGGGCCAAGGGCGTGCAAAGCAAAAAAGAGCCTTAAATCGCATCTGGTGGCCTTGTAGAGCCAAATACCCTCATTCCCGAGGGTATTTTTTTACGATAAACTAGTAAGGCTGTACACATTTTCTTGACTGAAGGAGGACGTGTGGCAAACGAAAACGATTACGATGGCGGCGAGATTAAGATTCTCGAAGGTCTCGAGGCCGTTCGTAAGCGCCCGGGCATGTATATCGGCTCGACGAGCGCCAGCGGTCTGCATCACCTGGTGTGGGAGATCGTTGACAACTCCGTCGACGAGGCCATGGCCGGTTTCTGCACCGAGATCCAGGTGACGGTCCACGCCGACAACTCCATCACGGTCGTCGACAACGGGCGCGGCATCCCCGTCGACGAGCACCCTGTTAAAAAGATTCCGACGCTCGAGGTTGTCATGACGATCTTGCACGCCGGCGGTAAGTTCGATAACTCGGCCTATAAGGTCTCGGGCGGCCTGCACGGCGTGGGCATCTCCGTCGTCAACGCACTGTCCAAGCGCGTGGTCGTTCAGGTTCGTCGCGACGGCAACACCTACGAGATGGAGTTCTCGCGCGGCAAGACCGTCAAGAAGATGGGGGTCGTGGGCACCTCGGATTCGACGGGCACCACCGTCACCTTCTGGCCCGACGACGAGATCTTCGAGACCTGCATTTACGATTTCGATACGCTGCACAACCGTCTGCAGGAGACGGCGTTCCTCAATAAGAACCTCAAAATCGTGCTGACCGACGAGCGCGAGGCGACTCCCCACGTGGAGGAGTTTTGCTACGAGGGCGGCATCATCGACTTCGTCAAGTTCCTCAACGAGGGCAAGGACGTCCCCGAGGCCTTTAAGGAGCCCATCTATATCGAGGGTAAATCGGACCCGGACGCACCTGTGGCCAAGATGGGCGAGGTCGAGGTTTCCCTGCAGTGGAATAGCGGCTACGGCGAGAACGTCATGTCGTTTGCCAACGACATCTACACCCCCGAGGGCGGCATGCATCTTGAGGGCTTCCGCACCGCGCTCACCCGCGTGATCAACGATTACGCGCGCAAGCAGAACCTGCTCAAGGAAAAAGACGCCAACCTGACCGGCGACGATGTGCGCGAGGGCCTTTCGGCCGTTATCTCGGTCAAGCTGCCCGACCCGCAATTTGAGGGCCAGACCAAGGCCAAGCTCGGCAGCTCCTATATGCGCGCGCTGACGCTCAAGATCGTGACCGACGGCCTCGCCGATTACCTCGAGGAGCATCCCAAGCCCGCTCGCGAGATCGTCAAGAAGGCCCAACAGGCATGCAAGGCCCGCAACGCCGCTCGCAAGGCGCGCGAAGCGACCCGCCGCAAGAGCCTGCTCGAGACGGCGTCCCTGCCCGGTAAGCTCGCCGACTGCTCGGTGCGCGATGCCGAGCTGACCGAGCTCTTCATCGTAGAGGGCGACTCGGCAGGCGGTTCAGCCAAGGACGGCCGTCGCCGAGACATCCAGGCGATTCTGCCCCTGCGCGGCAAGATTTTGAACGTCGAACGCGTTGGTGACCATCGCGCGTTCTCGAGTGACACCATCCAGTCATTGATTACCGCGATCGGCTGCGGCGTCACGACGAGTGCCGGCGACGGCGGCGACTTCGATATCACCAAGGCGCGCTACCACAAGATCATCATCATGACCGATGCAGACGTCGACGGCGCGCATATCCGCATCCTGCTGCTGACGTTCTTCTACAAGTACATGCGTCCGCTGATCGATGCCGGCTACGTCTATGTTGCCTGCCCGCCCATCTTTGGCATTAAGGTGCGCAACAAGATCCACTACGTGTATCCCAACGGCCGCCAGCCCGAAGACGAGATCCTGCGCGATACCATCCAGAGTCTGGGCCTGAACCCCGACGATAACGACGAGGACGGCAAGGCCAAGGACGGCAAGATCACCAAGAAGCGCAAGGGCTATACCGTCCAGCGCTACAAGGGCCTGGGCGAGATGGACCCCAAGCAGCTTGCCTCGACGACGATGGACCCCAAGACCCGCATCCTGCAGCGCGTGTCGATCGAGGACGCCGTGGTGGCGGACCGCGCCGTGCGCGAGCTCATGGGTTCCGAGGTCGGCTATCGCCGCGAGTACATTGAAAAACATGCGCATGACGCGCGTTTCCTTGACGCTTAAGAGGAGGTAACGTGGCAGACGATATCAACAATAACGGGGGTATGGACGAGGCCGGCGATGCCGGCATGCCCGACGATCTGAAGCGCCTGCTTGCCCGTGCTGAGCAGGGCGAGGACGGCGACCCGGACGCCTATAACCCCGATGTCGATGATGACGAGGAAGAGGATGACGACGGCGAGCTCGAGGAGAGTTTTGGCGAAGTCGACCGTGGCGCCTCGGCCGGCGAGGATATCAACGGCGGCCAGCTCCAGATTTCGGAGTTCGGTCGCGAGATGAAGCAGTCGTTTATCGAGTATTCGATGTCGGTCATCACGGCGCGCGCCCTGCCGGACGTGCGCGACGGCTTAAAGCCGGTGCACCGCCGCATCCTGTACGCGATGAACGAGAGCGGCATCTACCCCAACCGCCCGCACAAGAAGTCGGCGTGGACGGTCGGCGAAGTTATCGGTAAGTACCACCCGCACGGTGACTTTGCGGTCTACGAGGCCATGGTCCGCCTGGCACAGTGGTTCTCCATGCGCACGCCGCTCATCGACGGTCATGGCAACTTCGGTAACATCGACGGCGACGGCGCGGCAGCCATGCGTTACACCGAGAGCCGCCTGGCAAAGCCCGCCATGGAACTGCTGCGCGACCTGCAGAAGGATACCGTCGACTGGCAGCCCAACTACGACGAATCGCTCGCCGAGCCCGTGGCGCTGCCTGCGCGCTTCCCCAACCTGCTGGTCAACGGCAGCCAGGGCATCGCCGTCGGCATGGCCACCAACATCGCCCCGCACAACCTCACCGAGGCGATTGAGGCCACCTGCTACCTGATCGACAACCCCGACGCCACCGTCGACGAGCTCATGCAGATCATGCCCGGTCCGGACTTCCCCACCGGCGCCATCATCATGGGCAGCGCCGGCATTAAGCAGAGCTACGAGACCGGCCGCGGCTCCATTACCGTGCGTGCCAAGGCACACGTGGAGTCCACCAAGACCGGCCGCAGCCGCCTGGTCTTTACCGAGATTCCCTACATGGTCAACAAGGGCACCCTGCAGGAGAAGATCGCCCAGCTTGTCAACGACAAGCGCATCGAGGGTATCTCGGATATGCGCGATGAGTCCAACCAGAAGGGCATCCGTCTGGTTATCGAGCTCAAGAAGGGCGTCATTCCGCAGGTCGTGCTCAACAACCTGTATAAGTACACCTCGCTGCAGACGACCTTTGGCGCCAACAACCTGGCGCTCGTCAACGGCGTTCCCAAATGCCTGAGCCTGCGTGAGATGCTGCAGCACTACATCGACCACCAGGTCGACGTCGTCACTCGCCGCACCCGCTTCGACCTTAAGAAGGCCCAAGCCCGCGCGCATATCCTCGAGGGTTATCTTATGGCTCTCGACCATATCGACGAGGTCATTAGCATCATCCGCTCCTCGCAGACCGACTCCGAGGCCAGCAGCCGCCTGATCGAGCGCTTTGGCTTTACGCCCGAGCAGACCACGGCCATTCTCGAGATGAAGCTGCGCCGCCTGACCGGCCTGGAGCGCGACAAGATCCAAGAAGAGTTGGACGGCCTGCGCCGCGCCATCGCCTACTACGAGGACCTGCTGGCGCATGAGGAGAAGATCCTGGGCGTCATCAAGGAAGAGATGCGCGAGATCTCCAAGAAGTTTGGCGACAAGCGCCGCACCGAGATCAGCCAGGTTGAGAAGGACCTGGATGTCGAGGACCTCATCGCCGACGAGGATATGGTCGTGACCATCACCCATACCGGCTACGTTAAGCGTATCCCGGTGGCTGCCTACCGCGCCCAGAAGCGCGGCGGCAAGGGCGTATCGGGCGTCAACCTCAAAGAGGACGACGTTATCGACGAGATGTTCATCGCGTCCACGCACGAGTACGTGCTGTTCTTCTCGAGCAAGGGCAAGGTCTATCGCCTGAAGGTGCACGAGCTGCCGGTGGGTACGCGCCAGGCGCGCGGTACCGCGATCGTCAACCTGCTGCCCTTCGAGGAAGGCGAGAAGATCGCGAGCGTCATCAGCTGCCGCGAGTTCCCGGCCGACGAGTACCTGATGTTTGCCACCAAGAGCGGCATGGTCAAGAAGACCGTGATGAGCGCATATGACCGCAGCCGTCGCGACGGCCTGATCGCTATCAACCTGCGTGACGACGACGCGTTGCTGAACGTGCGCCGCGTGCGCGAGGGCGACAAGATTATCCTGGCCACCACCGCGGGCAAGGCGATCATGTTCTCCGAGGAGCAGGTGCGCGCCACCGGCCGCGATACCAGCGGCGTTCGCGGTATCGGTCTGAAGGACGGCGTGAGCGTTCTGGGCATGGAAGTCACTAACGGCAACGGCGATCTATTCGTCATCACCGAGCGCGGCTACGGCAAGCGCACGCCGGTCGCGGACTACCCGGAGCAGAATCGCGGCGGTCAGGGCGTCTACACCATTCAAATGACCGAGCGTAAGGGTAACCTCGCGGCCATGAAGACGGTGGGCCCGCAGCACGAGCTGTTCATCGTGACGGAGGGCGCGACGGTCATTCGCGTCAAGACCGACGAGATCAGCCAGACCGGCCGCGCCACCCAGGGCGTCAAGATGATGACCGTCGACGACAACGACCGCATCTGCGCCGTGGCCCGCATGACGGCCGCCAAAGAGAGGCCCGAAGGCGAAGCCATAGAAAACGGCTCCGCCCCCGAAGAAACCCCTGTCGATCTAGGCGACGGCAACGACATGCCGGAAGATCTCCTTGACGAGTAAGAGGCCCTAACTGTTAGAAAATATCAGACCCCATATATCGGCGGTCGGCGCACTGCGCGCCGACCGCTTTTTTGAAAACCTTTGAACCCCGCGTCGGCCCCGGCTGCCCGGCGGCATGCGAAGTCGATCGCGAGTTCCGCACGAGCCGGAGAGCACTTAATGTGCTCTCCGTGCGAGCAGGACTGTCCGAGCAGGCGACTTCGCATGCCGCCGGGCAGCCGGGGCCGACACCCCTCAAAGATTTTCAAAAAAGTTGTTGACGCGCGCGTAACGACTCGTCTAATATATCCCTTGCGCGATGGACCTGTAGCTCAGTTGGTTAGAGCGTCCGGCTGATAACCGGGAGGTCACAAGTTCGAATCTTGTCAGGTCCACCACTTTCTTTCGCAATAAACACCCCAGCGAGAGCCGAGTCGCCGCTGGGGTGTTTATTACTGTCTCCGTGGGGGTTTAGCTCAGCTGGGAGAGCGCGGGCTTTGCAAGCCTGAGGTCAGGGGTTCGATCCCCCTAACCTCCACCATGATGGACCTGTAGCTCAGTTGGTTAGAGCGTCCGGCTGATAACCGGGAGGTCACAAGTTCGAATCTTGTCAGGTCCACCATCAAAACTGTGAAGAGCCCTGGGGCGTTGCCTCGGGGCTTTTTTCTTGTCTGCGATAAATCTCATTTTGGTTTTGTGTGCTGGGCGAAAGATTGGGTAGTATAGCTATTCAATGCGGCGCCGCCGCCGCGTGTTAACCGCTACGTACCGGAGGTGTTCCATGGTTCGTGTCGACATAGAGACCATCGTCATGGCCGCCGGTCCCGTGCCATCGCTTATCGTGCTTCGTGAGCGCAGCAGTAAATCGGTCTCGCCCGCGCCACTGCGTTCGCTTTCCATTCAGACTGGTTCGTTTGAAGCTGCGGCAATCAGCCGCGGCATCGACAGCGGCCGCGCCGAGCGCCCGATTACCCATGACCTGTTGCTCGACACCGTCGACGCCCTGGGCGCCAAGCTCGAGCGCGTCGAGATCGTTCGCGCCGAGCCGCCGGTGTTCTATGCGACGATCGTCGTGCTGGCCGATGGTGACGAGCGCAAGATTGACGCCCGCCCCAGTGATGCCATTGCCCTTGCCGTGCGCAGCAATGCTCCCATGTTTGTGGAGGACGACATCATGAATCGCCTGGGTACCGTTTCTGCCCACGCCGAGGAAGTTGACGACGAGCAGGAGTTCGAGAAGTTCGATGAGTTCGTTCACACACTCTCGCCCGATGATTTTTAAATGCGGGGCGGCAGGGTTGCGGAGCGTTCGCTGATGGCCGGCGGCATGTCGGCTGAGGCGGCCGCCATCGCGCGTGAAGCCCAGATGCGCTCGGAGGCTTCTGAGGCAGCTCGCATTGCCTATGTGACACAGGCCCGCACGCTTCGCGAGCGGCGCGGCTCGTTTATCAAGATGGTTATCGTCTCCACCCTTGTCGCGGCAATCTGCTCGCGCCTTCGTGGTACAGTTGGTGCGCTTGGGTTTTCGATCTCTACGGGCCTGGTGATCTGGGGCGTGGTCGATGCGGTAATGCTGACTAGTCAGATCAAGGTGCTCGACAAGCGCGCGATGGATATGATGCGCGCCCGCGACGCTGCCGCCAAGATTGCTGCCGAGGCACAAGAACTGTAACGACGCCAGACTCGATGGGAAGGTCTAAAGATGGCACAGGATATGCAGGACGCCGGTAACGTCTCCGCCGAGCTCGACGCCATGGTGTGTGACCTGATTGGTGCGTTCTTGGACGACCTTGCCGCCGGTGAAAACCCTGGCGTGGTCGTGGCAATTGAGGATGCCGCTTCCAACCGTTATCTGGCGGCGCTCGATGAGGATGGCGAAGAGGCGTGCCTCGAGGCGGCTACCAACTTTATCTCCGAGCACAAGATGGGTCTTAAGGACGAGGGCCTGGGCCGTATCGCCCGCTATGCCATCGGCTACACCGGCTGCGTCGAGATCGATGGCGGCTACCATGATGCCCTGCTCGTGAGCTTCTTTGAGACGACGCTCGAGAGTGGTTTTTCGGCATATGTGCTGTATGAGGGCATGGGCGCCGGCGATGGTTTTATGTGGAGCGACCCTGAACCTGCAGGTGAGGAAACCCCTCTCATCTAAAATCGCTAAAATAAACGAGTTTTCGGTAAAAGGCTCAATATTCCCGCTGAGCGTTGTATCGCTGGGCGGGCCGCATACGCGTGCCGTTTGTATATGGATAGAAGATAGGGGAACTACATGCGCGTAGACAATCTGAGGAACATCGCCATCATCGCTCACGTCGACCACGGCAAGACGACGATGGTCGACAAGCTCCTGCGTGCCACGGACGCCTTCCGTGCCAACCAGCAGGTCGAGGACCGCGTCCTGGATTCCAACGACCAGGAGCGCGAACGCGGCATTACGATTCTCGCCAAGAACATCTCTATCGAGTACAAGGACGTTAAGATCAACGTCATCGACACCCCGGGCCACGCCGACTTCGGCGGCGAGGTCGAGCGCGTGCTGCGTATGGCCGACGGCGCCCTGCTGCTGGTCGACGCCTTTGAGGGCCCCATGCCCCAGACCCGCTTCGTGCTGCGTCACGCTATCGATACCGGCCTTAAGATCATGATCGTCATCAACAAGATCGACCGTCCGGGTGCTAACCCCGAGAAGGCCTACAACGACTGCCTCGACCTTATGGCCGACCTGGGCGCCACTGACGACCAGCTTGAGTTCGCCATGGAGCACGTGGTCTACGCCAGCGCTATGAATGGCTTTGCCCGCCTTGATCCCAACGACGGCAACATGGACATGTATCCGCTGCTCGATATGATCATCGACGACATGCCCGCGCCCGAGGTTGACGAGAACGCCCCGCTGGCCATGCAGTGCGTGACCATCGACCACTCCAACTTCGTTGGCCGTATCGGCATCGGTCGCGTGTATTCCGGCGCCATCCATCAGGGCGATCAGATCCTGGTTGTCAAGAACGACGGCTCCAGCGCTACCGCCACCGTCAAGCAGCTCTTTACCTTCGACTACCTGGGTCGCACCGAGTGCCAGGAAGTCGGCGCCGGCGACATCGCCGCCGTCGTGGGCATCGACCGCACCGATATCGGCGATGTCTACACCGACCCCGAGAACCCCGTTGAGCTCGAGCCCATCGAGATCGACCCGCCGACCCTGTCCATCGTCTTTGAGGCTTCGACCTCCCCGCTCGTCGGTCGCGACGGCGACATCGTGGGCGCCCGTCAGCTCAAGGAGCGCCTGTTCAACGAGGCCGAGAACAACGTGACCATGAAGATCGAGGAACTCGAGGACAAGAGCGGCGTCGAGGTCTCGGGTCGCGGCATTCTGCACCTGTCCGTCCTGATGGAGTCCATGCGCCGCGAGGGCTTTGAGTTCCAGGTCGGCCGTCCCCGCGTTCTGTTTAAGAAGGACGAGAACGGCAACAAGATGGAGCCCGTCGAGCAGGCTGTCGTCGAGTGCCCGGACGAGTACTCGGGCAAGGTCGTTGAGGTCTTCGGCACCTCCGGCGGTATCATGACGAGCATGGACACCTCGGGCATCGTGACGCACCTCGAGTTTAAGATTCCGACCCGCGGCATCATGGGTCTTAAGAATCGCATCATGAACGTCACCCACGGCGAGGGCGTGTTCTACCACACCTTCCTGGAGTACGGCCCCTATGCCGGCGAGATCGGCAACCGCCAGAACGGCGCCATGATCTCCATGACCACCGAGAAGGCCGTCGCCTACGCTCTGGGTACGCTGCAGGAGCGCGGCCAGCTGTTCGTTGAGCCGGGCACCGAGTGCTACGAGGGCATGATCGTGGGCGAGCGCAGCAAGGCGGGCGACATGGTCGTCAACATCGCCCGTACCAAGAACCTGGGCAACCAGCGTTCCTCGACCTCCGATATCTCCGTCCAGCTGGTGCCGCCCCGCACCTTCTCGCTGGAGGAGGCGCTGGAGTACATCGCCGACGACGAGCTGGTCGAGATTACTCCCAAGAACATTCGCCTGCGCAAGCGTCTGCTCAATGCCACCGACCGCAAGAAGGCCGCCGTCCGCGCCGGTCAGGTCAACAAATAAGCGCTGGTCTTTATAGCGTCTAACAAGAAAGGGCGCCGACCGTGATGGTCGGCGCCCTTTTTGTGCACAGGGACTGAGCTGGTCTGCATCACCACAAAGGTGCCTGGCCCCTTTGTGGTGGTTGGCGGCTAAGCGGTGGGGAGTTCTGGCGCGTTAGCCGGCTGCTGCGGCTTAAGGTGGGCGTTGCGCCAGATGATTTGGATGATGTAGCCGAGTGTAAAGACGAAGGCCACGCCGCTGATGAAATCACCTACGAGGGGAAGCCCCGTGAGGGCGCCGGCGATCACGCCGCCGATGGCTGCCATGGCGTAGCGGTTTTGGCTGTGTCCGACCATGCGGGCGATCGCGCACCCCGCAAAGGCACTCGACACCAGCGCGATGCCAATAACACCGCACATGAGGGCTCCGGCAAGCGACAGACCGGCGATAGAGATAATTAGCAGTAGGACGGCGGGGACGATAGCAATCGTGCCCAGAAGACCGCTCACCCACAGGGGCATGGGGCGCTGGTGGAGCATACCGGCGGCGCTGGCAGTCGCACGCGGAAAGACGAGCTCGAGCAGCAGAGCGACAAAGCAGGTCGAGAGTGCCGCAGCGACGATACCGCCGATGACATCGTTAACGGTGGAAGTATCCTCGTTCTCGGTGCGGTCGATCTTGAGCGCGCCTACCTCGGCCCCTGCGGCACGCTCGGGGTCCTCGGAGACGTGCGCGTTCACGGTGCCGGTGATATGGGCGTTCTTGCCCAGGATGAGCTTGTCGGCCCAAACCTCGACATCGCCCTCGACGGTGCCATCGATGGTCACCGTATCGCCTGCCAGCGCTGCCGACTTGGTGGAGCCTCGCAGGGCAACCGTCTCGCCCATCGCGTAAAAACAGTTGGCGGTGCTACCGGTGTTGAGCACAACGTGCTGGCCGGCCACCGTGACGCTGCCATCAACCGTGGTCTTGGCGATGTCGATGGTGCGTGCCGCCAGACGGACGGCGCCGCCAACCGTGCAGTCGCGGATCGAGAGGGTATCGCCCGCGGCGATGACATCACGGTCAATGGACGCATCGTCCAAGTTGAGGGCCTGGCCGGCCCAGTACAGGTCACCATCGACGCCGGACGGATTGGCGTCATTGTCGGTCGCAAGTACGTTGCCTGCGGTGTCCGTGCCGGCGAACGACGCCGTGGGAAGCACGGTGATCGCCAGCGCGATGAGCGCGAACAGGATGGTGATGCGGCCCCATGCTTTACGGCGCTGGGTCAACGGGAATTGATTACAGGGCATAGTGAATCCTTCGTCAGATGCTCGATATGCATCTAACAGGGTACCCAACGCGCGGGCGCTCTAAAAGACCCTCTCGGTTGCATTTCGAAGGGTCGTGCCGTGCTGTCTACTTTTTACGGTGCAAGAAGCGCGCGATATCTTCTTCGGTGGGGCTTTTGATGTCAAAGCGCAGCGAGAGCCAGCGCAGACCCATGGTCACGACAACGCATACGACCAGCGCGGCGACATTGCTCATGATGCCGCTCATAACGAGACACACATAGCTTGTCGATCCGGCGATGGCGGCGATGGCATAAAAGTTAGTACGTTGGAAAATGCCCGGAACCACGCCCATAAAGCCGTCGCGCAACATGCCGCCGCCCACCGCGGTAAAAAAGCCCATCATGATGCACACCGCCGGTGCAAAGCCGTAGACAAGCGCCTTGTCCGCTCCGGTGGCGGCATAGATGCCGACCGAGATGATGTCGAGCAGGGGAATGAGTTTTTCGGGTTTGTCGACGATTGCCGGGAAAATGTAGATGATGGCTGCCGTGGCAATGGAAAGCGGGAGCGCCATCGGCTGGTTGAGGATGTAGACGTTGCCCACCTGCAGCGTCATATCGCGCAAAAGACCGCCGCCCAGGCCGCAAACCACCGCGAGCGCAACTGCACCCACCAGGTCGAGTTTGTACTCGCGCGCAACCAGTACACCCGAGATCGATGCAGCGACAACGGCGAACATCTCGAGCCAAAACGGAATAGCGACCATGGCATCCGAGGCATGTGAGGTAATGGTCATAGCGGCGACGACGGGCAAGATGGGGTCCTTTGGATTACGGATTTGGACAATGCCCGTACATAGTACATGTTCAGCGCCGATTGCGACCCTATTGCTCGGCAAACGGTCGGGACTGGGTGGGGGCGTGGCGTTACTGGAATGCCAAGGGTCCAAAACATGTACGTCAGCCTCCAAAAACGACATTTTCCGACATCTTTGGAGGCTGACGTACATGTTTGGATTGAGCTCACAGCATGAGTGAGTTGATTTACTCACATCCGGTATATTTCCCCACTTCAACGGACATAAGAGTTGGATACCGGCTCAGAGCGAGAGGCCCTCAATGGATACCCCTGTTCTCATTTCGCATAAAACCGCATGGCTTGTCCATCATGCACCCCAGAATTTGGTTCAGTCTCTTGCGCGGCACGACTACCAGATAGGCGCACAAGGCATCTCCACCCAGCAACGTGTTGCGCGCATACGACAGGCCCTTACCGACTGCGGCATTCCGTCCGATATGCTTAAGACTATCGATATCGCGGTTGTATTCGAATTTGAGCGAATTCGTACCAAAGGCGTCGTTTGCCACATTCTTGGACATAATCTTCCCTACGAGCATATTAACGAGTTGACGCCCGGAATCTTCATCACCGACGAAGCCTTCGCCTTCGTGCTCGCTGCCGAGTGGATGGATAGGATCGAATATCTCGAATATGGCTATGAAGTTTGCGGCGATTATCGCATGAGGCTCAATCCCGCCGACCCTTATACCGAGCAACCAGCCACCACCTCCAAGGATGAAATAACCGAACTGCTCGATCGGCACCCCGGCAAACCCGGTGCCACACGTGCACGGCTCGCGCTCAGGCACATCTACGATCGCTCGGCCTCGCCTATGGAGACCGCTTCGGCAATCGCCCTCTCGCTCCCAACAAGCGAAGGCGGCGTTGGCATCCGAGGTGTCGAACTCAACAAACCGCTCGAGATCCCTCAACGTCTCTGGCATTGCGCCAAAGCTCGAACGCTCAAAATCGATGCGCTCGTGACCTATGAGCGCAGGGCGCTCGGTATCGAATATAAGGGCGGTTTTCACGATGAGCTCGAGCGCAAGGGAGCAGATGCGGAGCGAGAGGCCGTTCTCTCCCAAATGGGATATCGAATCGTTACGCTCACTTCGGCTCAGTTCGGCAGCCAGCTCGCCTTTCACCGCGCCATGAACAACATTCGCGAAGCACTCGGCATGCCTCGCTGTACCGACACCGGGTACCAGAGAAAACAAAACGAACTACGCAAGGCACTTATCCGCAACTGGAAAAGCATACGAGACGAGGAGGCACCTTCCGAATAGTGCCACTCCCGTGAGCTCAATCCAAACGTGTACGTCAGCCTCCAAAGATGTCGAAAAATGTCGTTTTTGGAGGCTGACGTACACGTTTGGGGAAGCGCGGGATCGAGATGTATTTCGATAACAAAAAAGCTCCCATTCTAGGGAGCTTTCTCAATCTAAATGGCGGAGGAGGAGGGATTCGAACCCTCGTGACCTTATACAGGCCAAACGGTTTTCGAGACCGCCGCATTCAACCACTCTGCCACCCCTCCGCGTGGGGTAAAAACAAAGCAGGCTCGAAGGCCTGCTTTGGAATTAACTGGCGGAGAGTCAGGGATTTGAACCCTGGAGACGCTTTTGACGCCTACACGATTTCCAATCGTGCTCCTTCGGCCACTCGGACAACTCTCCGTTAAATGCGAAAGTTAGTATACACGAGGAATCGCAAGGTGCAAGCCGAAAACTTAGCATTTTTTGATCCACAGTGTCTCGCGCTGTGCCTAAAACGCGCGGCACATGCAGCCTGACCAGCAAAATCATGCTAAGCGAATTGCTCAAAAAAGGACTTTATAGACCACGAGCAAACGAATTTAAAATCTTTTTGGCGATCAATTAGACCACTGGTATGCATTTTGCGACCACAACCATGCGCCCGTTGACCTGCGACTTGGCTCAGCTTGTCCTCACGGCACCGTATCTTGTCCACAGATCCGTCAAGCTTTTGGTCAGCATTTGGTTGGAATGCGCATGAAACGTCGTGCGAGTATGGGCATATGTGGAGGTCATGAGGTTGTAGCTGCATATTCTTGCAGCCTAGGAGGTTGAAAGATATTATTACCAAGTCTTTTCCTGCTTCAGGCGCACCTTCACGACCTGAAGCCACATTTGCCCAGAGGAGGTGACAATATGAAGGCTTATGAACTGCTGTTCTTTGTTGACCCGTCGCTCGACCCCGAGACTCGTCTCGCTGTTATGAAGCGTATCGATACCACGATCGCTGAGGGCGCTGGCAAGGTCGACTCCGTTGACGAGTGGGGCAAGCGCAAGCTCGCCTACGAGATCAACGACCTCACCGATGGTGACTACACCCTCATCAACTTCCACGCAGATCCTACCCAGATCGCCGAGCTTGATCGCGTCCTGCGCATCACCGACGCTGTGGTCCGCCACATGATCGTCCGTCGCGACGACCAGGAGTAAGACTGTCGTTTTGGACTGGGCTTGTGCCCCAAGAGGAAGTAGTGAGTTATGAGCATCAATCGAGTGAACATCACCGGTAACCTCACCCGCGATCCCGAGCTGCGCGCCACCGCCGGCGGAACCCAGGTTCTGTCCTTTGGCGTTGCCGTGAACGATCGTCGCCGCAACGCGCAGACTGGCGAGTGGGAGGACTATCCCAACTTTGTCGACTGCACCATGTTCGGCACCCGCGCCGAGGCCGTGAGCCGTTTCCTGGCAAAGGGAAACAAGGTCGCGATCGAGGGCAAGCTGCGCTACAGCTCTTGGGAGCGCGACGGCCAGCGCCGGAGCAAGCTTGAGGTCATCGTCGATGAGATCGAGTTTATGAGCTCCCGTGGTGGCCAGGGTGGCTACGATCAGGGCGGTTACGCCCCCGCAGCTCCCGCGCCCGCAGCACGTCCTGCCGCGCCGGTGGCTACGCCGCCCGCGGTCGACGTCTACGATGAGGACATCCCGTTCTAAGGGTTGTTCACCTATTTTTGAGTGAGAGGCGGCTTCGGTTCGCCGAAGTTGCCAAATGAAAGGTATTTTGACATGGCTAATGATTTTTCTGGACGTCAGCCGCGTCGTAAGTACTGCCAGTTCTGCAAGGAGAACACTGAGTTCATCGACTATAAGGACACTCAGCTTCTCCGTAAGTACATGACCGACCGTGGCAAGATCAAGCCCCGTCGCGTCACTGGCGCTTGCACGCAGCATCAGCATGACATCGCCAACGCCATCAAGCGCGCCCGCGAGATGGCTCTCCTGCCGTACACCGTCCCCGTGGTTTCCTCTCGTGGCAACCGCGACCGCGGCTAAGAAGGGAGACGCATCATGAAGGTTATTCTTCTCGATGAGATCAAGGGCAAGGGCGGCGAGGGTGACGTCGTAGAGGTCGCTCAGGGTTACGCTGAGAACTTCCTGTTCCCCAAGAAGCTCGCTGTTGCCGCCACCAAGGGCAACCTCAAGCAGCTTGACGAGCGTCGCAACAACATCGCCAAGCGCGAGGCCGTCCGTCTGGCTACCGCCAACGAGACCAAGGCTGCCTTCGAGGGCAAGACGGTCACCGTTGACGTCAAGGTCGGCGACGAGGGCATCCTCTTTGGCTCCGTTACCGCCGCTATGGTCGCTGACGCCATCAAGGCTCAGCTCGGTATGGACATCGACCGCAAGCGCGTCGAGCTCGGTAAGCCCATCAAGGTTGCCGGTGCCCACACCGTTGCCATCTCGCTGTACCGCGAGATCAAGGCCGAGGTTGTCGTTCTCGTCGGCGTTACCGCCGAGGAGCTCGCTGCCGAGGCTGAGGTCGAGGAGGCCGCTGAGGTCGCCGAGGCCGAGACCGCCGAGGTCGAGACTGAGGCTGCTGCCGAGTAGCATTTGCTGCAACGCAACAATCTTGTTCTAAGAAGGGCGCTCTGGGAAACCAGGGCGCCCTTTTGTTTTTTGCGCTGAGTGAGTGTCATGGTGAACGTTGCGTCGAAGTCCTATATACAGGACCGTTCATCCGTTTGGTTCGGTGATGATTGGCGGCGCGCGGCGCGTTTTGGGACCGTGGCTGATACTATGGATGCTCGCAAGCGATATGAATGAGGATGCTCATGGCATATGACGATAGGGAGACGGGGCTGACGGTCGAGGACCGCGGCTCAAAGTTGGGTCTTCCCCAAAACCAAGATGCAGAGGCCAATGTACTGGCCGCTATGCTGCTATCGCCCGAGGTGGTCGAAGAGGCCCAGGTCGAGCTGCAGCCCGATGATTTCTACCGGCCCATTCATAAGACCATCTACACCGCGATGGTCGATATGTACAACAGCCGCATTCCCATCGACTCCATCTCGCTGATCGATTACCTGCGAAGCATCAACAAGCTCGATGCCGTGGGCGGCGAGGCCTACATTTTGGAGCTGATGGGTCAGACTCTGTCGCTCGTGAACTGGCAGCACCATGCCGCCATCGTTCGTCGCGATTCGATGCTGCGCGAGCTGATCGGCGCCACCAACGAGATCAACGCGCTGGCATATAACGCCCCCACCGACACCAAAGAGGTCGTGGAGCTAGCCGAGAGCAAGCTGCTCAAGGTCACGGCACGCGAGGTCAAGTCGAGCTACAAGACGCTGACCGAGTTTATGGTCGAGGCCTATAACGAGGCCGAGGAAGTGTGTCAGGCCGGTGGTCAGGCTGCGGGCGTGCCCACGGGCTTCCCGTCACTCGACCGCATGCTCATGGGCTTCCGCGAGGGCCAGCTCATCATTATCGGCGCCCGCCCTGCTGTGGGTAAGACGTCGTTCGCCCTGAATCTGGCGCTCAACGCTGCCGCTGCCGGTTATACCGTCGGCTTCTTCTCGCTGGAGATGTCGGGCAAAGAAATTGCCCAGCGTCTGATTTGCGCCTACGCCATGATCTCGATCAGTGACTTCCGCATGGGCCGCATTAGCCCCGAGCAGTGGGCCAATATCAACGAGGCCACGCAGACCTTGTCCAAGCTCGATATTCTGATTGACGATACGCCCGGCACCACAGTGACCGAGATTCGCGCCAAGAGCCGCCGTATGCTCCATAACAAGGAGAAGGCAATCATCATCCTGGACTACCTGCAGCTGGTGAGTCCTCCGCCGGGACGCCGCTCCGAGAGCCGTACCGTCGAGGTTTCGGAGATGTCGCGTGGTCTGAAGATCATGGCCAAGGAGCTCAAGATCCCGCTCATCGCGCTGTCGCAGCTCTCGCGTCAGGTCGAATCCCGTACCGGCAAGCGCCCGCAGCTTTCCGACCTTCGTGAATCGGGCTCCATCGAGCAGGACGCCGATATCGTTATGTTCTTGGACCGCTCCGCCGACGAGGCCGAGGCCTCGCGCGACGATCGACCCGACGAGGGCGTTACGCGTATCGTCGTGGCCAAGAACCGTTCGGGCCCGATCGGCGACGTCGATCTGATGTTCCTGCCGGCATCCACCAAGTTCTATGAGCTTGATGGGGCACATGCCGAGGAGTAGGACAGGCGCCCGTTGCACGGGTATACTGGGAATGTTTTGTGCTTCTGCGTGCCGGCGTGGCGCGTAGACAGTCCATGAATGTAAGGAGTAAACATGCCGTCAACCGTTTTGGTCGGTGCCCAGTGGGGCGATGAGGGCAAAGGTAAGATCTGCGACCTGGTCGCCGGCGACTTCGATGCCGTCGTGCGCTACTCGGGAGGCAACAACGCCGGCCACACCATCGTCGTCAACGGCAAGAAGTACGGCCTGCACCAGGTGCCCTCCGGCATCATGTATTCCGATCACGTGTCGGTGATCGGTAACGGCTGCGTCGTCAACCCCAAGGTTGTCCTTGAGGAGATCGATATGTTCGAGGCCGACGGCATCACCACCAAGAACCTCAAGATTAGCGGCAACGCGCATGTCATCATGCCGTACCACATCGATCTGGATGGCGCCTTTGAGCAGAAGCTCGGCAAGAAGAACATCGGTACCACCAAGCGCGGCATCGGTCCGTGCTATCAGGACAAGATGGCGCGCATTGGCCTGCGCATGCAGGACATGCTGGACGAGGCACTGTTCCGCGACAAGCTGGAGACCGCTCTCGCCCGCGTGAACCCCGAGCTCGAGCTCATCTACAACCTGCCCACCTACACCGTGGACCAGATTTGCGACGAGTACCTGCCGATGGCCGAGCGCCTGCGTCCCTACATCACCGAGACGAGCCTGCTGCTCAACAACATGATCGATGAGGGCAAGAACCTGCTGTTTGAGGGCGCCCAGGCGACGCTGCTCGACATCGACCACGGCACCTATCCGTACGTGACGTCTTCCAACTGCACCGCCGGCGGTGCCATCACCGGCTCTGGCGTGGGCATGAAGAACGTCGACCGCGTGCTGGGCGTCATGAAGGCCTATATCACCCGCGTCGGTTCGGGCCCCATGCCCACCGAGCTTTCCTATGAGTCTGAGGCCGGCCACACGCTGACCGAGGAGGGCTATGAGTATGGCGTGACCACCGGTCGCCGTCGTCGTTGCGGCTGGTTTGACGGCCCTATCGCCAACTATGCCTCGCGCGTCAACGGCCTCACCGACATCGCCGTGACCAAGCTCGACGTGCTTTCGGCCTTCGACACCATCAAGGTGTGCGTTGCCTACGACGTCGATGGCGAGCGTTACACGAGCGTGCCCGAACACCAGGTGCGCTTTGAGCATGCCAAGCCCATCTACGAGGAGCTCCCTGGCTGGAAGTGCGATATCACCGGTTGCCGCAGCTTTGAGGAGCTGCCGCAGGAGGCTCAGGACTACGTGGCGTTTATCGAGGATCTGGCACACACCCGCGTGACGTTCATTGGCGTTGGCGCTGGTCGCGAGCAGATCATCAACCGATTCTGGAAGTAATCGGGACTATTTGGTTATTGCGATATACCCCTTTGCAGCCCGGACGGGCGGCCGAGGGGTATATTTGCTTGCAAAGGGCTCGCGCGGAGCGGGCCATTCATCCATAGAGGAGGCACCCTTGAAGGCGGACACTCAAACCATCGACATCCTGTTGTTGGGCAGCGGCGGCCGTGAGCATGCTTTGGCAGCTAAGCTCGCAGCATCACCGCGCGCCGGCAAGCTCTACATCGCGCCGGGCAACGGCGGCACCGCGAGCTGTGGCGAGAACGTTGTTCTCGACGATTGCGATCCTGCGGCCGTGGCGGCGTTTGCGCAGAGCCACGGATGCGGACTCGTGGTAATTGGCCCCGAGGCTCCGCTCGTGGCGGGCGTGGCCGACGCCGTGCGCGCGGCGGGTATTCCCTGCTTTGGCCCAGGTGCCGAAGGTGCCCAGATGGAGGGTTCCAAGCTGTTCTCCAAGCAGCTCATGGAGCGTGCGGGCATTCCGACGGCAGCCTACGGCTCGTTTACCGACGAGGCTTCGGCTCTCGCCTACGTGCGCGAGCAGGGCGCTCCGCTGGTCGTGAAGGCCGACGGCCTTGCCGCGGGCAAGGGCGTTATCGTGGCGACCGAACTTGAGCAGGCCGAGGAGGCCGTGCGCGAGTGCTTTGGCGGCACCTTTGGCGATGCCGGCAACACCGTGGTTATCGAGGAGATGCTCGTTGGTCCCGAGTGCTCGCTGCTCGCCTTTACCGACGGCAAGACCGTGCGCCCCATGGCCACCTCGCAGGACCACAAGCGCGCCCTCGAGGGCGACAAGGGCCCCAACACCGGCGGCATGGGCGTCTACAGCCCGGTGCCCATCGTGACCGATGAGGAGCACGCCACGATGGTGAAGGTCATGGAGCAGACCGTGGCCGAGCTCGCTACCGAGGGCATCGACTACCGCGGCTGCCTGTACGGCGGCTTTATGCTCACGCCTGCCGGCCCCAAGGTGCTGGAGTTCAATGCCCGCTTTGGCGACCCCGAGACGCAGGTCGTGCTGCCGCGCCTTAAGAACGACCTGGTCGAGGTCATGCTCGCCTGCGCCAACTGCGAGCTCGATCAGATTGAGCTCGACTGGCGTGACGAGTGGGCCGTGGCCGTTGTCCTGACGAGCGCGGGCTATCCCGGCAGCTACGAGAAGGGCAAGGTCATCACCGGTATCGCCGATGCCGAGGTCATGGAGAACGTGACCGTGTACCACGCGGGCACTGCCGTGGTGGACGGCCAGCTCGTGACCAATGGTGGCCGCGTGCTTGCCGTGACCGCTCTGGGCGACACGTTCGAGAACGCTCGCAACCTTGCCTACGAGGCCTGCGAGAAGATTGATTTTGAAGGCAAGACCCTGCGCCACGACATCGGCCTGCGCGCGCTGCGCGGCCGCGACGCCTGGGATGCCTAAAATCCGAGAGGAATGAGACGGATGGACGAGAAGAACGAAGAGCTCGTGGATGCGCAGATCGTTGAAGAGGACAGCCGCATGTATGGGCACGCCGAGGGCGAGCCTGGTGGCGAGGTCGCTGACGAGCCGGCGCTGGTGTTGGGCGACGACGACCCGCACGATGCCGAGCTGCACGAGAAGATTCTTTCGGAGGAGTGCGCCTGGAAGGGCAAGATCCTCGACGTCCACCGTCTTGAGGTTGAGCTGCCCAACGGTCGCCGCAGCGCCCGCGATATCGTTCGCCATCCGGGTGCAGCGGCCGTTGTGGCACTGACCGAGAGCGGCAAGATCGTACTGGTGCGTCAGTACCGCACCGCCATCGACCGCGTGACGGTCGAGATTCCCGCCGGCAAGCTCGATCCAGGCGAGGACCCGCTCGATTGCGCCAAACGCGAGCTGCATGAGGAGACGGGCTTTAGGGCAGGTCGCATTCGCTTTTTGACGTCGATTGTCACGTCCTGCGGCTTCTGCGATGAGATCATTCATATCTACCTGGCCACCAAGCTCGAGTTCGACGCGCCCAACCCCGACGATGACGAGTTTGTCAACGTGGACCTGGTGCCGCTGCACGAGCTGATCGACGCCGTACTCGACGGCAAGATCGAAGACGCCAAGACCGTCGTGGGCGCCTTGGCCTGCGATAGCATCGCGCACCGCCTGGGTGGTTCTGAGCTGTAACGAGCGGGGATGATCCCGCAGGTTTGTATAAGTCAGCGAAAGTGCTCCATTTGAGACAAGGTGGCCTAAAAGAGGAGGGAAGCGTATGGATATACGCGACCGACGATTGAAGGCCAGATTGTCCAAATGGAGCACTTGCAGCGTCGAGACGAAACGCGGTTTGGTAAAACCGCGTAAGGTGATTATGTTTAAAAGGTTTCTCTCGTATTACGAGCCCCAGATGGGGCTTTTTGTTGCCGATACTGTTTGCGCTCTGGTGCTTGCTGCCATTGACCTTGCGTTTCCTATTATTCTGCGCAATTTGACCGGCGGGCTGTTTACTCAGGGTCAGGCTGCCATTATGCAGGCGCTCGGTATGATCGCGGTGGGTTTGGTGCTGATGTATATCATCCGTTGCGCCTGCCGCTACTTTGTGAGCTACTGGGGCCACGTGATGGGCGCGCGCATGGAGTCCAAGATGCGCGAGGACCTGTTTGACCAGTACGAGCGCTTTAGCTTTGCGTACTTCGACCGTAACAGCTCGGGCGACATGATGAGCCGCGTGGTCAACGACCTGTTCGATATCTGCGAGGCGGCGCACCACGTGCCCGAGTGGATCATCATCTGCGGCATCGAGATTATCGGCTCGTTTGTGATCCTCTTTACCATCGCCCCGGTGCTGGCGCTTGCCATGGCTGCGGTGACAGCAGCGTTTTCGGTCATCATGTTTTGGCAGAACATGCGCATGCGCGAGGTCTTTAGCGACAACCGCAAAAAGATCAGCGGCATCAATGCGCAGCTGCAGGATTCGCTGGCGGGCATGCGCGTGGTCAAGAGCTTTGCCAATGAGGAGACCGAGCGCTTCAAGTTCCGCGCCTCCAACAATCGCTATCTTTCGTCCAAGGAGAACATGTATCACGCCATGGGCGTCTATACTGCGACGTATGGCCTGCTCTCGGGTGTGCTCTATGTGATCGTGGTACTGCTGGGCGGCTGGCTGGTCGCCCAGGGACAGCTGCAGGCGGTCGATATGGCGACCTTTGCACTCTATATTTCGCTGTTCTGCACGCCGCTCGAGACACTCGTCAATTCGGCCGAAACGTATCAGAAGGCCATCGCCGGCTTTAAGCGCATGGACGAGGTACTCTCGACCGCGCCGGATATCCAGGACAAGCCGGGCGCCATGGATCTGCAGGTGACCGCCGGCGCCGTGGATTATCACGACGTGTGCTTTAACTACGAGGATGTTGAGCTGGGCGAGGGCGATGCCGACGAGCGTCCCGTTATCGACCATATGGATCTGTCCATCAAGCCCGGGCAGACCATCGCTTTGGTTGGCCCTTCGGGCGGTGGCAAGTCCACGACCTGTTCGCTGCTGCCGCGCTTTTACGACGTTGCCGCTGGGTCCATTAGCATCGACGGTCAGGACGTGCGCGATGTGACGCAGCAGAGCCTGCGCCGCGCTATCGGCCTGGTGCAGCAGGATGTCTACCTGTTTGACGGAACAATCGGCGAGAACATCGCCTACGGCAAGCCGGGCGCTACGGCAGAAGAGATCGCCGAGGCCGCCCGTCGCGCCAACATCGAAGCCTTTATCGAGTCGCTTCCACAGGGCTATGACACGGTCGTGGGCGAGCGCGGCAGCCGTCTTTCGGGCGGACAGAAACAGCGCGTTGCCATCGCGCGTGTGTTTCTCAAGAACCCCAAGATCCTGATTTTGGACGAGGCGACGAGTGCTTTGGATAACGAGAGCGAGGGGGCGGTGCAGGAGTCACTCGAAGAGCTGGCACGCGGCCGCACCACGATTATCATCGCCCATCGTCTTTCGACCATTAAGCATGCCGATGAGATTGCGACCGTTGAGCATGGTCGCGTTGTGGAGCGTGGCACGCACGAGGAGCTTCTCGCCCGTGGCGGCACCTATGCCCGTTACTATCGAATGCAGTTCGAAGGTGCGCGTGCGCACGAGCTCGACTGATTGATATGACAGGAAGTTTATGGCTGACAAGAACCCTTTGACTCCGGAAGAAGTGACGGAGTTATTCTCCGAAATCGATGCATCCGGCGTCTTGGATCCCACGCTTGCCAAAAAGCGAACCGAGCGCATGCGTGAGAAGGAGGCTGCGGCCAAGCGCGGTGACAAAGCGGCGCTAGCGCAGCTGCGCAGCGAGGACCGCGCGAGCCAGGCAAAACATATCGACCCGCTGTCCGAGGACGATCCTTCGGGCTCGCAGGTGAGCCATACCATTACGAAGACCGCGATGGCCGTAGTCATTGGTATTTTGGTGCTGATCGTGGGCATGCAGATCGGCTACGGCGTGATGCGTCGTCTGAACACCGCCAACCTGTCCGAGAGCGTTTCGGTGGATACCGTTTCGACGGCGCTGAAGGGCGGCCTTGAGTGGGGCAACGGCTTTACGCAGTTCCCACTCGACTTTACCGTCGATGAAGCCGATGAGCGCACGGGCACGGTTGAGGTGACGGTGTTGGACACGTCGTCTGCCAATGAGCTCGAGCTGCTGTCCAACGGGCAGATCCAGGCCGCGGCGCTTGCGACCAACGCCCTGCTCAACGACAAGATTGACCGCGTGGTGTATAACGTTCACGCCTATATCGACGAGGATAGCAACATTCAGCACGATTCCTTTTTTGGCATGTTCCCCGCGCGGGGTCATCAGAGCGCCATTTTGACGTTTGTGTGGACCAAGAGCTCATCCAACGCCACGAGTATCGACTGGAAGATGCGCATCGTAAGCATGGACGACACCATTGCCGAGCGCATTCAAAAACAGGTGAACTCGGTTTCGTCGCTGATCGAGGACCCGGTGGTGAGCCAGACCAAGATTGACGAGGAAAAGGCCGAACGTGACCTGGAGCATCGTCTGCATGGCCGCGAGATTTTCCGCGGCGGCAAGCCCGACCGAACGCCGTCCGATCTGCTGGGACAGGACAAGAAAAAGTAAGACGCCATCATCCCGCGTGAGCCACAAGCCCCGCGGGATGATTTTTCTGGGACGGGGATTAAAAAATCATTATGCATAGAAAGTCATAATTATCATTTCGTAAACATTTCGATGAAATTAACGCCATGAGGCATGCTTGCGGTTACAATACCGCGAGGCCTAACTACACACCTTTAAGCCGGTCCTGTGAGACCGGGAAGGAGAATTATGGCGAACAACCATACTGCGGGCGCTGCCGCCCGCACCTTCGCGCCCAGCGAGCTTTGCCAGCGTATGCTGGCCAAAACCAGCAAGGGCACCTGCGGTCCCTGCATCCTGTATCTTGAGGATGGGACCATTTTTTATGGACGTGCATGCGGCGCCGAGGGCACCGCGACCGGCGAAGTCTGCTTCAACACCTCGCTCGAGGGCTACTTTGAGGTCATGACCGACCCGAGTTATGCCGGCCAAATCGTAACCATGACCTATCCGCAGATCGGCAACTACGGTATCGACGAGACCGACGTCCAGTCGGCCTTCCCTGGCGACGCCGTGCGCTCTGCGAGCGCTCCGGCTATGCGCGGCATGATCGTTCGCGACATGTGCGCCACGCCTTCTAACTGGCGCTCGGCCGTCAGCGTGCCGGAGTACCTGCGCGCTCACGGTATCGTCGCTATCGAGGGCGTCGACACCCGCGCTCTTGTGCGCCACCTGCGCGACAACGGCTCCAAGATGGGCATTATCTCGACCGAGGTCTTCGACGTCGACGAGCTTGCCGAGCGTCTGGCCGCAGCGCCCACGCTGGTAGGCGAGAACCTGGTCAAGACCGTAAGTTGCCCCGCGCCTCACAAGTTTGTGGCCGCCGACCTGCCTGCCACGCATGACTTTGCGCTTGCGGTTGCCGCTCCTGCCCGTCACAAAGTGGTCGCCTATGACTGCGGTGTGAAGCGCGGCATTCTGGAGGGGCTGGTCCGCGCCGGCTGCGACCTTACCGTCGTGCCGTGGGATACGCCCGCGAGCGAGGTGCTCGACATGAATCCCGATGGCGTCTTTTTATCCAACGGCCCCGGCGACCCCGATGCCGTGGTGGAGACCTACGAGCAGGTGCAGCAGCTGATCGGCAAGGTGCCGGTCTTTGGTATTTGTCTTGGTCACCAGATGATCAGCCTGGCCTGCGGCGCCCAGATGGAAAAGCTTAAGTTCGGTCACCGCGGTGGCAACCAGCCGGTCATGAACCTGGTAAGCCGTCGCGTGGAGATCACCGCACAAAACCATGGCTTTGGCCTGCTATTCCCCAGCTTGGGCAAGCTTGTCCCCGAGCTTTCCGGCGGCGAGACCGAGCATGCGGTCGATGGAGATCTGCGCGTCTGGGTGCGCCGCGGAATCGCGCCGGTCGTGATGAACGAGCACTTTGGCCGCATTCGCCTAACACATGTGAACCTCAACGACGGCACCGCCGAGGGCATCCAGCTGCTCGACGCCCCGTGCTTCTCGGTCCAGTACCACCCCGAGGCTTCGCCTGGCCCCACCGATGCCCACTATCTCTTTACCGCCTTTACGCGACTCATGGACGGCGAGGAGAACTACCTGGACATCGATACCGCGAAGGACCGCCTTGCCGGCTGGAATTTCGCCGACGATGGTTCCGCCGTTCTACCGAACGGCGGACCGGTCGACGCTGCGGCTGCATCTGGCACATCATCTTGCCGTTCTGCTTCGGACGCGCGGGCATAAGCCCAGCGCGCCCTCGCATCACGGCAACCTGATGCACCAGCTGCACCCTCGCTGACTTTTCCAAAACATTGAGTCAGCCTCTCTAGGAGGTTTTTAACATGCCTAAACGTACTGACATCAAGCGCATCCTCGTTATTGGTTCGGGCCCCATCGTTATTGGCCAGGCCTGCGAGTTCGACTATTCCGGCGCCCAGGCCTGCAAGGTGCTCAAGGAGGATGGCTTTGAGGTCATCCTGGTCAACTCCAATCCGGCGACCATCATGACCGACCCGGGCTTGGCCGACCGCACCTATGTTGAGCCTATCACCGCCGAGTTTATCGAGCGCGTGATCAAGAAAGAGCGCCCGGACGCGCTGCTGCCCACGCTGGGCGGCCAGACCGGTCTGAACGCCGCCGTCGAGCTGGCAAAGGACGGCACGCTCGACAAGTACGGCGTCGAGATGATCGGCTGCGACCTGGCCGCTATCGAGCGCGGCGAGGACCGCAAACTCTTTAACGAGGCCATGGCCGAGATCGGCCTGGAGGTCGCGCGCTCGGGCTATGCCTACAGCGTGGCCGACGCCGAGGCTATCGCCGAGCGCGTGGGATATCCCTGCGTACTGCGCCCGAGCTTTACCCTCGGTGGCGCCGGCGGCGGCATCGCGCATACCCACGAGGAGCTCGTCTCCATCGTGAGCCAGGGCCTTGAGCTCTCGCCTGCCCATGAGGTGCTGGTCGAGGAGTCCATCGAGGGTTGGAAAGAGTATGAGATGGAGGTCATGCGCGACCACGCCGGCAACGGCATCATCGTGTGCTCCATCGAGAACCTCGACCCCATGGGCGTGCACACCGGCGACTCCATCACCGTGGCGCCAGCGCAGACCCTCTCCGACCTTGAGTATCAGCGCATGCGTGTCGCCTCGCTCGCCATCCTGGAGAAGATTGGCGTCGAGACCGGCGGCTCCAACGTGCAGTTTGCCGTGAACCCCCAGACCGGCCGCCTGATCGTCATCGAGATGAACCCGCGCGTGAGCCGTTCGTCCGCACTGGCCTCCAAGGCCACGGGCTTTCCCATCGCCAAGGCCGCCGCGCGCCTGGCCGTGGGCTACACGCTCGACGAGATCGTCAACGACATCACCAAGGCCACGCCCGCCTGCTTTGAGCCCACGATTGACTACTGTGTGGTCAAGGTGCCGCGCTTTGCCTTCGAGAAGTTCAAGGGCACCGACCCCACGCTCACCACGCGCATGAAGGCCGTGGGCGAGATCATGGCGATCGGCCGCACCTTCGAGGAAGCCTTTGGCAAGGCCATGCGCTCGCTGGAGGATGGACACCAGGGTATTTGCGCCGGTGGCAAGGAGGGTGCCGATAAGCTGAGCGACGATGAGCTCGCCCGGGCCGTGGGCACCCCGACCGAGCACCGCATCTTCTTTGTGGTCGAGGCCCTGCGCCGTGGCTGGGACATCGCCCGCATCCATGCCATCTGCGGCATCGATCCGTGGTACCTCAACCGCATCAACGATATGGTGCAGGTTCAGGAAAGCATTCGCGGCCTGCGCGTGGAGGACATCGACGCCGACGCGATGCGCCTGCTCAAGCAGTATGGCACGAGTGACGCCGAGATTGCCGCGCTGACCGGCTCGGACGAGCGCTTTGTTCGCGCCTACCGCAAGGGTCTGGGCGTGGTCCCCAGCATGAAGACGGTCGATACCTGCGCTGCGGAGTTCTCGAGCGCCACGGAATACCACTACAAGACCTACGAGAACATCTACCGCACGAGCCCGGTCGCCAAAAAGTGCGTGGCCCCCGACGAGACCACGCCGGCAGATAAGCCCAAGGCGATGATTCTGGGTGCCGGACCCAACCGTATTGGCCAGGGTATCGAGTTTGATTACTGCTGCGTGCATGCGAGCTATGCGCTGGCGGCCCGCGGCTTTGAGACCATCATGGTCAACTGCAACCCCGAGACCGTTTCGACCGACTACGACACGTCCGACCGCCTGTACTTTGAGCCGCTCACCTACGAGGACGTCATGGACGTCATTG
The DNA here is from genome assembly GCA_019419525.1 of Collinsella sp. Taxonomy (GTDB): domain Bacteria; phylum Actinomycetota; class Coriobacteriia; order Coriobacteriales; family Coriobacteriaceae; genus Collinsella. The sequence continues at coordinate 65,944 of DXZU01000004.1, forward strand.
ACGTTGAGCGTCCTGACGGCGTCGTGGTGACGCTCGGCGGCCAGACCCCGCTTAAGCTGGCGCGCATGCTCGAGGAGAGCGGCGTCAACATCATGGGTACCAAGCCCGACGCCATCGACTTTGCCGAGGACCGCGAGCGCTTTGCCGCCCTGCTCGATAAGCTGGGCATTATGTATCCGCCGGCGGGTCAGGCCACCTCGTTTGAGGAGGCCGAGGCCGTGGCTGCGCATATCGGCTACCCGCTGCTAGTGCGTCCGAGCTACGTGCTGGGCGGTCGCGGCATGATGATCGCCTACGATGCCGAGCATCTGCGCGATTACATGGCCGAGGCCGCGCGCATTAGCCCCGACTACCCGGTGTATCTGGACCGCTTCCTGGAGGGTGCAATCGAGTCGGACGTCGACGCCCTGTGCGACGGCGAGGAGGTCTACATCGGCGGCATTCTGGAGCATATCGAGGAGGCCGGTATTCACTCCGGTGACTCCGCGACCTGCATTCCGCCGTTTAGTTTTAGCGAGAGCCTGCAGGCGAAGCTCCGCGAGACCACGCGCCGCATCGCGATGGCGCTGGGAGTCCGCGGCCTGGTCAACGTGCAGTACGCCATCAAGGGCGAGACCGTCTACGTGATCGAGGCAAACCCGCGCGCGAGCCGCACAGTGCCGTTCATCTCCAAGGCCACCGGCGTGCCGCTGGCCAAGTGTGCGGCGCGTATCATGGCAGGCGATTCCATCGCGAGCCTGGGCCTGCCGAGCGACGAGCGTCAGCTCGATTGGTTCTGCATGAAGGAAGCCGTCATGCCCTGGGGCCGTTTCCCGGGAGCCGACGTTATCCTGGGGCCCGAGATGAAGTCGACGGGCGAGGTCATGGGTATCGCCAAGAGCTATCCCGAGGCATACGCCAAGACGCAGCTGGCGATTGACTACAAGTTGCCCGACCCGAGCGCCGGCAAGGTGTTCATTAGCGTGTGCGACCGCGACAAGCGACATATCCTTTCGGTCGCGCGTATCCTGCGCTACCTGGGCTTTGACATCTGCTCCACCGAGGGTACGGCGCGCGTGCTGCGTGGAGGCAACGTGACGTGCGAGGTTGTGGAAAAGATTAGCGGCCCGCACGACGGCGAGCGCCCCAACATCGGCGACCTCATCGCCGATGGCAAGATTGCGGTAATCATCAACACGCCGTACGGTCCGGGCTCGCGTGGCGATGGCTACCTGTTGCGTACCGAGGCGGTGCGCCGCGGCGTGACCTGTGTGACGGCGATGTCTGCGGCCAACACGTATGTGAGTGCCATCGAGGCCGTGCACGAGGACCAGCAGGGTCACGGCAGTGCCAACGACATGGGCATGGACGTCATCGCCCTGCAGGACCTGCCGCAGCACACGGTGTAGGTTGAGCTGTCCGGCCGGGGCGGGAGGCGGACACTTTCTCTCGGAAACTGGGCTTCGCGAAGTTTTCCGAGAGAAAGGACCGCCTCCCGCCCGGCCTGCGGTGACTCGGTAGCACCGTGTGCTGCCGAAGGGGCTTTGCGCGATGACTAGGGCTGAAAAAGAAAGTGAGTGTGGGCGCCGTCGTTCGTTTGAACGACGGCGCCCACGTTTTGGATTTATTGGGCTGTGGCGGTGAAGGTTGTTTTGTCGGCGGCGATGTGCACGTGCAACTTTGCCTGACCGTCACAGCTGATGAGCACGCCTACCTCGAACGGGGTTCCCGTCTTGTCGTAGGTCGAACGCACGATGCGCATCGCCGCCTTACCGGTGTTCTGTCCCAAAAGGCGCGCCTCATGCTTGTCGAGGTTGACCGTCTCGTAGACGGCATCGACGCTTGCGGGCAGGATGCCGGTCTTTTCCGCGATGTAGGCGTAGAGCGAGCCATCCACGTCTTTGCGTGTGAGCTCGGGGCAAAGTGACACGGGGATATAGACGTAGTTGAGCTCCATGGGTTTGTCGTTGGCGAGACGCAGGCGGCGAATCTCCCAGACGGGTGTCCCTTCGGGCACTTTGAGCCCAGAGGCGATGCCGCGGACGGCCGGTATGCTTGAAAAGGCGAGAATCTGCGAGCTCGGAACCCGTCCCGCTTCGCGCATCCGCGCGCTGAAATTCAGGGCCAGGTCGATGCCGGGTGCTGAGGTTTGGGGCTTGATGAACGTGCCCTGCCCACGTTTGCGCACCACGCGCCCCTCGATGACGAGATCTTGGAAGCAACGGCGCACGGTCGCGCGCGATAACTCCAGCCGCTCACAGATTTCGAGCTCGCGTGGCAGCGGCGTCTTGGTGTCGAACGCCTGGCTGGCGATAAGCAGGGCGATTCGATGTTTAAGTTGGACATAGAGCGGCGTATCACCGCTGCGGTCGAAGGGTTCGGAGGCGAGAAACGAGATCATATCCATGGGGTACCTCCATGTCGTGAGCATACGTGACATGGTCTGACACTGCGGGACAAACCGGTGATGTCAGGCCCGATTCTTGTTGGTATGTATGGTACATAAGGAACATAAAACATTTATCAGGCAATCTACCTGCTATTTTAAAAATAATTAGAAGAAAAAATAATTTAGGCACAAAAATAGTTGCTACCGTTAACCGACGAATAGTTGCCGTTCGCAACTATTTTCTTGTACCGAACATGCCCCGGCGCAACAATAATCTCAGCAAAAAACAAAGCCGTGCGACACACGGCAGGTCGAGAGGAGACCGCATGCGGTATCTGGTAATGGTCAGTCACGGAACGCTCGCTCCCGGACTGCACAGTGTCCTCAAGATGCTCGGCAATGACGCCCCGAACATCTTGTCGACGAGTCTCGTGGACGGCATGGGCGCTGACGAGTATGTCGAGAACGTCAAAGCGATGCTCGCTCCTGTTAACGCCGATGACGAGGTTGTCCTGCTCGGTGATATCCTGGGCGGATCGCCGCTCACCAATGCCATGAACACGCTGGCCGAGAAGGGCCTGCTCGCCCACACCATTGCCTTCGGCGGCATGAACCTGCCCATGGCTATGACCGCCATGATGGGGCTTGCCACCATGGACCTGGATTCCCTCAAGCAGATGATGCTGCAGGAGGGCAAGAACGGTATGTCCGAGCTCGTTGTCCCGACCGATGACGCCGACGACGAGGACGACGACATCTAGGCAGGGCGTCCGCCCCAATTTTCGTGATGGAGCGGGGGTTAAGAGGAAAGACCCCCGGTGATAAGGAAAGGGAGAACGCATGATTTCGTTCATCCGCATTGACGACCGTATGATCCATGGACAGACCGTTACCCGTTGGGCCCTCGAGTATCCCTGCGACGGTCTTATCGCCGTCAACGACGCCGCGGCGTCCAATCCCGTGCTCAAGGAGGCCTACAAGAGTGCCTCGGGCAAGAAGACGTTCGTGTGGACCAAGGAGCACTTCAAGGAGGTCTCCGAGAAGGTTCTCAAGTCCAACACCAAGTACTTCCTGATCACCAAGAACCCGCTCGACATGAAGGAACTTCTCGTCGATTTTGGCTTTAAGCCCGGCATGGACCGCATCATCGTCGGCCCCTGCAACGACCGTCCCGGCGCCACCAAGCTCGGCAACAACCAGTCGATCACGCAGGAAGAGGCCCAGGCGCTCGAGGATCTCACCAACGCCGGCTACACGGTCGAGTTCGCCCTTATCAAGGAGAAATCCATTGGTGAGTGGCCCAAGTTCCGCGGTCAGTTTGGCTTCTAGTTAGGCGCCAGCTGCATTTTGGTACCTACAGCCCTGGGGAAAGGGGCTGAGGAATAAAGAAAGGGGAAAGCATGGCAATCAATGCATTCCAAGCCGCGCTGTTCGGCCTGTTCGCCTGCCTGGCATCACTGCCTGGCATGGGCGGCACGACGATCGGCAACTACACTCTGGGTCGTCCTCTGGTCGCCGGCCTCATCGTCGGCATCATCATGGGCGATATGCAGACGGGCATCCTCGTCGGCGCTGCCATCCAGGTTGTCTACATCGCTCTCGTGACCCCCGGCGGAACCGTCTCCGCCGACGTCCGCGCCGTGTCCTATATCGGCATCCCGCTGGCGATCCTCGCCATCAAGAACTCGGGCATCGATCCCGCCTCCGCTGAGGCTGCCGGCATGGCCGCATCCCTCGGTGCCGCCGTCGGCACGCTCGGCACTGTGCTCTTCTATGGCACCGCCACCATTAACCTGGTGTGGCAGGGCATGGGCTGGAAGTGGCTCGAGAAGGGCGACCTCCACAAGCTCTACCTGGTCAACAACGTTCTGCCTTGGATCGGTCACATCGTCTGCTCGTTCCTCCCGACGTTCATCATCACCATGGGCGGCACCGCCATGGTCGACCTTATGAAGACCTACATGCCCATGGACGGCATCGCGATGAAGACGCTGTTCACCGTCGGCTCGCTGCTGCCTACCGTCGGTATCGCCATCCTGCTCAAGCAGGTCATCTCCAAGCCGACGGACTTCCTCACGTTCTTCTTCGGCTTCACCCTGTCCGCTGTCATGGGATGCAACCTGATTGCCGCCGCCGGCATCGGCTGCTTCTTCGCCCTGATCAACTATGAGATCGCTTCGCTCAAGATCGACCTCGCAAACGCTCCCAAGGCAGCTATCGCCTCGGGCTCCGATGATGAGGAAGAGGAGGACATCTAATGGCAGAGAAGAAGAAACTCTCTAAGAAAACGCTTGCCAAGTCGTTCCGCAACTGGTCCTATGGCAACCTGACCTGCTTCTCACAGGAGCATATGCAGACCTTCGGTTACCTGTGCGCCATGCTTCCGATCGTCGAGGAGCTCTACGACACGCCCGAGGAGCAGAAGCAGGCCCTCCAGACCTACTCCGCGTTCTTCAACACCGAGCCGCAGATCGGCACCATGATTGTCGGCGTCACCGCCGGCCTCGAGGAGGCTCGCGCAAACGGCGAGGCCATCGACGACGACGCCATCAACGGCATCCGCGCCGGTCTCATGGGCCCGCTCGCGCCGGCCTTGGCGACTCGCTGATCGTCGGTACCCTGATCCCGATCCTGCTCGGTATCGCCCTCGGTCTCTCGACCGGCGGCTCTCCGCTCGGTGCCATCTTCTATATCGTCGTGTGGAACCTGCTCATGTTCCTTGGCATGCGCTTTGCCTACAACCAGGGCTATGAGCTCGGCGGCAAGGCGGTTGAGGCACTGGTCGGCCCCAAGGCAAAGGCTCTTCGCGATTCCATCGTGATGGTCGGTACCATGGTCATCGGTGCAGTCGGTGCTACCTGGGTCTCCATCACCTGCAGCCCCAACCTGGTGCTGCCCGGCGGCGGTAAGTTCCAGGACACCCTCGATGGCATCTATCCGCACCTGCTGCCGATGGTCTTCATCATCTTCTGCTGGTACATGATGACCAAGAAGAAGGTCAACCCCATCGTTATGATGCTGATTCTCGTCGTGATCGCATTTGTGGGCGTTCTCATTGGCTTCTTCGATCCGGCGCTGAGCTACTAGTCATCATCCTTTGACCCCCTGCAAGGCCGTGCGGCCTCAACCGCACGGCCTTCTGATTTTGCGCCGCCCTTCAAGGGCAATATGGCCAGCGACCTCCATCGCCTACACGACACCCGCTATATTGCTCTTGAAAGATGACGTATTCGAAAAACGATGTTCTTGCACATGATGCACGCTTTGCACAAGGAGGACCCATATGCACGAGAAACACGGACACGACCTTTCGCGCGACGACTTGATCCGCGAGGCAAAGATGCAGACCGATGCTATTCAGCGGCTCAACGTTTGGCTGCGTCTGGGCTATTCGCTCGTGGCTATTGGCTTTTTGGTGGGGATGTGGGGTATGCAGGGCGGCCCCGGCTGGGGCGTCCCCGCGGGCATCGTATGCTTGGTGGTGGGCACTCCGCTTTCGATCGTGCTTAAGGTTGGCACGACCAACGCCAAAAAGAATGTTGAGCGTATGCTCGAGGCCGCGGGTATCGACGTTGAGGAGCTAATGCGACGCAAGAAGGACGAGCAATAGACTTCCGCGTTGGGGTATCATAAATAATTGTTGCGAATGTTAACTAATGTACGGCAAATGACGGTTTTATGGCCCTTCTAGAGTTGCAAAGGACAATATCCCCAGTGGATTACGATGACGTCGCTCGAAAACTGATTGTGTACTCACGTTCCCTTGCCAAGGGATCCTTGAGTGCTGCCGGCGGCGCCAGTGTGGGCGAGGCACCGGTTTTACAGTATCTATCGGGTATTGACGGTGATGTTATTCCCTCCGAGATTGCCAAGAAGCTGAAATTCTCCCGTGCGCGCATGTCGCATATCTTGGATTCACTCGAGAGCAAGGGTTACGTTCAGCGCAGGACCGATCCAAACGATCGTCGGCGTGTGCTGGTGAGCATCACCGAGGAAGGCCGTGATTTCGCGGCGAAAAAAAATGCCGAGAGTGTGGCATCGCTCTCGAAACAACTCTCAGCGCTCGGCGAGCACGATGCCCAGGAGCTCGTGCGCATTCTGAATAAAGCCTATAGCCTTACCTATGATGCCGACGACTACCTGGACAATCTATAAGGATAAAGGCAGACATTTAGGTGCATCTTGAAATGCACCCGGGACAGTTGCGCCCATTGACTACCGTCAGCATCTCATTCCAAACCAAATCAGCCAACGTACGTCATGGCAATCCCCGGTAGGTCGCAGGGTGGCGGCTGAGCCTTTCCCTCGGGAAACTTCGCGAAGCCCAGTTCCCGAGGGAAAGGTATGGTCTGTGTAATACCAGATAAACAGTACATTTTTGCTAGATTGGTATTTGACTGAAGAACCAATTGGTATGGCTTATTAAGCCCACCTTGCCGTTGACGCTCATTTTACTGCCGCTGGTGGACTTCCGAACTTGGTTGCGCAAGTGCTCCCACATAATGATATGACCTAGTAGGTGGCTATCTGGTTACTACCAGTTGGCCCCTTGGTAACGGGTGGCCCCATTGTGCGGAATGTACCGAACATCCCCGTTTGATACGTTTTCCCATGCTGCCGGGGGGCGTCCTCGGCACCTCAGCATCTCGGAAGAAAGGAGACCAGGTGCGCAGGAATTCCATTTTTACGAAACGGTGGGTGAAGGGAAGCGCGGTCCTCGTTGCCACTGCAGCGACGCTCGTGTTTGCCAATCCCCAGCAGGCGATTGCCACGCCACTCAAGGGCGTCGACTCAGCGACCGTGTCCCAGTCTGCCTCGAATGTCGTCGACATCGATTTCGCTGACGGCATCAAGGGCCGTATTACGTTCCTCGAGGACGGTATTTTCCGTTATAACGTCGACCCCAAGGGTGAGTTTTCCGATTACGCCACACCGCGCAGTAAGTCCCACACGGCTAAAATCCAGGCTCAGCCCGATACCTCGGACACCTACAGCAAGCCGAGCGCGACGGTTGCCGACAAGGGCGACACTATCGAGATCACCGGCGGAAAGGCGACCGTGATCCTGGACAAGGCGACTGGCAAGATGAGTATCAAGTCAGGCGACCGTGTCGTGGTTTCCGAGTCCGCGTCCCTCGACCTTGATAAGAAGGGTACCGTCCAGACGCTCGCCAAGGAGAAGTCCGAGAACTTCTTTGGCGGCGGCACCCAGAACGGACGCTTCCTGCACACCAACCAGACCATCGCCATCTCCAACACGAACAACTGGACTGATGGCGGCGTTGCCTCGCCCAACCCGTTTTATTGGACGAGTGACGGCTACGGCGTACTCCGAAACACGTTTGCAGAGGGTTCCTACGACTTCGGTTCCACGGACTCATCGACGGTCACGACTTTGCACAGCGAGAATGAGTTTGATGCCTACTACTTCGTGGCGACCAACGAGGGCGCTTCGAACGTGGCAACCGAGATGCTGCAGGACTACTACAAGGTGACCGGTAACCCGGTACTGCTGCCCGAGTACGGGTTCTACCTTGGTCATCTTAATGCCTATAACCGTGATGGCTGGTCAACGACCTCGGGTAAAAGAAGTGGGAGACCAAGGGCAGCAAGTCCTCGAGCGAGAAGGGCGACGTTAAGTACGAGTCTGGCATGTCGACGGGCTACAAGCTCGACGGCACACTTGCGGCCGAGACGCTCAACGGTGAGGGCCCTTCGGTTGATACCGAGAACATGAAAGCGACCGATTTCGACCGCCAGTTCTCTGCTCGGCAGGTTATCGATGACTACGAGGACAACGACATGCCGCTCGGTTGGTTCCTGCCGAACGACGGCTACGGCGCCGGCTATGGCCAGAACGGTTACTACAAGACCGGCGGCGTCAACTCCGACGGAACGAGCTCGGCCGACCGTCTTAACGCTGTGCGTGCCAATGTCGACAACCTTAAGAAGTTCACCGAGTATGCCAACTCCAAGGGTGTGAGCACGGGCTTGTGGACCCAGTCCAACCTTGAGCCCGACAGCAACTCCGAGACCCCGTGGCACCTGCTTCGCGACTTCGACGCCGAGGTCAAGACGGGAGGCATCTCTACCCTTAAGACCGACGTTGCCTGGGTTGGATCTGGCTACTCCTTTGGTCTTAATGGCATCAAGACAGCTTATGACACGGTGACGACCGGCGCTAACAAGCGCCCCAACATCATCACGCTCGATGGTTGGGCCGGCACGCAGCGCTTTGGTGGCATTTGGACCGGCGACCAGTATGGCGGTAACTGGGAGTACATTCGCTTCCATATCCCCACGTATATCGGTCAGAGTCTTTCGGGCAACCCCAACATCGGCTCCGACATGGATGGCATCTTTGGCGGCGACCCCATCATCTCTGCGCGTGACTACCAGTGGAAGACGTTCACGCCCTCTATGCTTGACATGGACGGTTGGGGCGCCTACCGTAAATCGCCCATGACGCACGGCGATCCCTACACAGGCATCTCGCGCTTCTACCTCAAGCTCAAGGCGCAGCTCATGCCCTATATCTACACGAGCGCGGCCTCGGCGGCCAACATCGACACGGGTAACGGCGATGCCGGCCTGCCCATGATCCGCGCCATGCTGCTTTCCGATAACTCCGAGTACGCCGCAAGCACCTCGACGCAGTACCAGTATATGTTCGGTGAGAACTTCCTAGTGGCACCGGTGTATCAGGATACCCAGGCAGACGAGAACGGCAACGACATTCGCAATGGGATTTACCTCCCCAACTACGGCACCGACGAGAATCCCACCATCTGGATCGATTACTTCTCGGGTAAGCAGTATCGCGGCGGCCAGGTTCTCAACAACTACGAGGCTCCGCTTTGGAAGCTGCCGCTGTTTGTGAAGGCCAACGCTATCGTGCCGATGTACGCCGAGAACAACAACCCCGAGGCCGTGAGCGACACCAACACCAAGGGTACCGACCGCAGCCAGCGTATCGTCGAGTTCTTCGCCACCGAGGGCGACGGCACCTTTACGCAGTACGAGGACGACGGCTCCTCCATCGAGAACAACACGACTGAGGACGATTCCTACGGTACGATCGACAATATCTCCTACGGTGAGCATGTGAGCACCGTCTACAGATCCAAGGCCGCAGGCGGCACCGCGACCTTTACCGCCGAAGCCTCGCAGGGTGGCTACAACGGCTACGACTCCAATCGCACCACGACCTTCGTGGCCAACGTGTCCGCCAAGCCCATGAGCGTCGTCGCCAAGAACGGCGGATCCGCGCTCAACGTGGTTGAGGTCGACTCGCAGGAGACCTTTGACACCGCGACCCCCGAGGCCGGCCAGGCGGTCTACTTCTACAGCGAGACCCCTAACCTCAACCACTACGGCAGAGATGTGGACGGCACCGAGGCCGAGCGGGGCGAGAGCTTTAACAACACCAAGATCACCACGAACCCCAAGGTCTACGTCAAGTTCGCGAAGACCGATGTTGCTGCGGCGGCGCAGACGCTCGAGCTGGGCGGTTTCGTGAACGCCGACGCCACGCTCACAGCCGATCGCCTCAACGAGAGCCTCTCCGCACCCACGAACCTTGCTGCCCCCGAGGACGTCACGACCCCAACGAGCATCAAGCTCACCTGGGGAAAGGTCGATGGTGCTACCTCCTACGACCTTAAGGTCGACGGCACCGTGTTCGCCGTGGGTGATGCGGCCGAGTTCACGCACACCGACCTCGCCTACAATAGCAAGCACACCTACCAGATTCGTTCGCGCAACGCCGAGGGCTACTCCGCCTGGAGCGATGTGCTCGAGGCGAACTCCGCACTCGATCCGTGGCGGAACGTCCCCGACGCCGAGCAAATCACCTGGGAGGGCTCACTTTACGGCAGCCATAAGGCCGAGCTCGCCTTCGACCATGAGTTCCAGTCGGGCGACGGCGGTTTCCACTCCGGTGGCAACGATCTGGGCAAGGCGCTTACCGTTGACTATGGACGCGCTTACAAGCTCGATAAGCTCGAGTACTATCCGCGCGATGACGCCGGCAACGGCACTGTGACCAAGATGCGTGTTGAGACGAGTCTCGATGGCGTCCACTGGACGAGCCAGGAGGTCGATTGGGCACGTTCCGCTGATTGTAAGACGGTAGCGTTTGACGGCACCGTGGCCGCCCGTTACGTGCGCATGACACCGCTCGCCTCGGTCGGCAATTTCTTCTCCGCGTCCGAGATTGCCATCTACAAGACCGACGGCACGGATGGCTTCGCCGTGGGCTCCAACCTCAACAAGGCCACGATCTCCGACGGAGACTACTCCAACATGAAGAACTATCTGGGCCTCGAGAATCGCGAGCCCGATACCCCGACGTTCGGTTCGCAGATCCGCGACCACTTCGCCGACCTCAACGATAACGGCGTTTACGACGTCTACGATTACTCGTTCACCATGGCGGGTCTTGACGGCGGCACTAAACAAAAGGGAAAGGTCGCAGGTTCGCTCGCGGTGATTCCGAGCAAGACCGAGGTCGAGGCCGGTGATGAGATCACCGTTGATGTCTATGCGGCCGACGCCAAGAGCGTCAACGCCCTGGGCGCTCTCGTCAACTTCAAGAGCGACCAGTTCGAGTTTGTGTCCGAGAGCATCGCGCAGGACGGCTCGACTGCCGGCATGGAGAACCTGTCTCGCGAGAAGGTCCAGTTCGCGGACAGAACGCAGACTATCAATCTCGCCTTTGCCAACCGCGGCGATGGCAAGCTCTACAACGGTACCGGCGCGGTGGCGAGTTTCAAGCTCAAGGCCAAGACCGCCGGCAAGGTCGAACTGCCCTCGACATCTTGGCTCATCGGTCCGGCATGCGACGCACTTGAGTTTGCGAGCGACGGCACGGTGACGATGCCGGATGTTCCTCAGCCAACGGTCGCCGAGTACGGTCAGGACGCCTTCAACATCACGATGACCAACGATGAGCTCACGACCGACGACGGGACCAACGTCGAGAAACTTATCCAGCAGAAGAGCTATAACGCGCTGTTCGATAATAACGAGGGCGACAACGGCTTTGAGTTCCTATGGAACTGGAGCGGCAACTGGGACAGCGAGGGTAAGCTTCCGAGTTACGTGAAGCTTCCCACCACGATGACATTCGCATTTAAGACGCCGTCGAAACTCGATAGTGTCGAGGTCGTTAACCGCAACGGTGGCAACGGAACCGTGCAGAAGATCAAGGCTGTCGTGACGTTCGAGGATGGCTCGACCCAAGAGTTCGCGGGCGGGGAGTACGATTCCTTCCTGGCTCGCTACGCCTTTGACCTCTCTGCCGAGAACAAGGGCAAGAAGGCGACCAAGGTCGAGGTCACGCCGCTTGAGGCATCGGGTGACCAGATGCTCACACTGCGTGAGGTCAACTTCAACTACACGCAGGGTGTCGAGGCCATCGAGGGTGTCGAGCTAGGCAAGAACCAGACCGAGTTCTTTGAAGGCGACATTACGCCCGTCGACGCCAAGGCTACGCCTGAGAGCGCTGGCTACCCCTATGTGACGGTCGAGAGCTCCGACCCCTCTGTGGTAAGCGTCTCCGCTGTTCAGGCTGGCGATAGCGTGAGCTACTACCTGCGTGCCAACAAGGCCGGCAAGGCAAAGATCACGGTGGCGTCGGTACTCGACCCCTCCAAGACCGCATCCTATGAGGTCGAGGTCAAGGCTGGTGTCGATACCTCTGCGCTCGTAGCAGCGCTTTCCAAGGCCGCGGGCTACAGCGAGTCCGTCTACACCAAGGATTCCTATGCAGCTCTCACCACTGCGGTCGAGGCGGCTCAGAAGCTCCTCGACAGCGGCCAGGGCAGCTATAGCAAGAAGGATGTCGCAGACGCCACAGCCAAGATCGAGAAGGCAATCGACGGCCTCAAGATGCGCCCTGTTGATGAGAAGATTCTCATCAACACGCCCGAGAACCGCAAGAACGTCAAGGTGGCCGGCTTCTCGAGTGAGGCCGACTACGAGGGCAGCAACGCCGTCAACGCTCTCGACGGCGACGAGCGGACGCTTTGGCACAGCGACTGGGCCCATGGGACCGGTATGCCCCAGTATCTGAGTGTCGACCTGGGCCGCGACTACGATCTCACCGACGTTACATTCCTGCCGCGCCAGGACGGCGGCACTAACGGCGATATCTTCGAGGCCGAGATACTGGTCTCCGACACTGCCGACGGTTATGAGAAGGGCACCGCCGCGTCGATGGGTACGTTCGCCTTCGACAACGATGGCCGCGTGCTCACCGACCGTGGCGACTGGAAACAGATGAGCTTTGGCGCCGCGCGCGGTCGCTACGTGACCGTCAAGGTGATTCACGCCGGCGGGGGCGACGTTGATGCCTACTGCAGCATGGCGGAGCTCAAGTTCTACGGTACGGCCGTCCCCGATCCGGTGGCGAAGGATGATCTCACTGCCGCGATCGAAAAGGTTGATGCCGAGCTTGCCGCCGGCGACCTCAAGGCCGGCGACTACACCGAGGCCTCCTGGACGGCGCTCGAGAACGCCCTGGCGAGCGCCCGCGCCATCTTGAGCGACGAGGATGCCACGCAGGACGAGGTCGACCAGGCGCTCAGGGCGCTCGAGAGCGCCCGCGACGCGCTCGAGAAGACCCCGGTGGTCCCGGTCGAGAATCCGACTAAGAAGCAGCTCAAGGCCCTGGTCAAGCAGGCGAAGGAGACTGACACCAGGGGCAAGACGGCCGAGTCTGTCAAGGCCCTGACGGATGCCATTACCTACGCCGAGGACGTCTTGGGTGATGAGAATGCTTCCGACACCCAGATCCAGGCGGCCTATAGCCAGCTCAAGCTGGCCATTGAGAGCCTCAAGGATGCCGATTCTGGCAACCAGGGCGGCTCGGGCAACCAGGGTTCCGGCAATGGCTCGAACGGCGGCAACCAGGCGGGCAAGCCCGCAGGCGACAAGGCCCAGGGCAGCAAGAAGAACGGTTCGGCGATTCCCAATACCGGAGACCAGACGGCGGCGACCGTCGCGACCGTCGGTGGTCTTGGCGCCATCATCGCCGCGATCGGCGCTTTCTTCCATCGTCGCAGCAAGGCTAAGTAGCCCCAGCAACAGCTAAGCAAGCGTGCCCGCCGTCCCACCCAAGGACGGTGGGCACGCTTTTTGAATGTAGGCAGAAAGCTCCGACCCTTCGGCCTTAATCTCGCAAAGCGTTCCGTCTCCCGCCGAACACATCAGCATCGGCGGCTATACTTGAATTATTTGCAGTTAAGGGTCGCGGATTGGCCGCGTCACCGCTCTCAACAGGAGGTCTTTGTTTATGGCAGATCAAAAGCCGGTTGTCGGGATCATCATGGGCTCCAAGTCCGATCTGGGTGTTATGGAAGGCTGCACCGCCGAGCTCGAGGCGCTCGGTGTGCCCTATGAGCTCGTCATTGCGAGCGCACACCGCACACCGGCGAAGGTCCACGAGTGGGCTTCGACTGCTGCCGATCGCGGTATCAAAGTGATTATCGCCGCCGCCGGCAAGGCCGCTCACCTGGGTGGTGTCGTGGCCGCCTTTACGCCGCTGCCGGTTATCGGCGTACCTATGAAGACGAGTGACCTGGGCGGTATGGATTCGCTGCTGTCGATGGTGCAGATGCCTTCGGGCGTGCCCGTGGCCTGCGTTGCCATCAACGGCGCCAAGAACGCCGCCATTTACGCCACGCAGATTCTGGGCGCATGCGACCCCGAGTACCGCAAGGTTATCGAGAAGATGAAGCAGGAGATGGCCGACGCCTAGGCGTTCCGCCGTTTCACCGCAGTATAAGGAGAGCCATGTCCGATTATCAGGGAAAACGATTCAAGGCTTCTCAGATTCCCGATCCGTCGAAGCCGGGTGCTGCCCATGCGGCACAGCAGGGTCGGACATCCTCTCCTCAGCAGCCGCGCGCGCCGCGTTCCGTAACGCCGACGTCCCATCGCCGCCAGGATACGCCGGCCGCGTATCGCCCTTCGTCATATGGCACGGCAAAGAAGCAGGCTCGGACGACGAGGCAGCTGAGTGACGCGCCGTCCAACTATGCCGAGCAGCCGCGTAAGAAACGCCGATCCATCATTCCCATCTTGCTCATCATCGTGGGCATCGGTCTGATTGTCGCCGCCGCTGCCATCTTTATCAATGCTCAGATTGGCTATAAGCAGGCGAGCGATTCGTACCAGAAAATCGAGAAGCAATATGTAAGCGATAAGGACGCCAGCGGCGTGCCGATTATCGACTTCGATGCGCTTGCTCAGACAAACCCCGAGATTGTGGGTTGGATTTACGTGCCGGGAACCAACATCAACTATCCCGTGGTGCAGACCAACAACAACTCCAAATACCTCAACACGCTGTTCGATGGCACGTCTAACGCCTCGGGTGCCATTTTCTTGGATAGCGATGACACCGCGCCGGGAATGGTCGACCAGCAGACCACGATTTACGGCCACCATATGAACGACGGATCGATGTTCAATGTGATTTCGGACACCACCGACCAGGCGACGTTCGACAGCATTGAGTTTGTGTATTACATCACACGGGATGCTACGTATAAGCTGCGACCGCTGGCGACCAAAGTTGTCGAGGACACGTATGCCAAGGCGCGCACGCCCAATTTTGAGGGCGATGACGGACTGAAAAATTACCTGTCCGAGATGCTTGACGGCGCTTCCGCCGTGGCGAGTGATGCTACCGATCGTGCCGCTTCGGCAACTAAGGTTGTAACGCTTGTGACCTGTCGTTCGTTATCGCTGAGCAACACGCGTGCCGTCATGGTGCTCACACCGGTCGAGGAATAAGTTGTTCGAGAGTAGCTAAAAAAGCCCCGTTCCAAATTGGCTACTCGATGACGGTAAGGGAGAAATGATGCTTGAGAACGGCAAAACGATGCCTTCGATTGATGCTTGGCTTCGCGAGGCCAAGGCCGATTCGTCGGCACCTGCGTGCGGTATGTATCTGACACATAACGGTGTGGTGCGCGCGACTCCCAAGTCCGAGGCGCGCGGTGTCGAGACCGATGGCGTGGCGCCAGGCCACAAGGTGGGCGGCATGATGTTCGGCTTCGATGCTCAGAAGGTGCAGGCTGCTATCGAGGCCGCGCGCGCGATGCCGGGTATCGGCTATGTGCGCGTGTGGCTGGCAAGCGGCGAGCTTGCCGTAGGTGACGACATCATGCTCGTGCTCATCGGCGGGGACATTCGCCCGCACGTGGTCGATGCGCTGCAGGCGCTCGTTGGCACCATCAAGAACGAATGCGTGAGTGAGGTCGAGCGCGAGGCGTAGAGGCTTGCGTCGATAGAAGGCTCGTTTATAAAAACGCCCGCCGGTACGTGTGATACCGGCGGGCGTTTTGCGTTTTGGGCGCGGTGGGTGCTACACGCGCGTCGCATTCTTGGGGCTCATGGTCATGCTCTGGAAGCGATTCTCCATGTAGTCGTTATCGAAATACTTGCCGTAGAACTGTGCGACGGGAATGTCCGGCTCCGTGCCGTTAACGCGCTGGTACCAGTAGTCGAGCGACTGCAGCGTCATGACGCCGTCGACCAGCATAATGACGGTAAAGATGACGGTGGCCGAGTAGCGGCTCTTCCAGGGGATCTTGTTGATGAGCTTAAGCAGCCTCGGTAGCAGCAGCTTGATCCAGATGAGGCCACCTAGGCCCCACAGGCAGGCAAAGCCCGTGCAGGTGCGTCCGCCCGTGAGGACCACGAGCGGATCGGGCAAACCAAACAGCGTTATGTGCGAGTAGCTCCACGAGACCACGCCAAACGCGGTCTGCATAAACCAGCCCACGAACACCTCAAAGCTCGCGCCGAGCACAGCGCTCACCAGGAAAATGATGATGGGGTTCTTTTTGTAGAAGCGGTTAAGCACCATGGTCATGAGCACGGCGCCAAATCCGTAGATGGGGCTGAAAGGGCCAAACAGCATGCCGGCGCGGTCCTGGTAGACGCCCGGGTCGTTGACCGTCATGTGCCAGATGTCCTCCAAGATAAGTCCCAGTACGCAGCAGACGAAGAATACCCAGAACAGGTTGAAGTAGTTGAGCTTGATGTAGCCCTCGCCGGTCTCATCGCGGCCGAGCATGCCCTCGGCGGCGGCATCGCGGTCGAGCATCTCCTGCAGGCGGCGCTGCAGCTCGCGCTCCTGACGCAGCGTGGAGTCGACGGTGGCCGAAAGCGCGATGAGGATGCCGAGCTGAATAGCGGGGCGCAGCAAGAAGGGCCCGATACCCTGGAGCATCACGTCGACCAAAAGCTCGACGACGGTGAATGCAATAAGGATGTAGGACAGGCGGGCGGCGTTGCGGCGCTGGTTTTTGATAAGGTCCAGGCCAAAGATGATTAGGATGACGGCACTTGCCGCAGAGAGCATGATGCCGGCGACGATAAGGCCGACTGCGACGAGCGTGTTGTCGCCGAGCTTTTCGGTGGCGTTGCCGTTAACAAGTGCCGTGATGACCTGCCACATAAAGGCAGCGACCGACGGGAGCGTGCCCACGCCGGAAAGGATGCACAGGACGGCGTACACCTTAATGATGAGGGGAATCTTCTTGACCTCTGTGGCGCTGGGGACGCTAGGGTCGAGTTCGTTTCGATCCATACAGAACCTTTCTCGCTTTGTTGTAGGTTATAAGGATACGCCGCCGACCTGCCAAAAGACAGGACGAACGTCCCAATTGCAACTTTGTAATCCCCAACGGCAGACGCGGCGGCCATCTGGGGGCGCGGGCACTTACACTGGACAGACCGATAAAATGTTTGGCAACAAAACTGATTATTAGCTCGGTGGGCTTTTAAAAAGCGCTGCTCATGCGCTGGGGAGCACGTCGCGCCGTGCGTATAATAAGGCGGGTAACGCCAAAAATACGAGGCTCTGAGGGGATACCATGTCTCAAGAAACCATCCGCGCGGCCGAGCGTGCCGCGGGACAGGTGAACACCATGTCGACGTATGATCCGGACTCCGACCAGCTGCATGAGGAATGTGGCATTTTCGGCGTATGGGCGCCCGATCGCGACGTGGCTCGACTGACGTACTTTGGCCTGCGTGCGCTGCAGCACCGTGGCCAGGAATCGGCTGGAATCGCCGTGGGTGACGGCGGCACGGTTATGGTCCGCAAAGATCTGGGCCTGCTCGACCGCGTGTTCTCCAACGCCGACCTGTCGACGCTCTCCGGCCAGCTGGCCGTGGGCCACGTGCGCTATGGCACCGCCGGTGCCAAGAGCTGGGAAGCCTCTCAGCCGCACCTCTCTACCATCAACAGCGTCATTATCGCGCTCGCGCACAACGGCACCCTCGTCAACACCGACGAGCTGCGCCGTCAGCTGATCGAGCTGGGCGTGCCGTTCCTCTCCAATTCGGATTCCGAGGTCGCGACCAAGCTTATCGGCTACTTTACCCAGCGTACGGGTCATCTGCGCGAGGGCATTCGCAAGACCATGGAGCTCGTGCGCGGCGGCTACGCCATGACGCTCATCAACGAGCAGGCGCTCTATGCATTCCGCGATCCGCACGGCATTCGCCCGCTCGTGCTGGGCAAGCTGGTGGACGAGGGTCTGGACCAGGCCGATGCCGCATCCGTTTCGCAGCTGCCATCGCAGGACGGCGCCGCGACGGTCGACTCCGCCGTCCATGTCACGCGCGCCGGCGGCTGGGTCGTTGCTTCCGAGACCTGCGCACTCGACATCGTGGGTGCCGAGTACGTCCGTGACGTCCGTCCCGGCGAGATCTTGCGCATCAGCGCCGAGGGTCTGGTATCCGAGCAGGGCGTGCCTGCAGCCGAAGAGCCCGCCAACTGCATCTTTGAGCAGGTCTACTTTGCCCGCCCCGACTCCATCATGAACGGCAAGAGCGTCTACGCCTGCCGTTACGACATGGGTCGTCAGCTGGCACACGAGGAGCCCGTCGAGGCCGACCTGGTCATCGGCGTGCCCGACTCCGGCCTGCCGCCCGCGGAGGGGTATTCGCACGAGAGCGGTATTCCCTTTGGCGAGGGCCTCATCAAGAACCGCTACGTGGGCCGTACGTTTATCGAGCCCACGCAGGAGCTGCGCGCCATGGGCGTGCGCATGAAACTCAACCCGCTGCGCGACAACATCGAGGGCAAGCGCCTGGTCGTCATCGACGACTCCATCGTGCGCGGTACCACCATGGTGCAGCTCGTCAAGATGCTGCGCAACGCTGGCGCCAAGGAGATTCATATCCGCATCAACTCGCCCGAGGTCATCTGGCCGTGCTTCTACGGTATCGATACCGACGTGCAGTCGCAGCTTATCAGCGCCAACAAGACGGTCGACGAGATTTGCGAGTATATCGGTGCCGATTCGCTGGCCTTCCTTTCGGTCGAGGGCCTGCTTAAGGTCATGCCCAAGGGCGGTTACTGCGATGCGTGCTTTACCGGCCGCTACCCCGTGGCGATTCCCGAGAGCTTTGGCCGCGACAAGTTTATGGAGGGCTTTAAGCCCCGCAACCTGGACAAGCCGCTGCACTTTGACGACGACGCCGTGGTCGAGAAATACGACGACCGCAGCTGGGAAGAGGAGCACGGCGAGGCCTAAAACCTGCCATATGGGGACAGGTATATTTTGGTAGGTTTTACCTGCTGTTTTGTTGATATGACGGCGCGTGCTGTTATGGCGCGCGCCGAAATGAACGCAACTATGAGCACCGTTTGGCGCCCGCGCGGCGCCACGGTAGTGGGAGAGGAAGGCTCAGATGAGCGACAGCAAGCATGTGACGTATGAGGATGCCGGCGTCGATACCGCTGAGGGCGGCCGCGCCGTCGACGCTATTAAGCAGATGGTCAAGGATACCAATCGCCCCGAGGTTATCGGCGGCATCGGCGGCTTTGGTGGTTTGTTCTCGGCTGCCGCGCTTAAGGATATGGAAGACCCGATTCTGATTAGCGGTACCGACGGCGTGGGCACCAAGCTCGTGCTTGCCCAGATCATGGACCGTCACGAGACGGTGGGCCAGGACCTGGTCGCCATGTGCGTCAACGACATTCTGGCTTCGGGCGCCGAGCCGCTGTTCTTTCTGGACTACGTTGCCATCGGTCATATCGAGGCCGAGCACATGGCAAAGATCATCAAGGGTGTGGCCGACGGCTGCAAGCTCGCGGGCTGCGCGCTCGTGGGCGGTGAGATGGCCGAGCACCCGGGCGTCATGGCCCCCGCCGATTACGACCTCGCCGGCTTTACCGTGGGCGTCGTTGACCGTCCCAAGATGCTTGACCCCGCGAACGTTCGCCCCGGCGACGTGATTCTGGGCCTGCCCTCCACCGGCGTGCACTCCAACGGCTACTCGCTCGTGCGTAAGGTCATCGGTGTCGACGGCATCAAGCCGGGTACGCCCGAGGCTGCCGCTAAGGCCGAGGAGCTGAGCCGTCCGCTCGAGGAGCTCGGCGGTGCATCGCTGGCAGACGCTCTGTTGGCCCCCACGCGCATCTACGTCAAGCCGATCCTGGAGCTGCTGCGCGGCGGCGCCAACGTGCATGCTATCGCCCACATCACCGGCGGCGGTATTACCGAGAACCTCAACCGCGCGCTCGCTGACGACGTCGATGCCGTGGTCACCCGCAACGGCGCCGAGATGGGTTGGGACGTTCCGCCCGTCATCACCTACGTGTCGCGTCAGGCCGAGCTCGCGCCCAACGAGGCATGCAAGACCTTCAACATGGGCGTCGGCCTGTGCCTGATCGTCGCCCCCGAGGACGAGGCCGCCGTGACCGAGGCACTGGTCGCGCTGGGCGAGAAGCCGTTCCGCGTGGGCGAGTGCGTCGAGGGTTCCGGTAAGGTTGTGTACTTCGATGAGCGCTAACGAGCAGATGGCTGCTGCCGAGGGCCTGGGCTTTGTGCCCTACACCCGTCCGACCGGCACCGATACGGCCGAGCCGCTTAAGATTGGCGTGCTTATCAGCGGCTCGGGTACCAACCTGCAGGCGCTGATCGACCTAATCGCCGCCGGCAAGCTCAACGCCTCGATTGAGCTCGTGGTGTCGAGCCGTCCTTCGGCCAAGGGCCTACAGCGCGCCGAGCGTGCGGGCATCCAGACGCTCACGCTGTCCAAGGATGTCTATGCCGACCCCATCGCGGCTGACGAGATCATCGCGCATGAGCTGCTCGAACGTGGCTGCGAGTACGTGGTGATGGCCGGCTATATGCGCATGGTGCACACGCCGCTGCTGGCGGCGTTCCCCAATCGCGTGGTCAACCTGCATCCGGCGCTGCTGCCGAGCTTTACCGGTGCCCATGCGATTGACGATGCGTTTGCGCGTGGCGTCAAGGTGACCGGCGTGACCGTGCACTTTGCCAACGAGATTTACGACAACGGCCCCATCATCGCCCAGCGGGCGCTGGCTGTCGAGGAAGGCTGGGACGTCGACACGCTCGAGGAGCATATCCACGCGATTGAGCACGTGCTGTATCCCGAGGTCGTGCAGATGCTCGCCGACGGCCGCGTCCACGTGCTGGAGAGCGGCAAGGTGGCAATTGATGCGCCCCGCGGCTAGCGGCGCACAGTACAATTTAGTTGAGTGGTCAGGGTGGTCATTGGCGCCAAGGCGCGCGTGGCCACCTTTTGTTTTGGGTGGTCATCGGGGACGTTCCTGAATGACTAGGTGAGAGAGGTGAGCGCATGGCGGATAACGAAGCGCTGTTTACGCCTGAGCTGGTGTTTTTTGATTGGGAGTGTGCGACGCCGGGTGAGGTGTTTGCGCAACTCGAGAGTGAGCTTGCTCCGCGCGGCTACATTGCCGACGGTTGGCTCGACGCCGTTCGCACGCGCGAGGATGCCTATCCCACGGGTCTTGCCATGCCGGCGGTAAACATTGCCATTCCGCATACCGATCCGGGGTTTGTGGCCAAGCCCTATATCGCGGTGGTGAAGCCCGCCGCGCCCGTGATATTTAACGCTATGGCTGGCATGGGCGCTCCGGTGCCGGCGCAGATCGTCATCAACCTGGGCATTGCCG
Organism: Collinsella sp.; assembly: GCA_019419525.1. GTDB lineage: Bacteria > Actinomycetota > Coriobacteriia > Coriobacteriales > Coriobacteriaceae > Collinsella. The sequence goes on from DXZU01000004.1 coordinate 87,287, forward strand.
AGCCGGGCGGCCAGGTCGAGGCCCTGCAGGCGCTCATGAATATCTTTATGGACGCCGATGCCGCAGCCGACGTGCTCGGCCAGACCACGCCCCAGGGCATGGTCGACGCCATCCGCCGTCACTTCTAAGGTGGGGCTAAACCGGCACCTAGGGACGTTCCTTATGTGCCGGCACTTGGGGACTGTCTCTAACTGTCGGCAGAAAAGGAACGTCCCTAACTGCCGGCTGCCAGAGCTGTCCCCTTTGCACCAAAATGGTGCAGATTAACCTGTCCCCAATGCACCAAGCGTGCCGCGGGGGCTGCGTTGTGACACAATGGCGTTTGTTCGATTCGTTATGCGAAAGGCCAACTATGGCAAATAAGAAAAAGAACCCCGCACCCGAGCCGACGCCCGAGCAGCAGGCTCGCGCCGCCTCCAGCTCTCGCAAGAAGCAGCGCAAGACCCGCGTGTCCAAGACCGTCAAGATCGTTCTGGTGGTCATCGGCGTGCTGGCAATGCTACTTTCCGTCTCGGCCATGGCGTGCTCCGGCCTGATGTCGCAGGCCGAGGACACCTCGGGCTACAAGCTTACCGGCGGTGTAGCTGCCACTATCAACGGCACCAACCTCACCGAGGACACCGTGACCAAGCAGATCATGAGCATGCGCACGTCCTACGGCTACACCAAGGACAAGGACTGGGCACAGTATCTGGTCGACAACGACCTCACGCCCAAGAAGTACCGCAAGCAACTCATCGACTCCTACACGCAGCAGATTCTGCTTCAACAGGCACAGAAGGAGAACGGCGTGACGGTGTCGGACGAGGAGGTCGAGAAGGCTTGGAAGGACGCGTGCAAGAGCGCGGGCGGTGCCAAGGCCTTTAAGAAGACCCTTAAGACCTACGGCTACACCGAGGACACCTACAAGGACTCGCTCAAGGAGAGCCTGGCGCAGCAAAAGCTTAAGGATGCTGTGGCGCCCACCAGCAAGCCCAAGGACAGCGAGATTGTCGATTACATCAACGAGAACCTGTCCAACTACAATGACGCCCGTCGCTCGTCGAACATCCTGATCAAGGTTGATTCCGACGCTTCCGACGAGGACAAGGCTGCCGCCAAGGCCAAGGCGCAGGAGTGCCTGGACAAGATCAACTCCGGTGAGCTGAGCTTTGAGGATGCCGTTGAACAGTACTCCGAGGACACCGGTTCCAAGGAGAAGAAGGGCGATGTGGGCTGGGATAAGCTCACCACCTTTGTCGACAGCTACCAGACGGCGCTCGAGGGGCTCAACAAGGGCGACGTGAGCGAAGTCGTCGAGTCGACCTATGGCTACCACATCATCAAGTGCACCGACTACTTCCATGTCGATAGCCAGGTCGATGACATCAAGCAGGTGCCCAAGGACATCAAGAAGTACGTTTCCAACGTGGTGAAGACGCAGGCGGCCAGTACTGCATACAGCGAGTGGCTGGAGCAGTACAAGAAAGACGCCGACATTACCGTCAACCCCATGCCCAAGGATGTGCCCTACAACGTGAGCCTGAAGGGCGTCACCAAGAGCTCGACCGACGATTCGTCGACGACTGAGTAATCATGGGGCGGTGCTCGCGCGAGTGCCGCCCACGCTATTAGAGAGGATTTGCAGATGACCAACGAAGAGCTGCAGAAGGAAATGATCGCGGCCATGAAGGCTAAGGACAAGGTTCGCCTGTCCATCATTCGCCAGGTCAAGGCCGAGGTGAAGAATATCGAGGTCAATGAGCGCCGCGATGTGACCGAGGAAGACGTCAACAGCATGATCAAGCGTCTGATTAAGCAGACGAGCGAGACGCTGGAGATGTCCATCAAGGCCGGCACCGACCAAGAGCGTACCGACAACCTGACCGAGCAGGTCAAGATTCTGGAGAGCCTTCTGCCCGCGCAGGTTTCGGGCGAGGAGCTCGAGGCCCTGATCGAGCAGGTCATCGCCGAGCTGGGCGCCACGTCCAAGAAGCAGATGGGCCAGGTCATGGGCGCTCTGGGTAAGGCCACTGGCGGCAACTTCGACAAGCCTGCCGCGGCCAAGATCGTCGGAGCCAAACTCGCGTAGGGACCGAGCGGCATATAGTTGATGTTGAGGGGGCGTGACCATTGCGGTCGCGCCCCCTTTTTTGATGGCAGCTGAAGGGCACTCATTGGGGACAGACTTAAATGAGTGCCCACTTCCCGGGTACTCATTTAAGTCTGTCCCCAATGAGTGGGTGGAAGATTGCGGGTTCTTTACGGGAATGTAGTGTGGGCTGCGGAAACGTGGTTCTTTCCGTACAATAGTTCAACTCGTGTAAACGCAGGGAAGGGACATTCATGGCAGACATGATCGAGATCAAGCATCTCAACAAGTACTTTGGCGACCTGCATGTGCTCAAAGATATCAACCTCACCGTCAAGCGCGGCGAGAAGCTCGTAATGATCGGGCCTTCCGGCTCGGGTAAGTCGACGCTCATCCGTTGCGTTGATTATCTGGAGGAGCCCACGTCGGGCGAGGTCATCATCGACGGTACGCCGCTTACCAAAAAGAATCACCTGGAGATGGCTCGCAAGTATAGTTCCATGGTGTTTCAGCAGTTCAACCTGTATCCCAACATGACGGTGCTGGGCAACCTGACGCTCGCGCCCATCAAGCTACAAAAGAAGAGCAAGGAGGAGGCGACCGAGATCGCCATCGCCGCGCTCAAGCGCGTCGGCATGGCGCATAAGGCCGGCGAGTATCCGCAGAACCTCTCGGGCGGTCAGCAGCAGCGTATCGCCATCGCCCGCGCCCTGTGCACCAAGCAACCCATCATCCTGTTTGACGAGCCTACCTCGGCACTCGACCCCGAGATGGTCCAGGAGGTTCTGGACGTTATGATTGAGCTCGCGCAGGAGGACATCACCATGATCTGCGTGACGCATGAGATGGGCTTTGCGCGCCAGGTGGCCGACCGCGTCATCTTTATGGAGGACGGCCGCATTCTGGAGGAGGGTACGCCCGAGCACTTCTTCGATAACCCCGAGAACCCGCGCTGCCGCGAGTTCCTGTCCAAGATTCTGCACTAGGCGCGGTGATGGACATGACGGATATGACGAGGGCGGCCGTGTCACGCCGTCACTTTTTGCAGCTGGCGGGCGCCGGCATGCTCGCGCTGACGGGGACCGCGCTCACCGGTTGCGGCAACTCCGCCGGCGGCGACGGCTCCGACAAGGGCTCCAAGCTTGCGACCATCAAGTCGCGTGGGCACCTGAATGCCGGCGTTAAGAAGGATGTTCCCGGCTACGGCTATTACGACACCGCTAAGGGTCGCTTTGAGGGCATGGAGGTCGATCTGTGCTACCAGATCGCCGCTGCCGTCTTTGGCGTGAGCTACAAGGAGGCCCGCGCCCAGGAGCTGGTCGAGTTTACCGACGTAACGCCCAAGACGCGCGGCCCGCTGATCGACAACGGCCAACTCGATGTGGTCGCGGCGACCTACACCATCACCGACGAGCGCAAGAAGAGCTGGGATTTCTCGACGCCGTATCGCACCGACTACGTGGGCCTCATGGTCAAGAAACGTTCGGGCTTTACCTCGATTGAGGACCTGGACGGCAAGGTCATCGGCGTGAGTCAGGGTGCCACCACGCAGGGCCTGATCGAGCAGATGATCAAGGATAACGGCTTTACCTGCGAGCCCGAATTTAGGGCCTTTAGCGGCTACCCCATCATCAAGAGTTCGCTCGACGCCGGCAATATCGACGTCTTTGCCATGGACCGCTCCACGCTGGCCGGCTACATGAACGAGACTGTCGAGCTACTGCAGCCCGAGGTCAAGTTTGGCGAGCAGGGCTACGGCGTGGCGACCAAGAAGGGCTGCGACCTCTCGGCCGTGGTCGATCAGGTGGTCTGCGATCGCTTGGCCGACGGCTGGCTCGATCAAGAGGTCAAGACCTGGGGTCTTGTGTAGGCGCATCGTCCAAGGAAGGAATCAAATGCTCGAAGGATTGTTTGACGCCGACCGCTGGTCGACGACATTTCAAAACATGGGGCCCTTCTGGGAGGGCTTTGGCGTGACGCTGCAGGTGGTCGTTGCTGGTCTGCTGCTGTCGCTGGTGCTGGGCACGCTGCTGGGCGTGTTCTCGACCACCCGTTCGCGTGTACTGCGCGCCATCAGCCGCGTGTACGTTGAGTTTTACCAGAATACCCCGCTACCCGTGCAGGTGCTCTTTATGTACATGGCCGGCCCGCAGTTTTTGCAGGCTATAACCGGCGCCGACCAGCCGGTGCGCATCGCGCCGTTCGTGCTGGGCTTCTTGGGTGTGGGCCTGTATCACGCGGCCTACATCTCGGAGGTCATCCGCACCGGTATCGAGGCGGTTCCGCGCGGTCAGATGGAGGCGGCCCAGAGCCAGGGCTTCACCCGTGCACAGGCATACTGGTACATCGTGCTGCCCCAGACGTTCAAGATCATTCTGCCGCCGCTGTGTAACCAGGCGCTCAACCTGGTCAAGAACACGTCGGTGCTGGCGCTTGTGGCCGGTGGCGACCTTATGTACCGTTCCGACAACTTTGTGAGTCTGTACGGTTACCTGCAGGGATACATCGTCTGCTGCCTCATGTACTTCATCATCTGCTTTCCGCTCGCCATGCTGGTGCAGTGGCTCGAGCGCCGCTCCAAGGAGCGTCCGCGCGGCGTGAGCCTGGCCGAGCTGGGGCTCGACAACGTAGAGGAGGCCTAGCGCATGGAAATCTTCAACGCGACCAACCTGCTCTACATTTGGGGCGGCTTTGTTAAGACCATCGAGATCTCGGCGCTGTCAATCTTTTTCTCGCTCATCTTTGGCACGGTGCTGGCGCTCGTCAAGAGCTATGCGCCCCGCCCGTTCCGTATTTTGGTGAGCGCCTATATCGAGCTGTTCCGCTGCACGCCGAACCTGCTGTGGATCCTGTTTATCTACTTTACGGTGCAGGGCTTGGACATTGTGATTTCGACCATCGCCTTTACGCTGTTTACCAGCGCTGTTATGGCCGAGATTGTGCGCGGCGGCCTCAACTCGATTCCGCGCGGCCAGTTTGAGGCAGCGCAGAGCCAAGGCTTCGGCTTTTTTGCCACCATGCGCTACATCATTCTGCCGCAGACGTTTAAGACGATTATTCCGGCGCTGTTTAGCCAGTGCACGACCGTCATCAAGGACAGCTCGTATCTTTCGGGCATTAACGTGGCCGAGCTCATGTACACGGCAAACGTCGTGATGGCCCACGCGATCGATCTGTCGCAGGTGCTTATGCTCTACGGCCTGGTGTTTGCGATGTACTTTGTGCTCAACTTTGGTATCTCGCTGCTGGTGAGGGCATATCAGAGGCGAATGGTGGCAGCGTAGCCCTGCTTCCCCAAGCACGGCACCTTGCCCCTCAATCGTCGCTTGCGTACATTTAGTACGCGGCGCTCCTCTTTCGGGGCAATCTGCCGCACTTGGGAAACCAGGACGGTCGTAAGTGACAAAATGGGAATCAGGAATCGCCTATTTCTCATTTGCTAGAAAGGAATCGCGATGAGCGATCTGGAGAACAAGAAGAATCCTGTGGTCATTACCATCGCGCGCGACTTTGGCGCCGAGGGTCACGAGATTGGCCGCATGCTTGCCGACGAGTTGGGGATTCCGCTGTACGATAACGAGCTGCTGGTACGTGCGTCGCTGCGCGCGGGCGAGTCGCTTGATAAGATGGCCGCCTATGATGAGCGTCTGGCCGTGGAGAACATGGCGTTTCTGCCCGACCGCTACGATGCGCGTTCGTACTCGGATAAGTTGTTCCAAAAGATGAGCCAGGTGATTTTGGATCTGGGCGAGACCGAGAGCTGCATTATCGAAGGCCGTCTGTCCGATTACCTGCTGCGCAACAACCCCAACCACATTGCCGTGTTGGTGACCGCACCCTTTGAGGACCGCGTCGAGATTGTGCGCAAGAAGCGTGGCCTTAACAAAAAGAAGGGCGCCAAGCTGGTCAAACAGCAGCAGAAGGCGCGCGAGGCGTTCTATAAGCGCTATAGCGCCGGCAAGTGGAAGATGACGAGCGGTAAAGACATCGTCGTCAACCGCGCCAAGCTGGGCCGCGAAGGCTGCAAGGACGTCATCGCCGCAGCCTACCGCTACAAGGTGGCCCAACTCGAAGGCTAACCGACCAAAAACCACCACAAAGGGTACAGGCACCTTTGTGGTGGTTTTTGTTTTAGGCCGAGGGGAAGGCCTTGGCGGCAGTGCCTATCCTCGGCTTTTGCATAGTCTCGATCTGTAACACCAAGCCAGCGAAAATGGCTCTAACTGTTACAGATTGAGATGCAGCGTGGCCGGCCGGCACAATATCTCAATCTGTAACAACTGCAGGGCTCAACGGACTCCAGCTGTTACAGATTGAGACAAAACGACCGGGCAAGTCCCCAACCACCACAAAGGTGCCTGCCCCATCGTGGTGGTTGGGGCGGCCGGCATAGAAAAAAGTCCCCGCCGGGCGTGTGCTCGACGGGGACTTTGCCGTTTGATGGCTAGTGCTGCAGGTGATTACTCGCCCAGCAGGCTCTTGGTGATCGAAGCGGCGGCCTTCTTGCCGGCGCCCATCGCCAGAATGACCGTAGCGGCACCGGTGACGATGTCGCCGCCGGCCCAGATGCGGGGATCGGTGGTCTGGCCGGTCTCCTCGTCGGCGACGATGTAGCCCCACTTGTTGAGCTCCATCTTGCCGCCGATCTTGGCAGCGAAGGGGTTGGCGTTAGTGCCGATAGCCGAGATCGCGACATCGCAGGGGATCTCCTCGATGGCGCCCTCGATGGGCACCGGGCGACGACGGCCGGACTCGTCGGGCTCGCCGAGCTCCATCTTCTGGACCTTGACGGCGCACACGGAGCCGTCCTCGCCAGCGACAAACTCGAGCGGGGAAACGAGCGGCAGAACCTCGACGCCCTCGGCCTTAGCATGGTGCAGCTCGGCGCGACGGCAGGGCATCTCGTCCTCGGTACGACGGTAGGCGATGATGGCGTGCTCGGCGCCCAGACGCTTGGCGGTACGGACGGCGTCCATAGCCACGTTGCCGCCACCAAAGACAACGACGTTCTTGCCGTGCTTGGTGGGGGTGTCGTACTCGGGGAACTTGTTGGCCTTCATCAGGTTCACGCGGGTGAGGTACTCGTTAGCGAAGAAGACGTTGGGCAGGTTCTCGCCGGGGACGTTGAGGAACTTGGGCAGGCCTGCGCCGGTCGCCACGTAGATGGCGTCGAAGCCCTGCTCGAACAGCTCCTCGGCCGTGGCCATGTTGCCCACGACGGAGTTGTACTCAAACTTGACGCCCATGTCCTCCAGGCCGTCAATCTCGCGCTTGACGACCGCCTTGGGCAGACGGAACTCGGGGATGCCGTAGACCAGCACACCGCCGCCGGTGAAGAAGGCCTCAAAGACGGTGACGTCAAAGCCGTTGCGGGCGAGCTCGCCGGCGCAGGTGATGCCGGACGGGCCAGAGCCCACGACGGCGACCTTCTTGCCGTTTTTGGGAGCCATCTTGGGCGTGGAGGCGAGCTCGGGGCGGTCACCCAGGAAGCGCTCGAGCTGGCCGATGGCCACGGGCTCGGACTTCTTGCCACGGATGCACTTGCCCTCGCACTGGTTCTCCTGCGGGCAGACGCGGCCGCAGATAGCGGGAAGCATGGAGTCCTCGCGGATGGTATCGAGAGCGCCGCCGAAGTCCTTCGCGCGGATCTGCTCGATAAAGCGGGGGATGTTGATGTTGACGGGGCAGCCCTCAACACAGAACGGCTTCTTGCAGTTGAGGCAGCGCTCGGCCTCGGCCAGCGCCATCTCCTCGGTGAAGCCCTTGTCGACGGGGCGGAAGTCGCAGGCGCGCTCGGCAGCCGGCTCCTCGTTATCGGGGGTGCGGGGCGACTTCATATCGGCAACGAAACGACCGTTAACTAGTGGCATGCGCAGCTCTTTTCCTCATAGGCCTTGAGGGACTCGCCCTCTTCGGAACGGTAAGCGGCCTGGCGGGCACGAAGGTCATCCCAGTCGACCAGGGTGGCATCGAAGTCGGGGCCGTCGACGCAAGCGAACTTGGTCACGCCGCCAACCTCGACGCGGCAGCAGCCGCACATACCGGTGCCGTCAACCATGATGGGGTTGAGCGACGCGGTGATGGGGGTGTCGTACTTCTGGGCGGTGAGGGTCGAGAACTTCATCATCGGAACGGGGCCGACGCAGAAGACCTGGCTCACGGCCTTGTCCTGCAGCAGGCGCTCCAGCGGAGCGGTGACAACGCCCTGCTCGCCGTAGGAGCCGTCGTCCGTGGTGATGTGGATGTGGTCCTCGTCGAGGAGCTCGCGGAACTGGTCCTCCATGAGCAGGAGGTCCTTGGTGCGGGCGCCCATGATGGCGTGCACCTCGTGACCGGTCTCGACCAGGTGCTTGGCGACCGGGAAGGCAATTGCCAGGCCGACGCCGCCGCCAATGACGGCGCAGGGGCCCTCGGCCATCTCGGTGGGAACGCCCAGCGGGCCCACGACGTCGCGCAGCGACTCGCCGGCCTCGTAGGTGGACAGCATCTCGGTGGTCTTGCCGATCACCATGAAGATGAACTCGACCCAGCCCTCGTCACCGTTCCAGCCGGCCAGGGTAAACGGGACGCGCTCGCCCGTCTCGTTGGCGCGGACCATGAGGAACTGTCCAGCGTGCGCATGCTTGGCGATTGCAGGCGCCTCGATGCGGAACTTGAACACCTTCTCCGAGAACTGCGTCTTCTCCAGGATCTTATACATAGAACCCCTCTCTTGTTAGGGCTGCCGAACCGTGCCTCCACGGAAATGGACGGTAGCCCGAATAAAACCGTACGCGCACAGGCGTTGTGCAGACATACGGTGCAAATTATACCCTCATGGACATGCCGTTTACGTGTATCTTCGGCGGTTGGGAAAAGGGTTTATCCACTTCGACCTACCAAATAGGGATAGGTTTATTTTGGTCGGTTTTATCAGGCAAAACGGCAAAGGGGGCCGGCCTCGGGTTGTGATGAGGCCGGCCCCCTTTGGGGTGTTATGCGTGTATGGCAGCGCGGGGTTTATTGCGATGCGGCCACCGGGGCGTTTCTGTAGATAAAACCTGCCAAAATAAACATCCCTAAATGGTAGGTTTTAGTGCTTGCCGTTGGAGGAAGCGGCGCCGTTGACGTGGTCGCGGGCATAGATCACGCCGTGCACGATGGCGAGGCCCGCGGCGTCGGCCGCGCGGGCGCAGGTGTCCTGGAAATCCTCGGCCTCGCGGGCACGCAGCTGCTTGAGCACGTAGTCGGCCACGGCCATCTTGCCGGGAGGGTTGCCGATGCCGGTGCGGATACGGCTAAAGTCGCGGCTGCCCATCTTGTCGATGATGGAGCGCAGGCCGTTGTGACCGGCATGGCCTCCGCCCACCTTGACGCGCACGTCGCCGGCGGGAATGTCGAGCTCGTCGTGGATGACGAGCAGCTCCTCGGCCTTGATCTTGTACTCGCGGCAGAGCTTGGAGATGGGTCCGCCCGAGGTGTTCATGTACGACTGAGGCTTGACCAGTACAATCTGGCGCTTGCCGCCCTCTTCCTCGGGATCGTTGATGTTGATGAGCGCGACCTCGGCGCCGGCCTGGTTTTTCCAGTACGTGACACCGGCCTGACGGGCCAGCTCATCGATCGACTTAAAGCCGGCGTTGTGGCGGGTTTCGGCATATTCCTCACCCGGGTTGCCAAGTCCGGCAACCATGCGAATCTTAAGCGGCTGTGCAGCTGCCATATTTGTCCTTCCGTTACACAAATAGTTCAATCAACGACAAAGGCTACCACGCCCGCCGAAGGCGAGACTTCGTTTCAGCGAAATCCCACCAGACAAAAGCGCGGCCGCGGCAGAGCGAGCCGCCGGAACAGAAGAAACCCCCGCGCGACCTTTGCGAAGCAAGGGGGAGCGCGGGGGTTTCTTCTGTTCCGGCGGCGATGCGCCGGGTTGCAAGGACGATGCGACTACAGCGCGAAGTCGCCGCCGACGAGCGTGGAGACGGGCTCCTCGTGGTAAACGGCGGAGATGGCCTGAGCGAACTCCTCGGCGACCGAGATAGTCTTGATCTTGCCGCCGACCTCGACGGGGATGGCGTCGGTGACGACGCACTCGACGATGGGGGCATCGTTCAGGCGCTCGATGGCCGGACCGGAGAAGATGCCGTGGGTGGCGCAGACGTAGATGTCGCCGGCGCCCATAGCCTTGAGCTCCTTGACGTTGGCGCACAGGGTGCCAGCAGTGTCGATCATGTCGTCGTTGATGATGCAGGTCTTGCCCTTGATGTCACCGATGATGCCCATGACCTCGGCGGCGTTGTGGCGCGGACGGCCCTTGTGGGCGATGGCCAGGTCGCAGCCGAGCATGTCGGACAGCTTCTTGGCGGCCTTGGCGCGACCCACGTCGGGGGAGACGACAACCAGGTTGTCGGTGTCGAAGTGCATGTCGTTGTAGTACTGGCCAAATAGCGGCAGTGCGGACAGGTGGTTAACCGGGATATCGAAGAAGCCCTGGATCTGGCCCTGGTGCAGGTCGAGGGTGATGATGCGGTTGACGCCGGCACGCTCGAGCAGGTTGGCGACGAGGCGGGCGGTGATGGGCTCGCGCGGGCCGGCCTTGCGGTCCTGGCGGGCATAGCCGTAGTGGGTGATAACGGCGGTGATGGAGCGGGCGGATGCGCGCTTGGCAGCGTCGGTGGCGATGAGCAGCTCCATGAGCATGTCGTTGACGTTGCCGCCGGCCACGGACTGAATCAGGAAGACGTCGGCGCCGCGGACGGTCTCGTCGTAGCGGGCGTAAATCTCACCATTGGCGAACTGCTTTAGCGTAAGGCCCGAAAGCTCGACCCCAAGGTACTCAGCAATCTTCTGAGCGAGGGGACGGTTGGAGGAACCGGAATACACGCGGATGGACTTGCGCATATTCTCCGACTTCTCGGGATCATTAATCGGCATTACCCTTCTCCTTTATACATCGAATGCCATATAGATGCCTTGTTGCATTGTAACCGCGCGGCGGGGTTTATCGGGTCTTGATAACGTCTTTACCGCCAACGGACACGAACCGACCACTCATCCGGTTGCGCAGGTCACGATAGAAAAAGGAGCCGCCCCCATGGAGCAGCTCCTTTTGTGCTTGGTAAAACGTTATACCTCGTCGTCCTCGTGCAGGCGGCGGCGGTAATCGGCGGCCCAGCCCTCAATATTTACCTGACGGGCGCGGCCCAGACCGAGCGCGTCTGCCGGGACCGGCTCGGTGATGACGGAGCCGGCGGCCACGAGTGCACCGTCGCCGATCTGGGCGGGCGCGACCATCATGGTGTCGGAGCCAATGAAGGCGTCCTTGCCGATGACGGTCTTGTGCTTGTGCACGCCATCGTAGTTGCAGGTGATGGAGCCCGCGCCCACGTTGACGCCGGAGCCCATGGTGGTGTCGCCGATGTAGGACAGGTGGGGCACCTTGGAACCCTCGCCGATCGTGGACTTCTTGATCTCCACGTGCGTGCCGGCCTTGGAGCCGTCGAGCATGTGGGTGCCCGGGCGCAGGTAGGCGCGCGGGCCGCAGTCGACGCCGTTCTCGATGACGGCCTCAATGGCGATGGTCTCATCGATGGTGCAGCCGCTGCCGACGGTGGTGTCGGTGAGGCGGCTGTTGGGACCGAGCTGGCACTCCTCGCCCACGGTGACGTGGCCGATCAGGTGCGTCTGCGGCCACACGACGGTATCGCGGCCGATAACGGCATCGGGGCCGATCCAGGCCTGTGTGGGGTCGATGAAGGTAACGCCCTCGGCCATCCAGTGCTCGTTGATGCGGTCGCGCGCGATGGCGGTGAGCTGTGCGAGCTGGATGCGGCTGTTGACGCCCAGGCCGTCGCGGTAGTCGTCGCAGTGGAAGATGGAGACAGCCTGGCCGTGGCCTTTGAGGATCTCGAGCATGTCGGGCAGGTAGTACTCGGATTGCGCGTTGTCGTTGCCGATCTCGTTGATGTGGGCGGCGAGCTGCGTGCCGTCAAATGCGTAGCAGCCGGCGTTGCACTCCAGCAGCGTGGCGGCCTGCTCGGGCGTGCAGTCCTTCTGCTCGATGATGCGCTCGATCTGACCATCGGCGCCCAGCTTGATGCGGCCGTAGCCGAAAGGATCGGGCGGGGTCATGGTCATGACGGTGCAGGCGAGCTCGCCGGTGGCGACGGTTTGCGCGAACTTGGCGACGGTGTCGGCGGTGATGAGCGGCAGGTCGCCGTTGAGCACGACGACGGGGCCTTGCGTGATGCCGCAGGCCTCGAGCGCGACCTTTACGGCGTGGCCGGTGCCCAGGCGCTCGGTCTGCTCGACGCACTCGACCTTGGTGGCGCTGTTGGCGTAGGCGCCGTCGATGAGGGCGCGCATCTCGTCGGCGTGGCTGCCGATGACGACCACGACGCGGCTGCAGCCGGCCTTGATGGTAGCGTCGACGATCCACTGGACCATGGGCTTACCCAGGATCTTGTGCGAAACCTTGCAGTGGTTCGACTTCATGCGGGTGCCCTCGCCGGCAGCGAGGATAATTGCGGTTGCGTCCATGTGATCTCCTGTTACGTTATAGAGACGTGTGTTTGGAAACGATACACGGCGCAATATGATACCGCAGGCATATGACGAGCGCGTAACGATTGGTTTGCGGCGGTTGAGGCTTGCGCCGCCGGCGTGGCGTTTGCACTGCGTGCGTGCGGCGTTGGCGGTGCTGCGGAGCTGTTGTTTGAGCGAGGGAACGGGGGTGCCCGTGGATAACATACGAGAGGAGTTTGGCGGCGGGCCCGTCGCGGCATTCTCGATGTCGCATCCGGCTGTGCCGGCACTCTATATAGTGCTGACGCTGGGGCTCACTATGTTCTCGATGCAGCCGGTACTGATCGCGCTGTCGCTCGCAGGCGGGCTGGCGTATGGATTTGCGACGCGTGGGGCTGCCCGCACGCTGGGCGCGCTCCGCTGGCAGCTGCCGGTGATTTTGATCGTCGCGCTGCTCAATCCGCTGTTTAGCGCCTCGGGTTCGACGGAGCTGTTCCGTATTGGCATGCGCGCGGTGTATCTGGAGAGCATGGTATACGGCCTGTGCATGGGCGGGCTGTTTGTGGCGAGCGTGTTGTGGTTTGAGGCGGCGGCATCGATGCTCGAATACGACAAGGTACTCGCGCTGCTGGGCAATGCCGCGCCGGTGATTGCGCTCATGATCTCGATGTGCATGAGGCTTATCCCGCAGTTTTTGCGCCGCGGTCGTACGGTGCTGGCGGTGCAGGATGCGATTGATGTGCCGGGCAGCGCGCCGGCCGACCCCGTGCGTTCGCGTTTGCGGGCATCGAGTGTGTTGATGGGCTGGGGCATGGAAGATTCGCTGGAGCGCGCGGACGCGATGCGCTCGCGCGGGTGGGGTGCCGCGACGCGTCGTACGACGTATGCGCGGTATCGACTGGGGCGCAGCGACGTTGCCGCGCTGGCTGGGCTTGCGGTGTTTGGTGCCGCCGCGGTGGCGGTGGCATGGACCGCGACAACGCAGTATTCGTTTTATCCGCAGCTCTCGGTGCCGGCGCCGTGGCGGGGCTATGTCGTGTACGCTGCCTGGATGATGCTGCCTTGCGCGTCGCACGCGATTGATGAGAAGAGGTTTGGCTGATGGCTCGGTTGGATAGGGGCCCGGTGTCGGGCGCGGCGTGCGGCCCGGATATTCCGGCGATTGAGGTGCAGGGCCTTAGTTTTGCCTATCCCGGGGCCGAGGCACCGGTGCTCGAGGGGCTTGATTGGCGTGTTCCCCAAGGTGCATTTGCGCTGCTTGTTGGCGGTACCGGTTCGGGCAAGTCGACGCTGCTGTCGCTGCTCAAGCCCGAGATCGCGCCGGCGGGCGAGCGCACTGGTGATGCGCGCGTGCTGGGCGAGAACGTTGCCGACATGGACGTGCGGGCATCGGCGGAGCGCGTGGGCTATGTGTTCCAGGATCCCGAGAACCAGATCGTGTGCGAAACCGTGTGGCACGAGATGGCGTTTGGCCTGGAAAACTTGGGGCTAGCACGTGATGAGATGCGCCGTCGCGTAGCTGAGACCAGCTATTTCTTTGGTCTGGAGGACTGGCTTCATCGCGATACCGATACGCTTTCGGGCGGCCGCAAGCAGCTGCTGTCGCTTGCCGCCGTCCTGGCGCTGCGTCCGCGTGTGCTGCTACTCGACGAGCCCACGTCTCAGCTCGATCCCGTTGCCGAGAAGAATTTTCTGCACGCGCTGTTTCGCGTGAACCGTGAGTTGGGCTGCACGGTTGTTGTGGCTACGCATCAACCGCGTCCAATGCTCGAGTATGCGACGTGTGCGTACCGGATTGAGGACGGTCGCGTGCGCGAGGTGGCGGATATGGCTTCTTTGGGACGCCGAGAATCGTTGTTTTCCGACGACATGTTGGGGTGGGGTGCCGTCCGATGTGCAAAAAACGGAGTATTCAGCAGGCGTGAGGACAATTTGGGCTCTCTGGAGCCGCCCGGGGACGTATCGAGCGCGAAAAAAAGTTCGGAATTGGACAAATCGTCCGAATTTGTGGCGCAAACGTCGCTCGAGAACGGCTCGGAAGCCTTCCCGCGCACGGATGGGAGCAGAATACTCCAAAAAATGCACGGCGGGTCGGCTACCACCCTGGCAGGGAGCTGGTTTCGCTACGATCGCGCGGGCGGTTGGGTGCTGCGCGGGCTCGACGTGGCGTTTTCGGCCGGTGCGGTGCATGCGGTCGTGGGCGGCAACGGATGCGGTAAGTCGACGATGCTCTCGGTGCTGGCGAAGACCGCCAAGCTGCAGCGCGGCCGCATGGTGCGCGGAGCGGCCTCGGCGGCGCTGCTGCCTCAGAACCCCAAAGCATTGCTGGTTGCCGAGACGGTTCACGATGAGCTGATGGAATGGGCCTCGACCTGCGGATATGACGAGAACTTGGCGCGGGAGCGTGCGGCGCAACTGGGATTGGACGGCCTGGAGACGCGTCACCCCTACGACCTCTCGGGCGGACAGCGCCAGCTGCTCGCGCTGGCAAAGCTGCTGCTGATTGGCCCCGAGCTGCTGCTGCTTGACGAGCCCACGAAGGGCTTGGACCTGGAGAGCCGCCGCATCATCGCTCGCGCCCTGCGTGACCATGCGAAGGCTGGCGGCACCGTCATCATGGCAACGCACGACCTGGATTTTGCCGAGCAGGTAGCCGACGACGTCGCCATGATGTTTGACGGCGAGATTGCCTGCATGGAGTCCCCGGCCGACTTCTTTGCCGACAACGTGTTCTATAGGGCGTGATGGGATGACGGACTGTCGTTTCTCGCGTTTGCTTGCAAAACTGGAGATCCCGCTGTTGTTGGCGGTGCCGGCGGTGATGGCTGCCGCGTTGCTGGCGGGTGTTGAGCAGACAGCGTTGGCCATGCTGGTTGTGGTGGCGTTGGTGCTTGCGCTGTTCTTTGCGGGCTATGAGGCATCGCGTCCAGGCCTGCGTCAGATTATGCCCACGCTGGTGCTGGCGGCGCTGGCGGCGGCGGGGCGCATCCTGTTTGGACCCATTCCCGACTTTAAACCCGTGAGTGCCATCGCCATTATCGCCGGGGCGACACTCGGTCGTCGTAACGGCTTTATGGTCGGTGCGTTGGCGGCGCTGACCAGCAATTTCTTTTTTGGGCAGGGCATGTGGACGCCGTGGCAGATGTATGCCTGGGGTCTGGTTGGCTATGTTGGCGGCGCGCTGGCGCATGCGGGCGCGTTCGACCGTGCGGATGGAACCGTGCGCATGCCGGCGCTGATGGCGTACGGCTTTGCCTCGGGCTTGCTCTACGGCGTTGTGATCAACGCGTATGACATCATCGGTTTTGTTCAACCGCTCACGTGGGCGGGCGCCATAGCGCGTCTTGCTACGGCGGTGCCGTTCGACATCACGCATGGCCTCGCGACCTGCGTGTTCTTGGCCGCTCTGTACAAGCCCTGGTGTCGCCGCATCAACCGCGTCGTCGTGAAATACGGGCTGTAGGGCTGGTTGCGCCGGGGCGGGAATCAATACTGCCGAAGTGCCATTTCAAAACTATGCCGGTTTACGGGGCTAGATTGGCACAGGCAGACCATACCGGCTTTTTTCGAAATAGAGCAAGCCGTTTACCTGCAGTTTTACTATTTTGGAATTGCGTATGGTTGGGGATTCGCGATTTATCCCCGTAAGCCGGCGTAGTTTTGGAATGGCCGACTAATAATGACGGGCATCGCAGCCCTCAGAGAGTCAATTGATCCGTTTTCTTCCGTCCCCAGACGTCCCCAGGGAATCAGTTGACGGCGCTCGCCACGAAACTGGCCCATCTACTACGTTTAGGCCGACACCCTCAAGCACAACCGCGTTTTATGAAAAACCGCAGGCTTTCTACCTGCGGTTTTCTTTTTGCGTTGTTCGCTGTGGTTGAGGATGGCGGCCTAAACGTAGTAGATGGGCAGGTTTCGTGGCGGGCGGGTTGCGCGAACACGCTCGCAAGACGAAAACGACCCGCCTTTCTCCGCCTTTGGGAGATCAGTTGGGCTAGAGCTCCAGGGCGAGCGTGACGGGGCAGTGGTCGCTGCCGAAGATGTCGCCGCGGATGCCGGTGTCGCGTACGTTGCCGGCGATTGCGTCGCTCACCAGGAAGTAGTCGATGCGCCAGCCTGCGTTGTTCTTGCGGGCATTAAAGCGGTAGCTCCACCAGCTGTAGACGCCCTCGACGTCCGGATTGGCTGCGCGCCAAGTGTCGGTAAAACCGGCGTTGAGCAGCTCGGTAAACTTGCCACGCTCCTCGTCCGAAAAGCCTGCGTTGCCGCGGTTGGACTTGGGGTTCTTAAGGTCGATCTCCTCGTGTGCCACGTTAAAGTCGCCGCAGGTTACGACGGGCTTGCCGGTTTCGCGCTCAAACGCGCTCAAAAAGCCGCGGTAGGCATCGTCCCAAGCCATGCGCACGTCGATGCGCGCGAGCTCATTTTGGGCGTTGGGCGTATAGACGTCCACAAACCAAAACTTGTCGAACTCGAGCACGCAGACGCGGCCCTCGGTTGCGGCTTGGGCGACGAGCTCGGCGGCCCCACCCTCGCCGGCGTAGGGCAGCAGTGCATCGGCGCGCAGCACGCGCAGCGGTTTCTGGCGGCTAAAGACCGCGGTGCCCGAGTAGCCCTTGCGCTCGGCGTAGCTCCAGGTTTGGTGATAGCCGGGCAGGTCGATATCGACCTGGCCCTCCTGCAGCTTGGTTTCCTGCAGCGCTAGGATATCGACATCGAGTTCCTGTGCGATCTGGGTAAAGCTCGGGTCCTTTTTGAGCACGGCGCGCAGACCGTTAACGTTCCACGAGGCAAAGGTGTAAGTCTGAGGCATGGTGTCCTTTCGACGGGGTTGGCAGGCTTAAGATTAACGCAACTAGAGCGGGGCGGAGTCCGCGAGTGATAGTGTGAACGCCGCCGTCCCGGAGACACGGACGGAGGACATATATGACGCAGGCAATATCGGATCCCAAGCAGGCCTCCGCCGCGCTGGCGGAGCTGTTCGAAACCCATAGCCACGTGGTCTTCTTTGGTGGCGCGGGTGTTTCCACGGCAAGCGGCATTCCCGATTTCCGCAGCGTGGACGGTCTGTATCACCAGCGGTTTTCCTATCCGCCCGAGACTATGCTCTCGCATAGCTTTTACGAGACGCATCCGGCCGAGTTCTTCGACTTCTACCGCACCAAGATGATCGCGCTTGGCGCCAAGCCCAACTGCTGCCACACCAAACTGGCCGAGCTGGAGCGTGCCGGCAAGCTCGACGCCGTGGTGACGCAAAACATCGATGGCTTGCATCAGATGGCGGGCTCGCAGCGCGTGTTTGAGCTGCACGGCTCGGTCCACCGCAATATCTGCCAGACGTGCGGCGCGGTCTACAGCGCCGAATGGATTTGCGCGCGCGAGCACGAGGATGCCGCGGGCGTGCCCGTGTGCCCTGCGTGCGGCGGCCGCATCAAACCCGATGTGGTGCTCTACGAGGAGCCGCTTGACGAGCGCGTGCTTACCGGCGCCGTTGCCGCCATCGCCGCGGCCGATGCCCTCATTGTGGGCGGGACTTCGCTCGTGGTGTATCCGGCGGCGGGCCTTACGCGTTACTTTACCGGCGATACGCTGGCGATTTGCAATCTTGCTCCCACCGATCAGGATGCAAATGCCGACCTGCTGATTTCTTGCGACATCGCGGCCGCGTTTGCGTTCTAGCCCGCGCGCGCGGATACAATAGAAAGACTGATTGCAAAGCGACCCCGCCGTCAGCGCCCAAGCGCGGCGGCGTGGGCATTTTAGGAGGATGTTCATGGCGAACGACAGCAAGACATGGCGGTGCGGAAAGTACGAGCTCAGCTTTGATCGTCCGCGCATCATGGGCGTCCTCAACGTGACGCCCGATTCGTTTAGCGACGGCGGGGAGCACTTCGATGCGGATGCCGCTATCGAGTACGGCCTGGCGATGCTCGATGCCGGCGCCGACATCATCGACGTGGGCGGCGAGTCCACGCGCCCCGGCTTTACCCCGGTCAACCCCGACGAGGAGGCACGTCGCGTGCTGCCCGTCGTGCGCGCGCTCGCCAAAGAGGGCGCTATCGTCTCGATCGATACGCGTCATGTGGCGGTTGCCAAGGCGGCGGTGCGCTGCGGTGCTTCGATTGTCAACGATGTAACGGGCTTCACCGACCCCAAGATGGTCGAGTTCGTTAAGACGAGCACCTGCGGCGTTATCGTAATGCACGCCGGCGAGGTCGCCGCACCCGCCCGCACGCACGCGACGGTGCAGCTCGATACTTCGGCCGCGGCGTTTGTTGCCGAGAAGGCACGCGAAGCGGCCGCCGAGGCCGCGCGCGAGGCCGAGAAGCCAGCCCGTCGCCGTCGCGGCAAGTTGCTGGGCGAGTCCAAGGTTGAGACCAAGCTTCCGGGCGGTGTGGTACAGCCCTCGCTGCCGTTTGGCGAATCAGAGCCCACGCCCGAGCCTGTTGCCGAGTCAGAGACGCCGGCTACCGAGCAGGCTGCCCCTGCTGCCGTTGCGCCCGAGGCCGTGCCCGCAGCTACCGAAGTCGCACCAGAGCCCAGCGACCGCCTGGCCGCCATGATGCGCCGCAGCGCCCGCCGCGAGGAAGCCTACGTGCCCACCTCGCAGCTCCGCCGCTTCACCCTGCCCGATTCGGCGCCCATCATGCGCCGCGTCATGGGCTTTCTGTCCGACCAGGCCCGCGCGCTCATCCACGCCGGCGTGTCGCGCGACCGCATCTGCATCGATCCCGGTCCGGGCTTTGGCAAGACGGCCAACGAGGACATCGTCATCCAGCGCGAGACTGCCAAGATGGCGTCACTGGGCTATCCGCTCATGTGCGCCGTATCGCGCAAGCGCTTTGTGGGCGCCGTCTCGGGCGTGACCGAGGCCGCCGAGCGCGATGCCGCTACGTTTGGCGTGTGCCTGGGCGCCATCCAGGCCGGTGCCAACATCGTGCGCGTGCACGACGCCGCGGGTTTTGCGCAGTTCCTGAACGGCTACTGGGCAGTTGCCAAGCCGCAGCCGCGCCGCGCGTTTGTGGCCGTGGGCTCCAACCTGGGGCATCGCTGTGACAACATCCGCGCCGCACGCGACATGATCGCCGAGATTCCACTCACCTGCGTGTCCAACTCCTCCAAGATCTACGAGAGCGAGCCGGCCTACGAGACGCGCCAGGACGCGTTTGCCAACGCCGTCATCGAGATCAAGACCGAGCTGGCGCCGCTGGTACTGCTCGACGAGCTGCAGAAGATCGAGCTCGAGCTGGGCCGCGACCGCTCCAAAAAGGCCAAGGCCAACGGTCCGCGCACCATCGACTTGGACCTGCTGTGGATGGACGGCGAGACCCACGGCGGCAAAAAGCTGCGCCTGCCGCATCCGCTGATCGGCGAGCGTGACTTTGTGCTGGTGCCGCTCGAGGATCTGATGCACGACCCGGCGCGGTTCTTCCGCTACAACGGCGTCGAGGTCAAGGAGCCCGAGGGTCGCGTGGGCCATATCGTGGGCGAATTGGGGCGTATGTAGATGATCGAGATGAATGCTGTTGCCGCTGGCACCGAGCTCGACGCGGCGCGTGACGCGGGCCGCGAGGGCGTGTCCGCGGGCTGGTGCGCGTGGAGCGTGGGCGATGCTTCGCTGACGTTTTCGCTGGTTGTGCGCCCCGATGTGAACATGCATGCCTTCCACGGCCTGCCGTTTGTGGCCGCGATGGGCATGATGGACGCGCTCGTGGGCACGGCTTCGACGCCGGGGTTGGGCCTTGCCGGTAAAGTGGGTATCCAGTGGCCGAGCGATATCGTGTGCGGTGCGCCTGCGTTTGAGGCGTCGCTCGCGCGTGTTGCCGTGAACGGCGGTGCCGGTGCTGCGGGCATGTTTGCCGCGGTGACGGTTGATATTGAGCGTGCGGCGTTGGGTGAGCTTGGCGTGGATATGGCAGATGAGGCGCTGATCGAGGCATTGGCCGCCGCTGTGCTGACCCGCGTTGACGCCTGGGCGGTTGCCGCCAACACGCCGCAGGGCGCTGCCGGCCCGCTGGCTCCGGTGCTGGGTGAGTACTTCGATATGGTGCCACTGCTGGGTCGTCAGGTCGCGGCGGTGTCGCCCAACGGTTTGCCGCTTGCGGTCGGTGTGTTTGCGGGCCTGGACATCTGGGGTCGCGCGACCATCAAGACCGATGCCGGCGAGCAGGAGTTTCCGCCCGAGGCCGTACGGATTCGCGGACTGTAACGCGAGGCGCCCGCGCTCAAAGATAGCGATGACAACGAAGCCCTCTTCGGCCTGTGCCGGGGAGGGTTTCGCCTATCTGGGGAATGGGTTGCCAGCGCCCTATTCCTCAAAACTGAAAAATTTTCGTTTTTGAGGAATAGGAAACATGCACGATATCGCTGCGCTGGGCGTATTCGAGGAGTCTCTATTCCTCAAAATTGAAATTTTTTCAGTTTTGAAGAATAGGCTTGGCGAACGTTTGCGGGGCTGTGACATCGGGCGTGCTCGACTTATGTCCCTGTTTTACCCCCAGCTTCTGCATGCGGCGGTAGATTTCGCAGATGCCCTTGATGGTGAGTTGGCCGTCGACCACGTCGAAGGCATCGGTCGAATCGGCGACGATGCCGGCGAGACCGCCCGTGGCGATAACGGTGGCATCCTCGCGGCCCAGCTCGCGCTTCATGCGCGCGACCAGGCCCTCGGCCATGGCGGCAGCGCCCACCACGGCGCCGACCTTGATGCACTCTTCGGTGTCGCGACCGATGGCGTGCTCGGGCGCCTCGAGCGGCACGCTGGCGAGCTTGGCGGCACGGGCGGCAAGCGCGTCCATGGAGATGCGGATGCCCGGCGCAATCGCCCCGCCAATGTAATAGCCGTCCTCATCGATGACGTCGATATTGGTCGCGGTGCCAAAGTCCACCACGATTGCCGGCGCGCCGTAGAAGGTCTCGGCAGCGACGGCGTTGGCGATGCGGTCGGCACCAACGGCCTGGGGGCGTGCCGCCCGCAGCTTGGTCACGGCCGCCGTCTGCGGCCCAATGACGATGGCGTCTGCCGCGATGCGGTTGGCCACGGCGTGCCACTCGCGCGAGAGCTGCGGCACCACGCCGGCAAAGGCAATCGCGTCGACCGCGCCGAGCGAGAGGTCGTACATCTTAAAGAAGCCCATCAGACGCACGTGGATCTCGTCGGCGGTATAGGAGCGGTCGGTGGGCATGCGCCACGACTGCACCAGCTCGTCTCCGTCAAACAGGCCCATGGCCGTCTGCGTATTTCCCATATCGATAGCGAGCAGCATGTCTACTCCCGGTGTTGGCATAAAAGGACGCGCACCATTGTATACGTGCCGTCGACGGCGCTCGGCTGCGATTCGTTTACGGTGATAGGGGCTGAGGGGTTTAAATATGAAGGAATTATGCTCTACGAGATTTTCCTTGCCGTTTACCGAACTCCCACGTAATATTCTTTCTTGCGCACATGAGGCGCCCAGACATTGCGGGGTGGAGCAGTCTGGTAGCTCGCCGGGCTCATAACCCGGAGGTCGTAGGTTCAAATCCTGCCCCCGCGACCAAGAACTTGCAGCTCGTCGGCCTAGCCGGCGAGCTTTTTTGTTATTCCGGGACCGTGTTTTCGGTCCAATTCTCGGCCTCTCAAACAAAATCTCGATCTGTAACATCTAGACCCGATTTGGGCGGCTAGGTGTTACAGATCGAGATTTTCCGGCAGCCGGCCCCCGTTTGTCTAAATCTGTAACACGAGGGACGGATTTTGCCGAGTGGCTGTTACAGATTGAGATTTTGTTGTTGCTCTCCTTTATGAGTGAATCTTGACTCTTTTTATTATGTGAGGCGGACGGGCTATCGATAATCGCGGGCCGGATGGATTGACTTGTCGATTGATAGACTCCAATTGGAAGGAGCTGCGACGACCCTTAACGATCCTTAACTAGAAATAGTGACGTCTTAAAAACAATAAAGGGGCCGCTATGTAGGGGCCGTCTATACGATGCCTTTGACTTACACTTCTTTATGGAGCCATGTAAGGAGGCGGCAATGCAGCAACCCATCGCGACAAACGATGTGATTCTATTTTCCACTCTCAGGGAGAATCAGTACTTCGATCGAAAGAGCGCCCGCAAGGATGACAAGGAGATTGCGAAGCATATTAGTGCATTCGCCAACTCGGCGGGAGGCAAGCTCGTTATCGGTATCGAGGATAATGGTGAGGTAACGGGCTTCAAGCGTAACGGCGCGCGCGACATTGAGAAATTCGAGCGCGCTGCGCTCACGACTTGCACGCCAACCCCTATTGTCCGCAAAGACCGAATCCCCGTGGTCAATTCTTCGGGCGAGGAGGACTTCGTTCTCGTTTTGGACATCGATGCCTCGACCAACCACTCTGTTGCTCGCGTGAGCGACGGCGAGGTTTTCTTGCGGCAGGACGACAAGAGCGTGAGGCTCAGCCGCGAACAGGTATTTGCCCTCGAGTACGATAAGGGGCAGAGAATCTTCGAGGACGAGCTTGTTGAGGATTCCTCCCTAGATGACGTGGACCATGAAGTGCTTGATCGCTACAAAGGGATTCTTGGAACCGAAGTTTCCGACGAGCAGGTCCTTAGAAGTCGTCGTTTTATGCGTGACGGAAAGCTGACCGTTGCTGGAGCCCTGCTATTCGCGCTGGATCCGTCCGCGATGATGCCACAGGCGCGAGTCCGTGTCCTGCGCTACGACGGCGTCAAAATGGAGACGGGCGAGCGTCTCAACATCACGAAAGAACGAAGCTTCTGTGGGCCGCTGCCCAAGGTGATCCAAGACGCCTACGAACTCATCTCGAGCATGCTCCGCGAATTTCAGTTCCTGGGGCCCGACGGGAAATTCCAGACCGTGCCTGAGTATCCTGAGTTCGCCTGGTTCGAGGGCTTGGTCAACGCGGTGACACATCGCGACTACTCATTCCGCGGCGACTACATCCGGGTCTCGATGTTCGACGACCGTTTGGAAATCATCAGTCCAGGCGCGCTTCCCAATATCGTGACGCTCGACAACATGAGGACCACTCGTTACTCGCGCAACCCACGCATCGCGCGCACGCTGGTTGAATTCGGTTGGGTTCGGGAGCTAAACGAGGGCGTCAAGCGCATTTATACCGAGATGCAAAACTCTCTGCTCAATGATCCGGTCTACACGGAACCTGATGGGGCAAGGGTTCAGCTAACGCTTGAGAACAATATCGTTGCCAGAACCGTAAGGAGAAGCGAGGCTCTCGAGGACAAGGTATCACCGGAGGTGATCGCCTCATTGGGGGAGTATGAGCTCGCCGCCGTCAGGTTGGCCTTTGCGAACGGAAGGGTGACAGCAAGGGAGCTTGCAGCGCACATCGGGAGAAATCGCCGCACAGCAAGCCGGGTGCTTGGTGAGTTAATTGAGGAAGACGGGCTGCTCGAATGGCACGGCTCATCCCATAACGACCCAAAACAGTTCTACACGATAAGGTAAGGTGGTCGATCTATTTCGCACCTTTGTCGCAGTAATGTCGCACCTTTGTCGCAGTAATGTCGCACCTCTGTCGCAGTGGCTTCGATGACGCGTGGATATAGTCCCTCGGCAAATCTCAAACAAAATCTCAATCTGTAACGGGTAGGGGTCAAAAGCGGGCCTAGATGTTACGGATTGAGATTGTTGAGGATGGGCCGAGGGGAATGTCTTGATCTGTAACGCGTAGACCCGATTTGGACGGCTAGATGTTACAGATCGAGATTTTCCGGCAGCCGGCCCCCGTTTATCTAAATCTGTAACACGAGGGACGGATTTTGCCGAGTAACTGTTACAGATTTAGATTGTCGAGGATGGGTCGAGGGGAATGTCTCGATCTGTAACAGTAAGACCCGGTTTCGCCGCGTAACTGTTACAGATCGAGACAAACCACCAGCCCGCCCAGCCCCATCCACCAGCCCTCACCTGCTATCCGCCGATTTACGTTGCGCCCTCGTGCTCCCATGCCATATCCTTTAAACAACTACGCGGCAACATCGCCGCCGCGCCTACAAGAGAGGAATATCCATGACCGCACCTGCATCCAAGCTGCTCCAGCCCATTACGGTTGGCCCCCTTGAGCTCAAGAACCGCATTATGTTCCCGCCGCTGACCACCGGCTACGAGGAGCGCGACGGTTCCATCGGCGAGCGCAGCCTGGCTTTTTACGAGCGTCTGGCCCGTGGCGGCGTGAGCTACATCGTCATCGGCGACGTCGCTCCCGTTATGACCGCGAGCCCCACGCCCAAGCTGGCGACCGATGCCCAGATCCCCACGTTTAAGGCGCTGGCCGACGCCGTCCACAAGCACGGTGCCAAGGTCGCGCTGCAGCTGTTCCATCCCGAGTACGACGTGCCCGGTGTCGGCCGCATGGTCATGGGTTCCATGGCCGCCGCCAAGGCCGCGCAGGAGGCCAAGGCCGCCGGCGACGAGGAGACCTTTGCCGCCAAGATGGCCGAGTCCAACGAGATCCGCAAGCAGGCCTACGCCAAACTGCACCACGACATGCAGCACTTTGTGAACGAGGCCACCGTGGAGCAGCTCACCCAGATCAAGGAGGCTATCGCCGCCTCGGCCGCCCGCGCGCAGCAGGCCGGCATCGACGCCATCGAGGTCCACGGCGACCGTCTGGTGGGTTCTCTGTGCTCGGCCATCCTCAACCAGCGCACCGACGAGTACGGCGGCTCGTTCGAGAACCGCGTTCGCTATGCGCTCGAGGTCGTCGCCGCCATTAAGGAGGCCGCGCCGCAGCTGATGGTGGAGTACAAGCTCCCCGTGATCATGGAGAACCCCGACGGCACGCCGCGCGGCAAGGGCGGCCTGCAGCCCGACGAGGCCTGTGAGTTTGCCAAGCTGCTCGAGGACGCGGGCATCGATATGATCCAGGTCGCGCAGGCAAACCACACCGGCAACATGGGCGACACCATTCCGCCCATGGGCGCCATGCCCTACAACTGGACGCTGCCGGTGGCCGAGCGCGTCAAGGCCCTGGTCTCCGTGCCGGTGGCAACCGTGGGCCGTGTCGTCTCGGTCGAGGCCGGCGAGAAGATTCTGGAAGACGGCGCGGCTGACATCATCGCCTATGGCCGCTCGCTCATGTGCGACCCCGACATTGCGCTGAAGGCCGCCACGGGCGAGCCTATCCGCGAGTGCCTCAACTGCAACAAGGGCTGCGTCGACGCGATTCAAAACCGCAAGTACATCTCGTGCGTGCTCAATGCCGAGAACGGCGACGAGGCGACCATCGCCATTAAGCCGGGTGAGGGCGACAAGAAGATTGCCGTGGTGGGCGGCGGTATTGCCGGCCTGGAGGCCGCGCGCGTGGCGGCCAAGCGCGGCTACGACGTGACCGTCTACGAGGCGGGCGATCATCTGGGCGGCCAGATTGTGCTGGCGGCAGCACCCCCGCGCAAGGACGAGATCATGCGCTCGGTCGAGTATTACGAGAAGATTCTGCCCGGCCTGGGCGTGAAGGTCGAGCTCAACCATGCCGCTAGCCCTGCGGACCTCAACGCCGCCGACGCCGCGATTGTTGCCGTGGGCGCGCACGACGTGGTCATTCCCGTTCCCGGTGCCGACTCGGAGAAGGTCGTCTCGAGCTGGGACGTGCTGGCCGGCAAGGTGGAGCTTACGGGACGCGTCGCCGTCATTGGCGGTGGCCTGGTGGGCACCGAGACTGCCGAGTACTTGCTGCAGCACGGCTGCGAGGTGGCGATCGTGGAGATGCTCGACAAGATTGCCGCGGGCGAGTCCGAGACCATTCTGCCGCTGATCATGAGCGACTTCGCAGAGCACAACGTGGAGCAGCACGTGAAGACCCGCCTGACCGCCATTACCGACGAGGGCGTGGAGGCCATTCGCACCACCGAGGACGGCGCCGAGGAGCCAGTGAAGATCGCCTGCGATTACGTGGTGATGGCCGTGGGCTCCAAGGCCAACGCATTTGACCTGGACGGCGTGACGGTGCCCGTGACCTGCGTGGGCGACTGCTCGGGCGAGCGCACCGCCGACATTGCGAGCGCCATCCGCACGGCGTATCACGCGGCCAACGAGCTGTAGCCGAGAAAGCCATCGCGTATTGAGTGGGCGGGGAGTGCCGTATCGGTGCTCCCCGCCTTTTTGCCAATAAGAGCGCCCCTGACCAGCGGGTTCAGAAAATCCGAATTTCATGCACCAGAAAATCCGACTCCTTAGAACATGAAAATCCGAATTATATGAACACGAAAATCCGAATCGCAACCACCTGAAAATCCGAATTTGCTACAGTGGAATAGAGGAATCAGAAAGCAGGAACTGGAAATCTGCGGGGGTGGCTCATGGCGGGCGAGAGGCTACATCGGGACGGATACATCCCGCGTATCGTGGATGCGCAAATCGAACGCTACCTTCGCGTCTTTGGCGCGGTCGAGATTGCGGGCACCAAGTGGTGCGGCAAGACGTGGGCCGCGCTCGAGCACGGGGCGTCCGCCTCGTATGTCGACGAGAATCTCGACCTCGCGCGTGCCGACCCGGCGATGATGTTGCTGGGAGACCGTCCGCATATTATCGATGAGTGGCAGCGCGTTCCCCAGATTTGGGACTACGTTAGACACGAGGTTGACCGCACCCGGGGCACGCGCGGCGCCTATATCCTCACGGGTTCCGCCACGCCTGCGTCCGGCTCAAAGGCGGAGGCGCCCGCGCATAGTGGAGCCGGCCGCATCGGCCGCGTTCGCATGCACCCCATGACGCTTGCCGAGACAGGTGAGTCCAACGGCAAGGTGAGTCTGGCGGGCTTGTTTGAGCATCGTTTTGAGCCCTGCCGGTGCGATGGCGATACGCCGGGGCTTGTCGAAGCCGCTTGCCGCGGCGGCTGGCCCGAGGCGATCGATATGGTTTCGGCTGACGCCCAGCTCATCGCCCGCGAATATCTCAACACCACGTTTTCGAGCAGCTTCCCGGCGGTCGGTCTCGACCCCGATATTGCTCGTCGAGTCTCCGCATCGATCGCGCGCAATCTGGGACAGGCAGCCACGTATAAAACGATTCTTATGGATATGTTCGGTGCCGAGGAGGAACCCGCAGCGTTTGCCGATGAGACCAAGGTGCGCAGGTACTTGGATGCTCTCAAAGGCATGTTCATTCTCGAGGAGGTCCCCGGTTGGGTTCCCGCCGCGCGCGACAAACGGCGCTTTACCGTCAAGCCCAAGCGCTATCTGGCAGATCCGAGCCTTGCTTGTGCCTTGCTAGGTATGTCCTTGCAGGCGCTGCTTGCCGACTGGCAGACATTTGGTCTGGTGTTTGAGAATTTGGTCATACGCGACCTTTCGGTCTACGCACGTTCGCTCGACCTGCTGGATAGCACTCCCGTGCGCTATTATCGCGACGATTCGGGCCTTGAGTGCGATGCTATCGTGCAGCTAGCCGACGGACGGTGGGCCGCCTTTGAGATTAAGGTGAGCGAAGATAAGGCGAGCGCCGGCATCGAGAGCCTCAAGCGCGTTCGCAAGAAGGTCTGTGGAAATCCTCGTTCACGCACACGCGAACCGGAGTTTATGGCCGTGATTGTGGGGGTGGGTGAGTACGCCCGCGAGGTCGAGGACGGTATCTACGTGATACCCGTGCGCGCGTTGGGGTGTTAAGGGGCAGCACGCCGTGTGTTCTCCGCCCGGCGCTACGGATTGGTGCAAGGGGGGCTAGGTTTGTGTGCACCATGTTGGTGCGAAGTAACCTGACCCCCTTGCACCAAGGATTTGACTTTTAAGACATCATTAAGGCTTGCGCTGTGGAGCAAACCGCAGGTCAATGCTATTCTTTTACCTTATCGTATGGTGTTGTATTCTGCCTGAATTCTATGCCTACGAGCAACGGATTGATCGCGACCAAGCGGAAAGGATGGCACGCCCGCTAGCAGGGCAAACGCAAGCGATGAGTGGCATGGACCGACATAGCGAGCTCCAGCAGCACAAGACGGCGGCCGAGTACCGCCAGGCTGCCGACGAGCACGTGCGGACCCTCAAGGATTTCTGGAAGGATTTCCTGGTGAGTGGTCTGTTTGTGCTGGCCGCCATCGTTGCCATCTTTGCCTGCCTGGCCTGGTTTGCCGCGAATAACCGAGTGAGCGCCACGGGGAGCACGATCGGGGCGAAGGGTCCGCGGTTTGTGCTCTCGGGAACGCAGGCGGCACGGCGGGCAAGTACGACGCCCAGGACAACTACGCGTCGGACAGTACAAGCCTTGCCGTGAACAATCTTTTCAACCTCAATAACATGAGTGCCGATGGCAGTCTCTCTCCGGGGTCGGCTGGTCAGCTCCAGCTCAACGTCAAGCCGCTCTGCAACGATCTGCACGATATCACGGTGGAGATGACCTGGGAGATTTCCGTCCAGACGAGTGCTGTCGGCATGGGCTCCGCTGCGGATGCATCGAAAAACGAAGAGATCATCAACTCGCTTAAAGATTTGGTGCGCGGTCATATCCTGGTTTTTCAGGGCAAAGACACCTCTGGCTTTTACTCCAATCCGCTGGTCCCCACGACAACCACGGTGACCCAGGACGGAGCGAGCGTCACCGTCATCACACAGAGCTTTACCATTCCGGCGTCGAGCTTTTGCCTTAAGAACTCAAACAGCACGACCAGAACCGCAACCAAAACCCTCTACTGGATTTGGCCGGAGCAGTTTAAGAGCTATGCTCGCACGGGTAATGCCGGCTACGGTGGCAACCTTTTTGCGAGCACGGACCCCGCCGCGGGATACGCAGTCCTCGTCGGCGACATCAACAATAACCACGCGCGCTATTTCCGCGCCGATAGCACGAGCGTTCCGGGCCAGGCGCCTGGCGAGGTTCCGTCCGTCAAGGCCAACATGTCCTCTGCGGATGTGGAAACCTGCTCCGGCTACTACAACAACGCCGACGAGGTTATCGGCAAAAACATCAAGTACATTCGCGTGCGCTTTACCGCCAAGGAGGCGGATAAATAAATGGACGAGCAGCTTAATGCCCGCGAGCAGGGCGATATCAAGCACAACGAAGGAGCGGCAAACCCCGGCGGCAACGGGTTCGGCTCGCACGGCGAAGCGCGTCCGGCTGGCCGCATCGAGCGTATCAAGGCTTGGGTGAGCGGCCACCGTCGCGAATCCCTGGCCATCGTGGGCTTGCTTGCCGTGCTTCTTGTGCTGCTGGGGCTGACGCTCGGATGGTTCGTCGATGCCAATCGCGGCTCCACCGTTGGCAAGATCAAGGAGCCGGCGGAGCTCAAAGTGCTGGGCCCCAACGCTACGGCAACAGAGCAGGTCGACCTGAGCTACAACCCCGAATACGGCGATACCAAGACCGGCAACACGGTGACGCTCAAGCGCCCGTTTTGCGTGCAGACGGGCGGCGACGGGTTTGAGCTGCAGCTTGCGAATACGACCAACATTACGGGTCTCACTATCGAGCTGTATAAAGCCGAGAACACGCCTGCGCTCCAGACACCTGACGTGAAAGGTACCGCAGGCGGCAAATCTTATAGCTGGAAAGCAACCGGGGAGAACTTGCTGACAAGCTTCGAATATATCAACAAGGCGAACGATGGCCTGGCTACCGAGCCGGGCGAGGGCGCAAGCGACCCTACATTCAAGGACTACCAAAAAGTCCAACGCAACGCGCGCCCGCTCTACCGTTTCAAGGTGTTCAACAAAGACGAGCTCAATGCCAAGACGCTCGACGGCTCGACTGGCAATGACACGCTTAACTTTATCATCAAGCTTTCGTGGGACGAGAGCGCCAAAGAGACCGACGTGATCTATCTGATCGCGCGCAACACGAGCGGTAAGTAGGAGAGGGGGCGCACATGGAGAAGCGAGAGAAGCAGCAGGATGCCGAGCGCGAGCAGCTGGCAAAAAGCAAGAGCCTAGCCAAGAATAAGCTGGTTGTGGCAGCAATCGCACTTGCTTGCGCCGTGGCGCTCGTGACGGGTGGTTACTTTACCTATTCCGCCTACACCGCCAACGGATTTCTGAAGTCCGTCGCCGCAACGGGCACTGCGCAGAGCCTGTTTGCAAGCGATTTGCTCACGGGCTATATGAGTGCGCCTAGCCCCGATGAGCTCGCCCGTGCCCAGCGCTCCGTTACGGTGTATCCCAACAACGGACAGTGCAGCTTTACCTTTAGCATCTACAACTACTTGCTGAGCAACAGCAACTTCTGCAACGACAAAAACGTGATGTACGCCTTGACGGTTGAGGGGTATGGGCTCGATGGCGCCACGTGGAGCTATTCGCCCCAGCCCAGCGGCAGCGTCAAACTTCCGGAGAATCAGCCTACCAAGAACGACTACACCGTGACGTTCCCTGAGGACAAGTTGGGACATGCCCACTTTGTGATTAGGGCGACGGTGGTTTCGGGCGAGAGCCCCGGCACCGAGCTCACATGTCTGGCGGCGAAAGTCGTGCCGTCAAAGAAGGCCGAGGTCAAGACTGCTGCGGTTGAGGGCGCGCTGGTCGATGAGGCTGGCAAGTTTGCCGATTACGCTGCGTACAACTACCGCGTGACGGTTACGGGCGCACCGGCAAACGTCACGCTCAAGTGGGGGGAGAACGTGGAGATCGACCCGTTCTTCGAGACCAACCATGGTGTGACGGTGGATAAAACAAATCACACGGTTACGTTCACCATGGAGCCTGGCTCGATGATCGTCAACTTTTACCGAGCGGACGGCAAGACGCTCGACGGCTGGGGTGACCTGGAGAGGGAAATTGGCGTGAGTGGAGCTACCCAAACGGACACGACGGAGACTCAATAACTCTGGAAGCAGAGTTTTTAGGATAAGAGGTACGGAATCGATGAGAACGGCAAAGCGCATACTCGCAGAGTTCATGACGGTGGTCATGGTGCTCCAGGCATGCTCGCCCACGGTGGCCGCCGTGGCGGCAGGCTGGCAAAACATCTCGAGCGAGATTGCCACCGCGGCTGCGGAGGCATCGGACGCAGCCGAGAGCGGCGAGACCAAGAGCGATGTCACGACCGGGTCTGGGTCGAGTGATACCGGCGCCGCGGGTGACAGCGCTGAGGATGACGCTGCGAAGGACGACACTGCAGCGGGCGATACTTCCGATGGTGCCGCGGGTTCCGATTCCGCGGGCGACCAGACGGAAGGCGACGACTCTGCCGGGGATACTGCCGCTGACGATGCCGAGCAAGACGCAGATGATGCAGCTTCGGAGGATGCCGCGGCCCAGGCGAATGCGACGATCAATACTCTGGACGAGCTTGTTAGGCTGCTCAAGGCTAACGGTGCGGAAAGCATCGCGTGCAAAGACGATAACAGCGGAATCAAAAGCCTCGATGTCAAGTTGTCGGCGGCGTTTACCATCCTGTCCAACGCCGACGCTTCGCTTTACTACGATGCGCAGATCAAGAGCATCATCACGGGCGATGCGAAGCTCACCGAGACGGCCAAGAACGGGGCAAAGAACGATATATCTTTCCAGGGCTTTGGCAGTGATGAGCATCCGTTTGAAGGCAGAATCTATAGGTCTCTGAATGGCGTTGATAGCCCTGTTGAGCTTACGACTAACCGGACGGTTTTTAATAACCTCAAGCTGACTGGCCAAAACAATACAGTCAAGATAAAGTGGGTAGGCGCAACTACCTATAGCGATCCGATGATCGCTACGAAAATCAGCGGCGAGGGCAAGGAGCTTAACGCGACGGTTGACATTGCGAATCCATCGGGTACCAACGAGACGTTTTCTAGTGCAACCCCCGCGCTGACGGCACCTCTGTTTGGTGAGACGACGGGCGAACTTGCTGCGACCGTCACCTATAGCCTCACCGGTGACCGCAAGAGCCTCAGTGTGGATGCAAAGGGCAACATGGGGCTTCTAGCAAATACGGTCAAGGACGGAACCTTCAGCGTGAAGTCCGTTGAGTTTCCGAAAGACCTGGCCGGGAATGGTGTCGTCAAAACGAGCTCTGGCAATGCCGGTCTGCTTGTAGGCACGGTCGAGGACGGCGCGACTCTGAGCGTTGGCAATCTGAATACCGTTCCCACCGCTATCGTCCAATCCGTAGGCGGTTCCGCCGGTGGTGTCGTAGGTCTCGTCGGTTCGAACACAGGCGCCGCAGTCAACGTCACGGAGGCTCTCGACCTGCACATGCTCACCGTCAAGGGCACCACCGCCAGCGGTGGTTTTATTCAAGACTTTAGTCTGCTGGCCGCGCAGCGGCCAGCTTTAAACCACCCGCTATG